>CAMDMZ010000028.1 GCA_945902805.1 Propionivibrio dicarboxylicus | reverse complement strand
CGCATCGCTATCTTGCCGAGGTCCAATATCGGTTCAATCGTCGCTTCGATTTGTCGTCTATCCTGAGGCGACTGCTCGTCGCTGCCGTCGTTACGAAACCTCGACCAGAGCGGTTTTTGAGGGCGGCTGAACATTGTGGCTAATCAGGTGTTCTCAAGAAAGCGCGTTTTGGCGTAATTGGCGGCGCGGGCTTCGTCCAGGCGCGTTTTTAGGAGCAGGTTGCGGGTATTCGCACGGTAGGCGTAGAAAGTGCCGGCGCCAATGAACAATGTCAGGAGTGCGAGGGTCAGCGGCATGCGCCAGGGCGGACTGGAACCAAAGACATCATCGACCGTAAAGGTGGCGATCAAACGCAGGGGAGAATCGGCAATGGGAATGCGCAGGGCCACACGCTCCAGCGGGGCGCCATCGCTGTCGTAGCTGTCGTAGCGGTGCATCTTGCTGAGCGCCATGTTGGCGGGCGGCATATGTGCTACGGTCGGGCTGATGATGCCCTGCTCGGTACTGAGGAAGGTTTGCCGCCCCGGCCGGTCGGCAGGCTGCCGGACGAAGTGTTCGACAAAGGTGGGAGTGGAAAGGAAAGCGACCAGTTGTCCGGAAGCCTGGCCTTTGTACGCGATGGGCATGCGCAGTTCGATTTCCGCACCGATGCGCTGCGTATCCACCCGGATCGCCACCTGAGCGGGATCGGCCAGCGTGCTGTCGACCGTGATGGCGGCACCTCCTTCGGCGGTATCGGCCAGCATGCCGCCCGCCGCGTCGAGCAAGGCGATGCGGGTGTAGATCGGCTCGCTGGCGGTTTTCCGGTCAGCCACGAAGTAGCGGAAATAGGTGGTGATGTCGATCAGGCTGCTGCCCAGACCATACTCCATCGACATGCCCAGCGCCTTGTTCTCGAAATAGACCGAGATCTCGCGCGCGTCGGCGAGGTAGCGCAGATCGTTGCGCCGCTCGTCGAGAAAATGCTCGATGGTGATGGCATGCTTCGCTACCCCCTGGCGCTGCTGTTCCACCAGTGAATCCTGCAGTTTGACCTGCGTGTCGTAAGTAGTGGTCAGCACAAAGAGCAAATAGCCGGCGAGGAGCACGCCGACGAAGATGCCGGCGATGCCCCACTTCCTGCCGGGCGTGCCGGCAGGGTGCGTGATGGAAGCGGTGGTCATGCCGTGGGGCTCCCGATGGCCTTACTTGAAGAACGCAGGATAGAAATCCGGTGCCGACGGGTAGTACTTCTTGACCAGTTTCAGGTAGGTACCGTCCTTCTTGATGCCGCCGTAAAACTTTTCGAATTCCTCGCGCAGCTTGACGCTGTCCTTGGCGAAGCCGGCGGCCATCTCCTGGGTGGGTGAGAGCGGGCCGATCACCTTGATCTGGCCGGGAGATTTCTTCAGCGCCAGCAACGCGTCGGGCATCTCCATGATGGCGGTATCGCCCGCGCCCTTGACCATGGCGGAAGGCATGTCGTCCAACGCACCGGTGAAGCTAATGGTCTTCGCGCCTTCTTCCTTCAGCTTGTAGAGCGACGGGTCAAGGCAGGTGTTTTCGACGCCGAGCGTGGACTTGCTCTTGGTCAGTTTCTTCACGGCAACAATATCCAGATCGACATTACCGGAGGGCTTGATTGGTTTCACGGCCGAGGCCGCCGGAGCAACCAGCATGATCTGGGTGGGGAAGGTCGGCGAGGAAAAGTTGAGTACCTTCTGGCGCCAGGGCAGCACGGTGAAGCCATTGGCAACCACATCACCCTTGACCTCGACCTTGTCCAGCAACTGCGCGTTGTCGCCGTCGGCCTTGACCTTGCGGCCGATCAGGTCGGGCACCACGTTTTCCCAGCTGGTTTTGACGTATTCGTACTTCACGCCGAGATGCTTGGCAAAAAGCTGCATGATTTCGACATCCAGGCCATCGCCGCTACCGGTAACGAAGTTGGCGTAAGGTACGCCTAGGTGCTTGAGGCTGCCGGTCTTCTTGATCTCATCGAGGTCGCGGGCAAGCGCCTGCGTAGCGGTGAAAGCGGTAGCGGCAAACAGTGCGACGAAAGCGGTTTTGCGGGCTATGGAGATAAGCTTGGTTTTCATGTTCTTCCTTTGGCTAATGTCTGGCCAATGTCTGGCTAATCGGATTCAGTGAAGGCCTTTGAAGAAGGCGGGGAAGTAGTACGAAGCGGTCGGGTAGTACTTGGTCACCAGCTTCATGTAGGTGCCGTTACGCTTGGTCTCTTCCAGATACTTGTTGAATTCCTCGCGCAACTTGGGCGAGGTTTTCTTGAAGCCGACGCCCATCTGCTGGGGCGGCGACATCGGGCCGACGATCTTGATCTTGCCCGGCCATTTTTCGAGCGCGATCAGGGCATCCGGCACATCGAGAATGGTGAATTCTTCGCCCTTGAAGATGACGGCGAGCGCGATTTCGTGCAACTGGCCATCGAAGTTCACCACCGTGCCGCCGGTTGCATCGAGGTTATACAGATTGGGATCGAGACAGGTATTGGGTAAGGCCAGCACCCGCTTTTTCTTGAGCACCGCGCGCGTGGCCTCGACATCCGCCGTGATGTCATTGCCCGGCTTGATCGGCTTGATCAGCGAATTGGCGCGTGCGATCAGCCAGATCTGACTGGGAAAAGTCGGCTCGGAATAGGTGAGAATTTCCTTGCGCCACGGCAACATAGTGAAACCATTGGCTACCAGATCGCCCTTGACGGGGACTTCCGCACCCAGTTGGGCATGGCCATCAACCACCTTGATCTTCCGCCCAAGGAGATCTTCGACCACCGTGCCCCAGTCGGTCTTGACGTATTCGTACTTCACGCCAAGGTGCAGGGCAAAGCCCTTGATCAACTCGACATCCATGCCATCGCCACTACCGCTGACAAAGTTGGCGTAGGGAATGCCGATGTGTCGCAGCACGCCTTCGGCCTTGATCTCGGCCAGGTCGCGGGCATGCGTCGGCGCCGCGAGCAGCGCCGCCACCAGCGCCAGTCCTTGGCAAAGACCTGATAACACTCTGTTGAATTTCATCGCATCCCTTTTGGTTTGGTTTGGGAGAAACGGATTGTGGAGAGGTTTAACACGCGGTTCAAATCCTCACCAATCCTCACATTACGGATCTACTGCCATCCCGCCAGCGCCGACTTTTTGTGCCGGGCCGTGAGGATTGGTGAGGATTTGCCAGCAGGTATCGATTAGGTAAAGTCCGGCGGAATGACACTGAAAAATCCATGACCGCCAATTCCCGCTCCGCGAGCCTCCCTGCGGCGCAAGCTCGCTTCTGCCGGTTTCAGGTCGCATCGATCAGCCCACAAAAAACTTCGTGAAACTACCTTTCCTGCACCACTCGCTCAAAACCCGCGTCACGCTCTTTACGCTGCTCATTTTTGTGTTCAGCCTGTGGGCGATGGCGTATTTCGCCACGCAGATATTGCAGCAGGACATGGACCACCTGCTCAGTGATCAGCAGGCATCGACGGCCCATTTGGTCGCCAGCAAAATCAACGAAGAACTGGATTACCGCATCGAGGCGATGGAATCGCTGGCGCAGCGCATCGATGAGCGTTTGCTAACGCAGCCCGCCGCCCTGCAGGTGATGCTGGAAGATCGCCTGGTAGTCAAACAGCTCTTCAACGGCGGCTTTTTTGTCACCGATCGCGAGGGGACGACAATCGCCTCCGTACCGGTCGCCGCCAACCGGATTGGCGAGAACTACATGTACCGGAACCACGTTGCCACGGCGCTCAATGAAGGCAAGGCGACAATCAGCACGGTGGCCATCGGCAAGGCACTGAATGCCCCTGTTTTCGGGATTGCCGTGCCAAAGCGCGATGCACAGGGCCAGATCATCGGCGCTGTCGTGGGCGTCATCAATCTCACTGCAGCGAATTTTCTTGACCGGATCATGCAGCCCTACGCCAAGACAGGTGGCTTTGTGATCGTTTCGCGGTCACAGCGGCTGATCGTGACGGCAACCGATAAACGCCGGGTGATGGAACCGGCACCCGCGCCCGGAATGATCCCCGCCATCGACCGTTTTCTTGATGGATACGAAGGCACCGTCTCCTTCGTCAATCCACGAGGTGCGAAGGTTTTTCAGTCGGTGAAAGGCATTCCGCTGGCCAACTGGTATGTCGGCGTACAACTGCCAGCGGCCGAAGCGATGGCGCCGGTTCACGACATGCACCAGCGCATGCTGCTGACAACGCTTCTGCTGACCGTGCTCGCGGGCGGACTGACCTGGTGGATGCTGCGCCGCCAACTGGCGCCGATGGAGGTCGCTGCCGCCACCCTGCGCGAACGCGCCGCTACCGGCCAGCCACTCAGTGCCTTGCCGAATCCCACGCAGGATGAAACCGGCCAGCTCATCGGCGGCTTCAATCAGTTGCTGGAAGACTTGAACCAGCGGGAATATCTGTTGCGACAGAGCGAGGCGCGCCTGACAGGCCTGCTCGACGAAACCAAAATCCATCTTTGGGCCTTTGACGGTGAGCGCTATACGTTCGTCAACAAGCAATGGTTCGACTTTACCGGACAGGACGCGGCGGATGGCTTGACCATCGAGTTATGGACTGCGGTGGTGCATCCCGACGATTTGCTGGGCGCAACAGAGATCTGGCTTGCCAACTGGGCAAGCAAGACGGAGCACGACAATTATTTCCGCTTGCGCCGCCATGACGGCGTTTATCGTGACTTTTATTGCCATACGATGCCGGTGATGGATTCGGAGGGCGTGTTCCAAACCTTCCAGGGCTTCAATCTTGACATCACGGAACGCAAACAGTCCGAGGCCGAACTCGACAAATATCGCCATCATCTGGAGCAACTGGTCGACTCGCGGACTGCCGAACTTGCCAGCGCCAAAGACGCCGCCGAAGCCGCCAACCGTGCCAAGAGTACCTTCCTCGCCAACATGAGCCACGAGTTGCGTACCCCCATGAACGGCGTTCTGGGCATGATCGACATGGCCAAGCGACGCATGGCGGATGCCAAAGGACTCGATCACCTCGACAAGGCCAAACTCTCCGCCGAGCGTTTGCTCGGCGTCATCAACGACATCCTCGATCTCTCCAAAATCGAAGCCGAGCGCATGGTGCTCGAAGCCGTGCCGCTGCAACTTGCCGACAGCGTAGAGAACATCGTTAGCACCCTCGGCCACAAAGCCACCGAGAAAGGTCTGCAACTGGCCGCCGACCTGCCCGCCGACCTGATCCGTCAGCCCCTCAAAGGAGACCCGTTGCGGCTGGGCCAGATCCTCGTCAACCTCGTCGGCAACGCCATCAAATTCACCGAGCAAGGGTCGGTGACTGTGCGCGCCCGTTCGGTCGGTGAAACTTCCGAGACCGTAAAAGTGCGCTTCGAGGTCAGCGATACCGGCATCGGCATCGGAGCGGAAGCACAGGCGCGGCTGTTCCAGTCCTTCGAGCAAGCTGATAACAGCATGACCCGCAAATACGGCGGCACCGGACTCGGGCTGGCCATCTGCAAACGGCTGGTGGAACTCATGGGCGGTGAAATCGGCGTCGAGAGCACGCTGGGACAAGGCAGCACCCTCTGGTTCGTCGTTCCCCTCAAGAAGCGTGAACAAAGTGCCGTCCCGCCAGCACCGACTTTTTCAGCCATCACCGCCGAACAAAGCCTGCAAGCCGAGTATGCCGGCACGCGCATTCTGCTGGCGGAAGACGAGCCAATCACCCAGGAAGTCTCACGCCTCCTGCTGGAGGATGTTGGGCTGGTGGTGGATGTGGCCGATGATGGCCAACAAGCGCTGGCACTGGCCCAACAGAACACCTACGCGCTGATCCTGATGGACATGCAGATGCCCCACCTGAACGGAGTCGAGGCCACCATGGCGATCCGGGCACTGCCTACCTATGCGCAGACGCCGATTCTGGCTTTGACCGCCAACGCCTTCGAGGAGGATCGCCAGGTCTGCCTTGATGCCGGCATGAACGACCACATCGCCAAACCGGTTGATCCGCAGAAGCTGTATGAGACTTTGCTGCTGTGGCTGCAGCAAACCACATGAAAGCCTTTACCGCCGAAGCCTCGCCTATGTCCGCTCAACAAACTGACGATCCCGTCCCCAACCTGCTGCGCGATGCCATGGCCAGCGTGACCATCGGCTTCACCATCTACGATCCGCAGGACCGCCTGGTGATGTGCAACGAGGCCTATCTCGGCATGTACGAGACCAGCCGCGACCTGATTGTGCCTGGGACGACGTTTGAAGAGGTCGTCCGCAAAGGAGCCGAACGTGGGCAGTACCGGCAAGCGCTGGGCGATGTCGACGGTTTTGTCCGCGAGCGGGTGAAGCGTCACCAGAACCCGACCGGCAAGCCGTTCGAGCAGGCGCTAGACGATGGCCGCTGGCTGTTGATCGTTGAGCACAAAACGGCAAGCGGCTACCTGGTCGGCAACCGGCTCGACATCACCGCGCAAAAGCAGGCGGAACACGGGCTGCACCTTTACGCGAATGTGTTCCGGCACAGCGGTGAAGCCTTGATGGTGACGGATAGGAACAACTGCATCGTTGCCATCAATCCGGCATTTGCCCGGCTGACGGGCTACGAGTTGGCCGAGATCGAAGGACAAAATCCGCGCATCCTGTCCTCTGGCCGCACGCCAGTGGAAACCTACCAGCAAATGTGGGCGAATCTGCAGAGCGCCGATTTCTGGCAGGGCGAGTTGTGGGACCGGCGCAAGGATGGTTCGGTGTATCCCAAGTGGGTGGTGATCTCGGTGATTCGCGATGAATCCGGTGAGCTCACCCACCACATTGCCAGTTTCACCGATATCAGCGAACGCAAGGCCGCAGAAGAGCGCATCAGCCATCTGGCCCATCACGATGCCTTGACGGGGCTGTTCAATCGCTACAGCCTCCAGGAGCGGCTCGGTCAGGTGATGGCGACGGCACATCGCCAACACATGCCGGTCGCCGTGATGTTCATCGACATGGATCGCTTCAAGCTGATCAACGATACGCTCGGCCACGATGTCGGCGACCAGTTATTGATCGAAATCGCCCAACGTTTGCGCGGCAGCGTGCGCGAGAGCGATATCGTGGCGCGACTGGGCGGCGACGAGTTTGTGGTTGTTCTCGCCGGGATGGAAGCGGCTTTCGATGTCTATCCGGTGGCGAGCAAGATTCTGCAGCGACTGGGCGAGCCCTACGACATTGGCGAGCATACCCTGCATACCTCACCCAGCATCGGCGTCAGTGTCTTTCCCGGTGATGGCGACACGGTTGAGCAACTGATGAAGAATGCCGATGCGGCGATGTATCACGCCAAGGAACAAGGGCGTAACAACATTCAATTCTTCACCATGGATATGAATGTCGCCGCGCTGGAAAGACTGGAACTGGAACGCGATCTGCGCACGGCAATTGCCTCTGGCGGGCTCGAACTGCATTACCAGGTACAAGTCTGTTCGGTGACGTTGCAGGCCTGCGGCGTCGAAGCGCTGGTGCGCTGGTCACATCCGACGCGCGGCATGATTCCGCCGCTCACCTTCATCCCGATTGCCGAGGAATGCCGACTGATCGATGGCCTGGGCGCCTGGGTGCTTGATGAAGGCTGCCGTCAGTTGGCGGCATGGCAAGCGACCGGGCTTGGCGACATACGCATGGCGATCAACGTCTCGGCGCAGCAACTGCGGTCGGAACAGTTCGTCGATCAGGTGCGCTCGACCATCGCCATTCACGGTATCCGGCCGCAGGATCTGGAACTGGAAATCACCGAATCGGTGGCGATGAGCGACCCGCAAGCGGCGATCAGGCAATTGCAGGCACTGCGCGATCTGGGCGTGCAACTCGCCATTGACGATTTCGGCACTGGCTATTCTTCGCTGGCCTATCTGCGCCAGTTGCCATTGAACGTGCTAAAGATCGACCGCTCCTTCGTCAAGGACATCGAAGTCGATGGCAATAACGCATCGATCAGCGCTTCGATTCTGGCGCTGGCCCACAGCCTCGGCCTCAAAGTCGTCGCCGAGGGCGTGGAAACCGCAGCGCAACGCGACTTTCTGCGCGAACGCGGCTGCGACTATTTGCAAGGCTTCTACTTCGCCCGACCGCACGCGGCGGCACGCTGCCGGGAAATCATCGAGTCACTCGCATTGCCGCGACCGGCGTGATTGCGTGGCTATGGGAAAATGAAAACGCCCGACACAAACGCCACCGCTATCGGACTTGCCTTGTTGTTATGATCGTCCAATGCACGCTTCGCCCATGTACCGATTCCTGATCTGGCTCGCCTTGTGCCTGCCGATTGCACTCGCCAGCGCTCAGCCGTCGACGATCAGTTTTACGGCGGAGGAACAGGCCTACATCGCACGCACCGAGTCGATCAAGATGTGCGTCGATCCCGACTGGATGCCGTTCGAACGCATCAACGAACAAGGGCAGCACGAAGGCATTTCGGCGGATCTGGTGCAACTGGTTGCCCAGCGTGTCGGCCTGCGTATCGAGCTGCTGCGACTCAAGACATGGGACGAAATGCTGGCGGCCTCGAAAGCCGGGCACTGCCAGATCATGAGCTTTCTGAACCGCACACCGGCGCGCGATCAGTGGTTGATCTTTACCGACCCGATCTTTTACGATCCCAATATCCTGATCACGCGCGAAGAGCACGCTTACGTCGGCGATTTGCGCGGCGTCCAACAACAGATTGTTGCCCTGCCACGAGGCACCAGTATCGAAGAACGCCTGCGTCGGGATTACCCGAACCTGTCGATCATCCTCACCGGCACCGAACAGGAAGCCATCGCCAAGGTGTCGAATCGCACGGCAGACATGACCGTGCGCTCGCTGATCGTGGCGGCTTACACGATCAAGAAAGAAGGCCTCTTTAACCTCAAGGTTGCCGGCCAGATTCCCGAATACACCAACCAGTTGCGCATCGGGGTGCTCAAGGGCGAACCGCTGTTGCGCGCTGTTCTCGACAAGGGCGTGCGCACGATCACGCCGCAGGAGCGCGAAGCGATTTCCAACAAGCATGTGGCCATCAACGTGCAATCCCGCATCGACTACACGCCGGTCCTCCAGGTCGCTGGCGGGGCGGCCTTGCTCCTGTTGTTGGCGTTCATGTGGAACCGGAAACTGGCGGATTACAGCCGCAGGCTGGAACAACTCAACCTCGAACTCGAACGCCTTTCGGTCACCGACAAGCTCACCGGCCTGTATAACCGCGTCAGGCTCGATGCGGTACTGAATGGCGAAATCGACCGGGCGGCACGCTCCGGCCAGCCGTTCGGCATCATCCTTCTGGATATCGACCATTTCAAGCAAGTGAACGATGAGCACGGTCATCAGGTGGGCGATCAGGTGCTGCAAGGCGTCGCCGGCCTCCTCGCCGGTAACACGCGCAAGGTTGATACCGTTGGCCGCTGGGGCGGCGAAGAATTTTTGATTATCTGTCCGCACGTCGATATGGAAGGCATCGCACAGCTGGCTGAAAAGCTGCGACAAGCCATCGCAGGGCACGACTTCCCGGTCGTCGGCCAGAAGACGGCAAGCTTTGGCGCCTGCACGTATTGGCCCGACGATCACGCCAACAGCCTGGTAGCGCGAGCAGACGCAGCGCTTTACGCCGCCAAACATCAAGGACGCAATTGTGTCGAAGTACTTTAAGGCATGCTTGCTGGGGTTCGGCCTAAGCGCTGCCATACACGCCGCCGCCCATGCTGCCGACGATCTCACCAACGCGCTGACCGAAAGCAAATGGTTCGGCTACGGCAAGATCATGGTGGTCGCCGACGACAAGAAAGGCGGCCGACTGAACCAGCAAACGCCAGGGTTTGGCGGCAAGATCGGGGCCGAGACTGGCAGCCTGCACGGCCTGCGCCTGAAAGCCGCGTGGTATACCACGCAGGATCTCGGCCTGCGCAATGACAATCCGCGGGCGACCGACGCCTACATGTTCGATCTGGACAAGACGCCTTATTCGATCTGGGGCGAGGCGCAACTGATCGCCACGTTCGGCAAGTCATCGCTCATCACCGGTCGGCAGGAGATCTTCTCGCCGCTGATCAAGACCTACGAATACCGCATCATTCCCAATCTGTATGAAGCCGTGGCACTGAGTAATCGAGATCTGCCCAATACGACATTGAGCCTGGCGTATGTCAGCAAGATGTCGGGCTTCGATGGGCTAACGACCTTTTCGCAGTTTCGACCCATGTCGGAACAGGCCTACACCTCGCTGATGGTCACGCCCGCCGGCGCGGTAGATTCAGCGAACGGCGAAACGCTGGTGCCCTCGACCATCGTCGGCAATCGTGGCGTCTGGTTGGCGGGTGCCGTCCATGAAGCGGCACCGCACAGCCTGCAACTGTGGAACGCCCATGCTCCGGAACTGCTCAATACGGCCTATGTTGAGGGCAGTACCACGATGCCGCTCAGTCCAACACTGGCGCTCACGACCGAGGCGCAAGCCTATCGGGTGAATGCCGTCGGCCGCTTCAAGGAGTATTTGTCCGGCTTCGGGCTCAATGCACGTTATGGCCTGCTGGGTCTCAAAGCCACCCTGGCCCACGCCCCCAGCGGCCTCAGTATGGCGCTGGCGGCGAATCGCTTCGGCGGCGACGACAAGACGGTGACGGCCTTTGGCAACTGGGGCGGCTATCCCGAATTCGTCAGTATGCCTTACCTGTTCGCGGCCGGTAGCAGTGTGTCGGCAATCGCGTGCAGCAAACTGATCAAGCTCACCGGCGCCGTCGATCTGGGCAAAGTCGGCCGGCCCGGTCATCGTCTGATCCTCGGCCATGCGCGAATCAACCTCGATGAAGCAATCTTGCCGAACAGCGATCTCGTGGTGAATAGCCTGATCTATCTCAGCAAGCTGAGCGACCGACTTTCCTCACGCATCGCCGTCGAGAACCGCCAGTCGAACAACACCCGCTACGACAACGACTTTGTCACCGTCGGCGTGCGCTATGACTTTTGACGCGTCGCGCCGCCTACGTGTGCCGTCCCGCCAGCACCGACTTTTTACGGCTGCCGGCGTCATTCTGACGACCCTCTTTCTATCCACTACCGCCATGGCCATCGATCTCGCTCCACTTTGGGACTTCAATAGACCAGCCTTGAGCGAAGAATGGTTTCGCGCTGCTCTCAGCAGGGCAGAGGGCGATGACGCCCTGATCCTGGAAACCCAGATCGCCCGGACCTACGGACTGCGCAAGCAGTTTGACCAAGCCCGGGCGCATCTGGCGACAATCGAGCCAAAGGTACAACAGGCCGGGCCGGAAGCCCGGGCGCGCTACGCGCTCGAACTGGGCCGCACTTACGCGTCAGCAAGCCACCCAGCGGAATCGCAAACCGCCTCATCACAAAACCTGGCGCGGGCGGCCTATCAGACCGCGCTCGATACCGCCAGCACAGCCAAGCTCGATAACCTGGCCATCGATGCGATTCACATGCTGGCCTTTGTCGATACCGCACCGGCCGACCAGTTGCGCTGGGCCGAGAAGGCGCTGGCCGTGGTCGAGAACTCGACGCAACCCTCGGCAAAAGCCTGGGAGCCGTCGATCCGCAATAACCTCGGTTACGCCCTGCACCAGCTTGGCCGTTATCCGGAAGCGCTTGACCAATTCCAGCAAGCGCTCACCCTGCGTGAGCGAGGAAGCAATCCGGTGGCGATCCGTACCGCACGCTGGATGGTGGCCTGGACCTTGCGCGCACTGCAACGCCAGGACGAGGCTCTCGCGTTGCAACTACGTCTGGAACACGAAAACGATGCAGCCGGCGAGCCTGACGTGTATGTCTTCGAAGAGTTGGAGATCCTCTATCGCGAGCGGGGCGATGCCGAACGCGCCACGCATTACGCCGCGCGCCGTCAACCCGGCTCTCCCATTGGTGAATAGGAAGCACACACATGAAAACCATCGGACTGATCGGCGGCATGAGTTGGGAATCGACGGTGCCCTACTACCGCCAGATCAACGAAGCCATCAAGGCCGCCCTCGGGGGCCTGCATTCGGCCAAGATTGTGCTGTACATCGTTGATTTCCATGAGATCGAACAATTGCAGCAGGCGGGCGACTGGGAAGCGGCGGGCGAGTTGATGGCCGCTGCGGCACGCGCTCTGCAGGCCGCCGGCGCCGATTTTCTGGTGCTCTGCACCAACACCATGCACAAAGTGGTGCCGGCGATAGAAAGCGCGGTCGCCATTCCCTTGCTGCACATTGCCGACCCCACAGCCGAGGCAATCACGCGCGCCGGCTACATGCGAGTCGGTTTGCTGGGAACGCGCTTCACCATGGAGCAAGCGTTCTACCGCGACCGGCTGAGTGCGCACCACGGCCTTCAGGTGATGATTCCGAACCCGGCGGATCGAGACCGGGTTCATCGCGTCATCTATGGCGAGCTGTGCCTGGGCACCGTGAGTGCCGACTCACGCAACGAGTACCGCAGAATCATTGCCGATCTGGTCGCGCAGGGCGCGCAAGCGGTAATTTTGGGCTGTACCGAAATATCGCTGCTGATCGGACCGGCGGACTCAGCCGTTCCGCTCTTTGACACCACCGCCATACATGCCCGCAAGGCGGCGGAATGGGCGCTGGCCTGAACCAGCTCAGTCGCTAACGACGTCAGCACCTTTCGGCGGCACGAAGCGGAACTGGCCTGAATCCAGCGCTGGGTTGCGTTCAAACTGGGTAAAACGCAGCAAGGTCGTCTGGCCAAAGCTGTCCTGAATTTCCATGCTGGCCGGCATGTTGTCGCGCAGGCCGAGGCGAACGCGGGTGAACCCGGCATCGCTCTGCTTGGGCGTCGCCTCGACGAATTCGATGCCATCCGCCGCACCGGCATCGCGCAATTCAAAAGTTTTGTCCAGGTCGCCACCCGCCAGGAGCGCGGCCGGGCTGGAACCCAAGGCTTGGCCAAGGCGCTTGCTTACCGCTTGCTTGAGTTCAGGATCGTAGCTCCAGAACTGCTTGCCATCACTGACCAGGAGTTGCGGGTAGGGCGTTTCATACGACCAACGAAACTTGCCCGGTCGTTGCATGGCGAAGACACCCGTCGACTGCTGCGGTTTGCGCCCGGATTTTGAGCTGACACTCTGCGCAAACGCACCGCGCGCCGTTTTTGTACTGTCGAGAAAACTGTGTAGCTGATCGAGGCCGCTCGCTGAAACCAGGCCGGAAACCAAGGCGCCACTCAAGGCAGCAATAAGTAGATGAATTCGCATGGACTGATTATGACCGACTCGCCACGGCCCGCCCCGGCAATTCACAATTGGAGACTATTCGCTGCGATCCGGCGCCAGCACCTCGCGGCTACCGGTGGCGCTGGCCGACGATACCAGCCCGGCCTGCTCCATCGCTTCGATCATCCGTGCGGCACGGTTGTAACCGATACGCAAATGACGCTGGACCAGCGAAATCGACGGCCGCCGATTTTTCAGAACGACCTCAACCGCCTGGTCGTAGAGCGCATCGGCCTCCATGTCGGCGCCACCCGCCGTCCCGCCAGTACCGACTTCTGCATCCTCGACCGGCGCGGCCAGAATGCCGGGAATGTATTCCGGCTTGCCAATTTTCTTCAAGTGATCAACGACATGATGCACTTCATCGTCGGCAACAAAGGCACCATGCACGCGCACCGGCAAGCCGGTACCTGGCGCCAGATACAGCATGTCGCCCTGCCCCAGCAGCGCCTCGGCGCCCATCTGGTCAAGAATGGTGCGCGAATCAATCTTCGACGAGACCTGGAAAGCGATGCGCGTCGGGATGTTGGCCTTGATCAAGCCGGTGATGACGTCGACACTTGGCCGCTGCGTCGCCAGAATCAAGTGAATGCCGGCAGCGCGCGCTTTCTGCGCCAAGCGGGCGATAAGTTCTTCAACCGTTTTGCCCACCACCATCATCAGATCGGCCAGTTCGTCGATGATCACGACGATGTGCGGCATGGTTTCCAAGGGCTCGGGCGCGATGTCCGTTTCAACACCCGGACCTTCGGTCATCGTCAATGCCAGTGGATCGAGGATGGGCTCTCCAGCCTTCTTGGCATCATTGATCTTGGTATTGAAACCAGCCAGATTGCGCACTCCGACGGCACTCATCAACTTGTAGCGACGTTCCATTTCGCCCACACACCAATTCAGCGCATTGGCCGCCTTGTTCATGTCCGTCACCACCGGCGCCAGCAGGTGTGGAATGCCTTCGTAGATCGATAGTTCGAGCATCTTCGGATCGATCATGATCATGCGCACATCCTTGGGCTCGGATTTGTACACCAGCGACAAAATCATGGCGTTAACGCCCACCGACTTGCCCGATCCGGTGGTGCCGGCGATCAGCAAATGTGGCATTTTGGCCAGATCGGCCGCTACCGGCAGACCGCCGATATCCTTGCCCAGTGCAACAGAAAGCGGTGAGCGCATCCCCAGATAGGCCTGCGAACCGATGATTTCGGACAGTCGCACGATCTGCCGTTTCGGATTCGGTAATTCCAACGCCATGCACGATTTACCCGGCACCGTCTCCACCACACGAATCGACACCAGCGACAGGGCTCGTGCCAGATCTTTGGCCAGACCCACCACCATCGAACCCTTGATACCCGTCGCCGGCTCGATCTCGTAGCGCGTCACGACCGGGCCTGGATGCGCCGACATAACCTTGACCTGGACATTGAAATCGGCCAGCTTGCGCTCGATCAGGCGCGAGGTGAATTCCATGGTTTCAGCCGAGGGCAAATCCGCCGTACTGTGCGAGGGCTCGGCGAGCAGGCGCAAGGGTGGCAACAACTCGCCGGGAGCATCAAAGAACATCGGAATCTGGCGTTCTTTTTCAGCGCGGGCAATGGCCTTTGGGGCGACCGGAATCTCCACGCCGACCGGCTCGATCTTGATCGGCGGTGATGGATTTTCTTCCACCTTGCGCCGCTCCACGGCCAACACGGCTTCGCGCTTCTCTGCTTCCACCTTGCCGATCCGGCGATCCTGCCAGCTTTCCCAGAGCGTCTGGCCAGAAACCCAGACACCCTCGATCAAGGTTCCCAGTTTTTCGGCAATGCCTAGCCACGATGCGCCGGTGAATAGACTAAAGCCGACCATTCCGAGCACCATCAGAATCAGGGTCCCCCCGGTATAGCCTAGATACTGGGTGACATGACGACCAACCTCGATGCCGATCAAACCACCCGGGGCGAGTGGCAAAGCGGTTTTGATGGTCCAGAAACGCATCGCTTCGATGCCACAAAGCGCGAGCAGCATGACCGCAAAGCCGGCCAGCGAAATCAACAAGGGCCGCCGATCACCGCCGAATAGGTGACTGAGGCGATGGTAGCCCCAGAACAACAAGGTCACGCTCAGGACCACCCACAGCCAGGCGGAAAGGCCGAACAGATACAGCAACAGATCGGCCAGCCAGGCACCGCCACGACCGCCCGGATTGGCGACACGATCAACCGTCACGGCGTGCGACCAACCGGGATCGGAAACCGTAAAGCCGCCAAGGATCAAGGCCAGATAAACGCCAATGGCGGCAACCAGCAACCAGCGCGCCTCGTGCACCAACAAGGCGATTTTTTCCGGCAGCGGCAGGCTGAGAGTGGGCTGTGTCAGGGTGGTAGCGTTCATGGCGGTTGGACTGCGGCGAGGCAGCCACGGAACTTGGGACGATGGCCGATTATCCGCAGACCGACTGACCACAACGCGGCGAACAAAGGCGACAAAGCCCTTTTTCTTGTGCCCGACAGCCCCCATCTCCTCGCCACGTATAATTTCGTCAGCCTTTCCTTTCAATCTGCTGGAATTCCATCATGCCCGCTCGCCACATCCGTCTTCTCATTCTCGGTTCCGGCCCCGCCGGCTACACCGCCGCCGTCTATGCCGCTCGCGCCAACCTCAACCCGGTGCTGATCACCGGCATGGCCCAGGGTGGCCAGTTGATGACCACCACTGAAGTCGATAACTGGCCGGCCGACGCCGATGGCGTACAAGGCCCGGACCTCATGGCACGCTTCGAGAAGCATGCCGTGCGCTTCAACACAGAATCCATCTTCGACCACATCCACACCGCCAAGCTCGACGAAAAACCGATGCGTCTGATCGGCGATGCTGGTGAATACACCTGCGACGCCCTGATCATTGCCACCGGTGCTTCGGCGCAATACCTCGGCTTGCCTTCGGAGGAAAAATTTTCCGGCAAAGGCGTTTCGGCCTGTGCCACGTGCGATGGTTTCTTCTACAAGAACCAGTCGGTGGCGGTCGTCGGCGGCGGCAATACTGCCGTCGAAGAAGCGCTGTACCTGGCCAACATCGCCAGCCATGTCACCGTGGTGCATCGACGTGACAAGTTCCGCGCCGAAAAGATCATGCAAGACAAGCTGTTCGAGAAAGAAAAGGCCGGCAAGGTCACCATCAAATGGGACAGCAACCTCGACGAGGTGCTCGGTGACAAGACTGGCGTCACTGGCATGCGCATCAAGAACGTGAAGACAGGTGCCACCGAAGATATCCCGCTGATGGGCGTGTTTATCGCCATCGGCCACAAACCCAATACCGATATTTTTGCCGGTCAGTTGGAGATGGAAAACGGCTACATCGTGACCCAGGGCACGCGCCACGGCAATGCCACGGCAACCAGCGCCCCCGGCGTTTTCGCCGCCGGCGACGTCCAGGACCACATTTACCGTCAGGCAGTCACCAGCGCCGGCACCGGCTGCATGGCCGCCCTCGACGCTGAACGTTATCTCGATAGCCTGGGCAACTAAACGTGCCGGTGCGGCCGCCTCTCGCAGAGGAGGACCGCGCCGCTTTTCAAGAGGCGGTGGCCGATGCCGAGCCGCTGTTTTGGGACCGGGTGCATCACGAACCGCCACCGCCACTGCCGATTCCGCGTCTTTCGCGCCTTGATGCCCGCGCCGTTTTGCATGAGACCTTGCACGGAGCCGACTTGCTCGACCTTCAGCTGGAGGGGGGTGACGAAGCGACTTGGCTGCAAACCGGTCTGCCCCGCTCGTTGCTGCGTGACCTGCGCCGTGGCCGCTGGGTGGTCCAGGCCAAGCTTGACCTGCACGGCATGAACCGCGACGAGGCGCGAATTGCGGTCGCCACCTTTCTTGCTGATTGCCAGCATCGCGGACAGCGCTGCGTCCGCATTGTGCATGGCAAGGGTTTGAGTTCACCCGGACGCGAACCCGTGCTGAAGAAACTGGTTCATGGCTGGCTGCCACAACGTCGCGAAGTGCTCGCTTTTTGCCAGGCACGGACCATTGAAGGCGGCGCTGGTGCCGTCATCGTCCTACTGGCTGGCTGAGCGGCTTAGCAGCTTAGCGTCCCCTGCGCACCAAATTTAACCCATGAGGTAATTGATTATGCGAATGGAAAACGAACAGGAAAGCACCAATATCGAGGATCGGCGCGGCATGAGCATGCCAGGCGGTGCCGGCGGCGTTGGCATCGGCACGATTGTTCTGGCGCTGGTCGCCAGCTATTTCTTCGACATTGATCCAAGCACCGTCATCAACGTCGCGACCCAAATGCAGGGTGGCGGTCAGGTGCAAACTGTGCCGGCCAAGGCGCCGCCCGCCAATGATGAAATGGCGCGTTTTGTCAGCAAAGTGCTGGGCTCCACCGAGCGCACCTGGCAGGCGCAGTTCCAACAGGCCGGCAAGCAATACCAGAACCCGAAGCTGGTCCTATTTACCGGTTCGACGCCGACGGCATGCGGCACAGGAAAAGCCGCCATGGGACCGTTTTATTGCCCGCAAGACAGCAAGGTGTATATCGACCTGGCTTTTTTCGACGAAATGAAAACCCGCTTTCACGCCGCTGGAGATTTCGCTCAGGCCTACGTGATCGCTCACGAAGTCGGCCATCACGTGCAACATCTGCTGGGTATTTCCGACAAGGCACACACCGCGCAGCAAAGTGCGCGCAGCGAAGCCCAGGCGAATGTCTTGTCAGTGCGACTCGAACTTCAGGCCGACTGCCTGGCTGGCGTTTGGGCAGCACAAGCTCATGAGGCACGCAAGATTCTTGAAACGGGGGATATTGAAGAGGCACTCACCGCAGCCTCGGCAATCGGAGATGACCGCCTGCAAAAACAGAGTCGTGGCGAAGTGGTACCCGACGCCTTTACCCACGGCACATCTGAACAACGCATGCGCTGGTTCAAACGCGGCATCGATAGCGGCGACATGAACCAGTGCAATTCATTCCAGGCGGCAAAACTCTAGTCGCGACCCGAAATCGGAACGGGCGGTTTAGATCGCCTGTTCGTTGGTCTCGCCGGTGCGAATACGGACGATTTGCTCGATTGAGCTGACGAAGATCTTGCCATCGCCAATCTTGCCGGTGCGCGCCGCCTTGATGATCGCCTCAATAGCGTTTTCCACGGTTTCATCACCGACCACGATTTCGATCTTGATCTTCGGCAGAAAATCGACCACGTACTCGGCACCGCGATATAACTCGGTGTGACCTTTCTGACGGCCGAAGCCTTTGACTTCGGTGACGGTCAAGCCGCTTACGCCGACCTCAGAGAGTGCTTCGCGGACTTCGTCTAGCTTGAACGGCTTGATGATGGCTTCGATTTTTTTCATGAACAGATCCCCTTTTTGCAGTGTCAATATTCGTCTTGATAACGGGATGTTATCGGATAGCGCCAGTCCTTGCCGAAACCACGCTGAGTAATTCGCACGCCGACCGGCGCCTGACGTCGCTTGTATTCGTTACGCTTTAGCATGCCGACCACTTTTGCCACGTTGGTCGCGTCAAAACCACGGGCAATCATCTGGCGCGGACTCTCATCGCGCTCCATGTAGGCTTCGATGATGGCATCGAGCTCAGCATAGGGGGGCAGCGAATCCTGGTCGGTCTGGCCGGGCTTGAGTTCAGCCGACGGCGCGCGCGTGATGATGTTCTCGGGAATGATGTCGGAAACAGTATTACGGTAGCGCGAAAGCCGATAGACAAAGGTCTTGAACACATCCTTGATCACCGCGAAACCACCGGCCATGTCGCCGTAGAGCGTCGCGTAGCCCACCGCCATTTCGCTTTTATTGCCGGTGGTCAACACGATGCGGCCGGTGCGATTGGAAAGCGCCATCAACATCATGCCGCGAATCCGCGCCTGTAGGTTCTCGTCGGTTGTATCCCAGGCCGGCTTTTCGCCGAGGGTTGAAAAAGTCGGTGCTAGCGAGACGGCGTATTGCTCCATCAAGGGGCCAATCGCGATCTCGTCATACTGCACGCCGAGGCGGCGGACCATCTCGCGTGAGTCGTCGAGGCTCATCTGCGCTGTGTAAGGCGATGGCATCATTACGGCACGCACGTTGTCGGCGCCCAGCGCATCGACCGCGATGGCCAGCGTCAGTGCCGAATCGATTCCCCCGGAAAGACCAATAATCGCGCCCGGAAAACCATTTTTGCCCAGATAGTCGCGCACACCGAGCGTGAGCGCGGCATAGACCTCGGCCTCGATGGTCACGAGCGGCGCCACCTCACCCGGTAGCAACTGGCCATCCGCATAATCCAGCACCGCCACCGCTTCTTCGAAACCCGGTAGCTGATGCGTCAGCCGCCCATAGGCGTCGAGCGCGAATGAGGCGCCATCAAATACCAGCTCATCTTGGCCACCGACCAGATTCGCATACACCACCGGACAACCAATCGCGCCGATTCGCTCACGCAGCACTTCGTAGCGACGCGCCTGTTTGTTGATGTGAAAGGGTGAGGCATTCAGCGTCAGCAGCAACTCGGCCCCTGCGCCATGTGCCGCTTCGGCCGCTCCGGCCTCCCAGACATCGGCGCATATGGCGAGTCCGCAGCGCACGCCCTTGATGTCGACCACGCAAGGCTGGTCACCGGCCTTGAAATACCGTTCCTCGTCGAAGACCTCGTAGTTGGGCAAGCGATACTTGCGATAGGTCGCCACAATCTTGCCATCGCGGAGCAATGAGGCCGCGTTGAAGCGACCATACGTTGCCTGTAGTGGATGGCCAAGAATGATAGGCAGTGGTGCCAGAGTCGCGATGGCTGCGGTTTCGCGTTCGCAGGCACGAAAGAAATCCGGACGCAGCAGCAGGTCTTCGGGTGGATAACCGCACAGCGCAAGTTCCGGCGTGAGCAGGACATCGGCGCCGCGTTGCAATGCCTCGTGCGCCGCCGCGAGAATGCGACGTGCATTGCCGGACAAATCACCGACGGTGACATTGATCTGGGCAACAGCGATACGAAGACGAGCCATGATGGCGAACTATAGCGGCAAGCGACGATCTTGGCGCAACGGGGTGAATTTCATGGGCGTGAAAAAGCCCGCGCTTAGCGGGCTCAGGAAATCAGTCACGACCACTCAGAATGCAGGCTTGTCTTTAGCATCCTTGAACGCCTTGATTCCCGTCAGGATCTCCTGCTTGGCTTCTTCGAGACCAACCCAACCACTGACCTTGACGAACTTGCCCGGCTCCAGATCCTTGTAATGTTCGAAAAAGTGGGAAATCTGGTCGAGAATGATTTGCGGGAAGTCACGCGGACTCTCAATGTTGCGGTACATCATGGTCAATTTATCCACCGGCACCGCCAGCACCTTGGCATCGTCACCCGCTTCATCGGTCATTTTCAACATGCCGATCGGCCGGCAGCGTACTACCACGCCCGGCGGCAATGCGAACTGCGACATCACCAGGACATCCACCGGATCGCCATCGCCGGCGATGGTGTGCGGGATATAACCGTAGTTGCAGGGATAATGCATCGCGGTCGACATGAACCGATCAACGAAGATGGCCCCCGACTCTTTGTCGACCTCGTATTTGATCGGTTCGGAATGCATCGAAATCTCGATGACAACATTGAAATCATTCGGCAAATCCTTGCCGGAAGGCACGCGATCCAGACCCACAATTGACTCCTCGCAAAAAATAGAATTATAGCGACATCACTGAAAGCGCGGCTTCATAATTGAAACGAGGATTGACTTTTCGTCACTTCTAGTTGAGAATTGTTCTCAATTACTTAACATTTCAAGCTTATGAGGTAGAGTGCTTGTTTGGGCTTGACTTCAACCGACCAGCTCGATGCACACCACCACTCCAGTCAATCCTGCCGTCCTTCTCGTCGGCCATCCCAACGTCGGCAAGTCGGTGCTCTTTCATCGGCTAACCGGCGCCTATGTCAATGTCTCGAATTACCCCGGAACCACGGTCGAGGTTTCGCATGCGGCTGCGCGTTTCGATGCACAGCTAACGCTATTCGACACGCCTGGCGTGCTCTCGCTGCCTTCGCGCAGCGATGACGAACGCGCCACGGTGCGGGCCTTGTTGAACGAGCACAGCCGCACGTTAGTTCAGGTCGGCGATGCCAAGAACCTGCGCCGCACCCTCACCCTGACCGCGCTACTGGCTGAACTCGGTCTGCCCATGGTCCTAGCACTCAATATGGGCGACGAGGCGGCTGCGCGTGGAGTTGTCGTCGATACCGAACAACTGGCCGAAGATCTCGGTACGCCCGTCATGTGTACTGTCGCCACCGGCGGCGAAGGAATCTCGGAGCTGATCGACGGCATGTCGATTGCCACCATTCCCTCGCCGCTGCTGCACTACGATGCGACTACCGAGGCAGCAATTTCACGCCTCGCCCAGACCATTGAGCGACTGGCCCCCCATCCTCGCCTGGCAGCGCGCGGCTTGGCCATCCTTTATCTCGGTGGCGATAGCGAAGTGGCTCGCTGGCTTGAGGATACAGCCGGCACCAACTACGAACAGCTCTCTGCACTACGTGACGAAGCAGCCCAATCGATCCCTGATCTTGCCGCACAACTTGGCCGTGAACGCGCACAAGCCGCTGATCTGTTGGCAGCGAGTGTTGTCCGGCGATCTGCCGGCAGCACACCGCTGCTTTCGCAACGTATCGGACAATGGGTCGTGCATCCGCGCTGGAGCTGGCCGATCCTGCTCGGGGTGCTGTACGTCGTGTATGAGTTTGTCGGTGTTTTCGGCGCGTCGGTACTGGTTGGCCTGATCGAGAAGGACCTCTTCGAGCCCATCATCAATCCGGCTGTCAGCGCGTGGGCCAAAGAGGTTGCGCCCTGGCCCTGGCTGGCCGATCTGATTGCCGGCGAATACGGTCTGTGGACCATGGGCATGACCTACGCGCTGGCCCTGATTCTGCCCATCGTCAGCACCTTCTTCATCGCCTTCGGCATCCTTGAGGATTCCGGCTACTTTCCGCGCCTGTCAGTCATCGTCAATCGTCTGTTCGCCATGTTCGGACTCAACGGTCGCGCCGTGCTGCCGATGGTGCTCGGGCTCGGATGCGTGACCATGGCCACGCTGACCACACGCATCCTGCACAGCCCGCGCGAACGTCTGATCACCACCTTCCTGATGGCGCTGGCGATTCCGTGTTCGGCGCAACTCGGTGTCGTACTCGGCTTGCTCGGCGGGATCTCCTTCACCGCCACGCTAATCTGGGTCGTCGCCATGGTCGGCATCCTGATCCTGGCTGGCTTTTTGGCCGCCAAGCTGATCCCCGGACGCCGGATTCCGCTGGTCACCGAACTGCCGCCGATCCGGTTACCCATCATGGGCAACGTCTTGAAGAAAACCGGCGGTCGTCTCAAGTGGTACTTGATTGAAGTGATCCCGCTGTTCCTGCTCGGCACCTTCATCATGTTCCTGCTCGATCGCACCGGTGCCCTGCCCAACATCATCCGCGCCGGCGAGCCGCTGGTCGCCGGCTGGTTGGGTTTGCCGCCCGCCGCCAGTGCGGCGTTTGTGATGGGATTTCTGCGCCGTGATTTCGGCGCGGCCGGGCTCTTTGCCCTCGCCGATCAGCTCTCGCCGATACAGGCCGTCGTCGGAATGGTGACGATCACCTTGTTCATTCCCTGTATCGCCAGCCTGATGATGATCATCAAGGAGCAGGGTTGGCGCATCGCGCTCGGCATGCTGGCGCTGATTGTCCCCTTCGCCTTTTTTGTCGGCGGTGTCCTCAACCAGTTGCTGCACCTCGTCTGGTAGGCGTAAACAATGAACTCACCGGATCAAACCACCGCCGCCAACGAAGCACGGGTACCGCTAGCCTTTGTCGCCACCGGTAGCGTTGTCGTTCTAGTCGAACTCGGTAACGGCATCGACAGCATGCAACGCGAGCAACTCACCAGCTATGGGCTGACGCCCAACCGGGCAATCAGCGTATTGCAGCAGCGGCCGATGACCGTGATCCTGGCCGATGAAGTTGAACTGGCGTTGGAGCACCAGGTGGCCCGCCATATCTGGGTCGAGCCGGTGTCCAACGCCCGTAACGGCAATTAACTGGCGTCGAATCCGGCGTCTTCGACCGCCTGAAGCAAGTCGGCGCGCTGGACTTTAGCGCCATCGAAACTCACCACGGCCTGCTTCTGCTCAAGCGAAACCTCCGCCTTTTGCACGCCGTCAATCCCTTCCAGTGCGCCAGTCACATTCTTCACGCAGCCGCCGCAGGACATGCCCTCGACCTTGATTGTTGTGGTTTCCATTTCACTTCCTTTCAGGTTTCCAGCGCCGCAGGAGCAGGGAATTGCTGACCACGGAGACTGAACTCATCGCCATCGCCGCGCCGGCAATCACCGGATTGAGCAAGCCAAAAGCAGCGGCCGGGATGCCGATTACATTGTAGATAAAGGCAAAGAACAGATTCTGCCGGATCTTGGCCAGCGTCGCGCGCGAGAGCGAAATCGCATCGGCGACGCTGTGCAAATCGTTGCGCGTCAAGGTTACATCCGCCGCCTGCATCGCCACATCGGAACCCGCACCCATAGCAAAACTGACATCCGCCGCCGCCAATGCCGGCGCATCGTTGATGCCATCGCCCACCATGCCAACGCGCTTGCCGCTGGCCTTGAGTTGCTGAATTCTGGCCGCCTTGTCGCCGGGCAGGATGCCGGCCTCGAAGTGACTGATTCCCGCTGCCTTGGCCACCACCTGTGCCGTGCCTTGATTGTCGCCAGTCAGCATGACTACCTCGACGCCAAGTTGTTGCAAACGTCGTACTGCAGCCACCGATGTGGCACGCAAGGGGTCGGCGATGCCGATCAGGCCGAGCACATCCGTCCCTCGCGCTACCGCAACGACGCTGCGTCCCTGACTGGTCAGGATTGCCTCATCGGGAACATCCAGGCCCAACTCGCGTAGCCAGGCCGGCGCGCCGACACGCACCATAACGCCATCGATTTCGGCTTCCAGGCCGCAACCGGGAAGATTCTTCAGCTCCGGCACCGCGCCAAGCTGGATTCCGACAGCATGAGAGCGGAGGACAATCGCTGCCGCCAACGGATGCGTCGAACCCTGCTCCAGTGTCGCCGCCAGGGTCAGCAGCGCCGTCTCGCCAGCGCCGACTTTTTGGAGTTGATCGTTCGGCACCAGATCCGTCACCACGGGCGCACCTTCCGTCAAGGTACCAGTCTTGTCGGTGGCGAGCACTTGCAGCTTCTCGGCCAACTCCAAGGCTTCTGCGTTGCGGATCAGCACTCCCACCTTCGCGCCCTGCCCCGTCCCGACCATAATTGCCGTCGGAGTCGCCAACCCGAGCGCACAGGGGCAGGCAATCACCAGCACCGCCACCGCATTCACCAAAGCCTGGGAAAAGTCACCGGCTAGCGCCCACCAAGCAATGAAAGTCACCAGCGCAATAGCAGTCACCACCGGCACAAAAATCGCCGCCACCTTGTCGGCCAGCCGCTGCACCGGGGCTTTGGAACCCTGCGCTTCCTCAACCATGCGGATGATGCTGGCGAGCAGCGTATGCGAGCCGACGCCGGTCGCACGGCAGCGCAACAAACCATCGCCATTCACCGTGGCAGCAAACACCGCGTCATCGGTCGTCTTCGCCACCGGCAGACTTTCACCCGTGAGCATCGACTCATTCGCGTGCGAATTGCCGTCGAGCACCATGCCATCCACCGGCACAGCCTCGCCGGCGCGAACAACAAAAATATCACCCGGAATCAGCGTCGCCACGGGCACATCGACCAGCGCACCGTTGCGTTCAATACGTGCCACTTGCGGCTGCAGCTTGGCCAACGCCTCGATCGCCGCCGAGGTCTTGGCCTTCGCCCGCGCCTCGAGAATCTTGCCCAGCAGTACCAGCGTGATCACCGTGGCCGAGGCTTCGAAATAGACATGTTGATGCAAGTCGGCAATCGTCACCACGGCACTATAGAGCCAGGCCATGCTGGTGCCGAGCGCTACCAGCACATCCATGTTGCCGCTGCCACCACGGATCGCATTCAGGCCACCGACATAAAAGCGCCAGCCGATCCAGAACTGCACCGGCGTCGCCAAGGCAAACTGCAGCCAGCGCGGCAACACATCACTATGCACCGTCATCGCACCGGGACCGAACATGAACAGCATCTGCCCGACCAGCGGTAGCGTAAACGCCACAGCGATCCAGAAGCGGCGCACTTCGGCCTGATAGGCCAAGAGTTTCTGTGCCTTTTCGTCAGCACGCGTTTCGGCGGTCGAAACCTTGGCGGTAAAACCGGTCTTCTTGACCGTTGCAATCAAGCGTTCAAGGTCTGTGTTCTGTGGCAAAAACCGTATGTGGGCGCGTTCGGCGGCGAAATTGACCGCCGCTTCGACGCCCGAGAGTTTGTTCAGCTGCTTTTCGATGCGCGCGGCGCAGGCCGCGCAACTCATGCCTTCCAGCGCAAGCTCCACCGTCGCCAGTTCGCCATCGGCCGCAGTCGGTGTGGTCTGCGCTGTCATGGCAAGGTCAATCGAAGCTGATCGGCGCCGGCATTTCGACCGGACGCGTTTCCTTCGCCCAGGCATCGAAGCCGCCCAGCATGGAGATCAGGTTGCTGTAGCCTATCCGTTGCAGTTGTACGGTCGACAAAGCGGCACGACCGCTGGTGCGGCAATAGATCAGGTAAGGCTTAGCTTTGTCGGCGCAGTCCGGGATGGTGCCGATCTGAAATTCCAGCACGCCGCGCGGAATATTGATCGCGCCCGGCAGATGACCAGCCGCAAACTCGTTGTATTCGCGCACATCGATGATTGTGTACTTCGTCATCAGCGATTGTGCCTCGGCGGTGCTGACTTCCTTGATCTGCGCCTTGGCCTCGACCACGAGGTCGTGTGGGGTGACTGCCATATTGTTCTCCGTTGAATATATTAGGGGACGCTAATTATCGGTTGCCTTGCGCAGAACGGCAAGCGCAGGCGCCCCCTTCCGGCGAACTTACAACAGGTCAGCTGGAATATTGCCGCCGTTGTCGGCGAGTTTTTGCAATACCGTTTTGTGCAGCCACATGTTCATTTGCGCAGAATCACCCATTTTGTCGGCGGGGCAACCCAACTCAGCGGCCAGCGCCTTACGCGCTGTCAGACTGCTATCCAGACCCAATAGTTTCATCAGATCAACGATGGAGACCTTCCAATTGAGTTTCTCGGCGTGAGCTTTTGCCAGGGCTTCCATGTTGGCCACTACGTCCACGACGCTAATAGCCACCACGGCGGGCGCTGTCGGTGCGGCGGCGGCGACCTCAGTGACTGGTGCGGTCAGTGCTGCTGCTTCTACTTTGTCGCTGCCAAAGCCGAGTTTGGCCAGAATATTGCTAAACATTCCCATCGCGTTCTCCTGTGCTTCGTTGAAAAGAAATGACGTCCTTGCTACTCATCCTCTGAGCAAACCACCCAGGGCGCCCATCAAATCCCCCGCATTGCCCAAACCACCCGCAGGAGCCTGGCCTGCAGGAGTGAGCTTGTCGACCAGTCCCGGCAGAATGCTGGACAACTGACCGGCCACATCGCCCGTGCTAACACCCAACTTGCTCGCGAGTCCCGACAAGGCATCGCTGCCCAGAACGTTGCTGAGTTGCTCGCCGGAGATCGCCTGGTTTTGACCCGAGCCAATCCAGGAACCAATCACATCGCCCAGCCCGGCTTGCTGAAACTTGGCCACCAGGCCGCCGAGACCGCCCGCACCACCATCGTTACCCAGCAAACTGGCGGCAGCCGCCAGCAGTTGGGGGTTGTTGCCGACCATGCCCATGATGTCCTGCAAGCCACCGCCACCCTGCGAGTTGTTCGCGACTGCACCTAGAACTGAATCCAATAAACCCATAAAACCTCCACGATTGATTTGCGTATAGAACTCGGCAGTCTGCCACAATCGCTCGCCCCAAATCGCGTGGGGCTAACGATTTATCTGAATGCTGACATCCTAGACATGACACACCACCCCCTGCCAAAGCTTGCCGCCGAGCGTGGTGGCGTTGATCAGTCCCCACACACCGAAGCCCAGCACCAATAGCCCGGACCCTAGTCGCAGTGCCCTACCCTGCACGATGCCGCGAAAACGGGCCAGCAGCAGTCCGGCCAGCATCAAATTGGGCAGGGTACCCAGACCAAAGACCAGCAACGTGGCTGCACCACGCTCCGCGCTACCGGTCAGCAGCGCCATGGCCAACACGCTATAGACCAGGCCACACGGCAACCAACCCCACAGCATGCCTAACGGAAATGCCTGCGCCGGGCCGCGTACCGGCAGGAAGCGGCGCGTCAGCGGCTGCACGCGGCGCCACAGCCACTGGCCGGCGCGCTCGGTAAATGCAAGGGCGCCGGTTAGTCCGGTGAGATACAGACCCAGTGCAATCATCATTACATTGGCGCCGATATAGAGCGTCATCTGCACCGGCAAGGCGTTGTTGAGCAACAGGCCGAGGCTACCGAGTACGCCCATGGCGGCACCTGCGATTGAATAGCTGCTGATGCGGCCGAGGTTGTAGGCGAGATGGATCAGCCAAATCGGTCCGCGTTCCGACCTTGTCCTCGGCATCTGTAAAGTCAAGGCGGAAACGATGCCACCGCACATGCCGGCGCAATGGACACCGCCCAGCAGACCGACCAGAAAGACGGCGAAGAATCCGGACTCGGGCATCAAAAAGTCGGTGCTGGCGAGACGGCGCCGATGCGACTAAATAACTTTGGAGTAGCGCGCGCGCTCGCGATCGGAGCGCAGGTAGCGGTCAAACGCCATGGCAATGGCTCGCACCAGCATGCGGCCACGCGGCAGGACCGTGATCCACTGATCGTCGATAGTCAGCAGACCACCATCGACCATCTTGGCCAATTCGTCGATTTCGGCACGGAAGTAGGATTTGAAATCGATCAGATGAGCGATTTCAATCGATTCGATCGACAGTTCGAAATGGCACATCAAGGCCTGAATAATGGAACGCCGCAGCAAATCGTCAGCCGTAAGCTCGATGCCGCGCAAGACCGGCAACACGCCCCGATCAAGGCTGTCGTAATACTCATCCAGAGTGCGCACGTTCTGGCAGTAGCTGGGGCCGACCTTACTGATTGACGAAACGCCAAAAGCCATCAAGTCCGCTTCGGCGTGGGTCGAGTAGCCCTGGAAATTGCGGTGCAGCCGGCCCTGGCGCTGGGCGACGGCGAGTTCATCATCCGGCTTCGCAAAGTGGTCCATGCCGATAAACACGTAGCCGGCCTCGGTCAGACGACGAATCGCGAGTTGCAGGATCTGCAGTTTGGCATCGGCGCTCGGCAATTCGGATTCAAGAATCCGCCGCTGCGGCTTGGCCAAGTGCGGCAGATGCGCATAGTTGTAGATTGACAGACGATCGGGATCAAGTTTCAGGACCTCGTCGAGCGTATGGTTGAAGCTGATCACATTTTGCTTGGGCAAGCCGTAGATGAGATCGACCGAGATGCCTTTGAAGCCGAATTCGCGTGCCGAGTCGATGACCAGCTTCGTTTCTTCCAACGACTGGATGCGATTGACGGCCGCCTGCACGCGCGGATCGAAATCCTGCACGCCCAGACTCATGCGATTGAAACCAACATCAGCGAGTAGCTTGACCGTCTCACGATCCACTTTGCGTGGATCAACCTCGATCGAATACTCGCCACCAGGCAGTAGCCTGAAGTGGGTCTGAATCAATTCCATCAAGCGCCGCATCTCGTCGTGCGACAAAAAGGTGGGGGTTCCGCCGCCAAAATGCAGCTGGATCACATCGTGGCTGCCATCCAGCGCCTCGGCCTGCAAGGCCAGCTCCTTGCCCAAATACTTGATATATTTGGCCGAACGTCCGTGATCTTTGGTGATGATCTTGTTGCAGGCGCAGTAGTAGCAGATGGTATTGCAAAACGGGATGTGCACGTATAATGAAAGCGGACGGCTAATACCGCCGATAGTCCGCCTTCCAAGCCAGACCTTGTAATCGTCGGCGCCAAAGGCTTCGACAAAACGGTCTGCTGTCGGATACGAGGTATACCGTGGGCCATTGACGTCGTAACGACGCACTAGCTGCGGATCGAAAATGAATTCTTGTTCGCTCATTGTTTGGCAACTGATCAACCGACAGAATGCCGCAACTAGCCGACAGGGACGTTGACACAGATCAAACAGGGTGCCCGACCGGGGAACAATTCTTACGTGCCAGCCAGCCTACCGTCCAACGTAATCCCGCTACACGTCCCGACCTTGCAATCGGCGTGTTCGCAATGCAATTTGCGTGAGCTCTGCCTGCCTCTGGGTCTGAGCGACTCCGAACTCGATATGCTGGATGCGGTCATCGGCGGTCGGCGTAAGCTCAAACGTGGGCAATATCTTTATCGCTCGGGCGATGCGTTTGAAGCCATTTACGCCATCAAGGCTGGGTTCTTCAAAACCGACGTGCTCACCGAAGATGGTCGCGATCAGGTCACTGGTTTCCAGATGACCGGGGAAGTTCTTGGACTTGATGGAATCGGTACTGAACTCCACACCTGCAACGCGGTCGCCCTGGAAGACAGCGAAATCTGTCTGATTCCATTCACTGATCTGGAGCGGCTTTCGAGCGAGGTGCACACCTTGCAGCGCCATTTCCACAAGATGATGAGCCGCGAAATCGTACGCGATCACGGCGTAATGATGCTGCTCGGCAAAATGCGCGCGGAAGAACGCTTGGCGACCTTTCTACTCAACCTATCACAGCGATTCATGGCGCGCGGCTATTCTGCCGCTGAGTTCCATCTGCGTATGACGCGCGAAGAAATCGGCTCCTATCTCGGTCTCAAACTTGAAACTGTGAGCCGCGCCTTCTCCCGCTTCCAGGACGAGGGTTTCATTTCCGTGCATCAGAAGCACATCTGTATTCTCGACATCCAGGGACTCAAAATGATCATGACGCATCCGCCATCTTCATCTGGCACCTGACGAGTAGGGCTAATCAACCCAGAACAACGAAGAGACCCGCCGGGTGGCGTTGGATTGCGACCGAAACGATCCAAACAAATACGCAAACTGCGGCCCAGAAAGCGAACTTCCTAGCGCGCGCACTGCGTCCGCGTAGCGCGACAACCCCCAGCACGACGTAGATCACCAACCCCACCAGTTTGGCCGTGAGCCAGGAGGTGGCCAATGGATATTGGCCAGACATCAAGGCCATGGCCAAGGCCGATCCCAGGAGCAGGGTGTCGTTGAAATGCGGAACGATGCGAATCCAGCGCTGCCGCATCACCGCTGCGTCACGCTGAGCAAGAATGCCACGCAGCAGAAAGCCGGAAAAGCTGATCACGACACACGTGATATGAATGGTCTTTAGCGTAAGGTACATGACGCCCACATTTGGAGTGTCGGTCTGCCAATCAAAGCCGGCAAGACGACGGAATCACGATTCTTTAGCTGACGCATCGGCGCGTATCTGTTTGCTGAAATCCACGTAGCGACGAACTCCACCCAAGAGATTGATCCCCAACCAAGCCGATGAAACCATCAACATCAAGCCAGCCAACTGTACCAACGCAGGCCACCACACCGCCAGCAGAATGACCAGCAAGACAAGGAAATGCATCAGCATCTGGCGTCGCGCTTGAACTTCTGGAATCATCAGTCGCATGTTCGGCGGCATGCTCCCAAAACCGACAAGCTCTTGTGTCAAGCGTTGCAGGTGAAGCCAATTGATGAAGGGCACGATCTTGTACATCATGCCGCTGATTACCGACATAAAGGCGCCCAGCAGCAGAACCCCGGTTGAGAGCAGTAAGGGAGCATCGAGGTCAATGAATACAGCCGACAGCCGTAGTCCGCCCAAGGCGACGCCCGTCAGCACAGCCACCATACCACCGCGAAAAAACCAAAAACTGGGGTCGGTCAGGCGCCGTCGGCGCCGCATCTGCAGGCGTATGGTGATCACGGCGTAGCCCGCCGCCACGGCAAAAAAACCCAGCGTAACTGAGGTGATGATCCAGTTCCCCGGGACCACAATGCTGAGCAGCGAAACCAGAATCAGGGCGACTACCCAGCGTGGCATTTGTCGCGCGAACCAGGCAGGATAGGGCGGCGTAAGCTGGAACATGGGGACAACATAGAGTGACACCCCGAGAAGCAAGATCAGTCCCCAGCCGGCCAGACCAAGGCCGACATGAACGGCGGTCAGTTCCAGCAACTGCAATGACCAACTCAGACCCAGCGACAGTGATAGCACGCTCCCGAAAACAACCGTCAACGCAAGCGCCAGCAAGGATAGTTTCAACGCGGTGAGCGTCGGGTTCGAGACTGTGATGCGACGCAGGGCAGCAAACAATGCGATCACGAACGTCGCCCCACCCAGCACAAACAAGGACGGCGCAACGATCAGGAGGACGGATTGGCCACTCAGAAACCCACCCGCCAGAATCAGGGAGCCGACGACAAAAAGGGGATGCACGAACGAGGCGAGACGTATCGGATTGGCAACATTGCCGCCGACGGTAACCGGGATGAACTGCAACAATGCGCCGCACATCGCCTGCAGCATGAAACCGGCGGTAATCAAGTGGGTGACAGCCAAGGTTTCGGGTGCCCACCGTGTCACCAGCACCGACTTTCCATAAATCAAAAGAAGCAAACCTGCGGCCACGCCAAACCATGGCGCAGTCAGAAAGAAGCGATAGGGCACCGAAATAGGTGGTGCCTGATCAAAGGAAAGTTCGGGATGCAATATTGCTGCCGGCCGGACTAGGTAGCGGACGCGGCGCCTAAGCGTTGGTTGAGAATATTGACCATCTCGTCGCCGTGCAAAGCCCGATCACACATCGGGTAGAGAATATTCTCTTCCTTCATGTTGTGCTGTTGCATCAAGACCAACAAGGTTTCTGCCGCACCGGCATAGGCGTCGAGATCACGGGCGGTCACTGCGGCCGACATCTGGTCAAGCAAACCCCTCATCTGGGCGTGCTCCATGCGCATCATCTGGGTCGGCCCCATTGCCGAGCCGGTCGCGTGCTCAAAGGCAGGGAAGAGTCGTTCTTCTTCGGCGGCGAAATGGGCTTCTATATCAGTCGCAAAGCGGGTGACCGCCGCTCGCGTCGCGTCCCAGTCTTTGCGGTGCGCGGCCTCTTCGGCGGCTACAAAAAGTTCATCACAATGGGAGTGGTGCTGACGCATGAAGGTAATGATTGACATGGCATTCCTCGGCTAGAAGGAACATTGTCCGCATCCATACCCGGCTTGACCTTGACCCAGATCAATCAACCATCCGGGCGAATGAATCAACTCTTCAACATGCCGACATCCAGGCGCGAAAACCAGTCAATGAAGCGCTTGACGTCCTCGCCTTTGTAGATTGCTCCGTGCTGCGGACACAGCATGTCGATATCCATCGAGGAAACGCGGGCACACCAATCGCGCTTGGCCTTGTCGGAGCCCATCCAGCGGCGATGGAAGCCCTCGGCAGACCTAATGTGGCGATCGAAATCTTCGACAAAAAGACTGTCTTCCCCGGGTGGCAGGAGTGCCGCACCGACGTCCCCGGTGAACAGAATCTTTGCCTTCGGGTCATAAAGGTGCAAGTTACCGGACGAATGCAGATAATGGGCCGGAATCGCCTGCAGACGCTGACCGCCAACCATGATGTCCATTCCGCCGTCAGGAATCGGCACAAACGTGTCGCCGTTGCCACCAAAGTGGGGCACAAAGCTCGTCCATAGCCAGCTGATATGACAACGGATATTGGGATTGAACTCGAGCCACATCGACAACGATGAGATGACATCCGGGTCTTGATGCGAGGCAAAAATCTTGTCGATCTTGCGCGGATCAAAGGCGGTGCTGATGCCAGAAAACACGGAAGGAAAGACTTCGCTGCCACCCGGATCGAGAAGAATCGAGTCTTCGCCGTGGATCACCAGGTATTCGTTGGTATCGACCAGGAAACTCGGTCGATTCGGATCACGAGTGATCGCCAACCACTTGTGGTCGCCTTCTTCATATATGGCGCGCGCAGTCTTCATGCAACTGACTCCTGGAACTGGTGTTTAGTGAGGGTTTCGAGGGAACGCTGAATCTGGCCGATGGTCTGTTCGAAATCGCTCGATACCTGCATTAGCGACGCGGAAAAACCGCCGCCGTAAGCCGCTTCGATCTTGGCCGAACGGGCCAGCACGCTGCCCAGTTCAACCAGGCGAGCCGTGTCAGCGATCATTTGCGATAAGCGACGATTCAGGATAGTGATTTGCGTCTGACGATCAGCCAGTGCTGCCGCATGGCCCGTACGAAGAAAATGGTCAACCCGCGCACGCCCCTCGCCACTACTTTCGGCTCGCGTCCGCTCCAGTAGCCGATTGATGCGTGCTTGCTTGACCAAGGCCGTAACGGTGGCGACGCTACCGTAGGTCATTTCGCGCAGCGTGCCCATTTGTTGCTGCAGATCCATCGCGAAGGTGCGCAACTCATTGGACAGGACACCAAAGCCGAGCGCAGATTGCCCTGCGCGTTTGGCCAGAAAAATCGCATTCATTGCCATCAAGTTGATCTTGAAAGCCGTGGCTACGACGCTCTTGATCTCCTCGTTGATGCGTACGATACGGCGTAGCTCCTGCCCGGCTTCCTGATTGTCGCGCACCCTACCATCTCCCTGCAGATCGAATATTGATTTCCTGGCCGCGTAGCTTAACGACTTTTGTGTCGCCTAGGTTGGCGAACAAAAGACGGTACGACAATTCAGTCCAGGACACGGAGGGCTTCGGGCACTTATTGTGGAAAAGTTAGGGCTCAAGCACGTAGGTACCGGGTGCGTCGGCCAGAGCCGGATACTTGCGACTGTTCGCCCCGGGTGCGCCAAGCGCTCCTGATTGGGGTTTTAGCCAAGCCATCCAGTCTTCCCACCAACTGCCGGCCGTTTGTGTCGACTTGTCGCGCCAGGAGTCGGGGCTATCGTGTCTCTCGGCATCAGCCACCCAGTAATCGCGCTTGGGCGGATTGACGACCGGATTGACGATGCCAAGGATATGGCCCGAACTCGAAAGTACATAGCGCTTCGGTCCGGCGGTGAAGTTGTTGATGCGGAAAGTTTGACGCCACGGCGCAATATGGTCATCGGCGGCCGCAACGGCATATACCGGCTGCACGATACGACCCAGGTCAATTTTCTCGCCGGCAATGGTCAGTTCGTCTTTCTTGATCAGCGCGTTGTCGAGGTAGAAATTGCGCAGGTACCACGAGTGCATCTTGGCTGGCATTCGCGTCGTGTCCATATTCCAGAACAACACATCAAACGGCGGCGGCGTTTCACCGTAGAGATAGCCATGAACAACGTAGTGCCAGATCAGGCTGTTCGAACGCAACAGGCGGAACGCGGAGGCCATTTCCTTTCCATCGAGAAAACCCTTCTTCTCCATGTTTCGGGACAACCATTTGAAGCTGCCTTCATCCAGAAAAACCTCGATATCGCCAGGCTTGTGATAGTCGACTAAGGTCGTTAGCAGTGTCACCGACTTCACCGGAACGTCCTTGGCTTCGTAATGCGCGTTTGCCCACGCCATGTATGTCGTCAGCGCGGCTCCGCCGATACAGTAGCCGACGGCATGGACCTGACCAGCGCCCGAGATGCCCTTAGCCACATCAATAATCTTGGAAATGCCCTCCGTCAAATAATCGTCGAAACTAACGTCCTTCATCGTCGGGTCTGGGTTCTTCCAACTGGTGATATAGACATCGAAGCCTTGCTCAACAAGAAAGCGCACCAGGCTTTTTTTCGAATTCAGATCAAGAATGTAGAACTTGTTGATCCAAGGCGTGACAATGACGATGGGGGTTGAATGAACCTTTTCCTGGCTCGGTGTATAGCGGATAACTTCCAGCATCCGATTGCGAAAAACGACCTTGCCCGGAGTGGTGGCGAGATTCTGTCCCACCTTGAAGCTGTCGGAGGTCGTCATACGAATGTCGCCGGCCTTAAGGTCGGCGAGGAAATTCTTCATACCGCGAACCAGGCTTTCGCCATTGCTCTCGGCGGCCTTTTGCATCGCCATCGGATTGGTCCACAAGAAATTCGTTGGTGCCATGGCATTGAGCCATTCCCGCCACCAGAACGCGGCCCGCCGACGATCACGGTTTGCCATCCCCGGCGCCTCGTAGAGCATGTTCTGAATGTGGTGGGTGAACATCAGATACCACTCTTTAGTGATGTCCCAGCTGGCCGCATCGGTCCACATTGGATCGGCGAATCGAGTGTCGTCCGGATTCGGCTTTTCGACGTCGTCGTTGGTCATGCCCAGCGCACGTCGCCACGAATGGGCCTGCAAACTCCAGAGTTTGGAGGAAAACTCCGCAGCGGCCTCCGCCAGTTCTTGTGGATGCGACATCCAGGCTAGCTGGGCATGCAACAAAGGGGTGGTCATTCCCATCGGATCAATCGTTGACTCAATCTCGGCTTTTGCGGCCTTCCATGCCGCTTGGGGCATTTGGGCAGATTTTGTGGTCGTCATCGTCAACTCCATTGCCGCTGATGCGGCGGATGCCGTCTATGATTCTCCTTGTACAAAAAAGGGTGTTGACCTGCATCAACGCAATCAAATGTGAGTGGGGTAGTCTGGCCTCATTTCAACCTAGGGGAAGATCATGTTTAAGAACATTCTGGTACCGACCGACGGCTCTGAACTTTCTACCGGCACGGTTGCCCGCGCCATTAGTTTTGCCCGTGAAGCGGGTGCGCGGGTAACGTTCTTCTTTGCCAAACCGGATTATCCGGTCGCGTTTTACGGCGAAGGTGCCTTGATTGACCCCACGACTCCTGAAAAATTCTCAGAGATGGCTGATCATCAGGCAGTTGAAGTGCTGATTCGCTGCGAAGCGATGGCGAAACTGGCCGGCGTTGAATTCACGTCCATATCGGTAGTAAATGACGTGCCCTATGAGGCCATCATTGCTGCTGCAGATTCGGCCAACTGTGACCTGATTTTTATGGCATCCCACGGACGGCGTGGAATCAGTGGCTTGCTGTTGGGCTCGGAAACACAAAAAGTGCTAACGCACTCCAAGATTCCCGTTCTGGTCTATCGTTAGCCAATCAGGAATTGTCGCCACGGGCAAACATTGTCTTGCCCTGGCGGACCTAGACCGTTATATCGCCGTGCCGCCAGCGCCGACTTTTTGATTGACCTCGGCGGCGCTGCGGTTAAGGAAAAACGTCAGCATGCTGGACGCTGCGCAGACCACCCAGAAGCCAATGAATGCGATTGAATAGGTGGCGACCGGTGAGAAATGCACGACCTGGCCGAAAAGATACAGTTCCTGCGGATCGATGATTGAAAAAAACAATCCCTCCGCAATGGCGGCCACCAGGAACGACGGCCAGAAGACCAAAAACACTTTTTTCATGCGCTCCCCCTGGTAGCTGCGATACAGTCAGCGGAGGGTTGCCCCCCCGCCAAAACTCTCATTTCTTTGCTTTGCGCTCGTCTTCAGCGGCCATTTTCTTGACATAGCCAATGAAATAAAAACCCATGACGATACAAAACGCAATCGTCGCCACACTCGCCAGACCGATATCACTCCCTAACAGCAGTTTCCATGCTTCCATGATGCTATCTCCCTTCAGTTAGACAAACAGCTTACGTTTAGGTTTGAAACTACTTCTTTGTAGTCGGTGCTAGACCACCAATCAAAGTTTCCCCGGTCGCAGGAAGAATCACGTTCCCCATCAAGCGCCATGTTTTTGATTCATCTTCCATCATCACCAACCAATGACCCGAGGCCGGCAATCTGTACTCGCCGCCGTAGAGGTCGCCCGTACGAGCAAGTATCCGGGTTTGATCAAGACCGGCACGGGTTGGATGCGACACCGTCACGACCAAGGTTGGTGGCAGCACAAACGACGTATCCGCAGCGGCGAGGCGAACCGTCAAGGTGTCGCTGGTGACGCGCACCCCGGCCTGAAGGCCGACCTTGGTTGCGCGCTCACTCTGGGCGAGTGTATGGCTGACCGTCAGACCTTTCTTGTAATAATCTTCAGTGACCAAACCATCGTTTGACTTGATCGCAATCCAAGCAGTCGTAATTCCAGCAACGACCACGATGGCAGGTCCGGCAGCGAGTATCCACGGCCAAGGCTCACGAAACCAGGGTTTGATAGGAGTAGTCAACGTAGTTCCGTTCATGGTTGAAAGAATGTCGCCTTCTCGTGCACCGCGACTTTTTCGTCAGTGACTGATTTCACGTCGAAATAGATTGTATTGGAGCCCTTTTTGCCCGACTCTGGCGGTACTCGAATTTGTATAGGAACTGACTTGGCACCGGCGGACGGTAGCTCGACTTTGCTCTCGCCAATCAGTTCTATCCCGTTCAGTCCGGTGACCTTAATTTCATAGGTTCGCGCTTCTTCCGATACGTTCATGACGTGCAAGCGATATACGTTTTCGACCAACCCGCCTTCAACTTCGCGGGCCAATGAGGCGCGATCGCGGATAACATCAACGCGCAGCGACGCTTTGTTGGAAATTCCCCAGACCAAAGCAACGCAAATCGCGGCGAGGATCACGCTGTACAAAATGATCCGTGGCCGGGCGATGTGACCAACGATATCTTTCCAGCCCCAATGTTGCTCGATCGCATGCTCGGTTGAATACCGTATAAGTCCGCGTGGATAGCCCACCTTGTCCATGACCTGATCGCAGGCATCAATACAGGCACCACAGCCTATACACTCGTACTGCAGTCCTTTGCGAATATCGATCCCGGTCGGGCACACATACACGCAAATCTCACAATCAACGCAATCGCCTTTATTGATTGATTTGGGATCGACGCCCTTCTTGCGCGTACCCCGTGGCTCGCCGCGTTCGGCGTCATAGGTAACTACCAGCGTATCCGGGTCGAACATTACGCCCTGGAACCGGGCGTATGGGCACATGTATTTGCATACCTGCTCTCGCATGAAACCCGCAAAGGCCAAGGTGAACGCACCGTAGAAAAAGATCCAGAAGGTTTCCCATGGCCCAAGATTGAAACTCCAAAAGTCGGTCCACAACGTGGTGATGGGTGAAAAATATCCGACGAAGGTGAGGCCCGTCCAAAGTGAAAATACGGACCAGGCGAGATATTTGGCCGAACGGCGCAACGCCTTTTTCGCACTCATGGGTGCGGCGTCGAATTTCATACGCGCATTGCGCTCGCCTTCGATTTTCGTCTCGATCCACATGAATATTTCGGTGTAAACCGTTTGTGGACACGCGTATCCGCACCAAAGGCGGCCGCCGATTGCGGTGAACAGGAAGAGCGCGTAAGCCGCAATAATTAGCAGAATGGCGAGGAAGAATACGTCTTGCGGCCAGAACACCAAGCCAAGAATATAGAACTTGCGTTCAACTAGGTCGAACAAGACCGCCTGACGGCCACCCCATGGAAGCCACGGCAATCCGTAGTACAAAATTTGGGTAATCCAAACCAGCGCCCAACGCCAGTTGGTAAATAAGCCGGAGATGGTCCGGACGTAAATCTTCTTGCGTACCTCGTAGAGACTTTCGGCGACCAGCTGTTCAGCGGCTTTCTTGTCCGTGGATTTGTCTGTCGAGGGCGTATTCATGATGGCTTACAACCTGTGCATTAGCGGATGCTAATATTTTAAAGCTAAAAACACCCCGGCCATGCGGCCGGGGTGATGTAAAGCAATTACTTCTTTTCTTCAGCCGGAGCAGCGGCGGGTGCAGCAGCTTCGGGTGCAGCGGCGGCGGCAGCCGGAGCAGCCGCTTCACCGCCACCAAGGCCATAGACGTAGGCGGTCAGCAGATGAATCTTGGCATCGCCGAGGAACTCGCCAAATGCCGGCATACGATTCACGCGTCCCTTGGTGATAGTCTCGATGATGGCTTCTTCCGAACTGCTATAGAGCCAGGTCTTGTCGGTCAGGTTCGGTGCCAAACCAACGGTACCCTTGCCTTCTGCACCGTGACAGGCAGCACATGCGGCACCGAATACTTCCATGCCACGTTGAGCACGGATCGAATCACCCGGGAGCCCAGACAACGAGCGAACGTAATTGGCCAGATCCTTGATCTGATCACCGTTCAAATCAGGCTTCACACCTTTGGCCGGCATCATTGCATCGCGGCCTTTGATGATTGATTCCTTGATTTGATCCGGCGCACCACCAAACAACCAGTCCTTGTCGGTGAGATTCGGGAAGCCCTTGGCACCCTTGGCATCAGAACCGTGACACTGCGCACAGTAAGTCAGGAACAGGCGCTGGCCCATTTCCTTGGCTTCACTGTTGGCCGCCACGGCCATAACGTCTTGGGACTGGTACTTCTTGAAGACGGGACCAAACTTGGTATCCGCATCAGCCATTTCCTTCTCGTACTGATTCTTCGATGTCCAGCCGAATTGGCCGCCGAAGTTACCGAAGCCGGGGTACATCGCGATATAAAACAGCGCGAAAACCACGGTGATATAGAACAGCCAACGCCACCAACTCGGCAGCGGATTGCTGAACTCGGCCAGATCCTCATCCCAAACGTGGCCCGTGGTTTCACCCGGCTTGTGCAAAGCCGAACTTTGGGTCCACAAGAACACCCCACAGCCCAGAACACTGAGCAGTACGATGACCATCACGTACATGTTCCAAAAACCGCTTACAAAATCACTCATGATGATTTCCTTTCGTTAGTCCGCATCGCCTGCGGGATCAATTCGCTGTCGTCATCGAGGGGCAGCATCGCTGCCGCCTCGTAGGTATCCTTGCGGCGATCCGAATACGCCCACCAGACGATACCTAAAAATGACACGAATGCCAGTACCGTACTGATGGAACGCAGGTCGTTGATATCCATGGCTTAGCGTGTCTGCTTGAGTGCAAGACCCATGCCTTGCAGATAAGCAATCACGGCCTCGACTTCGGTCTTGCCTTCGAGCGCTTTCGGCGCGTCAGCAATTTCCTGATCGGTATAAGGCACGCCCACGGTACGCAAAGCAGCCATCTTGGCGCCGATTACCGGATCCTTTAGCGGACGATCCAGCCAGTAGTAGGCCGGCATATTCGACTCAGGAACCACATCACGCGGTTGCAGCAGGTGAGTGCGATGCCACTGATCAGAATAACGGCCACCCACACGAGCCAGGTCAGGACCAGTACGCTTGGAACCCCACTGGAACGGGTGATCGTAAACATACTCACCCGCCACAGAGTAGTGGCCATAGCGCTCGGTTTCAGCGCGGAACGGACGGATCATCTGCGAGTGGCAGTTGTAGCAGCCTTCGCGGATGTAGATGTCACGACCAGCAAGGCGAAGCGGGTCATACGGCTTGACCAGTTCGTTGATCGGGGTCGTGGTGGACTTCTGGAAGAACAACGGGACGATTTCGAGCAGACCACCCACACTGACCGTGAGGATGATCAGCACGATCATCAGACCTACGTTGCGTTCGATTTTGTCATGCGTCAACATGATTCATAGCTCCTTTTCTTGGCTGAAGGCTTAGTGCGCGCCAGCGGGCACAGGCACGCGGGCGTCATTGACTGCACGGCCACCAGCAATGGTCATGAACATGTTGTAAGCCATCAGGATCATGCCCGAGAGGAACAACACACCGCCGAGCAGACGAATCGTCCAGAACGGGTAGGAGGCCTTGACCGATTCCACGAAGGAGTAGGTCAGCGTTCCATCAACGTTCGTGGCGCGCCACATCAGGCCCTGCATCACACCGGCAATCCACAACGAGGCGATATACAGCACGACACCAATCGTTGCGATCCAGAAGTGCGTGGTGATCAGCTTGGTCGAGTACATTTCAGCCTTGCCAAATAGGCGTGGCAGCAGATAGTAGATCGAGCCAATGGAGATCATCGCGACCCAGCCCAAGGCACCGGAGTGCACGTGGCCAACGGTCCAGTCGGTGTAGTGCGACAGCGCATTGACGGTCTTGATCGACATCATCGGGCCTTCAAACGTGGACATACCGTAGAAGGAAAGCGAAGTGATCATGAACTTGAGAACCGGGTCGTCACGCAGTTTGTGCCAGGCGCCCGACAAGGTCATGATGCCGTTGATCATACCACCCCAGCTCGGAGCCAGCAGAATCAGCGAGAAGATCATGCCTACCGATTGCGTCCAGTCCGGCAAAGCCGTGTAGTGCAGATGGTGCGGACCCGCCCACATGTAGGTGAAGATCAGCGCCCAAAAGTGAACAACCGACAGGCGATAGGAATACACCGGACGACCTGCTTGCTTCGGCACGAAGTAATACATCATGCCTAGGAAGCCTGCAGTCAGGAAGAAGCCCACGGCATTGTGACCATACCACCACTGGATCATGGCGTCCTGAACACCCGCATAGGCCGAGTAGGACTTGGGCGTCAGGATACCGGCGGCAAACACCGGGATCTCAGCGCTATTGACCAGATGCAATATGGCAACTGTCAAAATGAAACCACCGAAGAACCAGTTCGCCACATAAATGTGCGAAACCGTGCGCTTGGCAATGGTGCCGAAGAAGACGATGGCGTAGGAAACCCAGACGATGGTGATCAGGATATCGATTGGCCACTCGAGTTCGGCGTATTCCTTGGCGGACGTAAAGCCCAGCGGAAGAGACAGCGCAGCAAGCACAATGACCACTTGCCAACCCCAGAAGGTAAAGGCTGCCAGACCAGGCGCAAACAGCGGCGCATGACTGGTACGTTGTACCGCGTAGTACGAGGTAGCAAACAACGCGCAACCGCCAAAGGCGAAAATAACAGCGTTAGTATGGAGCGGGCGCAGACGGCCGTAGCTCAGAAATTCGTGAACACTCAGTTCAGGCCAAACCAGCTGGGCGGCAATGATGACGCCAACCAGCATGCCAACGATGCCCCAGATTACGGTCATCACAGCGAACTGACGCACGACTTTGTAGTTATAAGTCGCTTGCGATTGCATGATGTTAATCACCTCACTATCTAAGAAATAAAACAGCTTGGTTACATCGCCTTCCTTTGCACTCGGTGCCAAAGAAAAACAACGCTCCCCCCCAGTTGCTACAAGAAACTTCCGGCCGCAGCTTACACGGCTGAGCGGACAGCATTTTGACCTACATCAAGAATCATGCACCCACACAATTTCTATTGACGCCATTAAACATACGAATCCGACTATACGCATGGGCGAGGAAATTCACATTGACTGGTGTGGTGGGGTGGTTGCGCAGCGTCGATTGGCAAGATAGGCACGATTGGCGCACTACAAAGAAAAAAAGGGTGCGCTATGCGCACCCCCAACCCCAACAGAGAGAACTTGGCGTGCGCTACATTACATCTTGCAGCACAACGTCCTTGACCGCATTATGGTCATTATGGCGCTCGATGCTTTGACCTGCATCAAAAAGTGACAAATTGTTTCGCCCTGCCCTTGCCTGATTACGATGGATTCTTACCTCGGGTATTGCCGGGTAACTGGCCCACTGTGTCACCCTCAGACGCGATCGTCGCCCGATCGTCATCCATGAGGATTCGATGCCCTGGCCCTTCGAGATCGTCATACTGACCGTCACGCAGGGACCACCAAAACAAAATGGCGATCACGAATACCAATACCACCGAAAGCGGGATTAGCAAATAGAGTATGTCCATGTCAGCGCCCGCCTCCATTTTTTGTCTGCAATCGCAGAGCATTCAGCACCACCAGCAGAGAACTTGCCGACATGCCGATACCGGCCATCCAGGGTGTCACCCAGCCCGCCATGGCCATTGGAATGGCGATCAGGTTGTATGCAAACGCCCAAACAAGATTTTGGTGCACGATGCGCAAGGTCCGCCTAGCCTGACCTAGCCCATCGGCCAGCGCCTGCAGACTATTGCCGAGCAGGACGATATCGGCATTGGAGCGGGCAAGATCGGCACCACCGCCCATGGCGACGGAAACCTGAGCCTGCGCCAGCACCGGCGCATCATTCACGCCGTCGCCGGTCATCGCCACCACAGCACCGGAGTCCTGCATGGCTTTGAGTGTCTGGTGTTTGTCTTCGGGCGACATACCGCCGCGAACATCCTTGATCCCTAACTGGACGCCAACGTAGTTGGCTGCTGCTGGAGAATCACCGCTAAAAATAGCGAGACGGATACCGGCGGCACGCAGGCTTGCCGCCATGGCGATGGCGTCCTCGCGCAACGTATCGGCCAGAAAGAAGAACGCCCGCCAGCCGCGTTCGTCGCCCAGGGCGATCGCCGTCCCGCCAGCACCGACTTTTTCATTTAGATGGTGTGGAACCGGCTGCCCGTGGAGGGCCGCAACATAAGCCGGTGAACCCAGACGTAACAAAGCTCCGTTGATCGTCCCCTCCACGCCTGCGCCAGTCTTGGCGCGTTGGTCAATTACCAGTAGATCGCTGGCGTCGATTCCCTCACGTAGGGCGCGTCCAATCGGGTGCTCGGAACCGTGCTCAAGAGCCGCAGCCAATCGTCGAGCGGTCTCGACGTCGCCGACAAGCGGAATCACTTCGGCGATCTGCAACCGCCCCTCGGTCAAGGTACCGGTCTTGTCAAACACCATATCAGTCGCCCGCGCCAGGGTTTCGATCGCGTGACCATGCGTCACCAGCACGCCGCGCGCCGCCATCGCACCCGTTGCGACGGTGAGTGCCGCCGGTGTCGCTAATGAGAGCGCACAGGGGCAACTGACCACCAAGACTGCGACGAAAATCCAAAGCGCCTTGCCCGGGTCCAGCCACCACCACATCAGCGCCGTCACAATCGCTACGAGCAGCAAGACAAACACAAAGCGGCCCGCAATCCTGTCGGCCATCTCGACCAAGCGGGGCTTTTCGGCCGATGCTCGCTCCATCAGGCGCTGGATGGCCGCCAGGCGCGTCGACTCACCCACCCGTTGCACGGCCATAACCAAAGGACTTTCCACATTCACACTGCCGCCGGTCAGGACATCATCCCGACGTTTGCTTACCGGACGACTCTCCCCGGTAAGCAGTGACTCATCCGCATAACTTGCCCCATCGAGCACGGTGCCATCGGCGGGAATGGTCTCGCCGGGTTTGATCTGTACCGTATCGCCGACTCTGAGTTCGGCGACCGCCACCCGCTCGCTCTCGGTCTGCGGCCAATCCAGCAAGCGCGTCGCAAATGCGGGGATTGCGCGGGCCAAGGTCTCGATACTGCGCGCGGCCTTCTGGCGCGCCATCATTTCAAAATAACGCCCGGTCAATAGAAAGAAGACAAACATGGTGACCGAATCAAAGTACACGTCACCCGTGGCGGTCAGCGTCGCCCAGACACTGGCGGCAAAGGCAATCCCCACCCCAAGTGCCACTGGGACATCCATGCCTACCCGGCGCAATTTGAGATCCCGCCAAGCACTAGTAAAGAACGGTGCCGCCGAATACAGAATGACCGGTGCGGTGAGAATTAAACTGGCCCAACGCATCAACTGCTCAATGTCGGCCGTCATGTCGCCATCGGCGATGTACACCGGGAAGGCATACATCATCACCTGCATCATGCCAAAACCGGCAACAAACAAACGCCACAACGCGGCTTTGCGCTCTTTCTGCGCCAGTTCCTCGGAACGGGCGACATCATAAGGATGGGCGCGATAGCCGATGGCTGCGACCGCCTCGAGAATTGCCGAGAGGCGCGTAACGCGGCTATCCCAGCGCACCCGCGCCCGACGAGTGGCGTAGTTGATGTCGACTGCCGTTACGCCCGGTTGGCGGCGCACGTGGGACTCATTGAGCCAGACGCAGGCCGCGCACGTAATGCCTTCGAGAATGAGCGCCGCCTCCTGTTCGTGCTCACTCACCGGACGAACGAAAGTTTTCTGCACATCCGGATGATCGAACAAGCCCAGTTCCTGCAGCGCCTGCGGCAAGGCTTCACGCGGACTCTCCGGCATCGCATCACGATGCCGGTAATACTCGCTCAGATCGTTATCGACAATTGCCTGTGCGACCGCCTGGCAGCCAGCACAACACATCTCACGTCGCTGCTGCTCGATTAGGACGCCAAAATCCGCGCCGCTCGGAACTGGCAGACCACAGTGATAACAGGGAAAGTCGTCTGCTGACACTACTTTGGCTGCATTCGGATCGCGCCATCAAGGCGGATCACTTCACCGTTGAGCATTTCGTTCTCGATGATGTGGCGCGCAAGTGCCGCATATTCGCTCGGTTTGCCCAAGCGAGAGGGGAAGGGAACCATCTTGCCCAAGGCGTCTTGGACCTCCTGCGGCATCCCAAGCAACATGGGGGTTTCAAAGATTCCCGGGGCTATGGTCATCACGCGAATTCCGAACCGCGCCAGTTCGCGCGCCACCGGCAAGGTCATGCCGACGATACCGCCCTTGGATGCGGCATACGCTGCCTGACCAATCTGACCATCGTAAGCAGCAACCGACGCCGTATTGACGATAACGCCACGTTCGCCGGCTGCATTTGGCTCGCCTTTGCTCATCGCATCTGCAGCTAAGCGGATCATGTTGAAACTACCGACCAAGTTAACTGTCACCGTGCGAGCAAAAGCATCCAGCGTGTGTGGTCCGTTCTTACCCAATACTTTCTCAGCCGTCGCGATGCCCGCACAATTAACCAGCCCGTGCAGACTGCCAAAGTTTTCTACCGCCGAATTGACGCATGCTTGAGCGCTCGCCTCATCGGCCACATTGGTACTAACGAAACGCGCGTTGGCGCCAAGCTCAGCAGCAAGAGCATCACCCGCCGCTTTATTGAGGTCAGCCAAAATTACCCTGGCACCAAGCGAAACGAGTAGCCGGCCAGTGGCAGCGCCAAGTCCCGAGGCCCCTCCGGTAATGATGAAAACGCTATCCTTGACCTGCATGGCATGACCTCCTGGGATGAGAAACGGCCTACAAGCCTAAGCCATTTTCTATACATACAAAAGGAGACGAATTTTCTGGCGGCAGTTTCAGCCGATCAGGACATCTTCCTCCATCAAAAAAGGAAAAGCCCGTCAGCGGCTGAGTTCGCTAACGGGCTTCGGTACTGGTCGGCGTGGCGGGATTCGAACTCGCGACCCCTTGCACCCCATGCAAGTGCGCTACCAGGCTGCGCTACACGCCGAGAAGGGGAATTATAGCAAAGGATATGGCGCAGACGTCACGCCGCCCGAAGGAATTCAATAATGCTTCGCACTTGCGCACGCACCGAACCGTCGGCGGGCGCCGGAGCAGCTTCAAGGTGATCGTGTCCGCGTCCGGGACCATCGTCGAGGCGATTTCGTGCGCCGCTGATGGTGAACCCTTCCTGATACAACAGTTCCCGTATCCGACGAACCAGCAACACTTCGTGGTGCTGATAGTAGCGGCGGTTACCTCGACGCTTGACTGGGCGCAATTGGGTAAATTCCTGCTCCCAATAGCGAAGCACATGAGGCTTGACACCGCACAACTCGCTCACTTCACCAATGGTGAAATAGCGCTTGGCCGGAATCGGCGGCAGGTCGTTGCTACTAATTTGTTGAGTGGCCACGCGGGGTCGTCTCTACCGCAATTTTTAATTTTTGACTGGCGTGAAAAGTCACGACACGCCGTGCCGTGATCGGAATTTCTTCGCCGGTTTTAGGATTGCGTCCGGGGCGTTGTGGTTTGTCGCGCAATTGAAAATTGCCGAAGCCAGAGAGCTTGACGCCATCACCATTTTCAAGCGCTTGACGTACCTCATCAAAAAAAGCTTCCACCATATCCTTCGCTTCGCGTTTGTTGAGTCCGACCTTCTCGAACAACAGGTCGGCTAGTTCGGCCTTGGTGAGGGTCATCCAATATCTCCGGGGTCAAACTCTCAAGCTTGCATTGAAATCGCGCGTGGCGATAGCCAGCAGTGCGGCAACAGCCGCCTCGACTTCAGCATCTTCAAGAGTGCGATGAGTATCTTGCATAACTATACGAAAGGCAAGGCTTTTTTGGCCTTCTGGCAAGCCACGTCCTTGATACACATCGAATAGGTGTATGCCACGAACTATGCCCGGAGCAGCCCGAATCAGGCTGTCGAGCAGAGGTCGAAGCACCTGTGTCTGGCTAACCACCAGGGCCAAGTCGCGCACCACGGCCGGGAACCGTGAGAGTTCCTCGTACGCAGGCAATGACAGGATCGTTAACGGCTCAAGGTCGATTTCGAAAACAATTGGCGCCGGCCCAAGTTCGTATTTCTGAACCCAGCGCGGATGGAGTTCACCAAGGACGCCAATATTCTTACCACCGTATAGTATCGACGCACAACGTCCCGGATGGAGCGCCGGATGTTCACACGGTTGGAATGTGACCGACATCGCGCCTAACAAGGATTCAATATCAGCTTTCAGGTCGTAGAAATCGATATTCCGGGTCGGTACGCCCCACTGTTCTGGCAGGGCTGCGCCGCTGGCCAAGGCCGCAATCCGTACTGGTTGATGAAAACCCTTAATTGGTTGTGGCTCATTGCTGGCAAGAAAACAACGGCCAATTTCGAACACACGTACACGATCGGCTTGACGTTTGCGATTCGCAATCAACACGCCAACTAACCCACCGATAAGCGTTGAGCGCATGACGCTCATTTGACTGGCAATAGGGTTGGCCAGAGTAATGGGGTTGCTATTAGCCGCAAAATCAGCTTCCCAAGTGGCCTCAACAAAACTGAAATTCACCAGCTCATGAAAGCCGCGTGCTGCCAATTGGCGCCGCAGTTGCATCGGCCCGCGCCATGTTTCAACGGCTGGCATCATGCCCAATCGCGCAGTTGGCGGCGCAGATGGGATATTGTCGTAACCGTAGATCCGGGCGAGTTCCTCGATCAGGTCTTCTTCAATTTCGATGTCGAAACGGAAAGATGGAGGCATAACACGAAACCCGTCCATCACTGGTTCAACCTTGAGGCCAAGACCGCGCAGCATGGTCTCGATCCGAGCATTCTCGAGTTTGATTCCCAAGACTTTGGTAACGCGATGCGTGCGTAGTAGAACCGGTTTTCGCACCGGAAGGTGTTCAAGGGCTACGGCCTCAACGACAGGGCCCGGATTGCCGCCACAACTTTCCAAGATTAGGTGAGTTGCCCGCTCGATCGCCGCTCGTTGCAGTTCGAAATCGACGCCACGCTCATAGCGGTGGGATGCGTCGGAGGTGAAGCCAAGGGCACGCGCCTTGCCGGCAATGGCGACGGGAGGGAAGAACGCACTCTCAAGGAAGAGATCTTTTGTCGATTCGCTGATACCGGAATGTTCGCCCCCCATAATGCCTGCAATGGCCAATGGCTTGGCATCGTCGGCGATCAAGGCAGTGCTGGCGCTAGGCGCCACCGATTGCTCATTGAGCAGCAGCAATTGTTCACCCGCTTTGGGATGGCGAACATAAATCGCGCCGGACAGTTCGGAATCATCGAAAGCATGCAATGGCTGCCCGAGTTCCAGCATTACATAGTTGGTGACATCCACCAGAAAGGATATTGAGCGGATACCACTACGTTCGATCCGGCGTTTCATCCACTCGGGTGTAGGAGTACTGGTATCGACATCACGAATAATGCGACCGCAATAACGAGAACAAGACTCCGGCGCATCCAAAACAATCGTGCGCATATCCTCGATCGCGGGTACAACTGGCGTGATAGAAGGTGCCGCCAACGGGGCGCCCGTGAGTGCCGACAATTCGCGCGCGACACCCAGCAAGGAAAGACAGTCGGCGCGATTCGGCGTCAATTTGATTGTGATCTTGCGATCGTTCAGATCAAGATGGCTACGGATATCCACGCCTACCGGTGCGTCAGCCGATAGCGGCAATAAACCGCCATGATCGTCAGAAAGCCCTAACTCACGAGCCGAACAGAGCATGCCGAAGCTTTCAATACCGCGAACTTTGGCTTTCTTAATTTCGATGCCAGGCAATCTGGCGCCGACCAGCGCACACGGCACTTTCATCCCCGCAGCGGCATTTGGCGCACCACAGACGATCTGCAACGGAGTCCCAGTGCCCACATTGACGCTACATAGTTTCAACTTGTCGGCGTCAGGATGCTTTTCAACGCTGAGTATTTGCGCCACCACGACGTTCGAAAACTCCGGGGCGACTGGGTCGTTTTCCTCGACTTCGAGGCCGGCCATGGTCAGCAGATGACAGAGTTCATCCGTCGATAGCGCGGGATTGCAAAGGCTACGCAGCCAGGATTCAGAAAATTGCATAATTTATTGAAACTGCGAGAGAAAGCGCAAGTCGCCTTCGAAAAACAGGCGCAGGTCGTTGATACCATAACGCAGCATGGCCAGGCGATCCGGCCCCATGCCAAAAGCAAACCCGGTGTATTTTTCGGGATCGAAACCGCCAAAGCGCAAGACGTTCGGATGGACCATGCCACAACCGGCGATTTCCAGCCAGCGCCCTTCAAGGGCGCCACTCATGAACGCGACATCGATTTCTGCGGAAGGCTCAGTGAACGGGAAGAACGACGGACGGAACCGGACCTTGAGGTCATCATTCTCGAAAAAGCGTCGCAAGAAATCCGCGACTACACCTTTGAGGTCAGCAAAGCTGACGTTCTCGCCAATCCAGAGACCTTCGACCTGGTGAAACATAGGCGAGTGCGTGGCATCCGAGTCAACACGATAAACGCGGCCGGGGCAGATCACTCGTAACTCGGGCATCGTCTCGAGATGTTGGTGATTTTGAACGTGCGCCAACATGGCGCGAACCTGCACCGGACTGGTGTGGGTGCGCAACAGAACGTCCTCGCGGACCTTGCCAGTTTCGTCTAACAAGTAGAAGGTATCGTGCATCGAACGCGCAGGATGATTCTCCGGCGTGTTCAGAGCGGTGAAATTGTGCCAGTCTGTCTCTATCTCGGGACCATCGGCAACGTCGAATCCGATCGAGCGGAACAATGCCTCGATACGCTCCAGGCTGCGCGTTACCGGATGTAGGCTGCCGGCCGTCATGCCACGTCCAGGGAGTGTGACATCAAGCGCTTCTGCGGCCAGTTGGGCTTCGAGCTGGGCGTTCTTGAGCGCATCGCGCCGTCCCGCCAGCGCCGACTCTATACGTGCTTTGGCGGCATTGATCGCCGCTCCGGCGGTCTTGCGCTCGTCCGCCGGCAATTTGCCCAAGCCCTTCAGGAGACTCGTCAGCGAGCCATCTTTCCCTAGATATCGGGCTTTTGCATCTTCCAGCCGTGCGGGCTCTGTGGCTGCTGAAAAGTCAGCTTCAGCAGCTTGAATAAGTTGATCAAGTTCGTTCATCGGTCTTGATGGTTACACCATGAAAAAAGGAGGCCCCAGCTGCAGGCCTCCTTGTTCTCGGGCCAAAGTATCAGGCCGGAAGCTGGGCTTTGGCTTGCGCGGCAAGGGCTGCAAACGCCGGCTTGTCGAATACGGCGAGATCGGCGAGAACCTTGCGGTCAACTTCGATCGACGCTTTCTTCAAGCCATTCATGAAGGTGCTGTACTTCATGCCCAGCTCACGTGCGGCCGCATTGATACGAGCGATCCACAAAACACGGAACTGGCGCTTTCGCTGACGACGGTCACGGTAAGCATATTGACCGGCCTTCATCACCGCTTCTTTGGCGATACGGTAAACCTTGGAACGACGGCCGCGATATCCCTTGGCCTGATCAAGAACCTTTTTATGGCGCGCGCGCGCCGTTACACCACGTTTTACTCTTGGCATGGTGTCTCTCCTTAACCGTTAGGTAGCATGGCACGCACCGACTGAACGTCGGCGGCATGAACGGCGTGAACGCCGCGCAACTGGCGCTTGCTCTTGGTGGTTTTCTTCGTGAGGATATGGCGCTTGAATGCACTCGCGCGCTTGATGCTTCCGGAAGCGCGCACAACAAATCGCTTCTTGGCACCGCTTTTGGTCTTCATCTTCGGCATCGAAGATTTCTCCTAGTACATGGCTGCCAGGTGTTCCCCACCTCGGGGATGCTTGATGACCCGCAACCACTTCTTCTCGTTCGCGTTCAAGCTGCAAACAAAAAACCTTAAAAATCCGTAGTTACTACACTTGCTTCTTTTTCGAAGGCGCCAGCACCATGATCAATTGCCGACCTTCCATCTTGGGAAACTGCTCTACCAAGGCTTGCTGTTCAAGATCAGTCTTGATCCGTTCAAGAACGCGCATACCGATCTGCTGGTGCGCCATCTCTCGACCGCGAAAACGAAGCGTGATCTTTGCCTTGTCGCCTTCACCCAGAAACTTGATGACATTGCGCAGTTTGATCTGGTAATCGTTTTCGTCAGTACCCGGACGAAACTTGATTTCCTTAACCTGCACTTGTTTCTGCTTCAGCTTGGCTTCGTGCGCACGCTTGGCTTCCTGATACTTGAACTTGCCAAAGTCCATGATCTTGCAGACTGGCGGTTGCGCCATGGGCGCAATTTCCACCAGATCCGCGCCAGCCTCTTCGGCTAGCGTCAGCGCCTGTCGAATCGAAACTATGCCGAGCTGTTCGCCCTCAGTACCCACCAGACGAACTTCGGGGGCAGTAATTTCGTCATTCAGACGCTGCGATTTTTCCTGAGCGATGGTTTAGTTCTCCAAAAAAACAAAAAAATCAGACCGCCAAGCCCTTGCTGTGCGTTTCGCGCAGCAGGTGCTCGATCAAGACTTCCGGGGACATTTGCCCGAGATCCTGATTGCCTCGGGCACGCAAGGCGACCAACCCGGCGGCTTTCTCTTTGTCACCCACAACAACCAGATAAGGCCGCTTTAATAAGCTATGTTCTCGGATTTTATAGTTAATTTTCTCACCGCGCAAATCTGTTTCGACCCTGAACCCGGCATCACGCAGCTTTTTCGCAACGCTATCGACGTAATCTGACTGGGCTTCCGAGATATTCATGACCACCACCTGCACCGGGGCCAGCCACAACGGGAAAGCGCCGGCGTGGTTTTCAACCAGAATGCCGATAAATCGCTCGAGTGAACCGAGAATTGCGCGATGCAGCATTACCGGGGTATGACGACTGTTGTCTTCGCCCACATATTCGGCGCCAAGGCGTTGCGGCATCGAGAAATCGACCTGAACCGTGCCGCACTGCCAGGAACGGCCAATCGCATCCTTAATGTGGAATTCAATCTTCGGGCCATAAAACGCGCCCTCGCCTGGCAACTCTTCCCATTCCAGGCCGCTCGCGGTAAGTCCCGCGCGCAAGGCGGCTTCCGCCTTGTCCCACAGTGCGTCTTCGCCGACACGACTATCCGGACGCAAGGCCAATTTGACGGCAACATGGTTAAAGCCGAAATCCGAGTAAACCTTGCGTACCAACTCATTGAAAGCAGTCACTTCGGGCTGGATCTGGTCTTCGGTACAGAAAATATGGCCGTCGTCTTGCGTAAATCCTCGCACCCGCATGACACCGTGCAAAGCGCCCGAAGGTTCGTTGCGATGACATGAGCCGAATTCGCCATAGCGTAGCGGCAGTTCGCGATACGAACGGACACCGGTATTGAAGATCTGGATGTGACCGGGGCAATTCATTGGCTTCACCGCGTAGTCGCGCGTCTCGGACTCGGTGGTGAACATGTTGTCTTTATAATGCTCCCAGTGCCCCGAACGCTCCCACAGGCTGCGATCAAGAATCTGTGGGCAGCGCACTTCCTGATAACCATTGTCACGATACACGGCGCGCATGTACTGTTCAACTTCCTGCCAGACCGCCCAGCCGTGCGGATGCCAGAAGACCAAGCCGGGCGCTTCATCCTGCAGATGAAACAAATCCAGTTGCCGACCGAGCTTGCGATGATCGCGCTTCTCGGCTTCTTCGAGCATGTGCAGATGCGCGTCCAGCTCTTCCTTCTTGGCCCAAGCGGTGCCATAGATGCGTTGCAACTGTTCATTCTTGGAATCGCCGCGCCAGTAGGCGCCGGCAACTTTCATCAGTTTGAAGTGCTTCAGTTTCGCCGTAGAGGGCACGTGCGGACCGCGACACAGATCAATGAAGTTACCCTCGCGATAGAGTGACACATCCTGATCGGCTGGTATCGCGGCGATCAACTCGGCCTTGTAGTGTTCGCCGATGCCCTTGAAGAACTCGACGGCGGTATCGCGTGACCAGACTTCACGGGTGACGACATGATCCTGTTTTGAAAGCTCGGCCATGCGTTTTTCAATGTTGGCCAGGTCTTCCGGTGTAAACGGACGCTTGTATGCAAAGTCGTAGAAGAAGCCGTTCTCGATCACCGGGCCGATCGTGACTTGCGCCTCGGGGAAAAGTTCCTTGACCGCATAGGCCAGCAAGTGAGCGGTCGAGTGGCGAATCATCTCGATGCCATCGGCATCCTTTTCGGTGACGATGGCCAGTGCGGCATCCTGGCTGATCAGGAAGGAGGTGTCGACCAGTTTGCCATCGACACGACCGGCGAGAGCAGCTTTGGCCAGTCCCGCACCAATGGATGAAGCGACGTCGGCGACGGTCAGGGCCTGAGGGTATTCGCGGCGGGAGCCGTCGGGAAGAGTGATGACTGGCATGAGCAGAGGTTCCAGAAACGAAAAAGAGGGCGCCAAAGCATTGGCAACCCTGCGTGGACGCGAATTTTACCGCAACTTGTGCTGTCGCTTGCCGGCTCAGGCGGGGTTTGCCTGCAACTGCGGGTGACGTTCGTCGATGGGCAGATTCAGCAGTGCGGCAACGATACCAAGCAGGATACAGATGCCCCAGACGACGTCGTAATTCCCCGTCGAATCGAAAAGCCGCCCGCCCAACCAGACGCCGGCAAAGCTGCCTACCTGATGACTGAAAAAGACCACGCCGGAAAGCATCCCGAAGAACCGCTGACCAAAGATCTGGGCAACGATCGCGTTGGTCGGCGGCACCGTGGAAAGCCATAGGACGCCCATGACCGCCGAGAACACATAGACGCTGAGGGGCGTGAGCGGAACCAGCAGAAACAGGCTAATGACCACGCTGCGACTGAAGTAAATCGCGGCAAGCAGATAGCGTTTTTGAAAATGGCCGGCGAGATGGCCGACTCCATAGCTGCCAAAGACATTGAACAGACCGATCAGCGCCAGCGCGGTGACCCCGATCTCGCCGCCCATGCCCTTGTCGATCAGGTAGGTCGGGAAATGCACGCCGATGAACACCACCTGGAAACCGCAAACAAAGTACCCCGCCGTGAGCAGCAGAAAGCTCCGGTCGCGTCCGGCCTCGCGCAAGGCCTGTGCCGCCGTCTGGCCAGCACCGACTTTTTGTTGCACGATGCCCTGGGTCAGCGCTGTGCCCAAGGGCAGGATCAGGAAAGCACCGCCGGCAAAGATCAACAACGTGCCGAACCAGCCCAGACCACCGATCAAGGCCGATGCCGTCGGAATCATCAGGAACTGGCCAAAGGAACCGGCCGCCGCGACGACCCCCATCGACCACGCTCGCTTGTTATCGGGCAGCAGCTTTCCCATGGCCGCATACACCACGCTATAGGTGCTACCGCTTTGGGCGATCCCAATCATCAGACCGGCGCTGGCGGCAATCCCCGTGGCGGTATTTGCATACGCCATGCCCAACAAGCCGGCGGCGTAAAGCAGGCTGGCGCCCCATAGCACACGACGCGCTCCATAGCGATCGGCCAGCCAGCCGGCAAAAGGCTGGGAGGCGCCCCACATCAGGTTTTGCAGCGCCATGGCGAAGCTGAACACCTCGCGGCCCCATTGGTGCTCCATGCTCATTGGCGTCAAGAACAAACCGAATGTATGGCGAATCCCCATCGCCACGCAAACGATCAGCGCGGCAAAGGTAAGCACAACGGCAATTGGGCGTCTTGGTTGAGTGTTGGGTGCTGTATTCATGGTGAGCGCGATGCTACCATTCCGTCCCCACGGAATGGCTCCATGAAATGAATAAGGCTTTTGTCAAAGAATCCGACGACGCAGACGACGAGGAGGACGTACCCGAAGTCGTTCTACCCCATGGGGTCAATTACATGACCCGGCGCGGCCATGCCGCAATCCGCACCGAGTTCGAGCACTTGGTCAAAGTGGAGCGACCCGCACTAGTGCAGGTCGTCTCATGGGCCGCTGGTAATGGTGATCGTTCTGAGAACGGCGACTACATCTACGGCAAGAAGCGTTTGCGTGAAATGGACAAACGTATCCGCTTCCTGACCAAGCGGTTGGAAACCGCAGTTGTGGTCGACCCCGCCGCGCAGGAAAATCTCGAACAGGTCTTTTTTGGCGCTACGGTTTCAATTTGCGATAGCGATGGCATGCACGCCACCTACCAGATTGTGGGTATCGACGAAGCAAACGCCGTAGAGGGACGTATCAGTTGGGTTTCACCGCTGGCAAAAGCCCTCCTCAAGGCGCGTGAGGGCGACTCAATACGCTTTCAGAGTCCCGCTGGTTGGCGCGACATTGAGGTAGAAGCGATTCTCTATAAAGAGTGACAAACCTCACAAAGCAGAAGCTCGGAGGAGTTATCCTCCAGTCATTGACTGGTTTTGCCAGTGTTCCTGGCGGAGACGCAGACCGCCTGATAGAAATCCAGCCAAGTCCAATGATGTCCCACGAATGCCTGCCAGTATGGGCTTTACGAGAATGCCATATCCAATTTAGTGCTATGCAATCCAGCCAAATCCAGCTATCATTTGATAGTTGATTTGATAGTTGGAGACCAAAATGGCCCGGCAACTGGAAAGACTCACAGCACTACAGGTTAAGAAACTCAACAAGCCGGGGTTGTATGGTGATGGTGGCGGGCTGACGCTCCAGATAACGCAGGCCGGGGTTAAGTCGTGGCTGTACCGATACATGATCGAAGGCAAGCCCTTCGGCATGGGCTTGGGGCCATTGCACACGGTCAGTCTTTCAGACGCACGCCAGAAAGCACTAGATGCCCGCAAGCTCGTTCTCAATGGGATTAATCCTTTAACGGCCAAGAAGCAGCGCAAGATCGCCGCTTCACTGGCCGACGCCAAGATGATGACCTTCGACCAGTGTGCCGAGGCATACATCCTTGCGCACAAGGCAGGATGGAAGAACGCCAAGCATGTTGACCAGTGGACCAACACGCTCAAGACCTACGCCAGTCCGGTGTTCGGCCAATTGCCCGTGGCCGAGATCGACACCGGTCTGGTCGTGAAGTGCCTTGCACCGATCTGGGAGAGCAAGACCGAAACGGCCAGTCGCGTGCGTGGTCGTATCGAGTCCGTGCTGGGCTGGGCGACCACCAGTGGCTACCGCACTGGTGAGAATCCTGCGCGCTGGAAAGGCCACCTGGAAAACCTGCTGGCCACCATCAGCAAGACGAGCCGGACGAAGAACCATCCGTCGTTACCGTGGCAGCACATCGGCGCATTCATGTTGGCCCTGCTGGCGCGTGAGGGTGTAGCGGCCCGTGCTGTCGAGTTCGCCATCCTCACCGCTTGTCGATCGGGTGAGGTACGGGGTGCTCGATGGTCCGAGTTCGACTTGGCCGGCAAGCTCTGGACCATCCCTGCGGAGCGGATGAAAGCCAAACGCGAGCATCAGGTGCCACTAAGCGATGCGGCACTGGCCCTGCTGGCATCGTTGCCCAAAGATGACAATGTTGAAGTCGTGTTCGCTGGCACCAAAGGCCAGCCCTTGTCGGATATGTCGCTGACCGCTGTGATCCGACGCATGAATGGCGATGAGAAGCCGGTCTGGATTGATGCCAGTGGAGATGTCATCACGGTCCACGGTTTCCGCAGCACTTTTCGCATGTGGGCGGCAGAGACCACCAATTACCCGCGAGAGGTGGCCGAGCACGCGCTGGCGCACCAGTTGCCGAATGCCGTCGAGCGTGCCTATCAGCGCGGTTCGCAGTTCGCCAAGCGTGCCGCGTTGATGAGCGATTGGGCGACCTATTGCGGAACGGTGCAGAAGTGTGTGACCGTGCTGCCAATAAGGGGGGCAGCATGAAATCCATTTTCGGCGGGCCGATACCTAGCACCGCCGAAATCAAAGAACTGGCGCGCGCCCTGAGACGATTTAAGGTGCAGGGGCGTGGCAGACCTCGCGTCGATGTGCCTGAGATGACGGCTGCCGAGTTGCAAGACATTCCCCGCTCCCAAATGTCTAAGGAGCAGAGGGCGCACCTAGCAAAGGTGAAGAAGCTGGGACGCCAATCAAGCAAGAACGAGGACAAGCGCGCAATAGTCGTATTGGTCGCACAGCTTCGACGTGAAGGCTACACGCTTACATTCAACGACTACGAAATTGGCAGCGCCTTTACTAGGGCAGCAGAACTTCTCTGCGGGCGCCCCCATGCACATAGCGCCACGGCCATCCGCAATATCTGGGTGCGCTATCGTCATCTTTTGCTTGAATGAAGTAATTACGCCAGACATTTGATCTTTTACGCCCCCCATCCGGCCATCTAATCTGCATCTCATCGAACCTTACTGGAGCCGATGCGATGCAAACCAATATCAACAACAACGTTCTTCTTCGCCTGCCACAAGTGCTGGCGATTGTCCCGGTCGCGAAGTCGACTTGGTGGGCATGGGTCAAGTCAGGGAAAGCCCCAGCACCCGTAAAATTATCTGCAGGCGTGACGGCATGGCGCAAGTCAGACATCGACCACCTGCTCGCGGATGCAGGCTAATGCTGGCCGGAGACAAAAACGCCGTGGGGGTGGCAGCCCCGCACGGCGTGATAGGTTACGACAATAATCTGCCAGAGAATGATAGCTCACGCGGTGAGCTAGTGCAATCCTTGATTGAGCATTCGCCTGCGCTTGATGCCGGCGAACTTCAAGATGAAATTCGGGAACTGGTTTTTTCAGGTGAAGTCAGTTTGCCGAAAATCAGAAACCATCTGATGGCTGCGTATTTCAAGAGCGACGGCGACCCTCAATATTGGGCCGAAATTCTGCACCCCCTTACAAAAAAGCTATTCGATGCAGCGGTCGCTGACGCCATCGCGGCGGGAATCACTCTTGATAGTTGCAGCGGCTATGAGCTAGCCCATGCCAGTGACTTAGCCCGTGAGTCGCAACCTCCCGCATGGGCCATCAAAGGAGTCTTGCCGGCAAGGGGCGTCGGCGCTGTTTATGGCGCAAGCATGCGTATTTCACGCCATCGTGACCGGTGATTTCGCCAAAGCGTGACCGCCGTTTCACGGAAGCGTGACCGCGATTTCGCGGTTATCGTGACCGATGGCAAGGATGTTGTATGGATAGTTGAAGGTAGCCTCGCCGCTTTTTTTGAAAGC
>CAMDMZ010000027.1 GCA_945902805.1 Propionivibrio dicarboxylicus | reverse complement strand
GAAACGGGAATACCATACAGCGATTAGGGGATAAACTCACCCAGACCAATCGTCAGAATTGGGAATCACTCATTGACCGACCACGATCAAGAACTGGAGCGATGAACCATGACAATCGACACGATCGATGCGGCGATCGTTGCCCATCGTGCCTGGGTATCCCGGTTCCAGACCTCGCTCAATGGCAGCAATACCGAGGTTTTTGATTTGACGAAAGCTCGGGACGACACGGCATGCACTCTGGGGCGGTGGTTATCGTCGGAGCGCTCGATCGCGATACTTGGCGGAGATTCCCATACCCGGATAGCACGTCTGCACAGCGCGTTTCATGAAATTGCGGGCGACATCGCCCTTCGACTCAATCAACACCAGTCAACGGAAGACAGTCAGGCGTTACTGAACGCATTCGACAACATGTCGAAACAACTTGTTCAACTCCTCTTGCTGGCAAAGAAGAGGATTTGACTTCCCGCGCATGCTCATCCATCCTTACCAAGAATCTGCACCGGCATTGCATGCACGTTCGCGGACTCGCCACAGCCGCCAGATTGGCACACTCGGTTGCTGGGATGTTTTTGCCGGGAGCCGCTTCAATTCTGCAACAACAAATGTTACCCAATAGCCCCACGTATTCGTTGTCGTCGTCGGACATTGAGACCGCCATCACGGTCCATGCCGGATGGCGGGCGCGATTCGAGACAGCGATTCACGGCATTGACGCCGAGAAGCTGACTGAATTGGCGATCGCCGACCATGTGCAGTGCCCCTTAGGTCTCTGGTTGCACGCCGGTATCGCACCTAGCCAGGCGAGCCCCGAAACCATCCATGAGTTGATGGAAGCGCACGAGGCATTCCATCGCGAGGCCACACAGATCATTGCAGTCTTGAGTGAGGGCCATGCCGATGAGGCCCTTCAGCTTCTGGATACCGGCTTTTCTGCGATATCGAACCGGGTCACTGAGTTATTGCGAGCTTTGGTAGCAAATCCTGCTGAATCGTTCACGCAACAGAGTCCGTTCATGAAGCAACGAACGCAACTTGAATGAGCGGCAGCGACTTTCATGGTCAATGACGCCGTTCGACGAATTAACCGGGATCACGAGGCGCTCGATGACCTGTTCAAGAGCATGCCCCGTTGCCTGGAGGGTGTCAACGAAACAAGTATGTGTGACTCGGATGCCTGTGGCAACGCGATGGAGTGCAGTCGTGCTGTACGCTCATGGCTGAATTTGCTGTTTGTTTTTTCCAGCGATCACTTTGCCCGGGAGCGCTCGGTGATGAATGGAGGAGCTATCAGCACAGAGCACCTGAATCGCCATGACGGAGAGCATCGGGACATGCTGGCGGCAATCGAGGCACTGTCCCGTGATTACTACGCCGATCGTGACCTTCCGGCAGCGATGTCCGCCCTATACGCCATTGCCAACCGCATTCGAGACCATTCAAGCTCAACGGATGCGGAGTTGATTACATTCCTTCAGGCGCTGCGATGATTCTTGTGTGATCGAATTTTGATGATGATCGACGGCTGCTCTGGCTCGGCGCGATAATTGCACGCTCAAACACCTAGCGCTTTTGACTTCCCGGAATGATTCCAGGTAATCCGACTACATCCTCTGCCCGTAATCATGCCAACACCACTTCTCTGCGGCCACGCGGATCCTGCCTGATTTGCACACAACCATGTCAATGAAGTCTTTCCGCGGCAACAGTGGGGTGCTTTACGTCGGCACAGTTTTCATTGTTCTGGGTGTCGTGATCGTAGCCCTGCTCACTCTGTGGAACCTGCGCAATGAAACGCAGGCACGCGTGGAGTTGACCACCCGTAATCTCGCTAAGTCAGTCGAGCAAACGGTGCAAAGCACGGTGGATGCCATCAACTACGCATTGCAGGTATCTGCCGATGAAATCAATCACCGGATCGCCGAGGGGAATCCTGACAAAGAGGCGATATCCCTCTTTTTGGCACGCCAACAGGATCGATTCCCAAACATTGACTTGTTGCGTGCCACCAATGCGCAGGGCGAAGCCATTTACGGTGTGGGTGTTCCCACACCACCGGCTAGTCTGGCCCAGCGCGATTACTACAAACGCTTGCGCGATGATCCCACGCTTGGCATGGTCATCGCAGAGCCCATCATTGGCAAGATTTCGCAAAAGTGGATTTGGCTGATGGCCCGCCGCCTAGAGAATCTGGATCGTAGCTTTGCCGGCCTCATTTACGGCTCGGTATTCATCGACGATCTGGTGACGATGTTTGAGCAGGTAAAGCTGGCCCCCGGCAGCGCCATCTCCCTGCGTGATCACGAAATGAGGGTGGTGGCCCGCACAACCTTCGATGCGACCACCCCGTTGCCGATTGGCGACACGAAAGTGTCCCCGGCGCTCCTTGAGGCCCTAAAACTGAACCCCCTGGAAGGCACCTACGACAGCGGCAGCGCGAGTGCCGACGGAGTGCGCCGAACCTATTCATACCGCCACAACGAGAAGTATGGATTTACCGTGCTGGTAGGTATTCCGGTCGATATAGCGATGGCCGAGTGGAACAAGCAAGCCACCATGATCGCATGGCTGCTGCTGATCTTCGTTGTCGGATCGCTCGGCTTCGCGCACTCGACCCGACGGGCTTGGCAACTGCAAGAGCAGAGTCTGGCCAAACTGACGGAGACTCAGTTTGCGATGGACAAGGCCGGCATCGGTATCCAGTGGGTCAACGCCGATACTGGGCGTTTCCTCTACGCCAACCGCCATGCCGCCGCCATGCTGGGCTACACCGAGGACGAAATGCAACAGCTCAGTGTCAGGGATATCGATCCAGAGTTCGCCGAAACCGATTTCAGACAGGCGACTGATACCTTACGTCAACAAGGCCCGCTTCGGTTTGAATCGATTCATATGTCCAAGGATGGCCGCCCGATTCCGGTCGAGCTCCTGAGCTATTTCCTGCCGGGCGACCCGCAAACGCCGGCGCGCTTTATTTCTTTTCTGGTCGATATATCCAAGCGTAAGGCTGCCGAACAAGCATTACGCCAAGCTCGTGATCAGGCGGATGCCGCCAATCGGGCGAAGAGCACCTTCCTATCCAATATGAGTCACGAGATCCGCACACCGATGAATGCGATCATCGGACTCACCCATATCCTTCGCCGCCAGATAAAGGTGCCTGAACAGGTCGACAAACTGGGCAAGATCGCGGCGGCCGCTGATCACCTGCTAGGGGTGATCAACGACATCCTCGATATCTCCAAGATCGAAGCCGACAAGATCGTCTTGGATCTGAGCAATTTCGAACTCGAGTCGATCCTGACACGCATTAGCGCCATGGTCATTGATCGCGTGCATGAGAAGCATCTCGAACTTGTCATCGACACCGAACCCGATATCGGTATCGTCAGTGGCGATGCCACCCGACTCGCTCAGGCGCTGCTGAACTACCTCGGCAATGCGGTCAAGTTTACCGAGCGGGGCACCATCACCCTGCGCTGCCGCGTGCTCGAGCGAACGACTGAGACCCTGTTGGTTCGTTTCGAGGTGCAAGATACCGGTATCGGCATCGATGCCGAAAGTTTGCCGCGCCTGTTCCACTCCTTCGAGCAGGCCGACAACTCGACCACGCGGCGCTACGGTGGCACCGGACTTGGCCTTGCCATCACACGCCGCCTAGCCAAACTGATGGGCGGCGATGCCGGGGTTGAAAGCACCCCGAATGTTGGTAGCACGTTCTGGATGACTGTTCGCCTTGGTATGGTCAGCTCCACCGATGGGCACTATCTGATACCGGAACTCCGGCGGCGACAGGCCCTGGTGGTCGATGACACTCCAGTCAGTCGTCTGGTGCATGCCCAATTGGCGCGTATGGCCGGACTCGAATGCGAAAGTGCCGCATCAGGAGCCGAGGCATTGCGGATGCTAAGCGCGGCGGATCAGGCAGGCACACCATTTGATCTCTTGCTGATTGACCTGTTAATGCCGGATATGGATGGGTTCGAAACGCTGGCCAATCTGCGCAGCAGTCATCCGGGTCGTCAACCGGTAGCCTGGCTGGTCACCGCGTCCGGGGATCCGGCCATTGTTGATGATGCCCCGGCGGCGGGATTCTCAGAGGTCTTACTGAAACCTTTGTCGGCAAGCGTTCTACATGATGCTCTTAAACGTCACTTGCCATCATTGATGAGCCTCGAAACTCGTGTGATCGTGGCCGACACGGCTGCGATTATCCAGAATCCCGGTGACGTGTTGCGGCAGAATTACCAGCATCTCCACGTGTTGCTGGTCGAGGATGATCCGGTCAATCAGGAAGTCGCGCGCTACATGCTGGAAGAGGTCGGGTGCCGGGTCGACGTGGCCAATAATGGTCAGCAAGCAGTAGACTTGGCCGCTGGCACCGCGTACGACGTGATTTTGATGGATATGCAGATGCCGATTATGGGAGGGGTCGCGGCAACTCGGTTGATTCGAGAGTTTCCAGACCGACGCAATGTGCCGATTATTGCCATGACCGCGAATGCCTTCAATGAGGACCGGGAAGCCTGCCTGGCGGCCGGAATGAATGACTTTCTGACCAAACCCGTGGTGCCCGACAGACTGTTTCAGTGTCTGCTGACGTGGGTGTCGCGGAAAGAGGCTTGATGCCTGGGGCAGAAGCGGGTGAAGAATGGCCGCTTAAAAGACGTTGAGCTTACTACCCCAGGTCAACTGTAATCAATGCTGCAATGCCGCATGGTTAGGCTCAATAGTGCTCTTGTAGCTCAGGCACAGACGGCACATCCTGGTCCATCACGGTGCCGCTAGTGTGGCCATCGAAGTATTGCCGGCAATTTAACCGGAGCGTGCCCCGGGATTCTTCCTGGTGCGTTTTGATCCAGAAGACACTCAGTCTTTGAGTTCAATGGGCGTCAGGCTACTGAAATGGTCAGTCCAGAGCGGAACGTCTGCAATGTTGGGATCGTCCTCGCGGATTATCACTCCCTGTTCATTGAAGTACTTTCTGTTGACCGAGGGATACTGCTGCAAATATTGTCTGTCGTTAGTCAGGATGAAAAACATGTTCTTGCGGATATGCTGATCCGGATCTGATGACTGGAACTTGTGGCGAAACCCCATATTAAGCGCTTCCGCCTGACGTTTCACCACCGGATAGAGATTCAAGTACCCGTTGGTGATATTGATGGCAATGAAGCCATCCGGCTTCAAGTGACGCTGGTAGATCTGGAACGCTTCGCGGGTGAGTAGATGGATAGGTAGTCGGCCCTGCAAAATTCATTTCACGCGACTGACAGATAATTGCGGCGGCTCACCATTGGTCCGATCGGGTGTCGGATGAAACTGGCACGCAGAAGCGTTGCCAGTAGCACCAGAAATACTGGACGCAATAAAAGGGCCTTCAGCCCCAGACGTACCATCGCCCGCAACAACCAGCGTACGTTGTAACCAGCGGCACAGAGTACCGCGTGCAACGCATCCCCCAGTTGCCCCTGCAGCCAACACCGATCCATCCGGTTGTCCGACTTCAGATGTCCAATCGCGGGTTCTACCGCCTGGCGGCGTTTGAGCCAGCGGCGCTGTTGGTGGGTGAGTGATTTGTACTTGCCACGGTGAATGATCTCGACGCCCAGGTTCTCCTTGTCCACGCCACGATAGCCCAGATCGACGATCACCTGCTTGGGTGCCCTGCCGGTGTCTTCCAGCAGGATGGTGGTTTGCTCCAGTTGTTCGTTCAGCACATGGCCATCGTAGGGATTACCCGGGAAGGTTCGTGCGCCGACCATCAAGCCGCTCTGGTGGGTGACGGCAATGCTGGTCTTGACGCCAAACTCGTAGGGCTTCCTGGCTTTCCCCTTGCCGATGCACTCGACTTCCGGGGCATGCAGGGCGTAGAGCTTGTTCTTGTCTTTCGGCTGCTGAGTGCGGATACGCTCGGCCCGTTCCATGAGGGTCTTCAAGCGCGTGATCGTGGTCGGCGAGTCGGTGGTCGCGGTGGTGAGTTTGCGCTGCGTTTCGCGCAGGACGATGCCGAGGATGGTGCGTTGTCGTTTGACGGTGTGCCGCAGGCGGCGATACTGCTTGGCATGGGCGTAGCCACCGGCCTTGCGGCGCAGTGTCTTGCCCTCCTTGACGAAGGTTTGCTTGAGGGCGATGCCGGCCTGCTTGGCGGCGTGCACAACCTTGGCTCGGGCGATCTCGAGTAACCGGCTATCAACCGGGTGGGCGATGGCTTTCTCTTGCACGGTGCTATCGATGATGATCCGTTCGAATTCACTGGGGCGAATCGCTTTCGTGGCGACGGCCGTGTCGATGGTGGCTTTGAGCAGTTCTTCGACGCCGGCTTCGCCGATGGCGGTACGGAAACGGCCAACCTGGGTGGCGTCACACGGCATCCTGGGTTCGTAGTAGGTCTGACCACTGAAGTATTGCCACACGACGTTCTCGGCCCAGCGGGCAACGACATCTTCATCACTGAGGTTATAGGCGTGCTTGAGATAGAGCAACGCGGCCATGAGTCGAATCGACAGGCGCCGGCGTCCGGCGTTGCTGGGACCACCACCCGCAATTTCCATCGTCGCGCCCAACAGGTCATCACCGGCAATCCCTTTCCCTTCACGATCCTGCCGGATAAAGCACGGGGCCAAGGCGCTTTCAATCTGATCCCAGCGTATCCGATGACCAAGCGCCGCCAACGGGTGCTTCAGGTCAATCATGTGCTCCAGCCGAGCACGAAAAAAGTCGTCGGTCATCGCTCTCTCAGGTCCATTTTTCTCTCAGGTTTCGCGCACATTATTCCAACTCCTGAGAGTTTCCGATGTCACCATTCCAATGAAATTCACCTGTTCATCAGGGTTACGGGGGTTATGCAGGGCCGACTAGGTACAGCACCTCCGGTAAAAGCATCCAGCACAATAACGTCGTACAACACGGCATCGCTCAGTTGCTCCATCTTGAGACGGGCATCACCGATGATCACGCGTTTGCGCCGTGCCAACGATGCTGAGACATTGTCGAACCAGTGGTCTGCCACCTCGGCTGCATCCGGGTTAATCTCGTAGAAGTCAAAATCATCCGACGGCCGCGCATAGGTCGCTAATGTTCCAGCCCCAAGACCGATGATTGCTACATTTACACTCTGGTGGCGCGACTGCGCATACGCCATCGTCTCTCCCACCCCACTTTCACGTCCATAGTAGGTCACAGGAAGCCTGCGTCGGCTTGGATCGAGATACTGCATCCCATGGGTAATCTGTCCGCTGTAAAAGACTCGGTAATCCTCGACCAGGTTCAGGTGATGGCGACGCTCCATGACGGAAACCGTGCCATAGAAGTTGCGCGATTGATGGCGGCGGATATCGGTGTAGTCGGGGTTGGAGTCCCCGCGCATGTGCAGTGGATCTATCAAAAACAAGACAAGCGCCGCCGCAGTCAAGGCCAGGAACCCGGCCGGTTTCACTTTCGAAACGATAATCGTGCTGGCCAGGACGATGGCCGCTACTAGATACAGCGGCCATTCGTAGAAATCGGCAAAGAAGTTCGTGGCCACCAGTGCAACGAACAAGCCGCCACAGGCGCCGCCAAACGACATCCACAAGTAAAACTCGGTTAGGTAGCGGGGGTTGGTTGGGCGCAAACGGTAAAGTTCGCCATGACTCATGAAGCACACAAGAAACATCGAGGTTAGAAAGGTCCAGCGAACGTCAGATAACGAGTAGTCCCATTCCTGTCCAAACCATCCAGGAATCTCGTTTCGCCCACTCAGGAATACGATGGAAATAAGTGCCAGCACGGCAATCCATTTGCGCTGATACCAACGTGGATGATCGAAACTAAGAATGAAGGTGAGCAGATAAAGGCTGAGGGTTGCGATCCAGAGCCTTGGCTCCGGCGCAATGTCGTGGCTGACATGATCTGTCGTAGCGATGAAGGCCAGCGATGCCAAGGCAGGTAATCCAACCCACAGCAGGCGTTGCAGTAAAGACGGTGGCGCTAGCAGCTCAGGCGAGGCGGGGGTTGCTGCATCCGGAACGATTTTGGTCGCGTTAGCAGAGTTCGCCGCCAACACGACGACTGCCGCGCAAAGTATGGCGAATGCCCAAAATCCGTAGGACCAGAATCGTCCCAGTTGGGGAAGTTCGAAAAAGGGCTCGAAGAGATAGGGGAACGACAGCAGGGCGATGAATGACCCGACATTCGACAAAGCATAGAGTCGAAATACCGAACCACCGCCGCCGGCACGGACGAACCAGTACTGGAGCAACGGACCTGTTGTGGCGAGGACAAAATATGGCAGGCCGACACTTGTCCCTAGCAGCAATAGAATCTTGCCGATGGGTTCTTCGTCACCCGATGGCTTCATCGATTCACCAGGCAATACAAAGACCGCCATCACCGCAGCCGCTATCAGCAATAACAGGTGTATCCATTTCTGTACCCAGGGTGACCGATGCCGCGAGACAAAATGTGCGTAAACGTAGCCACCAAAGAGAACGCACTGGAAGAACAGCATGGCGGTTGTCCAGACGGTCGGACTGCCTCCAAACCACGGCAATATGAACTTGCTGATGAGGGGTTGAACTTGGAAAAGGAGGTAGGCACTCGTAAATATGACCAGCGCAAACAGACTGGTTAGCAGCAACCCAATGGGTTTCTGTGAGGAAGAGGCAGGAAAATCAGACATTTAAGGGGAGCGAGAGTGTTGGGAGTCCGCGTGAGCGTTTCCGTGCGTCGATGGCTTACCGGCAATCCTTGAGACAGAGATCATAAGACTCTATCGGCCTCGGCAAAGGCCGCTCAACGTACAACCGTCAAATAGTTTCCATGCACCACGTGATTCGGCTGAAAGAATCAATGATCGTTGGCTAATCGCGTCAAGTTGTAGAGCGTTTCGAGGGCTTCACGTGGGCTGAGATCGTCTGGATTCAGGTCGCGCAGAGCATCCAGCGCGGGATGCGGCGGCTCTGGTGGCGGCGGGGCGGTGGCGAAGAGGTCGGGTTGTTGCTGACTGCCGACATCACGGTTTTCCAGCAAGGCCAGTCGGCGTCGTGCTTCGCGGACCACGCTGGATGGCATTCCGGCCAACGCCGCCACCTGAACGCCATAACTTTGCGAGGCGGGGCCTTCTTCCACGGCATGCAGGAATACCACTTTGTGCCCATGCTCGATGGCGTCGAGATGCACGTTGGCGCAGACTGGATAGTCATGGGCTAAGCGCGTTAGCTCAAAATAGTGGGTAGAAAACAGCGTGTAGGCGGTGTTTTTCTCGATCAGATGACGGGCGATGGCAAAGGCCAAGGCAACACCGTCAAAGGTCGATGTGCCGCGCCCGATCTCGTCCATCAGCACCAAGGACTTCGCCGTGGCGCCATTGAGAATCGCGGCCGCTTCGGTCATCTCGACCATGAAGGTGGAACGTCCCGAGGCCAGATCGTCCGAGGCACCGATGCGGGTGTAGATTGCGTCGATCGGCCCGAGCCGGCAACGCTCGGCCGGAACGAAACTGCCGCAATGCGCCAGCAGCACAATCAAGGCTGCCTGACGCATGTAGGTCGATTTACCACCCATGTTGGGGCCGGTGACTAGCAGCAGGCGACGTGTGGCCGACAGGCGTAGATCGTTGGCGATGAAACTCGCGTTGTCCTGAGCGACCTGCGCCTCGACGACCGGGTGACGGCCGGCGTCGATCTCGATCACCGCCTCGCTGCAGAATTCCGGGGCGCTGTAGTTGTAGCGTTGCGCTGCAGTGGCGAAGGCGGCGAGGCCGTCGAGCTCGGCGATGGCGCGGGCAATGCGTTGCAGCGGCGGGATATGGATCGCCAGCGCCTCGAGCAGTTCATCCCAAAGCTGCTTTTCCAGCGCCAGCGCACGTTCATTGGCGGACAGCGCCTTGTCTTCGAAGGTCTTGAGTTCAGGCGTGATGTAGCGTTCGGCATTCTTCAGCGTCTGCCGGCGGCGATAGTCGTCGGGGATTTTCTCGACGTTGGCGTGCGTGACTTCAATGTAGAAGCCATGCACCTTGTTGAACTCGACTTTGAGATTGGCAATGCCGCTGCGCTGGCGTTCGCGTGCTTCAAGGTCGATCAGGAAGGCGCCGCAGTTGGTCTGGATGGCACGCAACTCGTCGAGTGGCGCGGAATAGCCGTCGGCGATGACGCCACCGTCGCGCAGCAAGGTGGCCGGTTCGGTAGCCACCGCGTCGGTCAGCAGTTGCAGGCAGGCCGTGGGGGTGGCGATAGCGGCTAAAAGATCATTCAGGCGCAAGCTGGCCGCCGTCCCGCCAGCACCGACTTTTTCGCGGATGTCATCGAGCCGGGACAGGCTGTCACGCAGGCTGGAAAGATCGCGTGGGCGGGCGCTCTTCAGCGCGATGCGGGCGGTGATACGCTCGATGTCAGCAAAGCCGTTCAATGTTTTGGCCAGAGCGGCGGCGAGCGGCAGCAATTCGGCGACGGCGGCGTGCCGATCGGTAGCGATGCTACGTTCGGTCAGCGGATGATGCAGGCAGTGGCTCAACCAGCGCGAGCCCATGGCAGTGGCGCATATATCGAGCAGCGAGAGTAGCGTGGGCGCCGGTTCGCCGCGCAGTGTCTCGGATATTTCCAAATTGCGGCGGGTCGCGGCGTCGAGCCGAAGGTATTGGTCTTCGCGCTCGATAGTCAATGCCGTGACGTGCCCCAGCGCCTGCATTTGAGTGGTTTGGGCATAGCGATAGAGGGCTCCGGCGGCGGCGAGAGACAGATCTTCGCGGTCGATGCCGAAGCCGGCGAGGTCACGCGTTCCAAAATGCTCAGCCAGCGAGTGCTGCGCGGCGCGCATATCGAAATGCCAGTCAGGCAGTCGTTTTACGATCGCAGGAGAATCGGGAAAGTTCTCGCGTAGTGCGTCCGGCAACAGCAACTCGGCGGGACGCAGCCGTTCGAGATGCGCCGGCAGCGCATCGAGCGTGGTTTCCAATAAACGAAAATCGCCGTTAGCGAGATTGAGCCAGGCTAGGCCGACGCGCTGACGATCATTGGTTGCCGCCAGCAGCAAACTGTCGCGCTTGTCGTCAAGCAGCCCAGCGTCGGTCAGCGTACCGGGTGTGACGATGCGCGTTACCGCACGTTCAACCGGTCCCTTGCTGGCTGCAGCATCGCCGATTTGTTCGCAGATGGCGACCGAAACGCCGAGCTTGACCAGTTTCGCCAAGTAGCCATCGACCGCGTGGTAGGGAATCCCGGCCATCGGAATCGGCTTGCCGGCCGATTGCCCGCGCGCAGTGAGCGTGATGTCAAGTTGCCGTGCCGCCTGTTCGGCGTCATCAAAAAACAACTCGTAGAAATCGCCCATACGAAAAAACAGCAACTTATCTGCATGGTCGGCTTTTTGGCGCAACCATTGCTGCATGACCGGAGTGTGCGCCGCAAGTTCAGCGGCGGAAAGTGCGGCCATCTTCAGGCAATCAGGCGTTCAGCTTGGCGGTGCGATGCGGGGCGATCAACTGAATTAGTTGGCCAAAAATCTTTGGATTGCCACCGACCAGATTGCCCGTCTTCATGTAGTCGGCCTCGCCAGCCAGATCACCAACCAGGCCGCCGGCTTCGGTGATCAGCAGGGTACCAGCAGCGATGTCCCACGGCGAAAGACCTAGTTCCCAGAATCCGTCCATGCGGCCGCAGGCGACCCAGGCGAGGTCGAGTGAGGCCGCACCGGGGCGACGCATGCCAGCCGTCTTCTGCGCCAGCTCCTTGAAGATCGTCAAGTAGGTGTCGATGTGATCGAAGACGCGATACGGGAAGCCGGTGCCGATCAGCGCTTCGTCGAGTCTGTAGCGCTTGGAGACGCGAATCCGCTTGTCGTTGAGGAAGGCGCCGCCGCCTTTGCTGGCGGTGAATAGCTCGTTGCGATTGGGGTCATAGATCACGGCCTGGGTCATGACGCCCTTTTGTGCCAATCCGATCGAGACAGCGTATTGCGGGGTGCCGTGGATAAAGTTGGTGGTGCCGTCGAGAGGGTCGATGATCCACTGGTATTCGGAGTCGGCGGCGGTGCCGGACAGGCCGGACTCCTCTGCTAAGATGCCGTGGTGGGGATACGCCTCACGTAAGACCTCGATGATGGCGTTTTCGGCCGCGCGATCCACTTCAGTCACAAAATCGCTTTGCTGCTTGACGGTGACTTTGAGTTTGTCCACGTCGAGACTGGCGCGGTTGATGATCTGGCCGGCGCGACGCGCGGCCTTGATGGCGATATTGAGCGTGGGATGCATGGAGTGGGGCGGCGGAGCCGGTGCGAAGAATAAGAAGAATACTGACAGCGGGCCGATTCTAATATGAACACTGTGCTTCCCCTTGCTAATTCCGGCCCGGATGCACCGGCGACACCCGTTAGCGCCGTATCGCCAGTCCCGAAAAGGGGATTCCTTTCAGTCACGCCGACTTTTTCGCATGTGCGGGTTGTCTTGTGTCGTCCCAGCCATCCGGGCAATATCGGTGCGGCGGCGCGAGCACTGAAAACTATGGGCTTTAGCCGGCTGGTTCTGGTCCAACCGAAGATTTTTCCTGATCCACAAGCCGTGGCGATGGCCTCGGGTGCCGCCGATGTGCTCGATACGGCGCTTGTCGTCGATACGCTCGCTGAGGCCTTGGTTGGTACGGTACTGGCGACGGCACTGACGTCACGCCGGCGCGAACTCGCCGTTGCGCCGCTGTGGGGGCGACAAGCGGCCACCGAACTGGCGATGCATGCCGGGCAGGGCGAGGTGGCGCTGGTGTTCGGAAATGAGACTTTTGGTTTATCCAATGACGAGTTGGCGTTGTGCGCGCGCTGGGCAATGATTCCTGCCAATCCCGACTATGCCTCACTGAATCTGGCGGCCGCAGTTCAGTTGATGTGCTACGAGCTTCGCTTGGCGTTGAGCGATCCCGGTTCATTGCCCGCGATTCCTGACGCCGGTGAGCTGGCCAGACATGACGAGGTTCATCGTTTGATCGAGCATTTTGAACGGACCGCAGTCACGACCGGCTTTCTTGATCCCTTGGCACCGAAACGATTTGTGGCGCGCCTGTGGCGCTTTTTTGCACGCGCGCGAGTGGAGCAGGAGGAGATCAGCATTCTCCGTGGCTTGCTTGCCGCTTGCGAGAAAGCGGCGGATCGCTGCGAGAAATAGGGACTTGCAAGTTAGCGGCGCGACCCTGAACTTGCACCAAGAGCTTGACCTTGGGAGTCGGGAATTTTAATATTTCACCATTTGCTAATGAACCATCATGCTGCAAGCCCTGCGCGAAGATATTGCCTGCGTTTTTGAACGCGATCCGGCGGCTCGATCCACCTGGGAGGTGCTCACCTGTTATCCGGGATTGCACGCGCTACAGGTACATCGGCTGTCGCATTGGCTGTGGACGGCGCGTTTGCGTTGGCTGGCACGTTTCATTTCGTATCTCGGACGTTGGTTTACCGGTATCGAAATTCATCCGGGAGCCACGATCGGGCGTCGCGTCTTCATTGATCACGGCATGGGCGTGGTGATTGGCGAAACCGCCGAGATCATGGACGACTGCACGCTGTATCACGGGGTCACCCTCGGTGGCACCTCGTGGAACAAAGGCAAGCGGCACCCGACGCTGGAGCGAGGCGTGGTCATCGGTGCGGGTGCCAAGGTGCTGGGGCCGATTACGCTATTTGCCGGTGCCAAGGTTGGCTCCAATGCGGTCGTGGTGCGCGATGTGCCGCCCGGTGCGACGGCGGTGGGAATTCCGGCGCGGATCATCGAGGCAGGGCAGGATGTGGTGCGTGAAGCCAAAGCCGAGACGATGGGTTTCTCTGCTTACGCTGTTACCCGCAATGAGGATGATCCCTTGGCCCAAGCCATCCACGGCTTGCTCGATCACGCGGTAGAAACGGATCGGCGGTTGGCTGCCCTGCTTAAAACAATGGAGCGGGCAGGGGTGTCGCTGGAAGATGATGTGGCCACAGCAGACAAGTTTGATCCGAAATATCTCTCGAAGATAGTTGACTAAACCGCAGGGAATCCCATATAGTTGATGAAAACGCTCAGGTATTAGTTCGGTAGTGATCGCGAGCCTACGTGAGAGTCCACATAACCCGTTTTCATCCCGTTGAGGTGAATCATGAGATTGACAACCAAAGGCCGTTTCGCAGTAACTGCAATGATCGATCTGGCGCTGCGCCAGAACGGAGGTCCGGTCACCCTGGCGGGCATCAGTGAGCGGCAGAAAATATCGCTGTCCTACCTTGAGCAACTGTTTGGCAAGCTGCGCCGGCATCAGTTGGTGGCTAGCGTACGCGGTCCCGGCGGCGGCTATAACCTGGCCAAGGCGCTCGATGCAGTGACGGTGGCCGACATCATTCATGCGGTCGATGAACCTCTGGATGCCACCATGTGCGGCGGCAAGGGCAACTGTCACGATGGCGAAAATCCCTGCATGACGCACGATCTGTGGATGAGTTTGAACGACAAGATGTTCGAGTATCTGAATTCGGTCACTCTCGCCGATCTGGTGAAAAGTCAGCGCCCGATCCACATGGTCACGGTGCTCAAGGATGAGCGTCCGCTACGGCGGAGCGTTCGCAGTGTTCGCCGCGGCGAAGCTATCGCGGCCTGATTGCGCACTCGACCCGCTACCGGATTTCGACGCATGTTCGCCCCCGTCTACTTCGACCACAACGCGACAACACCGCTGCATCCAGCGGTTTTCGAGGCGATGTTGCCGTATCTGCAAACGCAGTACGGCAACGCCTCGAGTCGCCATGAATATGGCCGGGCGGCACGACGGGCGATTGACGAAGCGCGGCAGCGGGTAGCGTATGCGGTCGGTGCGCATCCGACCGAGATCGTATTCACCAGCGGTGGTTCGGAAGCGAACAATCTGTTTTTGAAGGGTGCTGCGGCGACGCGGCGTCCAGGCGTGCTGGCTATTTCGGCGATCGAGCATCCCTGTGTGCGTGAGCCAGCTAATCAGCTTGTTCGACGCAGCTGGACGCTACGTGAGCTGGCGGTTGATAGCGAGTGCCGTCTCGCCAGCGCCGACTTTTTGCAGATGCTGAATGATCAGCCGACGCTGATTTCGGTCATGTTGGCCAACAATGAAACCGGCGTTTTGCAGGACATCACCGCGCTGGCCAGTCAGGCCAAGTCCAGTGGCGCATGGTTTCACAGCGATGCGGTGCAGGCATTTGGTAAACAACCGCTGAATTTTCGGGAGCTGAATGCGGCCGGTGTGCATGCGCTGAGTATTTCGGCGCACAAAATCGGCGGCCCGAAGGGAGCCGGCGCGCTGGTGCTCGACAAACGCGTTGAACTCGAACCCTTGATCGCGGGTGGCGGGCATGAACGTGGTTTGCGTTCAGGGACCGAGAATGTCGCTGCGATTGTTGGTTTTGGGCTGGCAGCGGAATTGGCTAGCGCGGCGGTCGACGAAAACGCGCGCATTCTGCGTCGCCTGCGCGTCAGCCTGGAGCAAGGTCTGCAGCGTCTGGGCGCCACGATTTTTGCGGCACAAGCCGAACGTTTGCCGAATACCACGTATTTTTCATTTGCCGGTATCGACGGCGAAACTCTGGTGGGTAAGCTCGATCGCGCTGGTTTTGCGGTCGCCAGTGGCGCGGCCTGTTCCAGCGCCAACCCGCAAGCCTCCCATGTGTTGACGGCGATGCAGGTGCCAGCAGAACTGGCGCGGGGAGCGGTTCGCGTCAGCCTCGGTAGCGGCAATACGGCGCAGCAGATCAGCGATTTCTTGTCCGTACTCGACACCACGGTGTCACAGCTCAAAGGCCTGACGGCCATGGCTGGATAATTTAGATTCATAGGAGAAGTAGCAAAATGGCGAATGTAAAGACGGGCGCATCTGTGGCATTGAAACTCCCCATCTATCTGGACTACTCGGCCACGACACCGGTCGATCCCCGCGTCGCAGCCAAGATGATTCCCTGGCTGACCGAACATTTCGGCAATCCCGCCTCGCGCTCCCATCCATTTGGCTGGGAAGCGGAAAAGGCGGTGGAAGAGGCCCGCGAAGAAGTGGCCAAGCTGGTAAATGCCGATTCCAAGGAAATCATCTGGACCTCGGGTGCCACCGAATCGAACAACCTCGCCATCAAGGGGGCCGCGCATTTCTATGCTGGCACCAAGGGCAAGCACATCATCACCGTCGCCACCGAACACAAGGCGGTACTCGATACGGTCAAGGAACTCGAGCGTCAGGGTTTCGAGGCGACCTATCTCGTTCCAGGCGACAACGGCCTGATCACGGTCGAGCAATTCACCGCTGCCTTGCGTCCGGATACGGTCGTGGCCTCTGTGATGGCCGTCAATAACGAAATCGGCGTGATTCAGCCGATTGCCGAGATCGGCGAAATCTGCCGTGCCAAGGGCGTGATTTTCCACGTCGATGCAGCGCAAGCGACGGGCAAGATGCCGATCGACCTCACAAAGTTGAAGGTGGACCTGATGTCCTTCTGTGCGCACAAGACCTATGGCCCCAAAGGCATCGGCGCGCTCTACGTGCGTCGCAAGCCGCGTATTCGCCTTGAGGCGCAGATGCACGGCGGTGGGCACGAGCGCGGACTGCGTTCCGGCACCCTTGCGACGCACCAGATCATCGGCATGGGTGAATCCTTCCGCATCGCCCGCGAGGAAATGGCGACCGAGAATGAGCGTGTCCGCATGCTGCGCGATCGTCTGATGAAGGGCCTGATGGACATCGAGGAAACCTACGTCAACGGCGATCTTGACCAGCGCGTACCGCACAACCTCAACGTCAGCTTCAACTTCGTCGAAGGCGAGTCGCTGATCATGGCGATCAAGGATATTGCCGTATCGTCCGGTTCGGCCTGTACCTCGGCGTCGTTGGAGCCTTCTTACGTGCTGCGTGCCTTGGGCCGTTCCGACGAGTTGGCACACAGTTCGATCCGCTTCACGCTCGGCCGTTTCACGACTGAACAGGAAGTGGATTTCACGATCAAGCTGTTGCACGACAAGATCAGCAAACTGCGCGAACTCTCGCCCTTGTGGGAAATGTTCAAGGACGGCATCGACCTCAATAGTGTGCAGTGGGCCGCGCACTGAGTATCACTTTCGAATTACAGGAGAAACACCATGGCATACAGCGAAAAAGTTCTGGATCATTATGAAAACCCACGCAACGTCGGTTCGTTTGCCAAGGACGACGACAGTGTCGCCACCGGCATGGTCGGCGCGCCGGCCTGCGGCGATGTGATGAAGTTGCAGCTCAAGGTCGGCAAGGATGGCGTGATCGAAGATGCCAAGTTCAAGACTTATGGCTGCGGTTCGGCGATTGCGTCCAGTTCGCTGGTGACCGAGTGGGTAAAGGGCAAGACACTGGATCAGGCGCTTGAGATCAAGAATACGCAGATTGCCGAAGAATTGGCGCTGCCGCCGGTGAAGATCCACTGCTCGATTCTTGCAGAAGACGCGATCAAGGCCGCCGTGGCAGACTACAAGAAGAAGCACAGTAACTAAAGGGAACCGCATCATGCCAGTCACACTTTCCGCACCTGCCGCCAAGCACGTCGCCAATTTCATCGCCAAGCGTGGCAAGGGCGTCGGTATTCGTCTCGGCGTCAAGACCTCGGGCTGTTCCGGCATGGCCTATAAGCTTGAGTTTGTCGATGCCGCTAACGAAGAAGATCACGTCTTCGAAAGCTTCGGCGTCAAGGTGGTGGTCGATCCAAAGAGCTTGCCTTACCTCGAAGGCACGGAGCTGGACTACACCAAGGAAGGTCTCAACGAGGGCTTTAAGTTCAACAATCCGAACGTTAAGGACGCTTGCGGTTGCGGCGAGTCCTTCAACGTTTGATGGCAGCTTAACCTCGCAGTGACCACTTTTGATCTTAACTTTGCGGCGGATCACTTTGCTCTGTTTGGCATTGCTCCGACGCAAGGGATTGACGCCGCTGATCTGGAGAGCCGCTTCCGCGACATTCAGGCGCAAGTCCATCCGGACAAGCACGCCGACGGGACCGATTCCGCTCAACGCTTGTCGATGCAGTGGGCGACGCGCGTCAATGAGGCTTACCAAACGCTGAAGTCGCCTTTGCCGCGCGCCCGTTATCTGCTGCATCTGCGCGGCCACGATGCGCAGATCGAGAGCAACACGGCGATGCCAATGGAGTTCCTGATGGCACAGATGGAATTGCGCGAAGCGGTGGCTGAGGCAAAAGTCGGTGCTGACGAGACGGCGCTTGACCAGTTGCGTGACCAGCTTTTGGCCGAGATAAAGTCCGAGTATGTGCGTCTGCAGCGTCTGATCGACACCGACAAGGATTATCCTGCGGCGACCGCGCTGGTGCGGCAGTTGATGTTTCAAGAGAAACTGCGGCAGGAAATTGACGATGCGCTCGATGCTGTTTTTAGCTGAGCGCGAACAAATTTAACGAAAAATACCGCCCACCACGGCGATAAACGACACCATATATGGCACTTCTGCAGATCGCGGAGCCCGGGCAGTCTGCGGCTCCCCATGAACACCGACTGGCTGTAGGCATCGACCTCGGTACCACCAATTCGCTGGTCGCCTCTGTGCGCAGCGGCATGAGTGTGGTGCTGAGTGACGAACGCGGCCGTTCGCTCCTGCCTTCCGTGGTGCGTTACGCCGCCGATGGCGCCGTCGAGGTGGGGTATGCCGCGCAGGCACATCAAGCGTCCGATCCGCGCAATACCATCGTCTCCGTCAAGCGTTTCATGGGCCGTGGTCGTCGCGATATCGCCCATGTTGAAATGCTGCCTTACGATTTCGTCGATACCGAAGGCATGGTCAAGCTGCGTACCGCGCAGGGCATCAAGAGTCCCGTCGAGGTGTCTACTGAAATCCTCAAGGCTTTACGCGTGCGTGCCGAGGCGGCTTTGGGCGGCGAACTCACGGGCGTCGTGATTACCGTGCCGGCCTACTTCGACGATTCGCAACGGCAGGCGACCAAGGATGCGGGCAAACTCGCCGGTTTAAACGTGCTACGCCTGTTGAATGAACCGACGGCAGCGGCCATCGCCTATGGGCTGGACAACGGTGCCGAAGGCATCTATGCCGTATTCGATCTGGGCGGTGGAACCTTTGATATCTCTATTCTCAAGTTGTCAAAGGGCGTCTTCGAAGTACTTGCGACAGGCGGCGATTCGGCTTTGGGCGGCGATGATTTCGATCATCGCGTGTTCTGCTGGATCATCGAGCAAGCCGGGCTGAAACCGCTCTCGCCACAAGATGCGCGCCTGCTGCAGGGGCAGGCGCGGGAGGCCAAGGAGTACCTGTCGCAGCACGGTGAAGCGCCGATCACCGTCAAGCTGGGCAGCAACGAATATGTCGATCTCACCCTGACCATCGATACCTTTGCCGAAATAACCCGCACGCTGGTACAAAAAACCTTGGTGCCAACGCGCAAGGCGATGCGTGATGCCGGATTGGCGGTGAATGAAATCAAGGGCGTGGTGATGGTTGGCGGCTCGACGCGGATGCCGCAGATCCAGCACGCCGTCGGCGAATTCTTCAAACAGGAACCGCTGAATAATCTTGACCCGGATAAGGTGGTTGCACTCGGCGCCGCGATCCAGGCCAATCTGCTCGCCGGCAATCGCGCGGCGGGTGACGACTGGCTACTGTTGGATGTGATTCCCTTGTCGCTCGGGCTCGAAACCATGGGCGGCCTGGTCGAGAAAGTCATTCCGCGCAACAGCACCATCCCGATCTCGCGCGCTCAGGAATTCACCACCTACAAAGATGGCCAGACGGCGATGGTGGTGCATGTTGTCCAGGGCGAACGCGAACTGGTCTCGGATTGTCGCAGCCTGGCGCGCTTCGAGTTGCGTGGTATCCCGCCGATGGTGGCTGGCGCGGCCCGCATTCGCGTCACTTATCAGGTCGATGCCGATGGCCTGTTGTCGGTCACGGCACGCGAACAAACCACCGGCCATGAGGCGCGTATCGAGGTCAAGCCGTCCTATGGTTTGTCAGACGACGAAATCGCCGCCATGCTCAAAGACAGCTTCAGCCACGCCTCGGACGACGCCTTCCGGCGTGCCCTGCGCGAGGCGCAAGTTGAGGGGCAGCGTCTGATCGAGGCGGTGCAGTCGGCATTGAAGGAAGACGCCGATTTGCTGTCCACGCTGGAGCGAGCCCACGTCGAAACCTGTGTTCTGCGCTTGCAGACCGCCAGCATGGGCGATGATCGGCGCGCCATCGACCGGGCCATGGATGCGCTGAATAGCGGCACCAATGAATTCGCCGCGCGGCGCATGAACAAGAGCGTCAGCAAGGCGCTTTCCGGCAAGAGAATTGATCAGGTAGAAATGGGCTGAGACTGATGACACAAATTATTGTTTTGCCGCATGTCGAGTTGTGCCCGGAAGGCGCCGTGATCGAGGTGGCGCCAGGAACCTCGATTTGCGATGCTTTGCTCGACAACGAGATCGACATCGAGCACGCCTGCGAAAAGTCTTGCGCTTGCACGACATGTCATGTGGTTGTGCGTGAAGGGTTTGAATCGCTCGCCGACGCCGAGGAAACCGAGGAGGATTTGCTCGACAAAGCATGGGGCCTGGAGCCGCTCTCGCGCCTGTCGTGCCAGGCCATTGTCGGCGCCGTACCGCTGATCATCGAGATTCCGAAATACACCATCAACATGGCCAAGGAAGGACACTCGAAAAAATGAAATGGACTGACTCTCTTGAAATTGCGATTCAATTGTCCGAAGCCCACCCGGATGTTGATCCGACACGCATCAATTTCGTCGACCTGATGCAATGGGTAATGGCGCTGCCCGGCTTCGAAGAAAACGAAAAGCACTGCGGAGAGAAGAAGCTGGAAGCCATCCAACAGGCCTGGATCGACGAGGCCGAGTGATGTTGCGCGTTTTGCTAACGTTGCTAATCTCGCTGCTGTCGCTCGCGTCGGTCGTGGTGTCGGCCGCTGACAAACCGGTGGGGATCACGGCAGATTTGCCCTATATCGACGTCCAGCACAATGGCCGCAGCGTTCGTATTCAGCGCAATCCCGATAATGGAAATGACATCGATCCGGACTTCGCGCTGACCTCTCGCCCCTGTCCGCCGTTCTGCGTTTTACCCATACAACTGGCGCCGGGCGTGGAAACCTATGGCGAACTTGAGGTGCTGGACGCCTTGAAGCGCATGAGTCGGCGTGACGAGACGATCATGCTGATCGATTCGCGCGATGGCGACTGGCCGCAACGTTCCGGCCTGATTCCGGGGGCAGTCCATCTGCCGTGGAACAAACTGCACGTGCAACAAGCCGAGCCGCAGGCGATCGCGGAAATCCTGGAATTGCAGTTCGGTGCGACGCGGAATGGCCCATTTTGGAATTTTGAACACGCCAAGACTCTGGTGTTCTATTGCAATGGTCCGTGGTGTGGGCAATCCCCGACCAATATCAAGCAACTGCTCGCACTTGGCTACCCGGCCCACAAGCTCAAGTGGTATCGCGGCGGCATGCAGGTCTGGAAATCGCTGGGCCTGACCACCGTACCCGTCGATAAATAGTGTGCTGATGTGGATCGACACGCACTGCCACCTTGATGCTGCCGAGTTCGATAACGACCGCGATGCTGTAGTCCGCGCCGCCGTTGCTGCTGGCGTCAGCCAAATCGTTGTCCCGGCCGTCGAGCGCGCCAATTTCGGCGCCGTGGCCTCGGTGTGCCGCGAATACAGCGGCTGTTACGCCGCTTACGGCATTCACCCGATGTATGTTGCGCCTGCCCGCGAAGAGGATCTTGACGCGTTGCGTGAAATCATTGCGCGCGAGCATCCGGTGGCCATCGGCGAGATTGGTCTTGATCGCTTCATTGAGCACCGCGACGATGCAGAGCAGGAGTTTTACTTCAAAGCGCAACTCGAAATCGCCCGCGACACAGGACTTCCGGTGCTACTGCACGTGCGCCGCGCAATCGATCAGGTGTTGAAACATTTGCGCCAGATTCGTGTGGTCGGCGGCATCGCCCACGCATTCAACGGAAGCCGGCAACAGGCCGATGAATTCATTAAACTGGGATTCAAACTCGGTTTTGGCGGTGCGATGACCTTCCCGCGAGCCAACCGGATACGAGAACTGGCCGCCACGCTACCTCTGGAGTCCATCGTGCTCGAAACCGACGCCCCGGACATTCCGCCGGAGTGGCTGAGCGGGGCACGCAATTCACCGGATCAGTTGCCGCGTATCGGTGCTGCCTTAGCGGAGTTGCGTGGTATGTCCATCGCTGATATTGCCAACGTGACAAAGATGAACGCGTGGACAGTCTTGTCCGGACGATGATGATTCATCCAACCAACTCTCGGAGTACACATGCGCTGGCTTGACCAGATTCCATTTCCAATCCTGATTGCCGCAACGCTGTTCATGCTTGGTGCGCCTTTTGTGCCCGAACCGCATCTGGTCGAAAAGATGCGGATGCTGCAAGAGGGCAATCTGACGCGACCTCTGGATATTTTTGATGTTTTCTGGCATTTGTTGCCCTTGATCCTGCTGGCTGTGAAGCTTGCCACCGCCAGCAAACCAAAAGCGCCGGACTGAAAGGAAACCCCATGGTATTACTCGAATTCTCAATGTCGCCCTTCGCCAAGGGGGAGAGCCTGAGTCCTTACGTCGCTCGCTCGCTGGATATCATCGACAAGAGCGGCTTACCGTACCAATTGACTCCGATGGGCACCATCATCGAAGGCGAATGGGGCGAGGTGATGGCGGTGGTGACAGCCTGCTTCGAGGCGATGAGCGCAGATTGTGATCGCATCAGCACGCAGATCAAGATCGATTACCGCGCTGGTCCCGGTGGTCGGATCAAAGCCAAGGTGGTGGCCGTCGAGAGCAAACTCGGACGCAAGTTGTCGACCTGATGAAACGAATGTCGGCAGCAACAATCTGGACTGTTTCAGCGATTGGTTCGATTAAACTGGCGTTTTGCAACCCTCGTTAAAAGGAGCTTCACATGGGAACTACCGTTACTCTGCAAGGCAATCCGGTCAAGGTCGATGGCGACCTGCCCGCAACCGGTGCTGCCGCCCCCGATTTCACGCTGACCACCGGCAATCTGGCCGATGTGTCGCTCAATGAGTATGCCGGCAAACGCAAGGTGCTCAACATTTTCCCCAGCATCGATACGCCGACCTGTGCTGCGTCGACACGCCGTTTCAACGAGGCGGCAACGAAGCTGAACAACACGGTCGTGCTTTGCGTTTCGGCTGATCTGCCGTTCGCTACCGGTCGCTTCTGTGGTGCCGAGGGTTTGTCGAATGTGGCCACATTGTCCACTTTCCGCAATCCTGGCTTCCTGAAGACCTGGGGCGTGGCAATTGCTGATGGTCCGCTGGTTGGTCTGGCGGCACGTGCTGTCGTTGTTCTCGACGAGAGCAACAAAGTGCTGCATACTGAGATGGTCAGTGAAATTGCCAACGAGCCGAATTACGACGCCGCCCTGAAGGCACTCGGCTAAATCCAGCCATGTAACACCGGTAACGCCGTCGGCGCCGTCTCACCGGCGCCGACTTTTTTATTCTTCCAGCGTCCGTACCTTGACTGTCTTGCCCTTGACTTTGCCGGCGGACAATTTGCGTACGACGTCACGCGCAATCTCGCGTGCGACGGCCACATAGGTGGATTGATCCGTCACCGTAATCTTGCCGACCTGCTCGCGAGTGAGCCCGGCTTCGCCGGTGAGTGCGCCGAGTACATCGCCGGGACGAATCTTTTCCTTGCGTCCGCCCAATATCTGCAGCGTCACCATCGGCGGAATCAGTGGCGTCTTGTCCTTGCTCTGCAGCGAGCCCAGGCCGTGCCATTCGGGCTCGGTGTCCATCAACTCGGCGAGTGCTTCCACGCGCCGCTTGTCGCCCGGACTGCACAGACTTAGCGCCCAGCCTTCCTGATCGGCGCGCCCGGTGCGGCCGATGCGATGGATGTGGATTTCGGGGTCGGGCGTCATGTCGACATTGATCACGGCTTCGAGTTGCGCAATGTCCAGCCCGCGCGCGGCGACGTCGGTGGCGACCAAGACCGAACAACTGCGGTTGGCAAACTGGATCAGTACCTGGTCGCGTTCGCGTTGTTCCATGTCGCCATTGAGCGTCAGCGCATGGAACCCTTGCGCCTGCAATTCGCCGACCAAATTGCGGCATTGTTCCTTGGTATTGCAGAAAGCCAGCGTGCTGATTGGGCGGTAATGCTTGAGTAGGGTGCTCACCGCTTGCAGGCGTTCTTCGTGCTTTATTTCGTAGAAGCGTTGGCGGATTTTGCTGCCGGCGTGTTGCTCCAGCAGTTTCACTTCCTTGGGCGTGCGCAGAAAACGGCGCGCCAGGTTGGCGATGCCTTCCGGGTAGGTCGCCGAAAACAGCAGGGTCTGGCGGTTGCTCGGACAGTGCTTGGCGACGAAAACGATGTCGTCGTGAAAGCCCATGTCGAGCATGCGATCGGCTTCGTCCAGCACAAAAGTATTCAGCGCATCGAGCTTCAGGCTGCCACGCTCGAGGTGGTCCATGATGCGGCCCGGCGTGCCGACGGCAATGTGGGCGCCGTGCTCCAGGCTCGCCATCTGGGGGCGCATGGTGCTGCCACCGCACAAGGCCAGCACCTTGATGTTGTCCTGGAATCTGGCCAGACGGCGGATTTCCTGCGTTACCTGGTCGGCCAGTTCGCGCGTCGGGCACAGTACCAGTGCCTGCACGGCAAAGCGGCGTGGGTTCAGATTGGTCAGCAGGGGCAAGGCAAAGGCGGCCGTCTTGCCACTGCCGGTTTTCGCCTGGGCGATCAGATCATGCCCGGCCAGTGCCAGCGGCAGGCTGGCCGCCTGGATGGGCGTCATGGTGTGGTAGTTGAGTTGCTCCAGCGCCGCCCGCAACGCCGGCGAGAGATTCAGTTGCTGGAATGACGCTTCCGGGATGTCGGTGCTGCTGTCGTCGGGGGCGCTCATCACTTGCCCGCAATCTTGCTCTTGCTCTTGTTCGTGCCGGCGGGCTTGATTCCCGGGCGCCATTTCTTTTTCCGCTGGTAATTGATCTCGTCGGTATTGGCTTTCAGCATTGCCCAGCTCTTGCCGGTGCTGTTCTTGAATGCTCGGTGCGCCAGGATGGCGGCGCCGAGTTGTTCCGTCGTCAGGGCAATAGGCCCTGAAGTGAGCGCATCGGCTGCAGGCTCGTAGGCGGCGAGCCGCTCATTGACATAGAGCACTCGCGCGGCGGTTTCGGTCTTGCGCCGCTGGCCGGTGACGATGGCTTCGGCAGCGGGCGTGAGCGCGTAGCCGTCCTCAGCTTCCGTGATTAACCCATGTTTCGAAAGCCGAAAAACCGCGTCGCTCATTTTGAAGCTGGTCGGCATGTCGCCATCCAGCATATCGGTCGCAGCAACCAGTTCGACCAGTGCGGCCGGCCGCCGTTTCGAGGCGACGGCCAAAGCGAGCAGGAGGATGGCATCAAATTCACGGACGGGTTGCATCGGGGACCTCTAAATTCCTTGGTAGGAGGTGGAGTTTAAGGGTTTGCGGCACGATAGACTGCCGCAATTCTTCCCGCCGCTTCCGCGCCATGACTTTTGCTTCGCTTGGACTGATCGATCCGCTGCTCCGCGCGCTTGACGTGCTGGAGTACAAAACGCCGACGCCGGTTCAGTCCCAGGCAATTCCCGCCATCCTCAACGGGCGTGATCTGATGGCGGCGGCGCAAACCGGCACCGGCAAGACGGCCGGCTTTGCCCTGCCAATGATGCAGCGCTTGACGGCGGCTGCTACGGTCGTCGCCAGCAATTCGGTGCTGGCGCTGGTGCTGGTGCCAACACGCGAGTTGGCGGAGCAGGTGCACCAGAGTTTCCGCGCCTATGGTCAGTACCTGCCGCTACGCACCTACGCCATATATGGCGGCGTTGCGATCAATCCACAGATGATGAAGCTGCGCAAGGGCATCGATGTCATCGTCGCCACACCCGGTCGCCTGCTTGATTTGCATCGGCAAAATGCGGTCAAGTTTGATCAGCTGCAAATTCTGGTGCTGGACGAGGCCGATCGCATGCTCGATCTTGGCTTCGCCCGCGAGCTGGATGCCGTTTTTGCGGCCTTGCCCAAGAAGCGCCAGACTCTGCTGTTTTCAGCCACATTTTCGGATGCCATCAGCAAGATGGCGGCACGGGTGCTGCACGATCCGCTGTCGATTGAGGCCAGTCCGCGCAACACGGCGGCACGCAGCGTCAAGCAATGGGTGATTCCGGTCGACAAGAAGAACAAGGCGGATCTGTTCAGCCATCTGCTCAGGACACGTCGTTGGGGTCAGGTGCTGGTCTTCGTCAAGACGCGCAAAGGCGTCGAGCAACTGGTGCAGACGTTACTGGCGCAGCGCATCAGCGCCGATTCGATTCATGGCGACAAGCCACAGGCGGCACGGCAACGGGCGCTGGATAGCTTCAAGGCGGGTGCAGTGCAGATCTTGGTGGCAACTGACGTTGCCGCACGTGGCCTCGATATCGACGACCTGCCGCTGGTGGTGAATTTCGATCTGCCCATCGTTGCGGAAGACTACATTCATCGCATCGGCCGAACCGGACGCGCCGGAGCGACTGGCGAAGCGATTTCGCTGGTGTGTGCGGACGAAGTGGATTTGCTGGCGGCCATCGAAACCTTGACCCGCGCGACGTTGCCGCGCGAGGAAGAAGAAGGCTTCGAGCCGGATCACCGTGTGCCGCTGACCAATGCGGCCGGGCAGGTGGTGAAGAAGCCAAAAAAGCCCAAGAAGCCGAAGGTTTTCGCTGCTCCTGCGAAAACCGCGACCAAGCTTGCCGCCAAACCCGCTGCCAGGCGGCGAGCACGTTAAGTCGCTGCCATGCGTTCCCGCTTCAGTATCCCGCCCGGAGAGGTCCGGATCATCGCCATCCGCGCCCAGGGTGCCGGTGGGCAGAACGTCAACAAAGTTTCCAGCGCGGTGCATTTACGCTTCGATATTGCCGCCTCATCCTTGCCCGAGCCGATTCGCGAGCGTTTGCTGCAACTTAGCGATCAACGCATCAGCAAGGAGGGCGTGGTCATCATCAAGGCGCAGGAATACCGCAGCCTGGAAATGAATCGGGACGATGCGCTGCGGCGCTTGCAGGATCTGATCGACAGCGTCGCCGTCGTGCCGAAACGGCGACGGCCCACCCAACCCACCAAAGGCTCGATCACGCGCCGCCTCGACGGCAAGGCCAAACGCGGCGCCATCAAGGCAGCACGCGGTCGCGTCGAGTAGTTCACGCATCACTACCCAGGTTTATTTCCATGCACGCAGAACATTTCATCATTGGCAAGGATGCTTCGCTCGAAGCATCGATCAACACCATGCAGGCCAAACTTCTGGGCCTCGACTTTCATGTCGAGGAACGCTCCTGGCTGAACCCGGTCGATGGCATCTGGTCGGTGCATGTCAGTGATCGCGACTGCCCGCTGATGTTCACCAACGGAAAGGGCGCCACGCAACTGGCAGCGCGCGCGAGTGCGCTGGGTGAGTTTTTCGAGCGCCTGTCGTGCAATTACTTCTGGAATCACTACTACCTTGGGCGTCAATTTGCCGAAGGCGAGGGGCGTCCATTCGTTCATTACCCGCGCGAGGAATGGTTTGAGGTCGATGAAAACGGTGATTGGCCGGAAGAACTATTAACCCCCGAGTTGCAGAAGTTCTACAACCCGCGCGGTACGATTCACGCGAGTTCGTTGGTGGACTTCAACTCCGCTAACGTCGAACGCGGCATCTGCACCATTCCCTATGTGCGTCAGCGCGATCAGGCTGTGGTCAATTTCCCGGTTAACGTCATCGCCAATCTGTACGTCAGCAATGGCATGTCAGCGGGCAATACGCGTGATGAAGCGCGGACTCAGGCCTTGTCGGAAATCTACGAGCGCTACATCAAGTTCCGCATTATCAGCGAAGGACTCTGCCTGCCAGACGTGCCGGAAGATGTCATCGGGCGCTACCCGCATATCGCCACGGGTATCCGGGAATTAAAAGCAGCCGGCTTCGGTATCTTGGTCAAGGATGCGTCGCTGGGCGGACGCTATCCGGTCATGAACGTCACCTTGCTGAATCCGCAGGATCAGGGCTGCTTTTCCAGCTTTGGCGCCCATCCGCGCTTCGAGATCGCCTTGGAGCGCGCCTTGACCGAATTGCTGCAAGGCCGCGCGCTCGATGCGCTAAGCGGATTTCCCGAACCCGGTTTCGATATTGATGAAATCGCCAGTGCACCGAATATCGAGATCCATTTTGTTGACTCCAGCGGCATCATCAGCTGGAACTTTCTAAACTCGCAGCCGGATTTCGAATTTCACGACTGGAACTACAGCAGCACCACAGCCGAGGACTACGCTTGGCTGGTCGATAGCATCCATGCTGGCGGCCACGAAATTTATGTCGCCGATTTCGACCACCTTGGTGTCTACGCCTGTCGCATCATCGTGCCCGGCATGTCGGAGATCTACCCGCTCGACGAACTGGAATGGGAGAACAACAGTGTCGGCAACGAGATTCGCGAACCCATCCTGCACCTGGCCGATCTCGACGATGATGAATGCGCCGATCTGCTCGATACGCTGAACGAAAGCGGGATCGACGAGCAGCGACCGGTTGCCGCGCTGATTGGGTTGGCGCCCGGCGACGATGCCTTCTGGAGCGACCTACGGGTAGGCGAACTGAAAACCTTGCTTGCGCTGGCGATCGGCGACGACGAGGCGATTGCCGAAGGCTGCGAATGGGTACGCCATTTCGAGCAACTGAATCCGGCGCGGCGACGCGTCTATCGTTGCATCGAGTGTTTGCAGAATTTCGACGAGGATGCCGATATCGCGCACTATGAAAGTGCGTTGGAAAGCCTCTACGGCGCGGAAACCCTGCGCCAGGCGAACGCCCTGCTGGATGGGGAATTACGCTTTTTTGGTCAGCCGTCGCTGGGTATGGATCTCGCCGCATGTGACATGCATCAGCGCTTGTTGACGGCCTACGGCAAGTTGCATCCTTAAAAAGTCGGTTCTGGCGAGACGGCGCCTACGCCGTCAGTCGGCCCTGCGCGGCCGTCAAAATCATAAAAAGCATGCGCCAAAAACGCCACTGCCGGCAGCAAGTGCCGGCAGTGGAAGGTTTGGAACGGGCTCAGCCAGAAGCCCGATGCCCGATCGATTACGGGCGGCGCATGCCCTGCGGGTCGCCGGGACCACCGTAATACGGAGCCGGTCCGGGCGGAACGCCAGGGCCACCGTAATAAGGTGCGGGGCCGGGGCCGCCGTAGTAAGGCGGCTGTCCCTGTGGCGCGCCGGGTGGGCCGTATTGGTAGTTCTGGCCGGGCTGGGCACCGTTCATTTGCATCGGTACGGCGCCATGTGCCCCTTGTGCCCCTTGCGCATTGGCACCCTTGTTCAGCGGCTCCGGATGCCAGCCAACGACAACCACCATGACCAGGAAGGAAACGATGTACGCAACGGCGACGTGCCAGCCATGTTTGAGCCACTGGACGGCATTCTTGGCCTCGGGATACATGTTGGACAGTGCGACACCCGCCGAGGAACCGAACCACAGCATCGAGCCGCCGTAACCAACCGCAAAGGCCAGGAAGCCCCAGTCGTAACCATCCTGCTTGATCGCCAGAGCGGTCAGCGGGATGTTGTCGAACACGGCGGAGACGAAGCCGAGGCCGAAAGCGGTTTGCCACGAGGCGACTGGCAGCGCTTCGACCGGCATCATCGAGGCCGTGGTGACCAAGAAGAGCAGGAAGAAGGTGCCCTTCAAGGATTCACCGAGAACTTCCCAGTCGTGGCGACGCACCGGGATGGTCACCAGTACGGCCAGCCAAACCGCAACACCAATGAACGGGAAGGTATCGCTGATCGCGGTGTAGTGCGTGTTCACCACAATGTTGGTCACCATGGCAAAAATAAGAATCACGGCCACGATGAACAGGCGACCCATGTCAACACGGGTGCTTTCATGCACGTGAGTCAGGATCGGTGAATAGGCGTGTTGCTGTTTGGCAGCGAAATAACCCGAGATACCGAGTGCAATCAGGGACGCAACGACGGCTTCAAACACGCTGCTCGGATGCACACCCGAGATCCACATCATCGTCGTCGTTGTATCGCCGACCACCGAGAAGGCACCGCCCGCGTTTGAAGCCGCAACGATACCGGCCAGATAGCCGATATGCACCTTGGCCTTGAACAACTTGTGCGCCATCGCGCCACCGATCAGTGCGGCCGCGATGTTGTCGAGGAAGCTGGAAATAACCCAGACCATGGCCAGCAGTAGGAAAGCACCTTTCCAGTCATTGGGCAGGAACTTGGGCAGGATTTCCGGCACGCGGCTCTTTTCGAAATGCCGCGCCAGCAGGGCAAAGCCCATCAGCAGGCAGAACAGGTTGGCCAGCGTCACCCATTCATGGCCGAGATGGCTGACAAAACCGCCAACACCGGCACCGGTCTTGAAGCCGGTGAACATGATCTTGTATACCGCCACGGCCAGCACGCCCGTGAGCGCAACATAGAAGGTCTGGTTGTGCAGTAGGGCAACGCCGAGCAGGGTCAGAGCGAAAAGAAAGAACTCGATCGGGATTCCCGCCAGCGTCGGGCCGCTTGTTGTGCCAGTGGCCGCCATGACGAGCGGCGCGGCGAATAACGCGCCGAGTCCGATCACTAATCGGAAAAGCATTCCGGTGTGCAAACTTGCATGCGAGTTCATTGATTTCCCCTTATATCGAAGGGGGCTATATTAGCATCAACTCACATACGACGAAGCGCTAGTTTTGGCGAAAAGCCTCAGCCGTAGATCTTGCACATCAAGGGGCTGACGGTCGGGTTGGAGAAGTACCCGAGCGTGGAGAGAATGGCGGACGCGATCGCGATCCGCCATATCCAGCGCAGCAAATTGTCAGGGAGGCGCCTGGGAAGCTTGATCAGGCGATCAGGTCTTCGCGATTGGCACGTTTGCGCTCGAACTCTTTCAAGTGACGCTTGCGCAGACGAATCGACTTCGGTGTGATTTCGACCAGTTCGTCGTCGTCGATGAATTCGACCGCCGATTCGAGTGTGAGCTTGATTGCCGTCGTCAGTCGCACTGCTTCGTCGGTGCCGGAAGCGCGCACGTTGGTCAGTTGCTTGCCCTTGATCGGATTGACCACGAGATCGTTGTCGCGACTATGGATGCCGATGATCATGCCTTCGTAGAGTTTGTCGCCCGGGACGACAAACATGCGGCCGCGATCTTCCAGCTTCCACAAAGCGTAGGCCACGGCCTCGCCGTCTTCCTGCGACACCAGCACGCCGTTGTGACGACCGGGCAGATCGGGCTTGACGGGGGCGTAGTCATCAAAAATGTGGCTCATCAGGCCGGTGCCGCGCGTCATGGTCATGAAGTCGGACTGGAAGCCGATCAGGCCACGGGCAGGGATGTGGTATTCGAGGCGGGTGCGGCCTTTGCCGTCGGATTCCATATTGGTCAGCTCGCCGCGACGACGACCGATTTCTTCCATGATCACGCCCTGGTTGCTGTCTTCCAGGTCGATGGTCAGGTTTTCGTACGGCTCGCACTTTTCGCCGTTGATCTCTTTGTACACCACGCGCGGCTTGGCGCAGGCCATCTCAAAGCCTTCGCGACGCATGTTCTCGAGCAGGATGGTCAGGTGCAGTTCGCCACGACCGGAGACGCGGAAAATGTCCGAATCCTGAGTGTCTTCAACGCGAAGGGCGACGTTGGTGAGCAGTTCTTTGGTCAGGCGATCGCGAATCTGGCGGCTGGTGACGAACTTGCCTTCGGTGCCGGCCAGTGGCGATGAGTTGACCATGAAGTCCATGGTCAGCGTCGGTTCGTCGACGTTGAGCACCGGCAGGCCGATGGGTGTCTCGCGATCGCAAATGGTGACGCCGATGCCGATGTCGTCGAGGCCCGAGATGATGACGATGTCGCCAGCTTCGGCTTCGTCAACCGGCACGCGATCCAGACCCTGGAAACCCAGCACCTGATTGATGCGGCCCTGCGCGACTTGATCTTCGTGGTTCATCACGACGACGACCTGGCCCGGCTTGATGCGGCCATTGAGGACGCGACCGACGCCGAGGCGACCGGTGTAGGTCGAGTAGTCAAGGGCGGCGAGTTGCAGCTGCAGCGGGGCTTCCGGGTCGCCGCTCGGCGGCGGGACGCTCTTAAGTACCGTTTCGAACAGCGGACGCATGTTGTCGGATTCGACGGCCAGATCGAGTTTGGCAAAACCGTTCAGGGCCGAGGCGTAGATGATGGGGAAATCAAGCTGCTCATCCGTGGCACCAAGCTTGTCGAACAGGTCGAACGTTTGATCAACGACCCAGTCAGGGCGTGCGCCGGGGCGGTCAATCTTGTTGACCACGACGATGGGCTTCAGGCCCAGCGCCAGCGCCTTCTTGGTGACGAAACGGGTTTGTGGCATCGGGCCTTCAACCGCATCGACCAGCAGCAAGACGCCATCCACCATACCCAGTACGCGTTCCACTTCACCACCGAAGTCGGCGTGTCCCGGAGTGTCGACGATGTTGATGTGGGTGCCTTCGAAGTCGATCGCGGTGTTCTTCGCCAGAATCGTGATGCCACGTTCCTTTTCGATGTCGTTGCTGTCCATCACGCGCTCATCGACCTGCTGGTTTTCGCGGAAAGTGCCGGATTGGCGAAGCAATTGGTCAACCAGAGTGGTTTTGCCGTGGTCGACGTGGGCGATAATGGCGATGTTTCTGAGGGCGCGTGACATAGTCTTGGAGTGGCGCAGCACAATTGCTGCGGTACGGAAAAGGGGGCGCATTTTAGCACGTCCGACAGCGCCTCGACCGCGCCTCGACCCATTTTTGTCGATTGAATTTTCAGGAGATTTTGATGCTCGGAATTATCGGCGGCAGCGGTTTGACGCAGCTTTCGAACCTGGATGTTTCACACCGGGAAATTGTTCGCACGCCCTGGGGCGAGCCTTCGGCGCCGCTTTCTTTTGGTCGTATCGGCAAGCAGGAGGTGGTCTTTCTTGCCCGCCACGGTTTCGGCCACACCATTCCGCCGCATCTGGTGAATTACCGCGCCAACATCGATGCGCTGAAGCGTGTCGGCGCGACCTGGATTGTTTCCGTGGCGTCAGTCGGCGGTATTCGGGCTGATATGGGGCCGGGTGCGCTGGTGGTGCCGAACCAGATCATCGACTACACCTCGGGGCGCGAAACGAGTTTTCAGCACGCCGATGGTCAGCAGGTGCTGCATATCGATTTCACCGAACCCTACGATGCCGGCGTGCGGGTGGCGTTGCTGACGGCTGCCCGCGAGCAGGGCGAAGCGGTGGTCGATGGCGGTGTCTATGCCGCTACGCAGGGTCCGCGCCTTGAGACAGCGGCTGAAATCAACCGTCTGGCCCGGGACGGCGCCGATCTGGTCGGCATGACCGGTATGCCCGAAGCGGCGCTGGCGCGCGAAGCAGACGTGCCCTATGGTGCGCTGTGCGTTGTTGCCAATTGGGCGGCAGGGCGTGCCGACTCGACCCATGAAATCCGCTTCGAGCATATCGAGGCGACTTTGCATTCGGCCATGGGCCGTGTCCGACACCTGATCGAACATCTCTGCGGCGCATGATTTATCCGGTCTTGCGCATGGGCGATGCGCGCTTGCTGCGAATTTCGCGACCGGTAGAACGTTTCGATACGCCCGAACTGCATCAGTTGCTGGCCGACATGCGCGACACCATGGCGCATCTGGACGGCGCGGGTCTGGCCGCACCGCAGATTGGCGTCGATTTGCGCGTGGTGCTGTTTGGCACCGGGGCGTTCAACCCGCGTTACCCGGATGCCGCTCCCGTGCCGGAAACCGTGCTGATCAATCCGACGCTGGAGCCCTTGGGCGACGAGGAGGCGGAAGATTGGGAAGGTTGCCTGTCGGTGCCGGGTTTACGCGGCATGGTGCCGCGCTGGCAGCGGCTGCGCTATAGCGGATTTGATCAGTACGGAACTTGCGTTGAACGGGTCGTCGACGGTTTTCATGCGCGCGTGGTCCAGCACGAGTGCGATCATTTGGACGGGATTCTTTATCCGATGCGCGTGCGCGACTTGAGCCGTTTTGGTTTCGTCGAAGAGTTGTTCGGCCCCGGAACACCGCCGCCGGACGATTAGCGCCGTCCCGCCAGCACCGACTTTTTCTGTGGTTCCAGGGAATTCCTGGTTCATCGTCGCAAATCCTGGCTTTGTTCGCCCCATTGGGGAAAAGTAGGCTTCGGCTAAAATGGCGCGACACCTATTTTCAATCGTCCCGACTTCCCGCCCCATGCGTATTTTGCTCAGTAACGACGACGGCTATCTGGCACCTGGCCTGGCTGCATTGGCTGCGGCGCTGGATGATCTTGGCGAGGTAATCGTGATCGCGCCCGAGCGCAATCGCAGTGGCGCCAGCAACTCGTTAACGCTGGATCGGCCGCTCCAGTTGCGTCGTGCCGCCAATGGTTTCTCGTACGTGAACGGAACGCCGACCGACTGCGTCCATCTGGCCGTCACCGGCATTCTCGAGCATCAGCCCGATATCGTGGTTTCCGGCATCAATCTGGGGGCGAACATGGGCGATGACACAATTTACTCCGGCACCGTTGCGGCCGCGACCGAGGGTTATTTGCTCGGATTGCCGGCGATTGCCATCTCGTTGGCGAGCTTTTCCGGGCGGCATTTCGAGACGGCGGCGGCGATTGCCCGCGAAAACGTGGAGCGCTTCATGCGCGCCCCGTTCAAGCAGCCGGTGCTCCTCAATATCAATGTCCCCGATGTGCCGGCCGATATGTTGCGCGGTACCCGGGTGACGCGCCTGGGGCGCCGGCACAAGGCCGAGCCAGCCGTCAAATCGATTTCTCCCCGCAACGATACGGTGTATTGGGTCGGTGCCGCCGGTGCCGCTGCCGACGCCGGCGAGGGCACCGATTTTCACGCGGTTGAAAACGGCTGGGTCTCGATCACGCCGCTGCAGATCGACCTGACCCACACCGGGCAAATCGATACAGTGGCCGACTGGATGCACCGATGAGCAGCGCGGTGATGAACCCTGGCGCTGGCAGCCACGGAATCGGTATGACCTCACAGCGCACCCGTGATCGCATGATCGAGCGCTTGCGCGAGCAGGGTGTGCGCGACGAGCGGGTGTTGGCCGCCATGGCCCAGGTGCCACGGCATCTCTTCGTTGAGCCGGCGCTGGCGCAGCGCGCCTATGACGATACCGCGCTGCCGTTGGGTTTCGCCCAGACCATTTCCCAGCCCTACGTCGTCGCCCGCATGATTGAGTTGTTGATTGCCGGCCGCGAACTCGGCAAGACGCTGGAAATTGGCGCCGGCTGTGGCTATCAGGCGGCCGTGCTCGGCGTCTTGTCGAAGCAGGTGTTTGCCGTCGAGCGGATTGCGCCTTTGCTGGCGCGGGCGCGCGAAAACCTGAAGCAGATCAAGCTGTCGCATATTCGTCTGAAGCATGCCGACGGCAATCGCGGCTTGCCTGAAGCGGCGCCCTTCGACACCATCATTCTCGCCGCCGCCGCACCCAGCGTGCCGCCGGCACTGCTGACGCAACTTGCGCCGGGCGGCCGTATGGTGATGCCGCTCGGTGGCGCTGAACAAGTGCTGTGTCTGGTCGAGCACAAGGAAAGCGGTTTTGTCGAATCGCGTTTTGATTCCGTTCGTTTCGTTCCCTTGTTGCCGGGGGTGGCATGAAATTCCTGCATTACGCATTGCTAGCAACAACTACCGTGCTTCTCGCTGCTTGTGGCAGCAGTCCGCCCGTACCTACCGTCGAGCGCACGCCTGTCGGCGTTGAAAAGCCGCTGCGCCCAGTCGCTGGAGCGGGTTCGGTAAGCGCTCCGGCGGCGAGCTATGTAGTCAAGAAGGGCGATACGCTCTACAGCATCGCTCGAGCGCATGGCGTCGAGCAGAAAGATCTAGCGGCCTGGAATGGAATCCAGAACCCCACCCAGATTGCCCTCGGTCAGCAACTACAGGTGACGCCACCGCGTGCCGAGACCGCTCCGGCGGCGAGTGGTGCCGTGGCGGGTGGTGCCGTGGTACAGCCGATCGCTCAGCCGGCTGATGTCGAGGTCAGGCCGATTGCGTCCAAGCCGCTGCCCGAAGCCAGTACTGCCCTGCTGAAACGCGAACCCAAAGGCGGCAAAGTGCCGTATTCGGAAGAGGCGCTGGCCAAGGCCAAGGGCGCGACTCCCACCCCGGCGGTTGAAGCCCCCATTGTGGTGGCCTCTGCCGCTGCGGCACCGGTAGCACCGGCAGTGCCTGGAGCCATCGAATGGAGCTGGCCGCACAACGGCAAGGTGCTGGCGACCTTCGTCGAAGGCAGCAGCAAAGGTCTCGACATTGCCGGCAATCCGGGCGATCCCGTACTGGCTGCAGCACCGGGCAAGATCGTATATGCCGGCGTCGGTTTGCGCGGTTACGGCAAATTGGTCATCGTGCGTCACAACGCCGAATTCCTTTCTGCCTACGCGCACAACAGCGCGATCCTGGTCAAGGAAGGCGACACGGTGGCGCGCCGGCAGAAGATCGCCGAAGTGGGGAGCACCGATGCGGATAGTCCGCGTCTGCATTTTGAAATCCGGCGCCAGGGTAAGCCCACTGATCCGCTCAAGTTTCTTCCGGCCCGCTAGTGACCACGCGCAGCGGCGGCGGCATGCCTGATGCGCTGCATGAATCCAGCGCGGTTGGTCTCAGTGTTGGTCTCAGTATCGGCCTCAGCGACGATGCGGCGACGGGAAACGATGGCTTCGTCGAAGACATCACCCAGCTCTACCTCCACGAGATTGGCGCGACGCCACTGCTGAACGCGGAGCAGGAACGCACGCTGGCGACCGCTGCCCGCGCCGGCGACTTTGCCGCCCGCCAGCACATGATCGAGGCCAATTTGCGCCTGGTGGTCAGTGTGGCGCGTCACTATATGCATCGCGGCGTGGCGCTCGATGATCTGATCGAAGAGGGCAATCTCGGCTTGATTCATGCGTTGGAGAAATTTGATCCCGAACGCGGCTTTCGTTTTTCAACCTATGCCACGTGGTGGATACGCCAGAGCGTCGAGCGCGCGATCATGAATCAGGCGCGTACCGTGCGCCTGCCGGTGTATCTGATCAAGGAACTGAACCTGGTGCTGCGCGCGCTGCGACATCTGGAACAGGGCAGCACCGCCCCCGATCCGACGCATCATGCCGACGACGTGGCACGCTTGCTGGACCGGCCGGTCGCCGAAGTGCGGCGACTATTGAGGCTCAACGAGCGCCCGGCCTCGCTCGATGCGCCGCTGGACAGCTCGCTTGAGTCGGACCCGAATCTCTCGCTTGGTGATGCGCTTCCCGATGAGGCCGCCGAAGATCCACTGGCGCATCTGGCGCAGCAGGAGGTTGAGCACCTGGTCGCGGAATGGATCGCACAGCTCAGCGATCGTCAGCGTGAGGTCATCGAATCCCGTTACGGCCTCAATGGGCGCGAGACCAAGACCTTGGATCAAATCGCCAAGGAGTTGCGGCTGACGCGCGAACGCGTGCGACAGATCCAGATCGAGGGATTGACCAATCTGCGGCGTCTGATCGCTCGCGACGGAGTGGCTGCCGATGCTCTATTGTGAGGTTTTGCCGAGTTCTGCGGCCAGATCCATCACCGAGGCGGCATAGAAACTGCTGCGGTTGTAGCGGGTGATGACGTAGAAGTTCTGGTAGCCGAGGCGGTATTCGGTGGCCGAATCCGGCGTTACCAGATCGATCAGGGCCGCCGGCAGGGCCGGGAAGTCATGGAGCGCCGTCTCGCCAGCGCCGACTTTTTGCAGATCGACGTTCTGCATTCGCCATTGCCCTGGCGTGAAGCTCGGGGTCAGGCCAGCTAGCACCGCGTTCCCGAGTCCGTCGCCACTGGCGATGGTTTGCTCGGCAATCGGCTGCCCCCGTTGCCAGCCATGTTGGGCCAGGTAATTCGCCACGCTGCCGATTGCATCGATGGCGCTGCTGGCGAGATCGATGCGACCGCTGCCATCGAAGTCGATGGCGAATTGGCGTCGCGACGAGGGCAGAAATTGCGGCAATCCCATCGCCCCCGCGTAAGAGCCACGATAACTCAGCACGTCCCGTCCTTCTTCTCGCGCCAGTAGCAACAGCTCGCCGAGTTCACGTCGAAACAGCTCGGCACGCGGCGGGTAGTCGAAAGCCAGGGTCGCGAGCGCGGCAAACACGCCGAACTTCCCTTGGTTGCGGCCATAGATGGTTTCGACGCCAATGATGGCGCTAATGATTTCTCTTGGCACGCCCCAAAGTGCTTCGGCCTGCGCCAGATTGGTTCGGTACTCGTGCATGAAGTGGCGCCCGGCGGCGATGCGTCGGGGTTCGACAAAGCGTCCGCGATACGCCTGCCAGGAGCGAATCCCCGGATCTTTCGGCGGCATGATGTAACGGATGACCGACGGAATCGACCGCGTGCGGGCAAACAGGACTTCGAGGGCTTCGCGCTCGAAACCGTGCCGTTCGACCATTTCGGAGATGAACTGTTTAACGTCAGTACGGCCGCCAAAGGATTCGGCCAGGACTGGTTGGGTGAGCAGCAACAACAGGCAGGCAAGCAGGTTTTTCATGGGTGGAATTGACGAATCTGGTTTTTGAGATGGCTTAGATCAGCGGGTGTGGCCTGCGGCGCGTAACGCAAGCGGCTGTAACTTTCGGTAATGGCCTGGATGCTGGCGGCGTGCGTCGGCAAGGCCAGGCTGGCGCGACGGGCAAAGTCCTGCGGGCCTTCCCAGTCGTGCCACTGCACGCCACGTTTGGCCAGGCGGCGGGTGAAGTTGAGCCAGGCGCGACGGACCGGGTCAATCTGTTTGCGCTGGTAAAGAATCCATGCCGTCAGGACCAGCAGCACAGCGCCCGACAAAACTGCCAGTACCGCCGTCATCTGTTGCCAGTCGGGCGCCTCAAGGCCCAGGCTTTGCAGGAATTCGCGCTGACGTTGCGGCGTATAGCCGAGCACCCATTGATTCCAGCCATTGGCGACGGCATCGAAACGATTGCGCAGGTCGCGCAGCCAGCTCATGTTGGCGCGGGCCAGGAAGGGCAGCGCTTCGCCGGCCGGAACCGCCGCGACAAAGTGATCGGCAATCCGGCGTGGCGCCGAGATGGCGGTCGGGTCGATGCGAACCCAGCCACGTTCGGGCAACCAGGCTTCGGTCCAGGCGTGGGCATCGTATTGGCGGATGACCAGATAGCCGTCGACCGCATTGAGTTCGCCGCCCTGATAGCCGGTGACCACCCGTGCTGGAACGCCGGCGGCACGTAGCGAAAAGGCGAAGGCGGAGGCGAAATGCTCGCAGAAGCCGCGCTTGGTCTCGAACAGGAAGCCATCGATCACATCGTCAAGGACCATCGGTGGTGTCAAGGTGTAAGCCAGCAACTGACGGCCAAAGAAATCTTCGGCGGCCGCCACGATGGCCGTGGCATCGTCGCCGTGGCGAGTTTTCCATTCGGCAGCCGCGGCGCGGATGCGCGGATTGCCGTCGCGCGGAAGGGCCAGCGCTTCGCGCAAGTTGGTGGCGGTGTCCTTGAATAACAGTTGCGTATCCGGGTAGGAACGCAAGCTATAACGAGTGCGATTGCGTACCACTTCGCGGCTCAGCAACTGCAGGTCGTCGCTGAACTGACTGTTGGCGGGCACCGCATCGGGATGCTCCAGCGCAAACAGCCAGGGCTTGCCATGCGGTTCAAGGGTCAGTTCGTAATCGACGCTGGCGCCAGTGAGCGGGTAAGGCGGTGTCGATTGCGTGCCCATACTTCTCGTCGCGCGCCAGTTGCGTCCATCGAAACGGGACATTACCGGGCCGCGCCAGTAGAGCTGGCTTTGCGCCGGGACGGGTCCGCTGAACTTGACGCGGAAGGCGATGGCGTCGGATTGCGACAACTCGGCAATCGATCCCGGGGCCATGGAGTCCGAAAGGCCAGTAGTGGCGGTAATGCGATCTTGCGGCAATCCCCAGAGCGGGCCTTGCACACGCGGGAAGAGGATGAACAGGAGCACCATGAACGGTAGCGCCTGGGCCAGCATCAAGCCGGAGCGGCGCAGCAACAATTGTGGCGCGGGACGATCATCGGCGGCCGCCGCGAGGGTTGCCGTGGTCAGCACGATGGTGAGGATGGCGACCAGTGCGGTGGCAATGGTTTGCGTAAACATGAACTGGGCCAGCACCAGGAAGTAGCACAGCAACACTACGGCCAGCGCATCGCGGGCGGCGCGAAGTTCGAGCAACTTCAAGGCAATGAAAATTCCCAGCAGCGCCACGCCGGGAACGCGGCCGAATACGGTGCGGTATTCGAAGCCGACAGCGGCGGTGCCGGCGATTACCAGCAAGGCTAGCAACCAGCGCGGCGGCAGATGCCATTGGCGATAGGTGATCCAGCCGCGCAGCAGCATCACGCTACCGGAACCGAGTGCGAGCCAGAGTGGCAGGTGTGGGGTGAGCGGCAAAAACGCCCCTAGCGCGGCGGCCAGTAGCCACCAGGCTTGACGCTGGCTGACCGGGCGATCACGCCGTGCCATACAGGGCCAGGGCGCGTAGCCCCTGGGCAAGCTGGGTCGGGCCGCTGCCCGGATCGAGTCGTTGTCCGGGCAGGCGCAAACCCCAGGCCAGGCCGGCGGCTTCCGCATCGAGCATCCAGTGCGCGAGAACTGCCAGGCGTTGTTCGACGCCCAGATCGGGCGGCAACAGCTGCCAGTCCAGCCAGATTCGCTGCGCCGCCGCGCCGGAAAACAGCTTTGTGAGCAGCGGTCCGTCGCTTTGACGTGCGACCGCCTTCCAGGCGATATGGCGCGGTGGATCGGTGATTTGATGGTTGCGCAAGCCAGAAAAATCATCGCGGCCGCTGCCGTCGCGGGTGCTGCCATGCGCGCTGTCGTCGCTCCAGGGCAGGGGTGGCGCGCTGGCGGCGGGCGCCGGATAGACGAGGCAGCGCAGGTCGGGCGCGGCGTAGGCCCAGGCACGAATGAGGCCGAGCGGCCAGGTAGTCTCGATGGTAATCCGTGGCATGGCTAGCCAGCCGCGCTGTTGCGTCGGTTGGCTCAGTGTCGCCGTGCTGCTGGCGAGGGCAGGGATATCGACTTCGATGGGATCTTCATCAGCGATGAACAAGCGAATGCTGCTGCGAAGTTCCTTGCGCGGGTTTTCCAGCGTCAGATCAAAGTGTGCGGGTTCGCCGGCAAATACCGATTCGGCACGACCGGGCCGCAGCGAAAGTTGCACCAGATTGCGAAAGGTATGCAGGATGGTGACGACGCCAAGCCCGACCAAAAGGAAGACCAGCGCGTAGCCGAGGTTGAGGTTGTAGTTGATGGCGCCAAGCAGAATCACCACCAGCACCATGACATAGGCGACGCCGGCCCGGGTGGGGAGCACATAGACACGGCGCTGGCTGAGTACGACCGGGGCGGGTTCGGGTACCCGCACGCGTAGCGCCCAGCGGACGAAACTTTCATGCAGTTGCAGGCGCAATTGCCGCAGCGGGCGGCCAAGCGTGAACGGCATTACGGCAGCGGCACCGCCTCGATCAGGCGAGCCGCCGTCACGTCAGCACCGACTTTTCGACTATCGTCGTCGGCCGGGCGCAAGCGATGTCCGATGACACCGGGCAGCACGGCCTGCACATCTTCCGGCAGCACATGATCGCGGTGCTCCAGCAGCGCCCAGGCACGGGCGACGGCGAGCAAGGCAATCGCGGCGCGTGGCGAGAGCCCGGCCTGCCAGTCCGGCGCGGCGCGGGTGTAGGCCGCCAGCGATTGCACATAGTCAATCAGTGCCGGCGCGACATGGACGGCGCGCGCAGCCTGCTGCAGGCTCATCAGTTGCGGTGGACTAAGGCTGGCGGGCAGGGTCTTGATCATCTCGCGGCGGTCGATTCCGGCCAGCAATTCGCGTTCGGCCGCCGGGTCGGGGTAACCCAGTTCGATGCGCAGCAAGAATCGATCGAGTTGCGATTCCGGCAGGGGGAAGGTGCCGATCTGATGCGAGGGATTTTGTGTGGCGATGACGAAGAAGGGTTCCGGCAGGCGTCGCGTTTCGCCTTCCGTGGTGACCTGGCGTTCTTCCATGGCTTCGAGCAGGGCGCTTTGCGTCTTCGGCGTGGCGCGGTTGATTTCGTCGGCCAGCATCACCTGGGTAAAGATCGGACCGGGATGAAAGCGGAAGCTGGCGCTGTCGCGATCGAACACCGAAACGCCGATGATGTCGGCCGGCAGCATGTCGCTGGTGAATTGCACACGCTGGAAGTCGAGCCCGAGCAATCGCGCTATGACATGCGCCAGCGTCGTCTTGCCGACCCCCGGCAGATCTTCGATCAGCAAATGGCCCCGGGCCAGCACACACGCCAGCGCCATACGGATGGCACGCTCCTTGCCAAGGATCACGCGTTGCGCGGCGTTAATCACTGCCGCCAGTTGCTCATGAGGAGACAGTCTGGATACGGCGGGCGAACTTGGGGCTGCGGAGTCAATCAGTTGCTGCATGGGGTGGGCGCGGCGCCTGTGTTTGAGTGATAATGATCGTTTTCCAACGCATTGTATGGCAATCAGAGATGACGACTACCGCCTTCGTTACCCACCGCGACTGTTGGCAACACGACATGGGGTCGCACCATCCGGAGTGTCCTGATCGCCTGGCGGCGATCAACGATCGCATGATCGCTTCCGGGCTGGATATGTACATCCAGTTCCACGACGCGCCGCTGGTCGAGATGGAACAGCTGGAACGTGTCCATCCGCGCAACTACATCGAGTTCATCCAGTCGATGAGCCCAGAACATGGAATCAAGCACGTTGACCCGGATACCGCGATGTCGCCGGGTACCTGGCAGGCCGCGCTCCGCTCGGCTGGCGCCGGTTGTTTCGCCACCGATCTGGTGATGCGCGGCGAAGCCCATAACGCCTTTTGCGCCGTGCGTCCTCCGGGCCATCATGCGCTGCGAGCCAAGTCCATGGGCTTCTGCTTTTTCAATAACGTGGCGGTTGCCGCGCGCCATGCGATCAAGGTCTGGAACCTGTCGCGCGTCGCGATCATCGATTTCGATGTCCATCATGGCAATGGCACGGAAGAGATCCTCGCCAACGATCCCAACGTGCTGATGGTCGGCTCGTTCCAGCATCCGTTCTATCCGTACTGTGGTACCGATAATCCGGCGCCGAACATGCTGAATGTGCCCTTGAAGGCAGGTACCCGTGGCGAGGCCTTCCGCGAGATGGTGACCGATATCTGGATGCCACGTTTGCGCGAGTATCGTCCCGAGATGATTTTTATCTCGGCTGGTTTCGATGCGCATTACGAAGACGACATGGGCTCGCTGGGATTGGTTGAAGCCGACTATGCCTGGGTTACCGGTCAGTTGAAGAACGTGGCGAACGAGTTCTCCGGCGGCCGCATCGTCTCGTTGCTCGAAGGCGGCTACGCCTTATCCGCTTTGGCGCGAAGCGTTGCCGTGCATATCAAGACCCTGGCTGATCTTTGAGCTTTGCCTGCCGGATTGTTGGCGAACTTACAATCGCACACAATCCTGCGGCGGGTCTTGATCCTGTCTTCCACTAGAATTTGCTTCCCGATTAGATCCTTATCATTATGAATATCCAAGGCTCCATTCCCGCAATCCTGACTCCCATGAATGACGACGGCAGTCTCGATCTGGCGGGCTTCCGGCGACTGCTGGACTGGCATATCAGCGAGGGCTCCGACGGTGTTGTCGTGGTTGGCACCACGGGTGAATCGCCGACTGTGAATGTCGATGAGCACTGCCAGTTGATAGAAACGGCCGTGCAGCACGTCGCCAAGCGGATTCCGGTGATCGCCGGCACGGGCGCCAACTCCACGCGCGAGGCAATTGAGCTAGCCAGGTTCGCCAAAAATGCCGGCGCCGATGCGCATTTGTCGGTGGTTCCCTACTACAACAAGCCGACCCAGGAAGGGCTCTATCAGCACTTCAAGGCGATCGCCACAGCGGTCGAACTGCCGCTGATCCTCTATAACGTTCCCGGCCGTACGGTGGCGGATCTGAGCAATGACACCGCGCTGCGTCTGGCGGAACTGCCCAATGTGATCGGGATTAAGGACGCCACCGGCAATATTGAGCGTGGTACCGATCTGCTCAAGCGCGCGCCGACTGGCTTTAATGTCTGGAGCGGTGACGATGCGACTGCCATGGTGCTGACCCTGCTTGGCGCCAAGGGCACGATTTCCGTGACCGCCAACGTGGCGCCGCGCCTGATGCACGAGATGTATGCTGCAGCGCTGGTGGGTGATCTGCCACGAGCGCGCGAATTGAATTTCCGTTTGCTCGGTTTGCATCGCCACCTGTTTGTCGAAGCCAATCCGATTCCCGCCAAGTGGGCGGTGCAACAGCTCGGTTTGATCAACGGTGCCGCGCGCTTACCAATGACGCCTCTATCACCGGAGTACCACGAACGGGTCCGTGGCGCCATGCGCGAAGCCGGCTTGGCCGTCTGACTTTTCAAGGATAACTATGACGCATCGCACCCTCGTTTGCTCGGCTCTGGCACTCACTTTGCTGGCCGGCTGTAGCGGCAACATTCTTCCCGACTCGAAGAAGATCGAATACAAGTCGGCCGGCAAACTGCCGCCACTTGAGATTCCTCCGGATCTGACGCAACCCAGTCGCGACGAACGTTATGCGGTGCCGGATACCAGCGCTCGTGGCAGCGCGACCTTTTCGGCCTATTCGTCGGACCGCTCGGGCCAGGCCCGGACGACCACGGCGCAGGATGTTCTGCCGCAGGTCGACAAGATGCGCATCGAGCGCTCGGGTACCCAGCGCTGGCTGGTGCTGAACGGCGTGCCGGAGAAGATGTGGCCGACGGTCAAAGAGTTCTGGCAGGAAATGGGCTTCCTGGTCAATATCGAGGTGCCGGAGGCCGGCATCATGGAAACCGACTGGGCCGAAAATCGCGCCAAACTACCGCAGGACATCATTCGCGGGTCACTCGGCAAAGTGTTTGAAAGCCTGTATTCGACACCGGAGCGTGACAAGTTCCGCACCCGTCTGGAAAAGGGTACGCAACCCGGGACGATGGAGATCTATATCAGCCATCGCGGGATGTATGAAATCTATGTAAATGAAGGCAAGAGCGACACCCGTTGGCAGCCACGGCCGGCCGATCCCGAGCTCGAAGCGGAAATGCTGAGTCGCCTGATGGTGCGCCTCGGTGTCGATGAGGTCCGAGCTAAGGCGATGATTGGTAGCGGCACCACGCAGGAACGCGCCAAACTTGTGCAGCCAAAGGATGGTGCCAGCAGCTTGACTCTCGACGAAGCCTTCGACCGAGCCTGGCGTCGTGTCGGCCTCGCGCTTGATCGCGTTGGATTCACCGTTGAGGACCGAGATCGCTCCAAGGGGCTCTACTTTGTACGCTATGTCGATCCGGAAACCGATGGCAAGGCCAAGAAAGACGAGGGCGGCTTCCTGTCCAAGCTGGCTTTCTGGAAAAGCAGCAGCAACGAAAACCTGGATAAGGCGGCGCAGTACCGTGTTTACGTCAAGGAAGGTGCCAACGACACCTCCGTCCAAGTCATGACCCGCGAAGGCGGTGTCGACAAATCAGAGACCTCGCGCAAAATATTGACGCTGTTGCATGCGCAATTGAAGTGAGATATCGCACGATCTGAGGTTGTATCAAACACCGATTAAAAGCGATTGCGCTAGCTATAGCTGGGATGGCATGAATTTAATGCGGCTGGGGCCTTACATTTAGCCAGTACAAGGAAATTTCCTGGCTGAAAACGTCGTGTAAGTGATTGTTTGTTATGGCGCCCAAGTCAGGAATCGAACCTGAGACCTACCGCTTAGGAGGCGGTCGCTCTATCCACTGAGCTACAAGGGCGCGAGCGCGACATTCTAACTATAATCGGCGGCCACATTCAGCGCTGATGGCGGATGGTGTTTCGATGCCACGGCCAACTCAAATCCCCATGCCATTATTGACCATTGATCGCGCTTGTCTTGCCTTCGGCCATGTGGCCTTGCTGGATAAAGCCGCATTACAAGTCGATAGCGGCGAGCGGCTGGGTTTGATCGGACGCAATGGTACCGGCAAGTCGAGTCTGCTCAAGGCGCTGGCCGGCTTGGCCAAGTTTGATGACGGTGAGCTCTGGCGTGAGCCGGGTTTGCGGGTTGCCTATGTGGAACAGGAACCTGAATTTGTCGTTGGCGCCAGTGTTTTTGATGCCGTGGCCACCGGTGCCGGGGCAGTGAGTCAACTCTTGGCTGACTACCACCACGCGGTGCAAAAAGTCGGTGCTGGCGGGACGGCGGAGCTGGATCATCTGCACGCCTTGCAGACCGAACTTGAAGCGCATGATGGCTGGCGCTTGAATATGCGGGTCGAGCAGATGTTGTCGCGCTTGCGGCTTGATGCCGAAGCCCGAGTCGAAACGCTGTCTGGAGGCGGACGCAAGCGTGTCGCGCTGGCGCGGGCGCTGGTGGGCGAGCCGGATTTGTTGTTGCTTGACGAGCCGACCAACCACCTGGACGTCGATGGCATTCTGTGGCTTGAGGAACTCCTGCTGGATTACGCTGGCGCCGTCATGGTGATTACCCATGATCGCGCCTTTCTCGATCGTGTGGCCACGCGCATTGTCGAACTTGATCGTGGGCGATTGACCAGTTTCCCCGGCCGTTACGCGGATTACCAGGCGCGCAAGGAGTACATGCTGAACGAGGAGGCGCTGGCCAATGCCCGTGCCGACAAGTTGCTGGCGCAGGAAGAAATCTGGATTCGCAAAGGTGTCGAGGCGCGTCGAACGCGTGCCGTTGGGCGGATCAAGCGCCTGGAGCAATTGCGTGGCGAAAGGGCTGTGCGGCGGGATCAACTGGGTAAAGTGGAACTGCGTCTGGCGCGTGGCGACGAGTCGGGCAAGCTGGTGGCTGAGCTGGAGGACGTCGCCAAGAGCTTTGGCGATCGCGTCATCGTGCGCAATTTTTCGTGCCGAATTCAGCGTGGCGACAAGATCGGCCTGATCGGCCCCAACGGGACGGGCAAGACGACGTTGTTGCGTTTGATTTTGGGCGAGCTTGAGCCGGATGCGGGCAAGGTACGGCTCGGAACCAAACTGGAAGTGGCTTATTTCGACCAGTTTCGCTCGCAACTGGACCCCGAGGCGACGCTGGCGGAGGTGATCAGTCCGGGCTCGGACTATGTCGACATCGCCGGTAGCCGCAAACATGTGATCGGCTATCTCGAGGATTTCTTGTTCGCCCCGGCCCGCGCGCGTTCGCCGGTCAAATCGCTTTCAGGCGGCGAGCGAGCGCGGCTGCTGCTGGCGCGACTGTTTGCCCGACCGGCCAACGTGCTGGTGCTGGACGAGCCGACTAACGATCTCGATATCGAAACCCTCGAACTGCTGGAGGATTTGCTGCAGGACTACGCCGGCACGGTTTTTCTGGTTAGCCACGATCGCGCGTTTTTGGACAATGTGGTGACTCAAAGCATCGTTAGCGAAGGCGAGGGCGAGTGGAAAGAGTATGTCGGTGGCTACAGCGACTGGCTACGGCAGAAACCTCAGCTTGATGCACCGACGGCGGTCGAAAAAGTCGGCACTGGCGGGACGGCGGCAAAGCCAAAGCCGGCGGCTGAACCCAAAGCGGCCAAGCTGAGCTTCAAGGAGAAGCGCGAGCTAGAACAATTGCCGGATCAAATTGCCAGTCTCGAGGCCGAGCAAGTCCAGCTACAGGGAAAGCTCGCTGATCCGGATTTTTATCTGGGCGCCGCCGAATCCATCAAGGCCACCCAAACCCGCTTATCCGCTCTGGATGGCGAAATCGAGGCGGCGCTGGTGCGCTGGGAAGCGCTGGAGTCGCGGCAGCAATAAGGGCCGAGTTGGCGGCACGAAAGCCGTCAGAGTCGTCCGCTGTGCGAGTAACATTACGATTTTGTTGCGAACCTGTGACACGTTCGCGCTGGTAACACTCCACCGGAGTGATGCCTTGATAACACAATCGTTTTGGAGATTTCGCACATGTTTAGCAGCCTGATGCCGCAGCGCCGGGAGTTTTTTGATCTGCTCGCCGCCCATTCCGATCGCGTAGTTGCTGGCGCCAATGCCACCTTGCGTCTTGTCAATGGACTCGGTGGCAGTTCGGCAGAAGTCGAAACCCTGGTCAAAGAAGTCGATCTCAACGAAAAGAGTGCCGACCAGATCAAGTCCGATCTGATCAGTTTGCTGCACAAGTCATTTACCACCCCGATCAATCGTGACCAGATTCACACCCTGACCATCGATCTGGACAACGTCTTGAATACGCTGCAAGACGTTGCCAACGCGGTCGGCATGTATCACATCCATGACTCCACCAGCGAATCGCGCGAACTGGCCTCGCTGAGTTCGGATGCCTGCATGCGCCTCAACCGCGCCGTGATCGCCCTGGCCGACAAGAAACGGACCAAGGAAACGATAGACCTGTGCAATGAAATCGACCAGATCGAGTCCAAGGCCGACAAGGTGCTGAAGAAGGCCATCACCAAGCTGTTTCAGAATGGGGGCGATGTCTGGACGGCGATGAAGATGCGCGAGTTCTATTACCTGCAGGAAAAAGTGCTGGATTACTGCGAGGAAGCGGCCAAGACGATCGAAGAGATCATCATCGAAAACTCGTAAGGAGACAATGATGGAAGGTTTGACCATCAGCGTCTGGGCGCTGACCCTGCTTATCGTTATCGCGCTGGCTTTCGATTTCATGAATGGCTTTCATGATGGTGCGAATTCGATTTCGACCATCGTCGCCACCGGCGCCTTGACACCGAAACAAGCCGTACTGTTTGCCGCGTTCTTCAATTTTGCCGCGCTCTGGGTGTTTCAACTCAAGGTCGCCGCAACCATCGGCAAGGGAACCGTCGATCCTGCGTTTGTCGATCACTACGTGATTTTTGGTGCCCTGGTCGGTGCGCTGGCTTGGAACATCATCACCTGGTACTACGGCATTCCGTCGTCGTCATCGCATGCGTTGGTTGGCGGCTTGGTGGGCGCTACCTTGGTCAAGGCCGGTGGTATTGCGCCTATCGTCTGGAGTGGTTTTGGCAAGATCCTGCTTTTCATCATCATTTCACCCTTCGTCGGTTTTATGCTCGGCGGGTTGTTAATGGTGTTGGTTGCCTGGGTTTTTCGCAACCATTCGCCACGCCAGGCCGGGGCGTGGTTTAACCGGGCGCAGTTGTTTGCCTCGGGGGCATACAGTCTGGCTCACGGCGGCAACGACGCACAAAAAACTATCGGCATCATCTGGCTACTGATGATCAGTGCCGGTGTGGCAACGACTGATGTCCAGACCTTGCCTAACTGGGTAATCTATTCCTGCTATTTCGCCATCGCCTGGGGAACCTATCTCGGTGGTTGGCGCATCGTCAAGACCATGGGCAGCAAGATCACCAAGCTGACCTCGGTGAGCGGTTCCTGTGCGTCGATGGGCGGGGCATTGAGTTTGGGGTTGGCCACCTTGGCCGGGATTCCGGTGTCGACCACGCATACCATTACTGGTGCCATCGTCGGGGTGGGTGCAGCTCAGGACGTGCGTGCCGTACGCTGGGGCATCACCATGAATCTGGTGGTGGCCTGGGTTCTGACTATTCCCGCCAGCGGCTTGATCGCTGCCTTGTTCTGGTGGTTGGGTACGAAGTTCCTCTAACCCGAAAGCACGGTGGGCGGAGTAATCGACGCCGTCCCGCCGGTCCCTAAAAGGGGATTCCCTGCGGTCACGCGGACTTTTTATTGCGCCACCTCGGTGTCCCGGCCACGTGGATGTCCCGCCGACACCGGCGGAACCGAACACCGAGGGGCAATCAGCCAGATCAGAACTTGATGTTCACACCAGCGTAAAGCGAACGACCCATGCCGGGAACGGCCGTGCCCCACATGGGGACGCTGCCGGTTGGCGTTGTGGTGGCCATCATCGTCGTGCCTTGTCCGACATAGGCGCCGCCGAGCGGTAGGTTGTAGCGTTTGTCGAGCAGGTTCTCGATGCCGAAATCAAGACGGACCTGTTTCCAGGAATAGCTGCCGCGCAGGTTGATGAGGTTGTAGCCCGGCGTCTTGATTTCGTTGCGGACATCCGAGACATCGTCCTTGGCTTTCACCATCACCAGTTCAAGCGCATTGTCCCAGCTGCCCGATTTATGAGTCAGGATCAGCTTGGCGTTGAGCGGCATGATGTTGTAGAGGTCATCACCGGTATCGCGGTTCTTGCCATTGGTGAGGTTAAGCAAACCCTTGAGACCGAAATCGCCAAACCCCGTTTTGGCCAACGGCATCTTGCCGGAGATATCCAGGCCATAAAGGCGTGCCGACTGGTTGGTGAATTTGAGCGTAGTGAATTGATTGCTCAGTAGCGGGCTACGTGCAGCGTTCGTTGCTCCGTTCCATTGGATGGCATCGATGTAGTCGCTAACGCGGGTGTAGTAGGGTGTCGCCTTGAATTCCCAGTCACGATTTGCCGCGTGCCAGTCAAAAGTGGCGGATAGCGTGTTGGCTTGCTCCGGCTTCAGGTCGAGATTGCCGATGTAGCCGTTGCCATCTCCGACCCAATTCACCATCAGGGCCGCCATTTGCCAGGTGGACCAGGTGTAGCGTTCGTGCAGGTTGGGCGAGCGCGTTTTGTGGGCGAGGCCGAATTCGATGTCGTAGGTCGTGCTCGGCGTGTAGCGGGCCAGTACGGTCATGTCCCAGTTGTGATCGGTCTTGTTATGGGCGCGGGCGTTGAACGCGTCGCCGTCGCGCATCTGGTTGTGCATCATGGTGCCCATGCCATTTGTGGTCGGGGCATAGCCGCGCACATCGCCGGTATCCATGGCGACGCGCTCATAGCGCAGGCCGGCGAGCGTGGTCCATTGCGCCGCTATGCGCCGCTCCCATTCGCCAAACAGGGCCGTGCGGTCACGCTCGCCGTCGGCGACATTCCAGAAAGTACCAGGAAACATGCCGCCGCCGGAGGCCGGCCACCAGTCATTGAGGCGATAGCGCTGGTACTCGCCGCCGAGACGCAGCAAGTCTTGCTCACCAAGGTTCAACTCCGCTTTGACAGTGGCGCCACTGTTCTTGCTCGCGGTGTACATCGGCATGCCGGTGGCGCAGGTGGCGGTAACTGTCGGCGAACATGGCGTGCCGTTGATGGCGGTCGGGCCGCCGGAGCCGGTTGGTGGCGCGCCGTTGCCATACCAGTAACGTTTGTCGGCACCGAAATCCATGAAGTGATCGACGTCCTCGTGATAGGCGCGGGCTTCCAGCGTGCCCCAGTCGAACTGGCCCTGATAGCGCAGGTTCAGCCGGTGTTGCGTGTTGTCCAGCATGTCCATGCGCTGGTTGGGCCAAAGCTGGAACGGCAGATCCTGGTAGCCGAGCTTGGCTTCCACCAGGTGATTGCCACCCTTGAAGGCGAACCCAAGCGTGTGGTTGCGGGTTTCGTAGGCGGTCGAGCCGACTTCGTCCAGCGCCAGCGTGTGACCGACACGACCGGTTGCGGTCGAGTTCTTGAAATCACCGCCGGCTTTGTAGTTGTCTGATTTGGCTGTGGCGCCGGAATAGCTCACGTGAAAGGATTCGGTGGCGTAGGTGGCGCCGACATTGCCGCCGACCGCGTTGCCATTGCTGCGATAGAAAGCGCCGATTTCACCTTTGAACAAGCTGCCCTGGCCGGGTGCGGCAAACACCTGTGGCGCGGTTTCGGCGATGATCGAGCCGCCGATGGAGTCGCCGCCGACGCTGACAGGCGCGATACCGGCATAGACCTTCAGTGAACCGACTTGCGCCGGATCGAGGTAAGACAGCGCCGGGTTCATGTGGTTGGGACACGCAGAGAGCAGATCCATGCCGTCGACCTTGATCCGCAGCCGGTCGTCGGCCAGGCCATGAATTACTGGCAGGCTGGAGACGCCGCCTGAACCGTAAAGGCTGACGCCGGGGACATCGCGTAGCAAGCTGGCGGTGTCGCTGGTGGCAGCGCGCAGGGCCTGCAACTCGGCCTTATCGACCGAGCTGGATTTGGTGGCGGGTGATTCGATGCGGGTGGCCGTGATGACAACGGTTGATGCATCAGCACCGGCTGCCCAGGCGTGGAGCGGTAGTGAAGCGGGCAAAGCAGCGATGGCTGCGGCCAGTGTGGCGCGTTTGAATGACATTGAGTTCTCCATGGAGTGGCAATAAAACTGCCCGGATTCTATGGAGGGCTGGGGTACAGGCCCTGTGACATGATGTCGCAGGCGCCAATGTTTTCGATGGCGGCTTGATGCGAATCAATAGTTGATCAGGCGCCGTCTCGCCAGCGCCGACTTTATTGATCCGGTCGTGATGGTTTGCGCACCACGATTCTTTGTTGTGGGACATCGGCCTCAAGTCATGTTTTGCGTCGGCGAGTCGTTATTATCTGGGTCCGTTCAATGAATCAAGCAAAACAATTGAGATGAGCAACGCGCAGGTTAAATCGACGACTGGATTGGGTACCGGCTTGGGCGAGGGCGAGCTTCACCTTGATCCATTACTGGATTGTCTGGTCGAACTGACGCGTATCCACGGACGCCCCAGCACGCGCGCAGCCTTGTCGGCGGGTTTGCCACTGGAAGACGGCCTGCTCATGCCGTCAATGTTCCATCGCGCGGCGTCCCGTGCCGGTCTGGCGAGCAAGGTGGTGCGGCGGTCGCTGGCCAAGATTGACCAGTCCTTGTTGCCAGTGATCCTGCTCTTGAAGGACAACGAAGCCTGCGTGCTGCTCGATCACAATGCCGAGACCGGTTCGCTGAGTCTGCTTTTCCCGGATACCGGGCAGGGGTCGGTGACGCTGCCGGTGGCCGAGATCGAGGCGCGCTATACCGGCATCGCCATTTTCATTCGGCCGCATTTTCGTTTTGATCAACGAACACCGGAACTGGCTAAGGTGGCTCAGCGGCATTGGTTCTGGGGAACTCTGCTGGAGCAGGTGCCGCTTTATCGGGATGTACTGGCGGCGGCCTTACTGATCAACCTGTTCGCCTTGGCCATGCCGATCTTCACCATGAATGTGTACGACCGCGTGGTACCCAACTATGCGGTGGAAACCTTGTGGATGCTTTCCGCCGGCTTGCTGCTGGTGATCGGGATCGATTACACGATCCGCTTGCTGCGCGGGCATTTCATTGACCTGGCCGGTTCGCGTATCGACCTTCAGCTTTCGTCGATGATCATGGAGCGTGTGCTAGGGATGAAGCTTGCGTCGCGCCCGGCTTCAGTGGGTTCGTTTGCGGCGAATCTGCGTTCGTTTGAAACCGTACGCGACTTCATTGCGTCAGCGACGGTGACCGCCATCATCGATCTGCCCTTCATGGTGTTGTTTTTAGTCGTGCTGGCCTGGATTTCCTGGCCGCTGGTTTTCTTTCCGCTGCTCGGAATCCTGGCGTTGGTGATCTACAGCTACGTCATCCAGCACAAGATGCGCGAACTCTCGGAGCGAACATTCCGTGCCGCCGCCTTGCGTAATGCCACGCTAATCGAAAGCTTGACCGGCCTTGAAGTGATCAAAGCCCACGGTGCCGAGGGCATCATGCAGGCAAAGTGGGAAAAGACGGCGGCGTTTCTGGCGCGCGTCAGTGCCCAATTACGCTTGCTGTCTTCATCGGTGAATAACGGCACCGCAACCATCGCGCAGGTGGTTTCGCTGGCGACCGTGATCGCCGGTGTGTATCTGATCAACGAACGCATGCTGACCATGGGTGGGCTGATCGCCGCCACCATGCTCGCTGGACGTGCCTTGGCGCCGCTGGGGCAGATCGCCGGCTTGTTGATGCAGTTTGAAAACGCCAAGACCGCGCTGGCGTCGCTTGAGACCACCATGAACACGCCGGGCGAACGCAGCCAGGAGGCCAGTTTTGTACATCGACCGGAGATTCGTGGCGAGATCGAATTCCGCGATGTTCGCTTTGTGTATCCGGGACATCAGGAAGAATCACTGCGCGGCGTGTCGTTCAAGATCAAGCCGGGCGAGCATGTGGTGGTGTTGGGCCGTGTCGGTTCCGGCAAAACCACGCTGCAGAAACTCATGTTGGGCTTGTACGAGCCGACCGAAGGCGTGGTGCGATTGGATGGCGTTGATCTGCGGCAACTCGATCCGGCTGACTTACGCCGCAACGTCGGCTACGTCGAGCAAGACAACATGCTGTTTTATGGTTCCATGCGCGAGAACATATCGATTCGCGCGCCCTACGCCGATGATGCGGCGGTAGTGGCAGCGGCCGAGTTTGGCGGCTTGACCGAGTTCATCAATCGCCACGCCGAAGGATTTGATATGGTGATCGGGGAGCGCGGCGCTTCCTTGTCGGGCGGGCAGCGGCAGGGCGTGGCGCTGGCGCGGGCGGCGCTGCTGGATCCGCCGGTCATTTTGTTTGATGAGCCGACCAGTTCGATGGATTTCAGTTCCGAGGCGCAGTTCAAAGAGCGACTGTCGACTTATGCTGCACATAAAACCGTGGTGCTGGTGACGCATCGGACCAGCCTGATTGAATTGGCGGATCGTATCCTGGTGCTCGATGACGGCAAGATTGTGGCGGACGGCCCCAAGGGCCAGGTGGTCGAAGCACTGCAATCCGGACGAATCGGGAGATCGTCATGAAGCCGGCGGCGGCAATTCTGGATGTTTTGCGCTGGATTCGGCGTTGGCTCGAAAGGTTTCGTGCACCGGTCCAGCCGTCAATCGACAAGTGGCTATCGAGTTGGACCGAAGAATCGAATCAACTCGATACGGACTTCGTGCGGGATGCTGACTACTTTATGTTGCATCAGGAGCCTTTGCGGGCAAAAGTTCTGGTCCGCTCGATTTTGATTGTGTTTGCGGTTTTCATCGGTTGGGCGGCGTTCGCCAAGATTGATGAAATCACCAAGGGCGAAGGCAAGGTGATCCCTTCCCGCCAGCTACAAATCCTGCAGAGCCTGGACGGCGGAATCATTTCCGAGATCGGGGTGCAGGAAGGTCAAGTGGTCGATGTCGGCCAAATGCTGTTGAAAGTCGATTCGACTCGCTTCGAGTCATCGGTGCGCGAGAGTCGAACCCAATATCTGGCCTTGGCGGCCAAGGTGGCGCGGCTGCGAGCGCTGGCCGAGGGTAAACCGTTTATTCCGCCGCCTGAAGTCCTGAAGGAAGATCCGGCGACCGCAGAAGAAGAGCGACGCTTGTATGAAGCGGGTAAATCCAGCGTCGAATCACAAGTATCGATCGCACGCCAGCAATTGGCCCAGCGCCAGCAAGAACTGGCCGAGGTACGCGCCAAACGGGAGCAGGCATCCCAAGCTTACGAGTTCACCGCCAAGGAGCTTGCCGTAACAAAGCCCTTGATTAACTCCGGCGCCGTGTCCGAGGTTGAGCTGTTGCGGCTGGAGCGCGACACCTCGCGCTTCCGTGGCGAGCGGGATATGGCCGGGGCGCAGATTGCCCGGGTTCAGGCATCAATAAACGAGGCGAGCGGCAAGATCGAGGAGGTTAGTTTTGCTTTTCGCAATGAGGTGCGCAAGGAGCTTTCAGATGCCGTCGCAAAGTTCAACGGTGTTAGCGAAGGAGGCGTTGGCCTCGCCGACAAGGTCAAGCATTCCGTCATCCGGTCGCCAGTCAAGGGCACGGTAAAGCGCTTGCTTGTCAACACGCTGGGCGGCGTTGTCCAACCGGGGCGCGACATCATAGAAGTGGTGCCACTCGAAGATGCACTGATTCTGGAAGCCAAGGTGGCACCGAAAGACATCGCTTTTTTGCGTGGCGGTCAGCGTGCCATGGTGAAATTCACCGCTTATGATTTCTCGGTTTATGGCGGTCTGGAGGCCACGCTTGAGCATATCGGTGCGGATTCGATTACAGACGAAAAGGGCAACACCTATTATCTGGTTCGCGTCCGCACCACCAAATCACAACTGGGTCCAAATCTGCCTATCATTCCGGGCATGGTGGCGGAAGTCGATATCATCACCGGCGAGAAAAGCATTCTTGCCTACCTGTTGAAGCCCGTATTGCGCGCCAAGCAAGCCGCACTGACTGAACGATAAACAGCACATGGCCCGTACCAGCGCAGTCCAACATACGTTTATCTCTTGGCGCCTTACTGCCTTACCGCGCTGGGGCCAAGCCTTCCCAAGCATGAAATTATCGGCACCCGGAATCATCAAGCGGATTTCGGGAAGGAACGTGCTGGTCTGGTTCGAACTTGCCGCACAGGGCAACGCCGCAGAACAGATTACGTGGTTGCGCATGGCTATCGGCGAGCACCCGTTCATTGTCCTGAGCAGTACGCCAACCGACGAAGAGGCGATCCAGTGTTTTTCGCTCGGCGCCAAAGGCTACTGTAATGCCCATTCGGGGGCAGGCAATTTGCAGTCGGTGGCCGATGTGGTCTTGCAAGGCGGTCTATGGCTCGGGCCGTCGCTGCTGCAGCGTTTGATCACGGCCACTGTTCGCCCCGAATTTCAGCCTCTGATTGAGCCTGTCTTGCTCCCCTCTGCCAGTGTCGTGTCGCGCTTCAGTGAGCGTGAACGCGAAGTTGCGGCCGCCGTCGCGAATGGCCTTAGTAATAAGGAAATCGCCCGACAGCTCGACATCACTGAACGTACCGTCAAGGCACACGTCGGTTCTGTATTCGAAAAGTCCGGCGTCCGCGATCGCCTGCAACTGGCACTGCTACTGAATCGCACTGCGGTCTCCTGAAGCCGTACCTGGGCTGACCTGTACTTCGGTCCAATAGGCAAACCGCCCTTCGGGCGGTAAATTGCCCCTGTTCATTTTCCATTCTGGAGTAATCGTCATGGCTGTTGCCGCTATCGTCATCGGAAAAGTTGCGTCCATACAAGGTGTTGCATTCGCCAAGAGTCAGGATGGAACGCTACGGCAACTCAAGCTCGGCGATCCGGTATTCGAGGGCGAGGTCATCCAGACCGAGATGGGCGCTCATGTCGAACTGCAACTGAACGATGGTAGTTTCTATGCCCTGCGTGACCAGGAATCAGTCACGGTCGATGGCATGTTGTTCGACAACCAAAAAGCCGACCCCAAAGATGGCGCGTTGTTCGCGTCGTCCGCCGACACGGATCAGATCGCCAAGGCAATCGCCGAAGGCAACAGTCTCGACGAGTTGTTGGAAGAGACTGCCGCCGGAGCAACAACCGGTGGCGGCAATGATGGACACTCGTTTGTCCGCTTGTTACGTATTTCCGAGGCCATCACGCCGGTGGAGTTTGACTACGGAATTGACGGCAACGGAACCACCGGGCGAACCCTCGGATCGGAGGTCGTTAACACCCCCCCGGTAGCCACCCCCGATGCCTATATCACCGACGAGGATCAGCCGCTGACAGTGGCATTGCCGAACGCGGTGCTGGCCAATGACCTGGATGCGGATGGCGACAAACTGACGGTGAATACCACGCCGATCACCGACGTAGCCCACGGCACACTCAGCCTGAATGCGGACGGTACTTTTACCTACGTACCAAATCGCAACTTCAACGGCGTCGACAGCTTTGTGTATGAGGTGTTGGACGGAAAGGGTGGCACGGCCCAGACCACGGTAACGATCACTGTCAATCCGGTCAATGACGCCCCGGTGGCCGGTACGGTTGCGGTCAATCCGGACGGTAGCACTACCGCTGATGCGAATTCGGTGGGTGCGGGGAATTACGCACATACGATCGACGAAGATACCTCGGTGTCTGGCCAGGTAAGAGCGACCGATGTTGATGGCGACACATTGACCTATGCGCAAGCCAGCAACCCGGCGAATGGCACGGTTGTGGTCAATGCCGATGGCAGTTATCTCTATACGCCAAATCTCAACTTCAACGGCACGGACTCCTTCACTGTGCTCGTGGCCGACGGGCAAGGTGGAACCACCGTTTCGACGGTAACTATCACTGTTACACCGGTGCAGGATGCATCGATTATCACGGCCGGTTCTGGTAGCGTGACCGAAGACACGACCTTGACGACCTCAGGTCGCTTGTCGATCCGCGATGTAGATGGCGTCCAGGACGAACAATTCACTGTCCAGAACAATGTCGCCGGTGCTCATGGCACGTTCTCTATCGATTCCAACGGCAACTGGACCTATAACCTCAACAACAGCGATCCGGCTGTACAAGCCCTGAACCCGGGACAGACGATGACCGAGGTGTTCAACGTTACGGGTGTCGACGGAACATCTTCAATGGTGACTGTGGTTATCAATGGCGTCAGCGAAAACATCGGCCCGGTTGCGGGCAACGACACTGTCACGACGGCAATGGATGTGCCGGTAGCAATCGATGTGCTGGCGAACGACAGTGACCCGAACGGCGATTCGTTGAGCATCGTGGCATTCGGGCAGGGCACCAGCGGTACGGTAGCGCTGGTTAGCGGGAAATTGGTCTACACCCCGAGTACAGGATTTACCGGGACGGATTCGTTTACCTATACCATCAGTGATGGCAAAGGTGGTGTTGATACGGCGACGGTGACGGTAGGGGTGGGTGTCCCGGTTGATTTGCCGCCGGTCGCGAATCCGGACAGTGCGACGACTGCGGCCGGGGCTCCAGTGACGATTAACGTATTGGCTAACGACACCGATCCGGAAGGCAAAATCCTGACGGTAACCGCAGTGAGTGTTCCTGCGGCACAAGGGGATGTGGTGTTAAACAGTGACGGTACCATCACGTTCACTCCTGCCGCTGGTTTTTCTGGCAACGCCACGATCAGTTACAGCATCAGCGACGGCACGAATACCGCGAGTAGTACTGCCACGGTGGGTGTAGGTGCCCCGGTTGATATGCCGCCGGTCGCGAATCCAGACAGTGCGAGCACTGCGGCTGGGACACCGGTGACGATTGATGTATTGGCTAACGACACCGATCCGGAAGGCAAAACCCTGACGGTAACCGCAGTGAGTGTTCCTGCGGTACAAGGGGATGTGGTGTTAAACAGTGACGGTACCATCACGTTCACTCCTGCCGCTGGTTTTTCTGGCAACGCCACGATCAGTTACAACATTAGTGATGGTGCAAGCACCGCCAGCAGTACGGTGACGGTCGCCGTGACCACCGACACCACGGCCGGCACCATCACGCTGGACGAGATCAGTGGTGACGTGATCACGGCCAGCGAGCGCGGCACCAGTCTGACCATCACGGGCACCACCACCGGCATCGAGGACGGCCAGATGGCCACCGTCA
>CAMDMZ010000026.1 GCA_945902805.1 Propionivibrio dicarboxylicus | reverse complement strand
GTGTTCGAGGAACTTCTCACGTTTGAGCTGTAGGCTCACGATTTCTCCGGTCTCCATGTCAATCCAGTGCAACTGAAACACCCGTTTGGCAATATCGATGCCGACTACGTTTTTGCTAACATTCATTTCGGACCCTCCGGTTTGCCTGTGAAGATCTTCGTATCTTCCACCTTGGGCACTTCGATGCCGTCGGCCCGTGAGGGTCCACCCTTCAACCATCCACCTTCGCAGAGTTATCCACGGCGCCGGGTACCGCAGGTCCCTCTCTACCGAAGGTGACCGGCGCGGTGGGTAACTCGTGTTCAGCACTCACGGGGTGGGAGGCGTCCATACCATTCTCCTGAGTTGAGTTGATATTAGCCAAGCATATTCGCCGGCCTCCTGATCCCAAGATAGATCCTTCGCCAAAGTTTTCAAGGCTATGATCCGGCCATGACGCTTCTTGAACTGAACTCGACCGTTGCGGCCCTGCACCTGGGCGGACAGATCTGCGCGAACTGTGGGGCGGCTTTCGTTTGTGGCATGGCGGCGGGCAACGAGCGCTGTTGGTGTGCCGACCTGCCGCCGCTGATGCCGGTACCCGACACCCCAACCGGCTGCTACTGCCCCGATTGTTTGCGCGGAATGCTGGACTCAGGACATTAACCGCGAGGCACCGCGAGCCCGGCGCTAACGGTTGAGATGCGGCAGCATCAGGATGGCGTCGCGGTTACTCCACGAGAAGCAGGCCGCCGCCGCCTCGTGCCAAGGTAGCCAGCGTGACGCGAGGTGTTCTTCCAGGGCAATCTGCACCGGCAGGGCCTCTGGCAGACAAAGGCTGAAGACATGCTCGGTATTGTGCGTGACACCTGGCTCGTAGCGATGCCGCCATTCAGCGAAAATTTCGTAGCGATTGGACACATGCCAGTCGATGAACTGGTCCGCGTCGGCATGAATTCCGGTCTCTTCGGCGACTTCACGAAGTGCAGTGAACGACAGGGTTTCGTTGCTTTCGCGGCTGCCGGTGACGGATTGCCAGAATCCCGGATGCTTGGTGCGTTCCAGCAGCAGGACATCGAGCGCCGGCGTATGAATCACGACCAGCACCGAAACCGGCTGCTTGAACGCCATTACTGCTGCGCCATGGTCGGCAGCCAGGCGATGCCGTCGTCCTGCATATCGACCAGGCACCAGAACGGCACCTCGTCTTCACGCCAGATATCGGCGGAATCCTGAAATATCTGGAGAAATGTGACAAAGTCGCTTTCGGAGCGGGCATGGATGCCATCGCAACGGTCGAGAATGACCACATACCCGGTGGCGGGCAGCCACGCCATGTCGGTGAGGCAGTCGGCCAGCGCATCCCAGTTATGGCCAAACCACTCCGGAAAGCGCAAGGCTTTGCCGACTGCCGTGAGCAGTTCGTCCTTGTTGCGCACGCCGAAGAGGTCGATGCGCAAGACCAGGCAACCGGCGGCACTCGCACCGGTTTGCAAATCGTCGATCGGACCATGCGGCAGATGATGAACGCCGGCGCGCTCGGCGGCACCAAAAAGAGATTCGTAAAAGGCTGAACTCATAGCGGATTTACCAATCAGCGTTGGATGCGACGGAAGGTCTTGTAGTGGTCAGCGGTGTAGTAAAACACTGCTGGAGGCTTGTCGCCGGTAATGATGCGGCGTGCACCACGATGACTTAGGCCCGGGGTTTCCACCGTGTATTCGCGATAAAAGCCGCGCGACTGTTCGGGCAGGCGGCCTTCGCGGTTCTGAAAGCTGATACCGTCGCGTCGATGAGGAAAGGGGCCTCCGGCGTCGATCAAGCGCAGAGTTTCGCGAGCCTCCGGCGGCAGACGCTCAACGTCAACGGTCGACGCCTGAAACGCCGCCACCGGCAACGCGAGGCCGATGGCAACAAGGACTAGCGCCTTGGCAAAGAGACGACCGAGCATTAGTTCTTACTGACCTCAACGGTGGTTTCGACTTTCTGTCGCAGGCGAATGTGCAATTCGCGCAGTTGCTTCTCGTCGACACCGGACGGCGCGTCAGTGAGCAAGCACTGTGCTCGCTGCGTCTTGGGAAAGGCAATGACGTCGCGGATCGATTCGGCGCCGGTCATCATGGTGACAATGCGATCGAGACCGAAAGCCAGGCCACCGTGGGGCGGCGCACCATACTTGAGTGCGTCGAGCAGGAAGCCAAACTTGAGTTGCTGCTCTGCTTCACCAATACCAAGCGCTTCGAACACCCGCGCCTGCACATCGGCCTTGTGGATACGGACCGAACCGCCACCGATTTCCCACCCGTTCAGCGCCAGGTCGTAGGCCTTAGCCAAACACTCGCCCGGGTTGGTTTTCATCAGTTCGTCGTGACCCTCCTTGGGCGAGGTAAACGGGTGATGGCAGGCGGTCCAGCGCTTGTCTTCTTCGCTGTACTCAAACATCGGAAAATCGATGACCCACAGCGGCTCCCAGGCCTTGCCATTGAGGTAGCCCTTCTCGTGGCCGAGCTTGGTACGCAGAGCGCCGAGGGCGTCGTTCACGATCTTGGTCTTGTCGGCGCCAAAGAAAATCAGGTCACCTGACCGGGCGCCAGTGCGCTCGATGATGGTTTTTAGCGCCGCTTCGTGCAGATTCTTGACGATGGGTGACTGCAGACCTTCTTCGTTCGGCTTGGAGGCGTCATTGACCTTGATATACGCCAACCCCTTGGCGCCATAGATCTTGACGAAATCGGTATAAGCATCGATCTCGCTGCGGGTCATTTTGTTGCCGTCGGGCACGCGAATCGCGGCAACGCGGCCGCCGCTGGTCGCCGGGCCACTGAAGACCTTGAAAGCGACATCGGCGACGGCATCGGTGACGTCGATCAACTCCAGCGTCACGCGCAAATCGGGTTTGTCGGAGCCAAATCGGCGCATGGCTTCGGCGTAAGTCATGCGCGGAAACGGATTCGGCAACTCTACGTCGATCGCATCCTTGAACACGTAGCGAATCAACTGCTCGATGATGCCGGTGATCTGGTGCTCGTCCATGAACGAGGTCTCGATATCGACCTGGGTGAATTCGGGCTGACGGTCGGCGCGCAGATCTTCGTCGCGGAAGCATTTGACGATCTGGTAATAGCGATCGTAGCCGGCCACCATCAACAACTGTTTGAACAACTGCGGCGATTGTGGCAGGGCAAAAAACTGGCCCGCATGCACGCGTGAAGGCACCAGGTAATCGCGCGCGCCTTCGGGTGTGGACTTGGTCAACATCGGCGTTTCGATGTCGATAAAACCGTTGTCGTCAAGGAAGCGGCGGAAGGCGCGTGCCGTCTTGTAACGCAACATCATGTTCTTCTGCATCTGCGGCCGGCGCAGGTCGATCACGCGATGCGTGAGACGCACATTCTCGGAAAGATTTTCGTCGTCAAGCTGGAACGGCGGCGTGACGGCTGGATTCAACACCTCCAGTTCGTGACAGAGAATCTCGATCTCGCCAGACGCCAGATTGGCGTTCTCGGTGCCGGCCGGACGACGACGCACCTTGCCGGTGATCCGGAGCACGAACTCGTTGCGCACATCCTCGGCGATCTTGAACATCTCGGCGCGATCAGGGTCGCAAACGACCTGTGCCAGCCCTTCGCGATCACGCAGGTCGATGAAGATAACGCCGCCATGATCGCGACGACGATGGTTCCAGCCGCAAAGAGTGACGATCTGATCGACGTGGCTGGCATTGACCTGGCCGCAGTAGTGGGTGCGCATATGAGTTCCGTTTATTAAAAAGTCGGCGCTGACAATACGGTGCGACTGTACGGCGCCGGAATGGCAAAGAGTCTTATTCGTTCTGCGCCCGGCCAATCAGATTGGCATTGCGTCCATTACGCAGCGGCGGAGCCACAACGCCCATGGAAACGATGTACTTGAGTGCGTCATCCACACTCATGTCCAGCTCGACGGTATCGGACTTCCTGACAAAAAAGAAAAACCCGTTAACCGGACTGGGGGCCGTCGGGATGAAAACACTAACAAGTTCGGAATCCGCGTGCTGACCGACCTCTCTTGTTGGTGTCCCGGTCTGAAAGGCCACCGACCACGCCTCGGCATGCGGATAGCGCACCAGCAACACTTTACGAAAGGCGTCGCCACTACCCGAGAACAGCGTGTCGCTAACTTGCTTGACGCTGTAGTAAATTGACTTCACGACCGGGATGCGCGAGAGCACACTTTCCCAGAACAGCACCAGCCGTTGACCAACGAAGTTGGCTGTGACCAAACCGGTAAGGAACACAATCAACAGCGTCAGTAGCGTACCGACGCCAGGAATGTCAAAACCAAGGATATTCTCGGGATGCAGTGCCCGCGGTAACAACCGCAGGGATTGATCCATGGTACCGACGATCAGCGACAGTACCCAGACTGTGATGACCAGCGGTACCCAGATCAGCAGACCCGTAATGAAATATTTTTTCAACTGGGGCGGTTTCAGTTACAGGCGCACGAACCGGTGCCCCCTTGGCACGGTGGCGGGTTTTCGCTCTTGGCGGGCGCTGCAGAACCGCCACTCTTGAAGTCGGTGGCATACCAGCCGCTACCCTTGAGATGAAAGCCAGGGGCGGTCAGTTGTTTGGCAAAACTCTCGGTGCTGCATTCAGGACAAGTCGTCAGCAGGGGATCGCTGATCTTCTGCATGACTTCTTTCTCAAAGCCACAACTGGTGCAGCGATAAGCGTAGATCGGCACGGCAATCTCCAAAAATGGATAACGGACCATTATAGCTGAGGCCCGCCCCCTGTCTTTCAACGGCTTAGGGGTTTTTCAGAGAGTCGTACCGAGGTAGGCATGGGTCAATGGCTTGCCCCAGAACAAGGCGATGACTCCGGCAATCGCCAGGTAGGGCCCAAACGGGATCGGCACATTGCGCCCTTGGCGGGCGAAAACAATCAGTGATAAGCCAATCAAGGCGCCGACGAACGACGAGAGCAGGATAGTCAAGGGCAGCATCTGCCAGCCCAGCCAGGCACCGAGGGCAGCCAACAATTTGAAGTCACCAAAACCCATGCCTTCTTTGCCCGTGGCCAGCTTGAAGCCCCAGTAGACGCTCCACAAAGCCAGGTAACCGGCTGCGGCACCAATGACCGCGCTCTTTAGATCGGTAAACGTGTTGAAGGCATTCAGCAGCAAGCCCAACCAGAGCAAGGGAAGGGTAATGTCGTCCGGCAGCAACTGGGTGTCAAAGTCAATTCCCGTCAAGGCGATCAGTGCGGCAATGAAGCACAGTGCGCCGAGACCGGCCATGCCGAACCCGAAACGCCATGCACCGTACGCGAACAAGAGGCCGGTAATGGCTTCAACCAACGGATAGCGCGGCGAAATCGGCGCTGAACATCCCTTGCATTTTCCTCGCAGAACAAACCAACTCAGCAACGGGATGTTTTCCATGGCAGAGATGGAATGCCCACAGTGCGGGCAACGCGAACGCGGCCGCGCCAGGGAAAGATGGTCAGCAACCGGTGGCGGTTCGCCGCGCAACTCGGCGCATTGTGCCGCCCAGTCACGCTCCATCATGATCGGCAAACGATGGATGACGACATTAAGAAAGCTGCCAATCATCAGCCCGAGAACTCCGGCGACGAGGGCAAACGCCACCGGATCAGCGATTAGCTGGTGCATAAATCTCGCCTAGACGACCGAACCGAGTTTGAATATAGGCAGGTACAGGGCAACAACCAAACCGCCAATCAGTCCGCCAAGGATCACCATAATCATCGGTTCCATCAGGCTGGCAAGGGCTTCGACAGCATCATCCACTTCCCGTTCGAAGAAATCCGCGACCTTGCCCAGCATGTTGTCCAACTGACCGGACTCTTCGCCAATCGCCACCATCTGCGTGACCATCGCCGGAAATACCCCGGAATCCTGCATCGCAGTCGTCAGGTTGGTACCAGTACTCACCATGTTCTGGATTTCCTTGGTCGCCATTTGATAGACATAGTTACCGGCTGCACCGCCGACCGAGTCGAGCGCCTCAACCAACGGCACGCCCGCAGCAAACATGGTCGAGAGTGTTCGCGTCCAGCGTGCGATTGCCGATTTGCGCAGAAGATCGCCGAACACCGGCAGCTTGAGGGCGTATTTGTCGACCGCGATTTGCATTGGCCGCGAACGCTTGTACATCGCCGAAATCCCGAAGAATAGACCGGCGATTCCGCCAAATATGTAATACCAATTGGCCACAAAACCATCGGAAATCGCAATCACGACCTGGGTCGGTCCCGGCAACTCGCCACCAAAGCTGGAGAAAACGTCCTTGAATGCCGGCACCACGAAAATCATGATTACGGCGGTGATGAGGAACGCAACCACAATAATGGAGACAGGGTAAAACAGGGCGCTCTTGATCTTGGACTTGATCGCCTGGGTCTTTTCCATGTAACTGGCAAGACGATCCAGTAAGGAATCCAGGATGCCGGCCTGCTCGCCAGCGGCAACCAGATTGCAGAACAGAGCATCAAAATAGAGGGGGAATTTCCTGAATGCGGACGCCAGATTGGAACCGGTCTCCACATCCGCCTTGATGTCCAGGATCAGTTTTGCGATGGCCGGGTTATTGGTTCCCTTGGCGACAATATCGAACGACTGCAACAAGGGCACACCGGACGATGTCATGGTCGCCAGTTGGCGCGCAAACAGGGTGATGTCCTTGGCTGTGACCTTCCCACCGGAGCCGATCTTCTGCTTTTTGAGTTTGCTGACCATGATGCCCTGGCGGCGTAGGGTGGCATGGACAACCGCCTCCGAAGGGGCCTTGATTTCCCCTTTTTGCGGACGACCGTTCTTATCCTTGCCTTGCCAGGCAAAGTTGAACTGCTTGATCGCCGCCGCTGCTGGTTTTTGGGCTGTCGCCATGAGCTCTCCTGATCGCTTTTGGGCTATTTTATGCTCTGATCAATGCCAGAGTATCACTCAATGGCGGGGCGGTGAAGTCTTACCATCTTGACTTTTCGGTCCTGTGTTTGGACGATTTCCATGGCAACGCCATGAACGCGAACCCCTAGCCCAACTTCCGGAATGTCCCGCAGGTGCTCCAGCAGCAAGCCGTTTAGAGTACGTGGGCCATCCAGCGCAAAGTCGAGCCCGAGATGACGATTGAGTTCACGCAATGCCGCCATTCCATCGACAAGCACAGTCCCGTCATCACCCCAGGCAAAGCTCGCGGTCGTACACGGTGCGCCAGTAGTGAATTTACCAACAATCTCCTCAATGATGTCTTCCAGCGTCAAGAGTCCTTGAATCTCACCGTACTCATCGACAACCAAACCCAGCCGCTGTCGATTTTCGCGGAAAAACTGTAGTTGTGAGTAAATCGGCGTGCCCGCCGGCACGAAATAAGGCTCACTCAATTGTTCGCGCAGAATCGATTGATCGATAGCTCCTTCGAACGATTGGGCGAGTAAACGTCGCTGATGCAGGATGCCGATTACATTGCCAGGATCTTCGTCATACATCATCACCCGGGTGTGATAACTCGTTGCCAACTGTTGCTTTATTTCCTCAAGAGGCGCAGCAATGTCTATGGCTTCGATTTCACCACGCGGAGTCATGATGTCGGCAGCCGTCACATGCTCGAGTTCAAACAGATTGAGCAGGATCGAGCGATGTTGCTGCGGAATGAAGGTTCCGGACTCCAATACGATGGAACGCAATTCATCTGCGGTCATGTGCGCGTCTTCGCTGCCTGTTTTTCGCTTGAGCCCCATCAGCCGTAGCAATCCCGAGGCGAAAAGATTGACGAACCAGACGATTGGATATGTCACGCGTAACAATGGCCAGAGAAAATAAGCCAGTACATGCGCCAACCGATCTGCGTAACTGGCGGCAATGATCTTTGGCGTAATTTCCGAGAAAACCAGGATCAGAAAGGTGATTACCAGCGTTCCTATCCCAATCGCCCACTTATCCTCACCAAAAAGCTGGATCGTTATGATCGAAACCAGCGTCGCGGCGCCGGCATTGACTAGGTTGTTTCCCAGCAGAATGACACCCAGCATCTTGTCGGTTCGTCCGAGCAGATCCAACGCCAATCGTGCACCACGATGACCTTCGTTGGCGAGATGGCGCAAGCGGTAGCGATTGCTGGCCATCATTGCTGTTTCGGTCATGGAAAAGAACGCCGAAAACGCTAACAACACCACTAAGGCTATGCCCAGCCAGGAGAGCGGAATCTCATCCATCAGCTGCGGCCGAGCAGAACTTCCAGTACGAAGCGGCTACCCACATAGGCCAGCAACAGTGCCGAAAATCCAGCCAAGGTCCAGCGCAAGGCGATACGCCCACGCCAGCCGCGCAAGTGGCGGCCAACCAGAAGGGCGGCAAAAATAAGCCACGAAATGATCGCAAACAGCGTTTTGTGATTGAAGACCATGGCTTTACCAAATACGGCTTCGGAAAATACTGCGCCAGAGATCAAGGTCAGGGTCAATAGCACGAACGCAACATGGATCAGGCGGAAGAGCAGTGCCTCCATGGTCAAAAGCGGCGGCAGACCCGCGATCAGCGGCGAAATGCGACCCCGATGCAGCCCTTTCTCGGCAATTGCCATCAATAGTGTATGCAGGGCGGCCAGCGTGAACAGGCTGTAGGCCAGCATGGCCATCAGGAAATGCAGACGAAACGCGAAAGAACCCGCGTTGGCCAACTGATGGGCATCGGTGAAGCCTAGCGGCAACAGAACGGCGATCGCGGCAAACGGCAGACCGAGAATCTGAAGCCCTTCCATGCGCGCATAGAAGCTCTCGACCCAATAGAGCGCCATCGCCAACCAAAGCATCACCGAAAGCGCAATGGCAAAACTGAAACGCATCACGTCGCCACTAAATATTTCGCCGCGTAGCGCAAAACCGTGCAATAGCAGCCCCATGAGCAAAACCAAGCGCTCGCCTTGACCCAGACCTCCGGAAGGTTGGGCAAGCAGAGGGCCGCGCCAGCGAGAACGCCAGAAATGAAGCGCTAGCCCCGCATAGAGAGCGGCTGCCAGACCGTGCATTAGAATTGAAGACATAGCGTGGAGTTTACACTACGCTCCGATGCCTTCTTTGTGGCGATCCGCCGCATTCACTCCTTTGCTAACGACCCGACCACCATGCTCGACAACCTGACCCAACGCCTTGCCTCTGTCGTCAAGAATCTGCGCGGCCAAGCGCGGCTGACCGAAGACAACATCAGCGACATGCTGCGCGAAGTGCGCATGGCCTTGCTCGAGGCCGACGTCGCTTTGCCGGTGGTCAAGGATTTCATCGCCAAAGTTAAGGAAAGGGCGCTCGGACAAGAGGTGATTGGTTCCCTGACTCCGGGCCAGGCGCTGGTCGGCGTGGTGCATCGCGAGTTGGCTGACTTGATGGGGGGCCAGATCAACGGCCTCAATCTGGCCACGCAACCGCCAGCGATCATACTGATGGCGGGTTTGCAGGGCGCTGGTAAGACCACCACCACTGGCAAACTTGGCAAATGGCTCAAGGAGCGGCAGAAGAAGAAAATTCTGGCCGTCAGTTGCGACGTTTATCGACCCGCCGCTATCGAGCAGTTGAAAGCCGTTTCGGCCCAGGCCGGGATCGACTTTTTCCCATCGACCAGCGACCAGAAGCCCGCCGACATCGCCGCCGCTGCCTTGTTGCACGCCAAGAACCACTATTACGATGTGCTCTTCGTTGATACCGCCGGGCGTTTGGCAATTGACGACGTGTTGATGGCTGAAATTCGCCAATTGCACGCGCAGTTGCAACCGATCGAAACCTTGTTTGTGGTTGATGCCATGCTTGGCCAGGATGCCGTGAATACGGCCAAGGCGTTTAACGACGCCTTGCCGCTGACCGGCATCATCCTGACCAAGCTGGACGGCGACTCTCGAGGCGGTGCGGCCCTATCGGTGCGGCACGTGACGGGCAAGCCGCTGAAGTTTGCCGGTGTCGGCGAAAAGCTGACCGGCCTGGAAGAGTTTCATCCCGAGCGTATGGCCAGTCGCATTCTTGGCATGGGCGATATTCTCGGTCTGGTCGAGGATGCCCAGCGCGGCGTCGACCAGGACAAAGCACAAGCCTTCGCTAAAAAGCTCAAGTCCGGCAAGGGTTTCGACCTGAACGACTTCAAGGAACAGATCGGCCAGGTGCGGAACATGGGCGGGCTCGGTAGCCTGCTTGACAAATTGCCGGCCCAATTTGGGGCACTAGCCCAGCAGGCCGGTGGTCAAGTGGAAGACAAGGCGATCCGGCGCATCGAAGGCATCATCAATTCCATGACGCCGACCGAGCGCACCAAGCCGGAACTAATCAAGGCCAGCCGCAAGCGGCGGATTGCGACCGGTGCCGGCGTGCCGGTGCAGGAGGTGAATCGCCTGCTTAATCAGTTCGAACAGACGCAGAAGATGATGAAGCAGTTCACCAAGGGTGGCATGTCAAAGATGATGCGCGGCATGAAGGGGCTCATGGGTGGCATGGGCGGAGGGGGTGGATTCCCAGGCTTGCCGCGATGAGTTCAAAAAGTCGGCGATGGCGGGACGGCGCCTTGGATTGACTGACTCAACGCTGGGCGAGTTTTTTTGCGCCCCAGTGCCACTGCTTCTCCCACGCTGCACGCACCATGTTCGGATACTCCGGTTTGCCCAGGCTACCGTTATAGCGGCCTAAAGCACGGTAGAGGTCGCCGTTTTCGATGTCGAGGTAATGGCGCAGGATGGTGCAGCCGAAACGCAGATTGGTGCGCAGGTGAAACAGATTTTGTTCGCCATTCCCAATCAGCGTGACCCAAAACGGCATTACCTGCATGAAGCCCCGGGCACCCGCGCTTGATACCGCATATTTCTTGAAACCGCTTTCGACATGGATCAAGCCCATCACCAGTTGCGGATCCAGGCCGGCGCGCTGCGCTTCGTAATACACCGTGTTGAGAAAATCGAGTCGAGCGCCGCGATCTGGAACCCGCTTTTCAAGGCGAGCAGACATTTCCGTCATCCAGTCCAGCTTTTCCTGCATGGATGGGAATTTCGCGTTCGGTGCCGACTGGTCCGCGATCGCCGCATGCAACGCCGCCTGAACACTGGCAGCGAGCGGCTCGTACTGTTGAGTGCCCGCCCAGAGATTCGGGCTTAGTGTCGCCAGCGCAATCAGCGCAAAAACACGGATACGACGAATCAATTGCACAATTTCTGCTTGAGAAACTCGGCCATGGCTGTGATGTCGAGCAGCGTCGCCTCGGCATCGGTACGGCTCTTGTACTCAAGCTTGCCTTCCTTCAGAGCACGCTCACCGACCACCACGCGATGGGGTATTCCAATCAGCTCCCAATCGGCAAACATGACGCCAGGACGCTCGTCACGGTCATCGAGAATCGCATCGACCCCAGCGGCAAGCAAGTCCGCCAGCAACTTATCGGCGGCCTCTTTCACGGCCGCCGACTTGCCATAGCCCATCGGGACGATAACGACTTCGAAGGGCGCAATGGCCGCCGGAAAGATAATCCCACGGTCGTCGTGACTCTGCTCGATCGCCGCACCGACCAAGCGCGTGACGCCGATGCCGTAGCATCCCATCACCATCAGCTTCGGCTTCCCGGTTTCGTCAAGGTAGCTACAATTCATCGCCGCCGAATATTTGGTGCCAAGAAAGAACACGTGGCCGACTTCGATCCCGCGCTGAATCGCCAATGTGCCCTTGCCATCCGGCGAAAGATCGCCTTCAACCACATTACGGATATCGGCAATGATGCCTGGCTCAGGCAGATCGCGTCCCCAGTTGATGCCGGCAATGTGGAATCCGATTTCGTTGGCACCTGAGACAAAGTCGCTCATCGCGGCCACGGTACGATCGGCAACCACCTTCACCGGCTTTTGCGTATTGATCGCGCCCAGGTAACCCGGCGGACAGCCGAAGTGATCAATGATTTCACGTTCGTTGGCGAAGCGGAACCCGACATCGAGACCGGGAACCTTGCCCGCCTTGATCTCGTTCAGTTCGTGATCACCACGAATCAACAGTAGCCACACCTCAGCGCCCAAAGGCGCATCCACAGCCAGCACGATGGATTTCACCGTGCGCTCCAACGGGATAGCCAGAAGCGTTGCCACATCTTCACAGCGTGTGGTTTCCGGGGTCGCGACTTTGCGCATTTCCTCTGCCGCAATTGCGCGCTCAGCCAACAAGGGCAGCGCTTCGGCCAACTCAATATTGGCAGCGTAGTCCGACTCGGGGCAATACACCAGCAAGTCCTCGCCGGTATCGGCGATCACTTGGAATTCATGTGAAAGCGAGCCGCCAATTGCGCCGGTGTCAGCCCGCACCGCACGAAAGCGCAAACCCAGACGATCAAAGATACGCACGTAAGCAGCGTACATCGCCTGGTAGCTTTGCTCTGCCGCCGCCTCGTCGCGGTCGAACGAGTAGGCGTCTTTCATCGTAAATTCACGGCCTCGCATGACGCCAAAACGCGGTCGACGCTCATCGCGGAACTTGGTCTGGATGTGATAGAAGTTCTTCGGCAACTGGCGATAGCTGCGAATATCGCTACGCGCAATGTCAGTAATCACCTCTTCGGACGTCGGCTGGATGATGAAGTCGCGGTCATGGCGATCCTTAAAGCGCGCCAACTCGGGTCCCATCTTGTCCCAGCGCCCGGTTTCCTGCCAAAGCTCCGCTGGCTGCACCACGGGCATCAGTAATTCGATAGCGCCCGCGCGATTCATTTCCTCGCGGATGATGGCTTCGATCTTGCGAATCACCCGAAGCCCCATTGGCATGTAGCTGTAAATACCTGCCGCCAGCTTCTTGATCATACCGGTACGCATCATCAGCTTGTGCGAGATGACTTCGGCGTCTGACGGGGACTCTTTCAGAGTGCTAATGAAAAACTGACTGGCGCGCATGGTGAAAACCTGGGTGGCAATATCAAGCTGGCCATTTTAACGCGGTGTCCGGCGGGACTCGGCTTTCAAGTCGTGGCCGAATATGAAACAATGGCATCAGTGAGATTTTTTGGAATTGCATCATGCTTGATCGTGAAGGCTATCGCCCAAACGTCGGCATCATTTTGGTCAACAGTCGCAACGAGGTTTTCTGGGGCAAGCGCATACGCGAGCATTCCTGGCAGTTTCCGCAAGGTGGCATCAACAAGGGTGAATCACCCGAAGAGGCCATGTATCGTGAACTGTACGAGGAAGTCGGCCTCAAGCCGGAGCACGTGCGAATTATCGGCCGTACTCGTGATTGGTTGCGCTACGATGTGCCGCGTCACTGGGTTCGCCGTGAATGGCGAAACAGCTACCGTGGACAAAAGCAGATCTGGTATTTGCTGCGTATGGTTGGGCGCGATACCGACGTCTCGCTGCGCGCGTCAACCCATCCGGAATTTGATGCTTGGCGTTGGAGTACTTACTGGATTCCGCTGGATAGCGTGATTGAGTTCAAGCGCGGGGTCTATGAGTCAGCCTTGATTGAGCTGTCGCGGCTTCTTTTTGCCAGTCCGGAAGAGCACATTCGGCGTTGGATGGAAGCGTTTGGGATCAATAGTCAATGAACTTTCGTCTTCCCCTGAGCTTAATTCTTGCCTTGGCCACGTCGCCTGCGCTTGCCCAGCATGGCGCATCTGGTCAAAGCCTAAACACGTTTTTCGAGGAAAAACTTCCCTGGAGTGAAGCTAACACAGAACTACCGCCCTTTCCCAAGGATGCCGGCCTGGTCGAGATTTACGTCGGTCCGGCGGCGACCAATACTTACCTAATCGACGTCAACTCACTCTCGGTGGGCACCGATGATGTCGTCAGGTATTCATTGGTTGTCCGTGCCGCCGGTGGTGCACAAAACGTCAGCTACGAGGGCATTCATTGCAAAGATCGTAACTGGAAGCTCTACGCCACCGGCCATATCGATGGAACGTGGTCTAAGGCCAGAATCAGTCAATGGCGTCCGATCGAAAACAAGCCGATGAATCGCCACCACGCCGCACTTTCACGCGATTACTTCTGCCCTAATGGGGTTCAAATCCGGGTGGCGGAGGAAGGCCGCGATGCACTGCGACGCGGAAAGCATCCGGACTCAGACCGAGGCTACCATTGAGGTCTACCATGATTGATAGCCTGATACACGAATTTGACAAAGCCCTGCGTACCATTTTCACCACGGCGCCAACCCATCGTCCTATGCCCGGCGAAAATGTAGCGGAGGCTGAGATGAGCGATGCTGAACGTAAACACGCTGGTGCGCTCATGCGCATTAATCATTGCGGCGAAATTTGCGCCCAAGCGCTTTATCAGGGTCAAGCACTGACTTCTCGTGATCCCGTGATCAAGAAAGCACTTGAGCAGGCGGCGTGGGAAGAAACCGAGCACTTGAATTGGACCGAACGCCGAATCGAAGAGCTCGGAGGTCACAAGAGTATTCTCAACCCTATCTTCTACACAGGATCACTTGCCATCGGTGTCATTGCCGGAAAGTTCGGCGACAAGTGGAATCTTGGTTTCCTGGCGGAAACTGAACGCCAGGTTGAAGGTCACCTGGAACGTCACATGGCTGAATTGCCGGAGCAGGATCGTCGCTCCCGGGAAGTTCTAGAACAAATGAAGCTCGACGAAATCAAGCACGCCGACATGGCAACGCATCATGGTGCCGCCGCACTTCCCACCCCGATCAAGCAGGCCATGAAACTGTCGTCAAAAGTGATGACGACAGCGGCCTACTATGTTTAGCCACTACTGAGCTTCTATTACCTCAAAGGTATGAGTCATCTCGGCGGTTTTGCCGAGCATGATCGAAGCCGAACAGTACTTTTCCGCCGAAAGATTGACTGCCCGCTCGACCGCTTCGGGCTTTAGCGCCTTGCCGGTCACCACGAAATGCATGTTGATCCGGGTAAACACTTTCGGATCCTCTTCTGCCCGCTCCGCCGTAAGTCTGACCTCGCAACCCGTCACGGAATGCCGGCCACGCTGCAAAATCATCACAATATCAAAGGAGGTACAGCCTCCTGCGCCAGCTAGCAAGAGCTCCATCGGTCGCGGTGCCAGATTTCGGCCGCCCGCCGCCGGCGCGCCATCCATGGGCACCATATGTCCGCTGCCGGTCTCGGCGATAAAGCTCATTCCTTCGTGCCATCGTACTGTACAGTCCATAGTCATTCTCCAAGAGTGAAGGCTTGATTCTAGCGATCACTGCTCACCGTGTTGACGAGAATGAGTCGGAGAAATCCAGCGTAGCCGCAGCAACGTCACCGCAGACTCTTGATTGCCTTGCGATAAAGCGAAACCAGAACCATCGCCTCCGAGTTGCCTTTGTGCCGTACCTGCAAGTCGCTCAGGAAATTTTCCACGCGTTCCACTTCGCGCAATTCATAAAGGCCAGCGAGCATATAAATTTCAGCGTTCAAATCGTTGCCACCACTTTCGACGCGTAGACGGTCGTACTCTGCTTCGAGCTTGGCAATCGCATCGACCGATCCCAGCGAACGCAAACGCGTCACTCCAGCACGACCTTGGCTATCGAGAGTCGGTGTTTTGGCGATCTGCTTGACGATCAAGGCTGGCAACACTTTGACCTCAGGCGGCGCTAAACGACTGGCGTGACTTTCAACTGTCCTGATTTCAAGTGCGCCCTCTCCCGACCAAGTCTCTTGGCGCCCACCCTGAAAGTATACGAGCCGTAGTGACGAGGATTTCTCAAGTATCAGTTGATCACCCTCCTTGAGCTTGACAAAGGTCTCCAGAGGCGCTTGCGCATTGGGGAGAACTCGAAGGACCTTTCCCTGAACGGCCGTGACCAGCGCAACGTCACCAATCGCATGGGCGAATGACGCTGAAAAAATGAGGGCGACCGCTGCAAACAAACGAAGGGGCCAAACATTCATGGGAGGTTCTCCAGTTTCAACATATCGTCCTAACGCAGAGTAGCGGCAAAAAGCTGACCGGTACTGAAAGTGGGCATATTATTCGAAAGCACAATGTGTATCTCAATATGGGTTGGATTCGGGATTTCTGGTTTAACATCAGCCTCCTCATATTGTGCGTCAACTTTGTATCGACCTCCTTCGTTATCCTTTCCATTGCCAAACTGCGTATTCCCGCTGCCGTCGAACGGACGGATTGCAAGGCGACTTGGTGGCGGAACATCGTTACGTCGACTGTTTAACTTGAAGTCATCATAGAGCGGGATCGAAATGCGTGTAGATACCCTGAAACCATTGCTTCTGGCATCCTCTGTTTCTGTTTTGGTGCTTGCTTCTGCAGGCGCCATAGCTCAGGATGCCGCTGATACGGCAGCAAGAACTGCTGCTGCGCCGAAATCGTCGGCAGTTAAGACCGTAACGAACTTCACCCAGGCGTTACGTTGTATGGATGAGCTGTTTTTAGGCTTTGATAAGCGCGGCATTGTCATAACCTCCGGCGGCATTCCGGATGAAACCGGTAAAGTGAAGACTGGGACAAAGGAAATGCTCATTACCGCCGTTGCCAAGATGACGATGAAGAGTGGTGCTTTCGAGTTCATCGACTTTCATAGTGGAGCGGACGATCTTGGTAGCCTGTTCGCATTGGTTGGCGGCGCGCCGTCTAAAATCCCTGATTACTATATTCGAGGATCCATCACGCAGATGGACGACAATGCGGTCCGCAAGTCAAAGGGCTGGGGCGTGTCTTTGCCGTTCCTGGATTTTGGTTCCAGCGATGACCAATCGTTTGATCTCATTAGTATGGACGTGAGTATCGGCGAAACGGCTAGCCGTCGCATTCTTCCCGAGACCAGTACCTCCAATACCATGGTTATTCGCAAAGGTGGAACCACGAAGGAGGGCGGCGGAAAGATTGGAAAGATGGGGTTAAGCTTTAACCTCGACTTGAGTCAATCTGAAGGTGTTGGCGCGACTACGCGCACGTTGCTCGAACTTAGCCTAATTGAAGCGCTGGGTAAATTTACCCGGGTTCCGTACTGGAAATGTCTTGATGTCGACTCGACGCACCCATTGATGATGGATCAGGCTCGAGAGTGGTATGACACCGCCAAAGAGCCGGATCGCATCATGTTCTTCCAGCGTAAGTTGGCTGGCATGAATCGCTACAAAGGTCCTTTGGACGGTAAGTCCAGCGATGCATTGAAGGAATCGATCGCTGAGTATCAGGCGGCTGTAGGATTGATCGCCGATGGCAGAACAAACTTTGATCTTTACTACAGTTTGCTCGATGATACGCAAAACAAGCTGGCCGAACTTCCGACTGCTACTGTGCGCCGTGAACCTCTGCCGACGTTGTCAAGCGCTCCGCAGCCCGCCCCTCAGCCCGTTGCGGACCCGAATGCGGCACCCAAAGCCCCGGTTGCTGGCGCATTCCGCCTGAGCCTGACTAGCGAGCGCGGCCAAAAGCCGACATATCGGGTCGGCGAGTTTTTGAATCTGACGCTGGGGGCGAACGGGAACGGAACAGCCTACTGCTACTATGAAGACGCGCAACGTAATGTTGCTCGCATCTTCCCGAATCAGTTCTACCCGAACTCCATGATCAGCCCATCCTCTTCGGTTCGTTTGCCAGCCGGTGGTTTCAAGATCAAGTTTGATCGACCGGGCCGGGAACGGGTCGCTTGCGTCGCGGCTGATCGCGAAATGGTTACGCCGGGCAAGCTAACCGGAACGCGAGACCTGACACCTTTGCAGGTCAAGTCCGTCGATGACCTTATTGGTCAGTTCAAGCAGTTGAATCCAACGTCAACGGCGAGTATTGTAGAAATCACGATCCAGTAAGAGCCTGCCTTGTCATGATGTCTGGGTGAGCGGCCGCGAAATAGCGGTCGTGAGTTCTGCTACAACAATCCACAGCGGAGTTTTAGTCATGGTATCAAATCCGCACGCGTCGCGATGGTGTTCTCTCTGGTTTGCATCGCTGTCTGTCCTGGCGGCAGCACAGCCAGTTTTTGGTGCCGAATTTATTCTCGGCCCGGCAGACGATCGGCCATCGACTCAGCGCGATTCTGCCGCCACGATGCGGGAAAGGGCTCGGGCACAGCGTGGCGACGACGGTGCGGCCCCTTCAATATCGACCATCATTGAGGAGTTGGACGATTTCCAAATTGGCCCTCGCTCAAGCGGCGCGAACACCGAGAACCGTAACCGTGCCAAATCCTACCAGCAAGGCGGGGATGGCAGTACACCTCTCGATCTTGAGCGTTTGTTGATTGATCCAGACTCGAACCGGGGGCGCGTAAAAAGCAATCTTGACCGGGCGCACGCCTATCAGCAGGGCCGCAGCCCGGGGGTGACCAATTCGCGTATGGGTGGCACAGAGAACCTACCATTGGTGGACTGTGGTGCAGTACAGAGTAATGCTGGCCGAATTGGCGATGACGTCGGTCCCGGATCGGTATTGACAATCATGAAAGGCGATCGGGGCGTTCGGGTCCGCTGCAAATGAATTTGGGCCGATTGTCATCTGCAATCCCTTCCGCGCGTTGATCTCTATGTCACGTCGAAATTAATGATAGAAAGTGCCAAAACTCATTATGCGATACCGAACCCTACCCTTTTCCATTGACCGACGCGGCCTCTTTTTTGTTGCCTTAATTCTGTCTGCTTCAGGCTGGGGAGTTGAATCGATGGCACAAGTCAATGTAAATATTCCGGGGGTCAATGTGAAAGTTGGTGACGGCGGTAAAGGCGGTGTCAATGTGTCGATTGGCGGCAAGAACAATGTGTCAAACACGGCCGGTGAAATTGATGAAAGTGTCGAGATTGAAGGAGTGGCAATCATCAATGGTGCGGTGACCATCGACGGCGAGAAGATTCCAAAGGGGAAAACGAGACATACGGGCCGGAAATCTGGAACCAAGTACATCATCAAATGGGGGAAGGACGGCAATATTGCCGTTTCGCAGGAGTAATTCAAATGAGTTCGGGGCGTACCTCAGCAAAATGGCTTGGTGTTGTGATATCGTTTTGCATATTGAATGTTGCGCACTCCGAAATCGTGCTCCTTGCGCCGCCAGTGACTTTAGTTCCGGAAGGTGCTTGGGTTGCGAATACGCCAGGTATTTCCTACGGCAATTCTGCGGCTGGGTATGCGCTGCAGCGTAGCCAGGCGTGGCGGATGCAAAACAACCATTCCACTCCTTCGGCGAAGAATTACTGGCTGGTGTTGCCTGGTGCTACCGGTCACCATAACTATGGTCAGTATGGGATTTACGGGTATTCTGCTGGACCTTATTCTCAGGTGCAGAACGCCCGGGTCGCAAATACGCGATCCCATGTAGCGCGTGCAAACGCCTATCGCATGAATTTATTTGAAAGGTAATTCGCATGACTTGCCGCACACAATCGCCTTTTCATGCCCGACTCTTTAGAGCCGTAACCGGTAGCGCATTGGGGTTGCTAGCGATGGGCGCCATTGCTGCTTCCGGCTGGAACCCGGTTCCCGGCGACTACCAAACGATCCTGAAAACCAAGTCAAGCAATGTAACAGTCTGGCGTCTCACTGAAAATCCGGAAGTCTTGGTCATCGATTTTCCGACCTTAGCGCGGCAAGGCAGTGCTTTTAATCGGGTCACACAACTTACTGAGCAGTTTTCCGAGGCCTATAAGCGCGTCCTTACAGGCGACGAGTTCCGCAAGTATCTCGAATCGATTCGACGGTCAGATTCGACCTTTGCGTTTGGTCATGATGTTCTAGTCAGCGAACTAGCGCTCTTCTTTAATCTTGCCGACCGCGACAAGATTGAACTGACGCCAGAAGAAGCCGGATTGCGGGAGTTTTTGGTTGAGCAGGGATTGTTGCGTAGTTGGCGAGGTATTAATCAAGCGCTGAAACCCGATGTCGTGCTGGTCACTGTGCCACAGACGCGTGAGCGCGGTGACGGCGAGCCAAAAATCAATGAATTGGCACGTCGGGCGGTACTGCTACACGAACTCTCGCATGGCGAGTTCTATACCAACCCATACTATGCAAAGTATTGCCGCAAATTCTGGGCAGAGACATTGACCGACAATCAACGCGAAGCCTTTACCCGATTCTTGTCGAAGTACAATTATTCAGTAAATCAGGACGAGTTGCTGATCAACGAGATGCAAGCGTACTTGATTTTCACGCCGGACCCGAACTCCTTTAGCGCGGCCAAACTTGGTATCGAAGAGTCTGAGCTTGCTGAGATGCGCAACGCGTTTCGACATGGCCGTCCGCCAACCAAGCTGCCACTCAATCATTGAACTCATGGAGACAGTCTTATGAAGCAGTTTGCCCTCGGTCAAATTTGTCTCGCATTTATCGCCACCAGCGCTTTCGCCCAAAATGCTCAACGTGGCGGAACCCAGATTCACGGCAATACGGACATCAACGTACGGGCAGAAAATATGACCGCTGTTGCTATCGGTGAAAACAATGTAGTCAAGAACCGGGTGGGTGTGGTTCAGGAGTCAAAGCGGGGCAACACCAAGATAACCGCAGACGTGAAAAGTGTGACAAACGTGGCGACTGGCCGCAACCGTAAATCATGTGTCAATATTGGGAGCATAGTCAGTGATGAGTGCAAGTAATCGTACGCAAATCTTCGTCGCCGTTGCTGGGGCAGCGGTGTTTCTGATCTCTGGATTAGCTTCGGCGGCGACGCTGGATGCCAGAACAACGACCAAGATCAACAACGCCAAAGCGCAGGCTTGGAGCTATCAGGCCCAAGGAAAGAAGAATCCGGAACAAGACAAGCCACTTGCCCTGCAAAAAAAGATTGTTAATATCGGCAGCCGTAAAGACAACACATGTAATCTCAATGTCGGGTCTGTGCAGGGCAAGCCGAGGCCTGGTCAACGAGCGCCTAAAGAAGTCATTGTGACCGCAAAAGATGTCATTAACGTTTGCAAGTGAGAGCATTATCATGAAATCAATCCGCCGTAATCCACTTATTGCCTGTGCCCTGATAGCTGCTTTCAGCGGTATGTCCCTTCCGAGCGTCGCCAGCGAGGACTCGGAAAAGCTTGAAGCTCTTCAGCGTGCGCTGAAGGTTCCCGGAACAGAAAGTCAGGCCGAGCCCGGCAAGAAGAAAGTGCGCACGCGCGCCATTGTTTTCGACAATGCCGAGCCGGCGCCTGCGCAAGGCGCTCCGGCGACTGCGGTGCAGGCCGTGGCGAAAAATTGTGCCTCGATCAACCCGGATGCTTCAGGCATGGCTGTCGATTTCGCTATTCAGTTCAATGTAAATAGTGCCACAATTGCTCCGACGTCGGAATCTCTGCTGGACCAGATCGGCAAAGTACTCAGTTTGAATCCGGCCGGCTGCATCGTCGTCGAGGGACATACCGACATTAGCGGGAACGCCGAAAAGAACACTGCTCTATCACGAGCTCGTGCTGAGTCGGTTGTGGGCTACCTTAGTAAATCGATTGACCAGGCTCGTCTGGTTCCTGTTGGCAAGGGATCCGCACAACCACTGAAGGATCTTGATCCACGTAGCCCAAAAAATCGTCGTGTTGTCTTCAAAGTTGTCATCTAAACGCAGAGTTCCGCGTTAATTGCCATAGCAGTACGTTTTAAGAGTTGTACCTCGTGTCGTACCCAACCTAGTTGCTCATCTAATCTAAGGAGATTTCCCATGCGTCTTATCACCGCTCTCGTTGCTACCGCTGTTATCGCTTCCCCCGTTTTCGCACAGACCGCCGGCAAGGTGGATATCAAGGGCAACACCAACATCAATGCAGCTCAGGCTAACACCGCCGCTGTAGCGATTGGTGAGGGCAACACCGCCAAGAACACTGCTGGCGCGATCAAGGGCGGCACCACGATCAAGGGCAACACCAACATTAATGCAGTGCAGAAGAACACCGCCGCTGTTGCTATCGGCAAGAACAACACTGCTGCTAACGAAGCTGGCGTTATCGGCGGTAAGTAATACTGCATCTCGTTGCGCAGCCTGAGCGATCGGGTCGCCAACTAAGCTCAAGCAAGAGAGGTCAAGGAATTCCTTGGCCTCTCTTTGTTTGTACGCCATTTGTGATGCTGGTAATTTGATTCTTGCAGTGCCTGCTGATGCTCGGATTCAATGACTACTGTCAGCAAAACGTAGGCTCATACGTTTATTGATGGAATTCAAGCGTCCTGCCATCATCTATTTCTTATATTTGGAGAATTCCCATGCGTCTCGCCATTTCAATGTTTGTCGCGGTAATTGCTGCCGCTCCGGTATGCGCTCAAGTTCAACGCTCCAGCAATCCGGGAGGGGTTCAGATACAGGGAAACATTGACCTGAAGGCTGATCAAAAGGCTACTGCAGCGGTTGCCATCGGCGAAGGTAACGAAGCCAAGAATACCGCCGCCGGGATTCGGGGTGGCGTTCAAATTCAGGGCAATACCAAGATTACGGCAACGCAAAAGAACGCAACGGCTGTTTCGATCGGCAAGGACAACAAGGCAACGAACGATGCCGGCGTAATCGGTGGAAACTGATTCGTGCGGCTAGATCTGGACGTTGCCCGGCTCTTATGCCATCCAGAATTGGTCAATATTTTTGATGCCCCACTTCGCCGCGTCTTCGCGGCTGGCGATCTTTTCGGCGGTTCCTGGGCGGGAAAGGTCGATCAGTTCCGGCGTGACGTAGGTCAGTGACTTGGTCGAAAAGAACGCCTTGATGCGTGGTGCGAGCAGGGATTTTTCCGACTGCTCGACCACCACAGCCAAGCGGCCGGACGTCAGCCGAACGAGTGACCCCGTTGGATAGATGCCGATACTCTTGACGAAGCCCTGAAAGATGCGCTCGTCGAAGTGGCCTTTGCTCCATTCGGTCATTTTGCGGATCGATTCAGCCGGATCCCAACCGGCCTTATAGGGCCGATTCGACGTGATGGCATCGTAAACGTCGCACACGGCGCCCATCTTTGCGAAAAGACTGATTTCATCGCCTTTCAGGTGATGCGGGTAACCTGTGCCATCAACCTTTTCGTGGTGATGCAGGCAGACATCCAACGGTATTTCACCCACCGTCCCGCCTTCGACCAGTAGGCGATGGCCTTCGACCGGATGGCTTTTGATGATGGTAAATTCCTCATCGGTTAGCTTGCCCGGCTTATTCAGCACTTCCATGGGCATCATGGCCTTGCCCAAATCGTGGAGTAGCCCGGACATGCCGGCAGCACGTATTTGCTCCTCATCGAGCCGCAATTGCCCTGCCAAAGCAACCATCAGCGCGCAAACCGCGACCGAGTGCATGTAGGTGTAATCATCGGCTGTTTTCAAACGTGCGAGACTGATCAACGCACCTGGGTTGCGCATCACCGATGACGAGATTTCGTCCACCAATTCCCCGGCCGCTTCTGCCGAAATCGCCTTGCCCATTCTGACTTCCTGGAACATGGAGACCACGGCATCCTTGGATTTGGCGCAAATCTGAGCGGCCCGTTCCACCTCTTCCTTGAGCGAAACCTTCTTCGGTGCGGGTTCACGAGCGACGGTCTGCTGCAGGATGGCTTCGACCTGTTGTTCCACCTGTGCGGGGGTTTTCGCATCGGGCACATCATCACCCTTGGCGACGTCGATCCACACTTCCGTGATCCCGCTCTCGCGAACTTTCCGGACGTCGTTTTCGTCGGTCAGGGTAAATTTGGCGCGCCAGAAAGGATGCTCCATCCACGATCCACACAACTCGTGAAGGTGCATGCCGACGCGCAGATGTTCGGTGCTGATTTTCTTCAGCATGCTATAGTCGCCGCCCTGTTAAATGAACTGTTTTGCATTGATATTTATGGATTTTTACCCGCTGATCCAGGCACTCATTCTCGGCATTGTAGAAGGCTTGACGGAGTTTCTGCCGATTTCCAGTACCGGCCATTTGATACTCGCTGGCGACTTGCTGGGCTTTAACGATGATAAAGGTAAGTTGTTCGAAATAGTCATCCAGTCGGGCGCCATTCTTGCGGTCTGCTGGGAATATCGCCAACGTATTGCCAAGGTGGTCGGCTCACTTGGCCATGACCGCGAATCACAGCGCCTAGTCATCAATCTGGCCGTCGCTTTCATGCCGCTGGCCGTACTCGGGCTGGCCTTTGGCAAATTGATCAAAGCCACCTTGTTCAATCCGGTCGCGGTGGCGGCCGCCTTCATTGTTGGCGCTTTCGTCATCCTCTGGGCGGAAAAGCGCGAGCATGTCGTTCGCGTCGAGCGGGTCGAGGATTTAAGTATTTCCGATGCCATCAAGCTCGGTTTCGCTCAGGCCTGCGCCCTGATTCCAGGAACCTCGCGCTCTGGCGCCACCATCATCGGCGGTTTGCTGTTTGGTCTGTCGCGCAAAGCAGCGACCGAGTTCTCGTTTTTCCTCGCCATTCCGACCTTGCTAGCGGCTACGGCGTATCAGCTCTACAAAGAGCGCCATCTGCTGGCGTTTGACGACCTCGGCATGTGGGCGGTTGGCTTTGTCTCCGCCTTCGTTTCAGCTTTCCTGTGCGTGCGCTGGCTGCTGCGTTACATCTCGAGCCACGATTTCACCGCTTTCGCCTGGTACCGCATCGCATTCGGCATCGTTGTACTCATCACCTGGCAATTCAATCTGGTCAGTTGGACCAGTCATTGACGTGATCCTCTATCTGCACGGTTTCACCAGTGGACCGCAATCAAACAAAGCCCAAGCACTGGCGCGTCGAATGGCGCAACGCGGTCTGGCCGACCGCCTGTTTTGCCCGCAGTTGCCGGCCTCGCCGGCCCAGGCGATTGCGCTGACAACATCGCTGGTGCGCGAACACGGGGTGACGACGGTCGTTGGCTCGTCGCTGGGCGGTTACTACGCCACGCACGTGGCGGAAACTTTCGGGCTACGCGCGGCGCTGATCAATCCTGCCGTCGTCGCGCACATTTCGCTCGAGAGATATCTCGGTCCGCAGCGCTGGCTTTACAGTGGCGAGACCTTTGACTTTACGCCGCAACATATCGACGAATTGCGCGCCATTCATCACGAGACGCTTACCCGCCCGGAACGTTACTGGTTGCTGGTCGAGGAAGGTGATGAAACGCTCGACTACCGCCACGCCGTCACCCGCTATGCCGGCGCCAGACAAACCGTGTTGCGCGGCGGCGACCACAGCTTTACCCGCTGGGAAGAGTATCTCGACGAGATCATCGCCTTCGCCAAGCTGGCCGACCTGGAATGAGCGAGACCAATAAGTCGGTGCTGGCGGGACGGCGCCCCAGCGGCATGCGCGATGGCATTGTTGCCGCCATCGCCGCCTATCTGATCTGGGGTTTGGTGCCGATCTTCTTCAAGCAGTTGACCACCGTACCGGCCGGCGAAATCATCGCTCATCGCGTCGTCTGGTCATTATTGGTGATGACCGCCATCCTGGCTTTCAGTCGTGGCTTTCAGGACGCCTGGAAGATCGCTCGCGAACCGGCACGCCTCTTCCGTATCGCCATCGCCTCGACGCTGGTCATGGGCAACTGGCTGACCTTCGTCTATGGCGTGAATGCCGGACGCATCCTGGAAACCAGCCTTGGCTATTTCATTCTGCCGCTCTTCAATGTCGCCCTTGGCGTCATCGTGCTCAAGGAAAGGCTGCGGTCATTGCAGTGGCTGGCGGTCGCGCTGGCCACCATGGGTGTGGCGCTCGAAGCGGTCAGCCTCGGTGAGTTGCCCTGGATATCGCTCGTGCTCGCCAGCACCTTTGGTGTTTACGGTTTGCTGCGCAAGCAGTTGCCACTCGACGCAGCCAGCGGCCTATTTCTGGAAACTGCCTGCATCACGCCGTTTGCCCTGGCTTACCTCGCCTGGCTTGCGTTCGATGGTCACGCCAGTTTTGGGCTTGTCCCTTACCGCGATGGCCTACTCATTGCCAGTGGCGCCATCACCGCCATACCGCTGCTGCTGTTCGCCATCGGCGCGCGGCGTCTACCGCTGAACGTCATGGGCTTCTTGCAATACCTGGCACCCACGCTGAGCTTCCTGGTTGCGGTATTCGTTTATGGCGAGCCGATGAATAGCGTCCGCCTGACCAGCTTCGCCCTGATCTGGATTGGCCTGGCGGTGTTCACGGTCGATCTGCTTCGCCATCGGCAATCGTAACTGCGCCCGGCACCGTTCAATTTCAACAAGGCGACTGGCGGCCACCCGTGCTGGTTCCCAGCCAGAAGCCCAGACTCTTCGACAGAAACTCGTCCCACGGCATGTAGTGCGAGCCATCGCAAGAGAAGGTCAGGCCGACCAGCCCATTGAAAATATTGAGCGTGCCGGAACGCAAATAGAGCGTCTCGTCCATCAAGCGCAGCGCCTTGAAGGTCTGCAAAATTTCCTTGATGCGCTCCACGGGAACAATCGCTTGCTCCGGATAATCGCAGCGCGGATAGGCCAGGCAAAGATTGGGATCGGCGAGTTCCGTAATGCTCAACAGATGATAACGATAGGGATCACCGATCATCCACAGCGTTGCGCGCGAACTCGAGAAATGCAACTTGCCGTGAAACACCCCATGCACCGTCATCAACTCCGTCAACTGGTCCAGCACGATGTCAATGTGTTGATCAAGCAGACTGTTCGTGCGCGCCTGGTGGAACAGCCCCGAGCGTATTGCCGGGTCGCCTTTCAATTGCACCCATTGCTCCGGTTGGCGATAGAGATCCTGCGTTGCCGGTAGTTCGCGCAGATCGAAATCGGCGCCCAGGAAGCCCAGCAATCGACCGTGATCACCCTCAATATGCTGCACCGCCGTCAGCGTCGGACGGCGGGCATTGCGACTGAGATAGGCTTCGGAGAGCGAGAAACGCTCGCCGGCCAACGCTGCCGCCAAATAGGGCCGCTGGCTGCGATCACGATCCATCTGCTCGGGCATCAACCCGTGACGCGACAAATTGGCGGTGATTTGGCGGGCCTGAGGGTCAAGAATGTAGAGGAACTTGCAGTACGGCAACTCTTGCATGGCCTGGGCCAGCCGCGCCTCAAGTGCTGAGCGGTCTGGCCAGACATCGCGACAGTCCTCCGCCAACGAACTCAGGGACGACGACAGCCAGCCTTTCAGGATCTGGCGCTGGCGGTTGATGGCGGTTTGCAGTGGATCGGTTGGCACAAATTTCCCTCAAGAGTGTCTTTGGGATGAATGTTACCCACTCCATCGAAATCAAGCCGCTTTTCGAGCATAGTGTCGACCGTGAGTTTTGACGCCTCCCAATTCAAACGCCTAGAGCGCGCTGGCTACAACCAGCTTGGCCGCCGCTACCTGACCGCCGCCGCCCGACGTGCGGGCTTGGCCGATGGCCTGTTGGCAGCGGCGCGCCTCAGCCCCGGGATGACGGTGCTCGATCTAGCCAGTGGCCCGGGCTTGCTCGCCGTTGCCGCGGCAGAAAAGCTCGGCGCGGCAGGTCTTGTCATCGCCAGCGATATCGCCGAAGCGCAACTCGCCTGCTGCGCTCCGCGCCCGAATCTGGCGTGCGTTACCGCTGACGGCGAACAGTTGCCCTTTGCTACGGCGTGTTTCGATCGCGTCCTGTGCGGCTTCGGGCTGATGTTCTTTCCCGACGCCGACGTCGCATTGAACGAGATGCGCCGCATCTTGCGCGCCGATGGTCAACTCGCACTATCGGTCTGGGGCGTCGCCGATGACGTGCCGTTGGTCAACGTCGCCTTATCCTGCATGCGCCGTTTGCTGCCACCACCCAAAGTGGCACGCCCCTCAATCTTCCGCTTCGGCGATCCGGGTGAACTTGAGCGCCGTCTCGCCAGCGCCGACTTTTTCGATATCCGCATCGAACCGATCAAATTCTCACTGACATTTACCGATGCGCCGAGTTACTGGCAGGCTTTTCTCGACCTCGCCGGCGGCGCTGCCGAGAGCATCGCGCGCCTGCCGCAAGCGACGCAAGACGACCTGACACGCGAAGTCGCGCAAGAGCTGGCGCCCTACGCCAACTCCGGCGGTTACCGGCTAGTCAGCACGATCCTGATTGCCACCGGACACTGCCACGGACGATAGCTTCCCTAGCCAAAGGGCCGGCGTAAAGGACCGACGCTTAGTCAAGTATTGCTCCATAATTCGCACTCGCGTGATTTTCCGACCACGCTTAACAACACTTGTCCCGAAAGTAGCTTGCGTGCGTCACTTTGCTCGTTTGTGGTCACTGGCGATCGTCGCAACTTTTGCCCTGGCCGGTGTTACTCCTTCCGCCTTTGCTGACGAAGCAGAATCCAGTCTGCGTCTGCGTGGATTCGGCACCCTTGGTACGGCGCGCTCCTCGTCTAATCAAACCGAATTCATCCGCGATCTCTCACAGCCGCAGGGCATCTCCAATCATTGGTCCAGCCGTATCGATTCACTCCTTGGCGTCCAGGCCAATTGGCAGGCAACCGATGAACTGGAACTGGTTGGGCAGGTGGTCAGTCGTTACCGCTACGACAAAAGTCGCGATCCCGAGCTGATGTGGGCGTTTGCCAAGTGGGAACCCGATGCTCGCGTGTCGCTGCGTGGCGGCCGGATTGGCGCCGATTTCATGATGGCGGCGGATTCGCGTCTGGTCGGGTATTCGCATCTGGCAGCGCGGCCCTCACCTGACTATTTTGGTCCGCTTTTCTTTTCATATATTGATGGCGTCGACGCCAGCCTGACCCTGCCGCTGGGCAGCGGCTTGGTGCGTGGCAAGCTGTTTGCTGGTGCCACGCCCGAAAAGACCTCGGGCACGCCGGGCATTTGGGATACCGACGGATCGCCGGTCAGCGGTATCGTCCTCGACTACCTGCTCGGTCCCTGGCAGTTCCGCGCCAACATGGCGCAGGTACGCTTTGCCAGCGACATCCAATTCGCGCCCTTACCCGGCGCGTTGCGTTTGTACGGCGCCAACACGGCCGCCGACGCCCTGGTGAGCGATGGTAAGACGGCACGCTTTTATTCGCTCGGCGTCATCTACGACCAAGGCCCGCTGCAGGTGCAGGGCATGCTCAACACCATTGACCATGAATCCGGGGTGTTCCAGAATTCACACGCCGGCTATGTGCTGGCCGGCTATCGACTGGACACCATCACACCCTATGTCGGCGTTTCCTGGTGGAAAACCCGGTCACGAAATATCTCAACCGGCTTACCGGCTGATTCGGTTCTGGACATGACCTTCAATGCCATCATGGCCGCTTCCGCTGTCGATCAAACCACCTACACCGTGGGCGCGCGCTGGGATGTGTACGCCAATCTCGCCCTCAAAGCACAATGGGATGCGATTCGTGGCACCGCCGCCTCGGTCTTCCCGTTCCAGCACAGCAAGGCGGGCTGGAATGGACGTACCGATGTGGTCAGTTTCATTGCGGACTTCGTGTTCTGAGCCGATGCGCGCGTTCATTTCTCTCCTGATCCTGTTTCTGGCGCTGCCACTTTCTGCGGCAGCGGCCGATCTGGTACTGATCGCCAACCCCAAGGCGGGAATTGCGCACCTGACTCAGGACGATGTCACCAATATTTATCTCGGCCGCTATCGTCGCCTCACCTCCGGCGTGACGGCTGAGCCGATCGATCTGCCCAACGAATCCGAATTCAAAGCCCGCTTCTATCGCCAGTTGGTGAGCAAGAGCCTGCCCGAGATCAATGCCTATTGGTCGCGCCTGATCTTCGCCGGCAAAACGCAGCCGCCACAGTTGGCCGGCTCCGCCGAGGAGGCCGTACGTATGGTGGCGCGGCGGCCCGGTGCGCTGGCCTATGTCGAACGCCCGCATGCCGATGCCCGTGTCGTCGTGGTTTTTGAGCTAGCGAACTGAATGAAGAACACGGCGTCTCCACGTAGGTCGTGGTGGCAGGGCATCGTCTTTCGCAGCCTGGCGGCGGTCGGTATTGTGACCTTCCTGCTGGGCGGACTGTCCAGCGTCGCCATCCGACAGACGGTGGCCGACCAGATGCATCTGCAAGCCATCGAACGCCTTGGCGAACTACTGGATACCGTGGAAAGTACGGCCAGCGTGGCCTGTTTCGCCAGCGATGAGCAACTTGCGCGCGAAGTGGCGCTGGGCTTGTTGCGCAACCGCGAGGTGCAGCGCGTTGTCATCTTTGTTGGCGGCAAGGAACTGGCGCGGGCGGAACGCGCAACGGCGATCGTGAGCGATCCGGCGCAGGCGCCGGTGCGACGCACCCTGAATTCACCGTTCAAGAAGGATGAGGCGGTGGGCGAAATCCAGCTGGATGCCGACTGGGATGCCATCTTCCTGCATGTCGAGAAAAATGGCCGCCTCGCCATACTGCTGCTGATGGCACAACTCGTGCTCGTCATTGTCGGCACCGGTGGCATGGTTTTCATGGTCGTGGTGCGGCCGATCAAGGCCACCTCGGACCGCCTGCATCGACTGGACGCCACCAGCGGCAAACAGTTGCGCACACCTGATGGCCATGAGCACACCGAAATCGGCCGTCTGGTAGATGACATCAACGAATTGACCGGGCGCCTGGTCACCACCCTCAACCAAGAGCGCGAACTCCGGCGACAGCAGGAAATCGACCAGCGAAAATACTACGACCTGTTCGACAACGCCTCCTCCGGCATCTTTGTCGCCGATGCCACGGGACGTCTGATTTCATGGAACCCGGCTTTCGTCGCGCTGACCTGGCTACCCAATCCTGACCAGGTTACCGGTGACACACCGCGCCAGCTGGCCGATGCCCGCTGGGCAAACGTCGACCAGGTCGCCGCGCTCTTGCGCTGTAGCTTGGCCAAGCATGCGCCTTGTGGCGACGATCTACTGCTCAAAGGCAACCGTGGCGATGACCGCTGGCTGCATATGGCCATTACCCCGCTCGGCGATGGCAGCGTACAGGGCACGATTACCGATGTCACCACACGCAAGCGCGAAGAGATTTCCGCGCGCCGTCTCGCCATCACCGACTCTTTGACCGGCTTTGCCAATCGCGAGGGCTTGCTGCAAGAATTCCTGGAATTTGATCTCGCCACCGATCAGCGCTTCGCGCTGGTGATGATCGATCTCGATGGCTTCAAAAAAATCAACGATTCCCTGGGTTTTCCCGTCGGCGACAAATTGCTGCTTGAGGTCGCTGTGCGCATTCGGACGGCCGGGCAGCCGAGCGATTTTCTGGCCCGTATCGGTGGCGACGAGTTTGTCATGGTGCTGGAAGGTGAAGAGCGGGAAGAGCTGGTGACACCGCGCATCGCCGCTCTCGCCGAACACCTGGCCGAACCCTATGGGCTGGAGCACGGCCAGACCACCGCGCTGAGCTTAAGCGCCAGCCTCGGCGTTGCATTCTGCCCGCGAGATGGCAGCGATATTCCGCAACTGTTGCGCAGCGCCGAACTGGCGTTGAACAGCGCACGTCAGACCAACAGCCACTACTACCAGTTCTTTGATCCGACGTTACAAACTGCCGTCGAACATCGCCGCCGCATCGAGGACGATCTGCGTCAGGCGGTCGCCAGTCAGGATTTGTATCTGGTGTTCCAGCCCATCGTTGATATTCACGCCGGACGTCTGGTTGGCGCCGAAGCCTTGCTGCGCTGGCAACACGCCGAACGCGGCTTCGTATCGCCCGATGTGTTCATTCCACTGGCGGAACAAATCGGCTTGATCGGTGAAATTGGCCTGCGCGTACTCGACCAAGCCTGCGCGCAGGTCGCGACCTGGCGCCAGGGCGGTCTGGATATTTATGTGTCGGTCAATGTGTCGGGACGTCAGATCCCGGACGAACTGACGCCGGAAATGGTGGTGGCCACCCTGCAACGCCGAGGCGTTCCGCCACTGGCGATTGCGATCGAGATCACCGAGGGCGTGCTGATGGACAACGTGGCGGTGGCGCAACGCTGGATCGAAAGCCTGCGCAGCGCCGGGCTGCGAATCTATCTCGATGACTTCGGCACCGGGTATTCGTCACTATCGTATTTGAAGCGTTTCCCGATGGATACGGTGAAGGTCGACAAATCCTTCATCCGCGACATGAATGCGGACAATAACGACCGCACCTTAGTCGATGCCATCATCACCATGGCCCGAAGTCTGGGACTGAAAGTGGTCGCAGAAGGGATCGAGGAAAGCAGTCAACTCGACCTGCTGCGCGAAATGGGTTGCGGCTACGGCCAGGGTTACCTGTTCTCGCGACCCATTCCAGCGGCCGATTTCGTCGTCACGGCCGCGCGGATCAACGCCGAGCTTGCGGCGTGGCACGATACCGCCATTTTGTCTCGATAAGCCTCGGGCATCCGCCGTAGCGCCGTCCCGCCAGCACCGACTTTTTCGCACCATGGTGAGGATTGGTGCGGATTGGCACGATGCGTCGTCGCCTGAAACAATGCGTATCAGAACCATGCCAATCCATTCAGGAATCCACTTTCCCGCATGACCAAAGATGACTTTTCAGCACAGGTGTTCGCCGAGCAGATTGCGACTGTCTATCGGCTGACACCGTTTACGTTGGCGATGTCCATGATCGGCTCGACTCTGGTTCTCATGGTTCTCTGGTCAACGTTTTCCCACGCGCTCCTGATCGGCTGGTACCTGGCTCACCACCTCGTCACGATCGGTCGTTACGCGCTGATCCGTGCCTATCGCCGCACCAGCCCGGACATCGCAAGCACGTCCCGCTGGGCGCGCCGTTTCGTCATCGGTACCACGGCGGCCGGTCTGATCTGGGCTTTCCTTGGCTCTGTGCTGCTACCCGACAGTGGCAATCCCGGCTTGTTTTTTATCGCACTGTATTTGCTCGGCGTCGCCGCCACGGGAATGTTTTCGCTGGCGCCCTACTTCTGGGCCTTCTTTCCCCTCGCCGTTTATCCTTTGGCGGCGATGGCCTTCACGCTGCTGCTCAAAGGTGTTCCCTATGAAAAGTTCACCGGCGCCAGCACCTTCCTGTTCGTCTACATCGTACTGTCCAACGCGCGCCGTTTCGAGCGCATGACCAAGGAGTCGATCGAACTGCGCCTCGGCATCACGCGCGTCGCCGAGGAACGCGAGCAGGCCAAGATTGCCGCCGAAGCCGCCAGTCGCGCCAAGAGTCAGTTCCTGGCCAATATGAGTCACGAAATCCGCACACCGATGAACGGTGTAATTGGGCTCGGGCAGTTGCTGCTAGCCGGTGAACTGGACCCACGCCAACGGCAATACGCCAACTCCTTGCTGCACGCCGGCGAGGACTTGATGGTGCTGCTCGACGATATTCTCGACTTTGCCCGTGCCGATGCGGGGTGCCTGGAGATTGAAGCGATCGACTTTGATCTGCACAATGCGGCGACCGAGGTCAGCCTCCTCTTTGCCCAACGCGCCAGCAACAAACACATTGCGCTGACGTGTCACATCGCCCCGGAGGTTCCACGTTTTGTTCGTGGCGATCCCTTGCGCTTACGTCAAGTGCTGTCGAATCTGGTCAGCAATGGAGTCAAGTTCACCGAGCGCGGTGGCGTCGAGCTGCGTCTCACGGCACTTGCGTCAGAACATGATGGCCAGATTCAACTCCGTGCCGAGATCATCGACACGGGAATCGGCATTGCAGCGACGGCGCATGAAAAACTCTTTGCGGCCTTTGCCCAGGCCGATGACTCGATGTCGCGCCGATTCGGCGGCAGTGGCCTCGGGCTGGCCATCTCGAAGCAGATCATTGACCTCATGGGCGGTGAAATCGGCTTTCACAGCAACCCGACCGGCGGCACCACCTTCCATATCACTGTTCCCCTTGCGCTGGCCAAAGCCCCGGTTTTGCCAGCGTCCGGCCCGACAAACGCCACTCCGCTCAATGGATATCTTGTCGCTTCAAGCGGGGAAATCACGGTCCTGCTGGTCGAGGACAATCCCACCAATCTGATGGTGGCGGAGGCCATGATCGCCGCCATCGGTCAATTCAAGGTCATCACCGCCGGAGACGGACTTGACGCGATCGCGCGGTTTCGTGGTGCTGATCTGGTCCTGATGGATTGCCAGATGCCCAATCTCGATGGCTACGCCGCAACGACACGCATCCGCGACCTAGAACAGAGCGAAGACCTGCCCCGCGTGCCTATCATTGCCCTCACCGCCCACGCCCTTGAGGAAGAACGGCAGCGCTGCCTGGCAGCCGGCATGGACGATTTCTTGACCAAGCCGGTGATGCTCGCGAATCTGGCCGGCGCGTTGCGTCGTCATCTGCCGCAGATGACATCTGTCGAGCGGCCCGCTGAGGTGGTTGTTCCCACTAGTGCCTTTGCCGATGAGCCAAGCTCGCCGCAGATCCAGACCCTGTTGATCGATCCGCAGCAAATGAAAATGCTGGCCGCTCTGCCAAGCCAGTCGGCGACCTTTCTGCCGCGCTTGCTGGGCGCTTTCCGCCGCGTGCTCGACACCCACCTTCCCGCCGCCGCCAATCCCGCTGCGGATCTCGTCGCCGCGCGACTCAGCGCACATACCCTCAAATCGGCCGCTGCCGAAGTCGGTGCGATGCAACTGGCGGACCTGGCCAAACGCATAGAAGCGGCTGCCCGCGCCGGCGATGTCGAGACCGCTAAGTCTCTGGCAACCAGCCTGACCGCATTGGCCGAGCTATCCTGGCAGCAACTGCAGGATCACATCCCGACGTAACAGGATGAGATGCGGGCTGAATTCAGCGGAACGGCGTGTGTTATCGCCGTCCCGCCAGCACCGACTTTCTGCAAATGCTTACTTGAAGGCAATGATCGCCTGATCCACGGCCAGGCTTTCGCCCGGCTTGGCCAGTAGCGACTCGACGACACAGTCGCGTTCCGCCTTGAGCACATTCTCCATCTTCATGGCTTCGATCTTGGCCAGGATTTCACCGGCCTTGACCTCTTGCCCCACCGTCACCGCGATCTGCGTCAGCAGGCCGGGCATCGGTGAAAGCAGGAACTTGCTCATGTCCGGCGCGGCCTTAATCGGCATCAGCGCGAGCAACTGCGCGGCACGTTCGCTCATCACCTGCACATCGGCCTGCATGCCCCAGTGGAATAGCCGATAGGCCGAACCACGGCGCTCGACCTGCATGCAGATCGGCTGACCGTTCAGCGTGCCCTGGTAGAGGTTCTGCCCGAACTGCCAGTTGGAGCGCAAGGCGTATTGCGTGTTGCCAAAGCGCACATCCCAACCGCCGTCCGCCTGCTCGACGATCACTGGATGGCGCTCGTTGCCCATCAGCACATCGAACTCGCTGCCCGGCTTGAATTCGTGTCCGGGCATCTGGCCGGTAATGGTGGCGTTGCGCGCCAGGTACTGACGATGGATGGCGGCGCCGACGGCGACCAGCATGGCCGGCTCATCGTGCGGCACATCGGCGGCGTTGAAGCCTTTCGGGTATTGCTCGGCGATCAGACCGGTGTTGAAGTCCCCCGAGACGAAGCGTGGATGCTGCATCAGCGCGGCCTGGAAGGAGATATTCGATGCCACACCACGGATCACAAACTCGTTCAACGCATCACGCATGCGGGCAATCGCCTGGTCGCGGGAGGTGCCATGGACGATGAGTTTGGCGATCATCGAGTCGTAGAACATCGAGATCTCGCCGCCTTCATAGACGCCGGTATCAACACGAACACCATTGATTTCCGGTGGTGGAATGTACTTCACCAAGCGACCAGTCGAGGGCAGGAAACCACGGAACGGGTCTTCGGCATTGATGCGGCACTCCATCGCCCAACCGTTGATCTTCAGATCGGCCTGGGTGAAGGCGAGTTTCTCGCCAGCGGCGACGCGGATCATCTGCTCGACCAGATCAAGGCCGGTAATCAGTTCGGTAACCGGATGCTCGACCTGCAGACGCGTGTTCATTTCCAGGAAGTAGAAGCTCTTGTCCTTGCCGCCGACAACGAACTCCACTGTACCGGCGGACTGGTAATTCACCGCTTTAGCCAGCGCCACGGCCTGCTCGCCCATCGCCTTGCGGGTCGCCGCGTCGAGGAAGGGGCTGGGCGCCTCTTCGATCACTTTCTGGTGCCGACGCTGGATCGAGCATTCGCGCTCGTGCAGATACACGCAGTTGCCGTGGGCATCGCCGAGCAACTGGATTTCGATGTGGCGCGGCTCTTCGACGAACTTCTCGATGAACACGCGATCATCGCCGAAGGCGTTCTTGGCTTCGGTCTTGCAGGAGGCGAAACCTTCGTGCGCTTCCTGGTCGTTGAAGGCCACGCGCAGACCCTTGCCGCCGCCGCCGGCTGACGCCTTGATCATCACCGGATAGCCGATGCCCTTGGCGATTTCGACCGCCTGCTCCGGTGTATCGATGGCGTCGTTGTAGCCGGGAATGGTGTTGACCTGGGCGGCGATGGCCAATTTCTTCGACTCGATCTTGTCGCCCATCTTGGCCACCGAGTAATGCTTGGGGCCGATGAAGACAATACCTTCCTCTTCCAGACGACGCGAGAACTCGGCGTTCTCGGAAAGGAAACCGTAGCCCGGATGCACGGCCTGGGCGCCGGTCTGCTTGCAGGCGGCAATGATTTTGTCCATCACCAAATAGGATTCTTTTGACGGCGGCGGTCCGATGCAAACTGACTCGTCCGCCATGGCTACGTGCATGGCGTCCTTGTCTGCCTCGGAATAGACCGCGACGGTTGCGATGCCCATCTTGCGGGCGGTCTTGATGACGCGGCAGGCGATTTCGCCGCGATTGGCAATCAGAATTTTTGTAAACATGGTGTTTTCTCCCCGACGCTCAAAGCGGAATGTTGCCGTGCTTGCGCCACGGGTTTTCGATCTTCTTGCCACGCAGCATGGCCAGCGAACGGCAGATGCGCTTTCGCGTCTCGTGCGGCATGATGACGTCGTCAATAAAACCACGGGCGCCCGCCACGAACGGATTGGCAAACTTGGCCTTGTACTCGGCCTCGCGCTCCTTCACTTTGACGGGATCATTCTTCTCTTCACGGAAGATGATTTCCACGGCTCCCTTGGGTCCCATCACGGCGATTTCTGCCGACGGCCAGGCAAAGTTCACATCGCCACGCAGATGTTTCGATGCCATCACGTCATACGCACCGCCGTAGGCTTTGCGCGTGATCACGGTGATCTTCGGCACCGTGCATTCGGCGTAGGCGTAGAGCAACTTCGCACCATGCTTGATAATGCCGCCGTATTCCTGTGCGGTGCCGGGCATGAAGCCCGGCACATCGACGAAGGTGACGATGGGAATGTTGAAGGCATCGCAAAAGCGCACGAAGCGGCCGGCCTTGATCGACGACTTGATATCGAGGCAACCGGCCAGCACCATCGGCTGATTGGCTACGATGCCGACAGTCTGGCCTTCCATACGAGCGAAGCCGACGACGATGTTCTTGGCATGATCCGGCTGGATCTCGAAGAAATCGGTGTCATCGACCACCTTGAGGATCAGCTCCTTGATGTCGTAGGGCTTGTTGGCGTTGTCCGGCACTAGAGTATCGAGCGAATGATCGAGGCGGTCAGCCGGATCGTCCGTCATCCGCACCGGCGGCTTTTCCTTGTTGTTGAGCGGCAGGTAGTTGAAGAAGCGGCGCAGCATGACGAGTGCTTCGACGTCATTTTCGAACGCGAGGTCGGCAACGCCTGACTTGCTGGTGTGAGTGACGGCACCACCGAGTTCTTCGGCGGTCACCTCTTCGTGGGTCACGGTCTTCACGACTTCCGGACCGGTGACAAACATGTAGGATGAATCCTTGACCATGAAGATGAAATCGGTCATTGCCGGTGAATACACGGCACCGCCGGCACACGGGCCCATGATCATCGAAATCTGGGGCACCACGCCACTCGCCATCACGTTGCGCTGAAAGACGTCGGCATAACCGCCGAGTGCCGCCACACCTTCCTGAATGCGGGCGCCGCCCGAATCATTAAGGCCGATCACCGGGCAGCCGACCTGGATCGCCTTGTCCATGATCTTGCAGATTTTCTCGGCGTGAGCTTCCGAGAGCGCGCCGCCAAACACGGTGAAATCCTGCGAGAAGACAAACACCATGCGCCCATTGATCGTGCCGTAACCGGTCACCACGCCATCGCCCGGAATGTGGCTTTCACCCATGCCAAAGTCGACGCAGCGATGTTCCTTGAACATGTCCCACTCTTCGAAAGTGCCGTCATCGAGCAACAACTCGATGCGCTCGCGCGCCGTGAGCTTGCCTTTGGCATGCTGGTTGTCGATTCGTTTCTGTCCGCCGCCGAGCGCCGCCCGTCGGCGCTTTTCGTCTAGCTGGTCAATAATTTCATGCATGCTGGTGTGCCTCCTCTTGATTCGTTGTTCGCTTCAGAAAAACCGGTTCAACATGCCCAGCAAACGCTGGGCCGCGACTGAGGGCGTCACACTGCCCGCCTCGACCGCGTGGGAAAGATTGGGCAGTGCGGCCTTGATGCCGGCATGCTCGCGAAAACGCGAGCGCAAGCCAAAGTCAATCTGCTGCCACATCCAGGCCAGCGCCTGATGTTGGCGGCGCGTGGCGAAGTCGCCGCTGGCGCTGAGTGTCGCGCGAAAGTTTTCGATCGTGTCCCAGAACGACTCGATGCCATCTTTCTTCACCGCCGAGAGCGTTAGCACGGGCGGCCGCCAGGCGGTCGATGCAGAGCGCAACATGCCAAGTGCACCGCGCATCTGGTTGGCGGCTAGCTGGGCGGCCGTCGGATCGATATCGGCCTTGTTGAATACGACCACATCGGCGAGTTCCATGATGCCCTTCTTGATCGCCTGCAAGTCGTCGCCGGCATTGGGCAACTGTAGCAAGACGAAACAATCGGTCATGCCCGCCACGGCAGTCTCGGACTGTCCGACACCAACCGTTTCGACAATGATCACGTCGTAACCCGCCGCTTCACACAGCAACAGGGCTTCGCGAGTCTTTTCCGCCACACCACCCAGACTGCCTGACGCGGGCGAAGGCCGGATAAACGCTTCGGTGCGCTGCGACAACAATTCCATCCGCGTCTTGTCGCCAAGGATAGATCCGCCGCTAACGGATGACGAGGGATCGACGGCGAGCACTGCCAGTTTGTGGCCGCGCTCAATCAGGTAGATGCCGAGTGCTTCGATGAAGGTTGATTTGCCAACGCCGGGAACACCCGAAATGCCGATGCGGATTGAGTTACCGGTGTGTGGCAACAGTGTCTCGATCAAGTGTTGAGCTCGCTGCTGATGATCGGAACGTGTGGATTCAATCAGCGTGATGGCTTTAGCCAACGCGCGACGTTGCCCCGAGCGTAGGGCGGTGGCCAACGCCTGATCCTCATCCGTCACGAATTCATTGGGTGCATTCATCGCTTACAGGACCGAAAACCCACGCCCGTCAGGCAAGCGGTAGCGCTCAAAATCCTTGTGATCCGTCGTCATCACCTCGGTGACCCCGGTCTCGCACGCCAGCCAATAAAGCGAGGCATCAGCCAAATCCATCTCGCGTTTGTCCTGTTCGGTGTAGCGACGCATCCAGATCAGCATGTCGTCCAGATGGCTGACATCGAACGGATAGACATCGGCACCGCGAAGCTGGATCCATTGCAGCATTTCAAAATTGCGCGGCGGGTCGAGCAGGTGCGACGCCTCGACGATACACGGCCAGGTCGTCATCAAACGCAGCCCTTCTTTAGCCGCCTCACCGATGACGTGCTCATAGTGAGCCCGATAGCGATCACCGGGTGAAAAAACCGCAATCAGCGGCCCGGCATCAAGCAGAACGCTTCGCACGTAACTTGGCTTTCACGTTATCCGATACGCTTTCGGAATACGCGGTGGGTGCTGGTTCAGCGACGGCGTAATCGGCGGCATTACGCACTTGCTGCAAAAGCTGAAAAGGATTCTTGGTCCCAAGCACACGCTCCAAGGCATCTTTCACAAACTCAGACTTGGTAATACCTAGGCGCCGCGCCTCCTGCTCGACGCGACTTTCCAGTAAAGGATCAAGGCGAACGGATAGGGTCATGGCACGGCTCCTGATGAACAAAAGTCATACTGTAATACCGAAATACGATTTTGGCAATATGCTCAGGCACTCGCTGGCAAATGCGCCTCACGGATCGCACGCAAGACTTCATGCGCCGATTGCGGAATCGGCGTGCCGGGACCGAAGATTCCCTTCGCTCCCGCCTTGCGTAAGAAATCGTAATCCTGGGCCGGGATTACACCACCGACAAAGACCACGATATCGTTTGCGCCCTGCTCACGGAGTGCATTGATTAGCTCAGGGACGAGCGTTTTGTGACCAGCAGCCAGCGTCGACACGCCAATCGCATGCACGTCGTTCTCGATGGCCTGTCGCGCCGCTTCGGCGGGCGTCTGAAACAGGGGGCCGACGTCGACGTCGAAGCCCAGATCGGCGAACGCTGTCGCCACCACTTTGGCGCCCCGGTCGTGTCCATCCTGGCCCATTTTGGCAATCATGATGCGAGGGCGGCGGCCTTCGGCGGCGGCAAAGGTTTCGATTTGGTCGCGTAGCTGCTCCATGGTCCCGTCTTCTCCGAAGGCGGCGCTATAGACGCCGGACACGGTCTGGTTGGTGGCCCGATGACGGCCATAAATGACTTCCAGTGCATCGGAAATCTCGCCGACCGTGGCTCGGAGGCGGCTGGCCTTGATCGCCAGATCGAGCAGATTGCCGCTGCCATCTTTCGCGGCCGCTGTCAGGGCGTCGAGCGCGGTTTTCACCGCAGCACTGTCACGACTGGCGCGAATGGTCTTCAGGCGGGCAATTTGTGATTCCCGCACCGCGTGGTTATCGACGTCCCGCGTATCGATCGCCGCCTCTTCCTTCAGTTTGTATTTATTGACGCCGACGATCACATCTTTGCCGGAATCGATGCGCGCCTGTTTTTCGGCGGCACAGGTCTCGATCTGCAGTTTGGCCCAGCCACTTTGCACGGCCTGGGTCATGCCTCCCATCTTGTCGACGTCCTCGATGATCCGCCAAGCTTCGTCGGCGATGTCCTGGGTCAGCTTTTCCATCATGTAGCTGCCGGCCCACGGATCGATCACGTTGGTGATGTGCGTCTCTTCCTGAATGATGAGCTGCGTGTTGCGGGCGATGCGCGAAGAGAACTCGGTCGGCAGCGCGATGGCTTCGTCCAGCGAATTGGTGTGCAGCGACTGCGTGCCACCAAACACCGCCGCCATGGCTTCGATAGTGGTGCGCACCACGTTGTTGTACGGATCCTGCTCGGTCAGTGACCAACCGGAAGTCTGGCAGTGGGTGCGCAACATCGAGGACTTCGGATTCTTCGGCTTGAATTCGTCCATGATCCGCCACCAGAGCAGTCGCGCCGCGCGCATCTTGGCGATTTCCAGATAGAAGTTCATGCCGATGGCCCAGAAGAAACTCAGGCGCCCGGCGAAATCATCCACGTCCATGCCCGAGGCAATCGCCGTCTTCACATACTCGCGGCCGTCGGCCAGCGTAAAGGCCAGCTCCAGTGCCTGCGTCGCCCCGGCTTCCTGCATGTGGTAGCCGGAAATCGAGATCGAGTTGAACTTCGGCATATTCTTTGCCGTGTAGCCGATGATGTCGGCGATGATGCGCATCGACGGCTCTGGCGGGTAGATGTAGGTGTTGCGGACCATGAACTCCTTGAGGATATCGTTCTGGATGGTGCCGCTCAACTTGTCCTGCGAAACACCCTGCTCCTCGGCGGCCACCACGTAACCCGCGAGAATTGGCAGCACCGCGCCGTTCATGGTCATCGACACCGAGATCTTGTCCAGCGGGATGCTGTCGAACAGAATCTTCATGTCCTCAACCGAATCAATCGCCACGCCGGCCTTGCCGACGTCACCCGTCACACGCGGATGATCCGAATCGTATCCGCGATGCGTGGCCAGGTCGAAGGCCACGGACACACCCTGGCCGCCAGCGGCAAGCGCCTTGCGATAAAAGGCATTCGACGCTTCAGCGGTTGAGAAGCCGGCGTACTGGCGAATCGTCCATGGCCGCACCGCGTACATGGTGGCCTGCGGGCCGCGCACGTAGGGTGCAAAGCCCGGCAGCGTGTCCGCGTAGGGCAGATTCTCGACATCGGCTTTGGTGTAAAGCGGCTTGACCGTGAGCCCCTCTGGCGTTACCCAATCGAGCTTGCCAACATCATTGCCGGGAGCCGACTTGGCGGCAGCCTTGGCCCAGGTTTCAAGGGAAGGAATCGTCACTTCGGGTTTGCTCATGGTGATGCCCTTTCGAGAGAGGCCGATGCCTCATGCGCTTGACAAGCGCGAACTGCGGAATAATACTGCATCCATAATTATGAATGCAAGACAGTCTGCCATTCCACTCGCCGCCCCTGCACTTTACGTTCAGGTGGCCGAACGTTTGCGCGCCAGAATTTTTGCCCATGAGCTGAAGCCAGGTGCCTGGGTCGATGAGCAAGCACTCGCTCTCGAGTATGGAATTAGCCGCACGCCGCTGCGTGAAGCCCTGAAAGTTCTGGCGGCAGAAGGACTGGTAACGCTCAAGCCGAGGCGTGGTTGTTACGTGGCCGAAGTCTCCGAACAGGACCTCGACGAGGTGTTTCCGGTGATGGCCGTGCTTGAAGCCAAGGTGGCCGAAGAGGCTACCCGCCGTCTCGCCAGCACCGACTTTTCACGTCTGCAAGCGATTCACGACGAGCTGGAACGCCATGCCGCGACCAACAACACCGACCGCTTTTTCGACGCCAATCAACGTTTCCATTCGGCCTTGCAGGAAATCGCCGGCAACCGCTATCTCGCGCAGTTGATCGAAGATGCGCGCAAGTTGATCAAGCTTACCCGCCGCGACTCCTTGCGGCTGGCGGGTCGCATCGTGGATTCCCTAGCCGAGCATCGCGCGATCATGGAGGCGATGCGCACCGGGGATTCAACTCTGGCCGGACGACGCATGCACGACCACCTGCTTTCCGGTCGTCAGGCCGTGGCAAAGCTACAAACGGGGCAGTAGAAATCAGGCGAACAGACTGACTCGGCTCGCCACTTCACGCGGTACGGTTTGATAGGCACTGGCCACGCGTTGCCGGCCGATAACATTGTCGGTTGTAGGAGGTCGCATCTCGATGTTCTGCGCCTCACCCGTACGCTGTGCCTGAACTGCGGCGGCGTCAGTACGACCCGTACGCTCCTGCTGCTGACTTTCCCGTTGCGTACGGCTTTTGACGGCGGATTCAGTACGCTCCAAGGCCACTTGTTCCGCCAGATCGCTGCGGCCGCGAGATTCCAATTGCCCACCCACCGAGGCGACGCGGAAGTCCTGCGGACTGGGGTCGCGCGGCGCCAAAGCCGTCGTCTGAATCGCGCGGCCTTTATCGATATTCGCTTCCGGCTGCCGTTCGGGCGAGGTATCAATTCCCACTTCACCACCCACCGCATAGGTCTTGCCGTCGGGACCGTAGGTGTAGGAAAAACTGGCGCCACTGGTGACCACACCACTGCCATTACGCAGATGCGCCGCCTCATGTTCACGCACTTGGGCGTCGATCTGGCGCAACCGTTCCACCAGCTTGCGTTGTTCCGACGTCAGTTCGCGGCTAAAACCGATGCGATCCGAACTAACTCCACCTGTCCCGGTTCCGCGTGTGCGATCAACCGTATCGGGATTTGCTGCCGCATTCGCGGTGGCAGCCGTGGAACTGCGCTTCAGTGTCGCGTCGCTCTGCTCGCGACGAGCGAGCAACTGGACGCTGCGAGCCTCGCTGCTGCCCACGCTTTGCAAACTGGATGCAGTCACACTGACCATTACAAACCTCCGGACCGACTACTCCTGCTCAAACTATAGACCACGCCACCGTAATTGGTAGTGGGGCAGTCGGTCCGTATTTCAGCCCATCCGTGCCGGGTGTTTACAACCCATGAGTCTTCAGCCAGACCAGCAGGCGTTTCCAGCCATCTTCTGCCGCGTCTTTTTTGAAGGTCGGACGATAATCGGCATGGAAGGCATGTGGTGCGCCGGGATAGACATGGAGTTCGGATTTAGAACCGCCCTTCTTCACGGCTTCCCTCATCGCCTCAACATCGTCCAGCGGAATCCCTTGGTCGGCTCCACCGTAGAGACCGAGCACGGGCACCTTAAGTTGCGCGGCGATATCCAGCGGGTATTTCGGGGTGCGGTCATTAACCTCGCCATCGAGACGCCCGTACCACGCCACACCCGCTTTAACCGCTGGATTGTGAGCGGCATACAGCCAGGTTTGTCGCCCGCCCCAGCAAAAGCCAGTAATGGCCAATTTGCTGGCATCGCCCCCATTTTTGCTTGCCCACGCCACGCAGGCATCGAAATCCGCCATTACCCCCGCATCCGGTACCTTGGCGATGACGCCGGACATGATATCGGCGACGTTGGCGATTTTGCGCGGATCACCATAGCGCGCGAATAGCTCGGGTGCGATGGCCATATAGCCTTCTTTCGCCAGGCGCAGGCAAACGTCAGCAATGTACTCATGCACGCCAAAGATTTCCGAAACCACTAGAACCACCGGGACGTTGGTTTTGCCAGCCGGCATGGCACGGAAAGCCACCATTTCACCATCCGCGACCGGAACAGTGATTTGGCCTGTGGTGAGACCGTCGGCGGGCGTTTTCACGGGGCTTTGCGCGGCGGAGGGTTGCACGGCAACCGCGAAGCCGGCGCCCAAGGCCGTCACGATGAAGCCTCGGCGGTCAAGTCGGGACGACGGGAAAAGGCTATCGACTTCAGATTTGATGCTGGCTGTTTTCATGGTGGGCGTCCATTTTGATGGGGAACCCACAAAATGAGGGTATTTGGTTCAAATGTCAATTACCCCCGCCGGCAAATTCTGCGGCAGCCTATTTCTTCTTGTCGCGCTGAATTGTGCGTATTGGCTGCGGCAGCGAATGAAGCTCCGGATCAAGTTGCAGCGGGGCCTCGTAGCCTGATAGGCGTGAGCCCTTATTGCTTTGGCCGCCGAGATAGTCAGCCCCATTGAGTCCAATCCCCAACCCGGACAGTACCCCAACCACAGCGGTAATTGCCGTACCCAAGCCAGAACTGAACATGGATTTCTTTGGCACATTGTGGGGGCTGGGCATCGATGGTTTGGCCGGCAACTGCACCTTGATCGGGAACGGAGACTCCTTCGTCAAGCCGTCAATACTGCCCGAGTCGCCCTCATGTTCCGCATCCAGGCGCGACTCCAGGGCTTGTTGGGCGGCATTCTCTTGCGCGAGGCGGCGCTCGGTTTGCAACAACGCATCGCGTTCGGCGGCGCTGCGCGCCAGTGCAGCGGCCTCGGCAATCTGTTCCGCCCGCACCTTCTCGGTGGCGAGATCGGCGGCGCGTCGTTCGGATGCGGCGCGCTCCTTGGCCAAGGCTTCTGCTTCCTGTTCGCGCTGGGCGCGCGACGTGGCGGCAGTCGCCAATTCGGCAGCGGCAAGCTCACGGCGCTTGGCATCAGTCAAGGCCCGTTGTTCGGCGTCGATCCGTAAGCGCACTGCGTTTTCCAGCATTCGTTCGGCGTGGGCGCGCTCGGCGGCAATGGCTTCCGCCTCCGTATCGGCGGCAGATTTGGCTTGGGCTTGCTGCATGGCCAGCTCTTCAGCCGCATGTCGGCGCTGGGCCACGGCCAGTAGCTCGGTCTCCTGCCGCAGCCTTTCCTCGGCCTGGCGAACGCCGTTTTCCGCCGCGCCGGCGGCGGCGAGCGCGACCGCTTCGGCGTCGCGTTCGGCCTCCAACGCGGGGCTCTCCGGCGCACGTCGCTCTTGCACGTCGCGCCGCAAGCGTTCGGCCGCCATCAGGCTTTCAAGGATTTTGCTCATCGTACCAGAAGGGTAAAACAATCAGTGACATGGCCGAAGGTAGAATAGAACGATGGAAGTCCTGCTCATCTTCACCAATTTGCCCGATAGGGAAAGTGCCGAGTCCCTCGCGGCCCATTTGGTTGAGCAGCGCTTGGCGGCATGCGTAAATATATTGGCACCGTGTCGTTCGGTCTATCGCTGGGCTGATGCCGTTGAAACGGCGAGCGAAGTGCCGCTCCTGATCAAAGCCACGGCAGCGACCTATGCGGCGCTGGAAGCCGAGATTCGTGCCCAGCACCCCTATGAACTTCCTGAGATCATCGCTGTCCCAGTCGCACGCGGGCTACCTGCCTACCTTGATTGGGTCGCTACCGAAACTGCAGCGGCCCCCACCACGGATACCCTTTCATGCTGACGCGACTCTTATTGCTGTCCCTTTTCTTGCTGTCGACTTTTGCCCGTAGCGAGGAACCGCTAGAACCCACCCAGGCGTTTCGCTTTTCGGCGCGCGCGGTGGATGCGCAAACGATCGAAGCGCGCTGGCAAATCACCGACGGTTATTACATGTATCGCGAGAAATTCAAGTTCTCGCTCGATGGCGCCACACTCGGCGAGATCAAATTGCCGGCCGGCAAAGTCAAGGAAGACGAGATATTTGGCAAGGTCGAAACCTATCGCCAGGATGTAAAAATGCTCTTGCCGGTGTCTGCCGCAACAGGCGCCATCACGCTGACCGCGATTTCGCAAGGGTGCTGGGACGGCGGCATTTGTTATCCGCCAGTCACTGACAAAGCCAGCCTGAGCTTACCTGGCGCGCCGAAAACTTCCGCTGTTCCCTCTGCTGCCTCCTCTGCTGCCGCCGTCTCGCCAGCCCCGACTTTTTCGACTGCGGCGCCAGTGGCCGATCCCGTCGCCCCGCCGACTGGTGACGAAACCAGTCGCATCGCCGGGCTTTTCAAGGGCGATAACCTCGGCCTCATTCTGGTCAGCTTTTTCGGCTTTGGCCTGCTGCTGTCGCTGACGCCTTGCGTGTTTCCGATGATCCCGATTCTCTCTGGCATCATCGTCAATCATGGTCACGCTGTGACGCATTTGCGTGCCTTCGTGCTCTCGCTGGCGTATGTACTGGGGATGGCCTTGACCTATGCTGCTGTTGGCGTGGCGGCCGGATTGTCTGGCACGCTGCTGTCTGCTGCCTTGCAAAACGTCTGGGTGCTTGGCGGCTTTGCGCTGGTGTTTGTCGTGCTGTCGTTTTCGATGTTCGGGTTCTATGAGCTGCAAATGCCGGCCGCGCTGCAAAGCCGGATCTCGGATACGGCCAACCACCAAGGTGGCTCGCTGCCGGCGATTGCGCTGATGGGGGCCCTGTCGGCGTTGATTGTCGGTCCTTGCGTGGCCGCACCGTTGGCTGGCGCACTGCTCTATATCGCCCAAACCGGCAATGCCGCGCTCGGCGGCACGGCGCTATTCGTCATGGCCTTGGGCATGGGTGCACCGCTGCTCTTGGTGGGCGCGTTCTCGCGGTCACTACTGCCGAAGTCCGGACCGTGGATGGAAGGTGTCAAAAAGTTCTTCGGCGTCATCATGCTTGCCACGGCGCTCTGGCTGGTCTCGCCCGTGATCCCACTTTGGGCCGGTATGCTTGGCTGGGCACTGCTATTGATCATCCCGTCGATTTATCTGCATGCACTGGAGCCGCTGGCCGCCAATGTGCGCGGAACACAGCGTTTCGGCAAGGGTCTCGGCGTCGTTTTGCTGATGGCCGGCGCCGCCATGCTGGCTGGCGTGCTCGGCGGCGCGAAAGACCCGTTGCAGCCGCTGGGATTCTTACGTGGTGGAGCCTCCGCCGCGCAATTAGGAAATGCGCCAGCGCCGACTTTTCAGAAAGTCACCTCGGTGGCCGAGCTTGAGGCACGCCTGAAATCGGCTACCCAGCCAGTCATGCTCGATTTCTACGCCGACTGGTGTGTGAGTTGCAAGGAAATGGAGCGCTTCACGTTTGCCGATTCGCAGGTTGCCGCGACAATGGGCAAATTCACTTTGCTCAAGGCGGACGTTACGGCCAACACCGACGCCGACAAGGCCTTGCTCAAACGCTTCGGTTTGTTTGGCCCGCCCGGCATGATTTTCTTTGACCGCCAGGGGCAGGAGATCGCCCCGTTGCGAGTCGTCGGTTTCGTGCCAGCCGATAAATTCCTTCCCACTCTGGAGAGCGCTTTGCGCTGAAGAACACCATGTTTACTGGAATCATCTCTGCCATCGGCACCATTACCCATCGCCAACCGCTGGAAAAGGGCGTGCGCCTGACTGTTTCAGCGCCAGGTCTGGATCTCAAGGATGTGGCCTTGGGTGATTCGATTGCCCACGGCGGGGTTTGCCTCACGGTCATCGCCAAGAAGAAGAGCGCGTATCAGGTCGATGTGTCAGAGGAGACCTTGAGCTGCACGACCGGCCTCGATTCCGAGGGCAGCGAGTTGAATCTGGAGAAGGCGCTCCGGCTATCCGATCGACTGGGTGGTCATCTGGTTTCCGGACACGTTGATGGCGTGGGCAAGGTGGTGAAGTTCGACCAGATCGGTGAATCGCACGAACTGGTGATCAAGGCGCCCAAGGCCATCGCCAAGTACATCGCGCGCAAAGGCTCGATCACGGTGAATGGCGTTTCGCTGACGACAAATACCGTCAAGGGCCGCAAGTTCTCGATCAACCTGATCCCGCACACGGTCGCCGTGACGACGCTGAAATACCTAGAGCCCGGCAGCCCAGTGAATCTGGAAATCGATTTGATTGCCCGGTATGCGGAACGGATGCTTGATCCGTCCAAGTAATAGCGATCGTTGACATCCATAGTAGCCCAAGAGGGCTGACGGTATTTCAAGTATTCGATAGCGTCAATGGGCGAGCTTATAATGTTCCCACATGCTAGGAGAACATCATGCAGACCGTAAATATTCGCCAGCTCAAGACAAACCCGTCGACTGCTCTACGCAGTGCAAAGAATGACGATATGGTGGTCGTGATGAACCGTGACCATCCGGAAGCCTTATTGGTCGATCTGGAAAAGCTCGCCTTTCCCGATCTGGGGGCGGTACGGGTCGCTCTTGCGGTGTCGTTATTCCGTAGTGGAGCCGTTTCTGCCGGGTTCGCCGCAAGAATGACTGACAAGTCCTTGCCCGAAATGCTGACCCTGTTCTCCAGTCTTGGTATCCCATTGACTAGCGGCAATGAATCGGACGCTCGTGACGATCTCAATTCGGGTAAGCAATGGTTGGCACAAAAGGGGTGATATTTGCTTAGTGTCGTCATTGCCGATGCGGGGCCGTTGATAGCACTGTCCCGCATTGACGCCCTTGATCTGCTGCGCGAATTGTTTGGGAAAATCCTGGTCACCGCCGCAATTCGCGACGAAGCATTGCCGTCGTCGGACTACCCGGGGAAGGCGCGTATCGCCCAAGCATTCGACGCCGGATGGCTAAATTGTCCGTCGTTGCCGGAAAGTACATGGCAACCCCTGAATCCGGGTCTTGATGCGGGCGAACGTAGTACCATTTCCGCTGCGTTGCAGATGCCCGGATGCTTGCTCATCATTGATGACCGCGCGGGCCGGGCAGAAGCGAAATCGCAACATCTCTCCATCATTGGCACAGCATCGGTGATTGGTCTCGCCAAGTCACAGGGACTGATCCCTGCGGCGCGGCCCCTATTGGAGAAGCTCCAACCTGCTGGGTACTTTATCCACCCGAATATCATTGAAACCGTGGCGAAAGAAGTTGGGGAATAGCTTACTTTCATGAACCCGCGCCAATCCATGCGTATCTTGTTGGTCAAGACATCCTCGCTTGGCGACGTTGTTCACAACCTGCCGGTGGTCACTGACATTTGCCAAGCTTATCCCGACGCGCAAATTGATTGGGTCGTCGAGGAGGGTTTCGCGGAACTGCCACGACTGCATCACGGCGTCAATCGGGTCATCCCGGTTGCGTTACGGCGCTGGCGAAAAAACCTACTTTCGGCGAGCACCTGGCGGGAAATGCGGATTTTTCGGCAAGCCATTCAAGCCACTGACTATGACCTGGTGCTCGATACCCAGGGCTTGATCAAGAGTTCGCTCCTGGCGCGTCTCGCCCATGGGCCGCGCAGCGGTTATGGTCGCCAATCGGCACGCGAACCTATGGCCAGCCATTGGTATGAGCGCTGTTTTGATGTGGCGCGCGATCTGCACGCCGTCGTGCGTAACCGCCAGCTGGCAGCGCTGGCGCTGGGTTACTCCGTGCCCGAGGTGCTGGATTACGGTCTCACGACGCATCCTTTCACCACGCACGATACGCCGACGGCGATACTCCTGACGGCGACCTCGCGTGACGACAAGCTGTGGCCCGAGCAAGACTGGATCGCGCTCGGCCAGGACCTAGCACGACGCGGACTGCGATGTCTGTTGCCAGGCGGATCGGCAATCGAACGCGAGCGGGCAACACGTCTGGCGGCATCGATTCCGGGGGCGGTCGCCTTGCCCCGCAAGAACCTGACCGAGCTTGCCGAGCTACTCGCCGCCGCCACGATCGTAATCGGGGTTGACACCGGCCTGGTGCATCTTGCGGCGGCTCTCGATCGACCGACCATCGCCATTTTCTGCGCCTCGAACCCCGGTCTGACGGGCGTCCTAGCGGGGGGTCAAAACACTGGAAAGGCCGTCAATCTGGGCCGACTGGGCGAACCTCCCAAACTCCATCAGGTATTGGCCGCCGTCGAACAACTGCTCTAATGTCGCGCCGACTCTATACCATTGCCATTCTGTTGCTGATGCCCTGGGCGCTGGCGCATCTGCTGTGGCGCGCACGCCGGCAGCCGGAGTATTTGCGGCATTGGGCGGAGCGCTTTGGCTTTTTCGGCGCCCGGGCGAAAACCGATTCCGCACCGACAATTTGGATTCATGCCGTGTCGGTCGGTGAGACGCGTGCCGCACAACCGGTCGTCGCTGCGCTACGCCAGCGAATTCCTGCCGCCCACATCGTATTCACCCACATGACGCCGACGGGGCGTGAAACCTCGACAGAACTGTTCGGTGACTCCGTTGAGCGGATTTATCTGCCCTACGATATGCCGTGGGCGGTGGATCGCTTCCTGCGGCATTTCCGCCCACAGCTCGGCCTGATCATGGAGACTGAGTTGTGGCCGAATTTGATCGCCGCGTGTAAGGAGAAGAATGTACCCCTGCATCTGGTCAATGCCCGCCTATCGGCGCGTTCCGCGAGTCGCTATGCGCATTTTGGCGGCCTGATGAAGGAAGCTTTGCAGAATCTCGCCAGTATTTGCGCGCAGACCGCAGACGATGCGGCGCGTTTTGTGGCACAGGGCGCGCTGGACGTGGTGGTCACGGGGAATGTCAAATTCGATAGCGCGGTACCGGCAGCGCAATTGACCCTCGGCGTGGCCTTGCGCGCGAAATGTCCGCAGCGCGCCGTGTGGCTGGCCGCCAGCACGCGGGAAGGCGAAGAGGAGTTGATTCTGGCGGCATGGCGCAAGACCGAAAAAACTTGTCAAACGCCGGCGGCGTTGCTGGTGATGGTGCCGCGCCATCCGCAACGTTTCGATGCGGTTGCAACCTTGGCGAAAGAGCTTGGCTTTAGCGTGCAAAGGCGCTCCGATGACCAGCCGATAGCGCCAGAAACGCAGGTGCTGATTGGCGATTCAATGGGCGAGATGCTGGCCTACTACACCATGGCCGATCTGGCGTTTATCGGCGGCAGCCTGCTCGACTACGGTAGCCAGAATCTGATCGAGGCGTGCGCGGTTGGCACGCCGGTGCTTATCGGCCCGTCGACGCGGAATTTTGCCGAAGCAGTGCGCGACGCCACCGCGTGCGGTGCGGCGCGCGCCATCACGGATGCCGATCAACTGGTCGCTGCAGTGAAGGCCCTACTCGCCGACCAGACACAACTGATTCGCATGGGTGAGGCCGGGCGCCGCTTTGCCGAGCATCATCGTGGCGCTACGCAGCGCACACTGACGCATGTGCTCGGTGCCATTGCTCGATAAAAAGACATCAACCGCCGTCCCGCCAGCACCGACTTTTCCCTGCCGCAAACACAAACGACCTGTGGATCACCACAGGTCGTTCGCGCTCCCTCTCCTCCTCCGGCTCTTATTAGGGCCGTTGTTCTGCTCAGCGTGGCTGCAAGGTAGTGATGTACTCGGCCACAGCCACAATATCCTGTTCGGTTAAACGTCCGGCAATATCGCGCATGACATGACCGGGGTCCGTGGCGCGCTTGCCGGACTTATAGGCCAGCAATTGGTCGCTCACATAGCCGGCGTGCTGGCCGCCAATCGCCGGCGCCAAAACGACCGGTGGCCGCGACATGATCTTCGCCCAGTCACGATTGCCGATGCCATTCAAGCCATGGCAGCCGACACAGGCGGCCACCACATCGGGGCGACCTTTGCCCTTGAAAAAGATCTTCTCGCCCTGCGCCAGCAAATCCTTGTTGGCGGCCGTGCCAGCCTTCGCCTTCTGACTGCCGAAATAAGCGGCGATGTCGGCGATATCCACTTCGGCCACGGCCTGCGCCTGTGGCGACATCGTTTCATTGACGCGACGACCGGCCTTGAAATCATGCAGTGACTTGGCGATGTATTCAGAAACCTGACCGGCAAGCTTCGGCGCTTTCAGTGCGGCGTAGATTTCCGGCGCGCTGTTGCCATCGGCACCGTGGCAACCACCACAGGCCACCGCCTTTGCTTGTCCGGCTTCGGCATTGCCTGCGGGTGTTCCAGCGGCCAGGGAAGCTGGCGCTAGGCTCACACAAAGCGCGGCGACAAGGGCAGCATGCAAAAATTGGGACGCCATCTTGTTGGATTCCTTCGGAGCGGTTGCGACAAAACTAGAAACTTGAAATAATCATTTCTTGTTGATTTAGGTCAATTATGTTTTAACATTGAGCAGATGGCAACCCCGGGCGAGTTCAAAATTCTCGGGGAACCACCAATAGGGAGATGAAAATGGCGCACGACGCCCACCACCATGACAGCCACGCCCATGCTCACGCCCATTGGGATACGAGCATCTGGCCGTTCGTCATCAGCTTCGGCATCCTCTTTATGGCCGTCGCCTTCTCCTTTAAGTTCGTCTATCACAACAGCTTCGCCTCCATCCTTTCGCTGGGTCTGGCGATTCCGATGATCCTGGCCGGCGTTGCTGGCTGGACCAGCGAGGCAATGGGCAAGGGCGACGGCTTCTCGTATTCGGCGATGGGCTGGTTCATTCTGGCCGAGGCGATGATTTTCGTTTCCTTCTTCGTCGGCTACTGGTACACGCGATTGCATGCTGACGTCTGGCCGCCGGCCGGCACCATCACCTTACCGAAGATGATGCCACTGGTGATGACCTTTATTCTTGTCTCGTCCTCGCTCACGATTCATTACGCCGAGCATTTGCTGCACCTCGGTGACAAGACGGGCTTCCGCCTCTGGTATTTGCTCACGATCGTCCTTGGCGCGATCTTCCTCGGTATGTCGGCCTACGAATGGTCGCACTTGATTCATGAAGGCTTCACCATCAGCACCAATGCCTTCAGTACGGTGTTCTTTTCGGTCACCGGTCTCCACGGTTCGCACGTCGTGGTTGGCTTGACGATCTTCCTTGCCGGTTTGCCTTCAGTTTTTCGCGGCGATATCGACGAGGGTTTCATGCGTACCGCTGGTTTGTACTGGCATTTCGTGGACATCATTTGGTTCTTCGTCGTTTCGCAAATTTACTTCTGGTAGTTGCTGCTGTCGGGTTCGCCAAGGCAGTTCTGGCTGTCGGCGAGCCCACCCAAAACAGCATTGCCGATGGCTCGGTGATGCAAATTGACGAGCCGCGTTTTCTCGGCAATCGAATAGTTGGGGAAACGGTGCTGACGGACGCGGAGGGCAAGGATTTCCGGATGGGCGAACTGTTGGGAAAGCCGGTGATCCTGTTGTTGTCGTATTACGGTTGCGATGGCACCTGTCCGACAATGAACAGTGAGTTGGCCAAGGTGCTAGACAAGGTAACGCGATTTGAGCTGGGCAAGGATTATCGAGTCTTGACGGTCTCGTTCGACAAGCGCGATACGCCGGCGACCGCACGGGAATTTCTGGCCAAGGCGGCTGGCGTGCCGGAAAAGATGAAGTCCGGCTGGCGCCACGCGGTCGTCAAGACCGGCGCGGTAGAGCAGTTTGCCGGGGAAGTCGGGTATCGCTTTTTCTGGTCGGATGCAGCGCGGGCGTTTCTGCATCCGAATGTGCTGGTGTTTCTGACGCCTGAAGGACGCGTGGCGCGCTACATCTACGGCACACGGATGGATGCAAAGACGGTGGAGTTGGCGATCACGGATGCTGACTGGGAACGGATTTCGAACTCGACGGCGGTGTTCGACATGCTGACCGGGGCGTGCTTCAGCTACAACTACGCCGAGGGCAAGTATCAACTGAATTATTCGCTGCTGGCCGGTGTCGGCTCCCTGCTCTTGGGATTGACGCTGATGGCTCTGGGAGCCTGGATGTATCGACGCAAGATGGCAAGAAAATCGCAAGGGATCTGAAGGAGAATCGCATGCATGACAAGCTGAAACTCGCCACCGGCGCACTGGCAACGCTGCTGCTTGCGGCACCAGTCTGGGCGTCGGCCGCTGCTGGCGCTGTGGCCGAAGGCGCTATGGTCAAGATCAAGGACCCGGCCCGCGAGTGGGATCATCTGTGGCACGAAGTGATCGTGGATATCAGCATCATCGGCGTTCTCTTTGCCTTGGTGACCGCGTGGTTCATCTGGAATTCGCGGCGCCGCCCGGGTAACGAGGTCGGCGCGTCGACCAAACTGACCCCTGCTGGCGCAGTGGGTTGGGTGGTGCTTCCGGTGTTCGTTTTCTTATCCATCGACCTCTACACTGCGGCTAACGGTTGGGTGCTGTGGAACAGTTATCGTGACGTCCCGGCTAACCGGCTGGAGGTCAAACTGGAAGCCGGCATGTACAGCTGGGATTACACCTACCCCAATGGCGTGCGTACCCAGAATGAGCTGATTGTTCCCGCCGGGACACCCGTGCTATTGCGCATGACCAGCCGCGACACCTTGCACAGTCACTACATCCCCGACTTCCGCGTCAAGGAAGACTCGATGCCGGGGCGCATCACCTACTTGTGGTTCAACCCGACCAAGCCCGGCGAGCACATCGTGACCTGCGCCGAGTATTGCGGCGTAATGCATGGCTACATGGCGGGTCGTTTGATCATCAAGGCGCCGGAGGAGTACGCGGCGTGGATGAAGGACGAAGAGACACGTCTCGCCAGCACGGTACCGGAATCTGCCAAGCCGGCGGCCATGCCGGCTGCCGCGACAAAAAAGTCCGCCAAGTCGGCGGCCAAGAAGACCTGATCGAAGGACGAACGCAATGAATCTCAAGGAATGGATCTTCACCACGGATCACAAGCGCGTCGGCGTGCTGTATCTGATTGGTTCGATTGCCGCATTTGTCATCGCCGGGATCATGGCGCTACTGATGCGTGCCGAGCTTTCGACCATCGGCCCGACCATCACCTCCAACCCGACGCAATACAACGTCTGGCTCTACACGCATGGCGCGGTGATGATCCTCGGCTTCCAGATCCCGGCGCTGACCGGCTTCTTTGCCAATTACTGTATCCCGCTGATGATCGGCGCCAAAGACGTGGCCTTCCCGCGCGTCAATGCCTTGTCGGTCTGGCTGTTTTACGTCGGCGTCATTCTCGCCTGCCTGACCTTCTTCATTCCCGACCCCCCGGATGTCATGTGGACCGGCTATCCGCCCTACTCGACGATCACCACCGGCAATACGGCGATGTATTCCTTTACCGTGCTGATTCTTGGCTTCGCCTCCATCATCGGCGGCGTGAACTTCTTGACCACCGTCGCCTACATGCGGGCGCCCGGATTGAAGCTCTCCAAGCTCAACATCTTCGTCTGGTGCACGCTGGGTGCCTTCATTCTGCAACTGATCTTCGTACCGGTTCTCGGTACGGCTGTCACGCTGATCTCGATGGACAAGTATCTCGGCACCAACTTCTTCGACCCGACCAAGGGCGGTGACGTGCTGACCTACCAGAACCTATTCTGGTTCTACTCGCATCCGGCCGTGTATGTGATTTTCCTGCCGTTCATTGGCGTGGTGTTCGAGATCATCGCGGCACATGCCAAGAACATGGTCTTCAACTACAAGATGGTGGTCTATGGCGGCATCGGCGGCATCGTGGTGATGTCGGGCGAAGTCTGGATTCACCACCTTTACGTTTCAGGCATGGCCGACTGGCTGCGTATCGGTCAGATGGTCACCACCTTGCTGATTTCGATCCCCGTTGGCTTGATGATGATCGGCTTGATCGGCACGCTGTACAAGAGCTCGATCGCCTTCACCACACCCATGATGTACGCTCTCGGCGTCGTTTTCCTGTTCTTGATTGGTGGTCTGACCGGCATTCCGCTAGCGTTACCGTCGCTGACGATCGCGGTATCGGATACCTATTACGTCGTCGGCCATTTCCATTACGTGATGGCCGTGGCGGGGACCTTCGCCATCTTTGGCGGCGTCTATCACTGGTTCCCGAAAGTGACAGGACGCATGTACAACGAGTTCTGGGGCAAAGTCGGTTTCTGGATCACCTTTGTCGGCGTGAATATCGTGTTCTGGATCATGATGGATGTCGGCGTCCAAGGCATGCCGCGCCGTTACTACGATTACGCGCACTTTCCGCAGTTCGAGGGTGCGCATCAGTGGATGACGCTCGGCGCCGGGATTCTCGCCGTCGGTTTTACCATCGCCATCCTGAACTGGATACTCGGTGCCATGAAGGGCGCTCCGGCCGGCGACAATCCGTGGGGTTCGCCGTCGCTTGAATGGTCCACCGTCTCGCCGCCGCCGCACGGCAACTGGCCGACCCCACCGTCGGTGTCGGAAGACTGGCATCCGTATGGATTCAAAAAAGCCTGACCAAACAATCGTTCCGGCATCGCGCCCCGGCTTCCCCGGGGCGTTTTTGCTTAAATGGTTGATGGTGTGTGGCGCCATTCTGATCGTGGGCGGCGCCTATCTCACCGTACGTGCTGTTTTGCATGGGCCGTTACCGGCAGGCGAACTCAAAACTGTGACCGAATTTCACGACGATAAGCGCCTTCCAGAGTTCCATCTGGCGGGTCCCAAAGGACCGTTTGCCAATGCCAATCTGCAAGGTCAATGGAGCTTTGTATTTTTCGGCTATACCCAGTGTCCGGACATCTGTCCCACCGCGCTGGGCTTGATGAAAGACCTGCAGGCGAGACTTGGCGCCGTCCCGCCAGCGCCGACTTTTCAGGTTGTTTTCATTTCGATCGACCCGGCGCGCGATACGCACGCTCTGCTCGACAATTACCTGGCGGCATTTGATCCAGCATTTATTGGCATTACTGGCGACGATACGGAGCTTGCCCCGCTAACCAAAGACTTGGGTGTCTTCTTTCAACGCAACGACACAGCCGACAAGAAAAACTACACCGTCGACCACTCGGCAGCCATCTACCTGATCAACCCCAAAGGCCAGCTCGTCGCACTGTTTTCGCCTCCGCAAGCGGCTGACAAAATGGCCGCCGACTACCGCCGCATCACGGCGCAGTAGATCGCTGTCGCATCGCCTTCAGGCACACCAACACGAACATGACGCCACCAATCACGGCGATCAAGCCACCAGCGCCCATCATGCCCATGCCGATTTTTTGCGGCAGCGTAGTGAGTATCTGCTCCGCGCCAGCCACCTTGCGCTGCACCCCGTAGCCACCCGACCAGGCCAGCCCCAGAACGTGTATCAACTGGCCGCCGCCATAGACGTAGGGCTGCCAGCGTGCCATCTTTCCGTTGGCCGGACCGAACCCTAGTTGCGGCAGCAGCACATAGGCCAGGCCCATGAACGCCAGCGTGACGCCAACGATCGAACCATGGTAGTGCGCGGGGATCACCACATTCACGCCCTTGATCATATAGGCCAGCAAACCACCGACGGTGAAGAGGAAAAAGGAAGCAAGAAAGGCTGACTTGGCGGGTGTCGCGCTGCCGCGTACCTGCCAAAGAGACATCGCGGCGAACAGCATCAGCGGCGTCATCAAGGGGTGACCCCATTCCATCAGGCGCGCAAAGTACGCCATGTGCCAAGCCGAACCGACGTCCCATCCGACATAAATGATGGGCACCGCCAGCAGTGGCAGGGCGGCAATGAGAAACAGAATTCCCGCATTGCGCGGCGTCACGCGTGGTGCCTTGCCGAGTTCACTCGCCAGCCAAAACCACGCCACGGCCAGCAATAAGGCATGCTGAAACTGCAACGCATGGCCGCCGCCCCAGAAGACCGCCTCGTAATACGCCTGACCCTCGCGCGCAGGTGCATAGAACCACGAAACGACGAAGCCGCCAAACGCGAAACAACCAGCCACGGCGGCGAGCAAGGCACCGAGGCGCATAACCGCCGTGCCGTCAGCACCGACTTTTTGCGGTCGAATCGTCAGTAGTGCCCGCACCAGGGTCAGCACGAAGCCGATGCCGGCGATGATCAGGCCGGCAAAGAACACGGGCTGCTGCAGGACCGGAATGTAGTTATTGAGGAGCGGCTGCGCATCCGGAAAGAACGGTGAAACCGTCAGTACCGTCGTGCCGAGCGCCGCCAGCCAGAAACCAAAGCGTCCCAGCGCGGCGAATCGGCCGTCGCCGGCCAGACTCCACAACACGCCGGCAAACGCCATGAACCAGATCAGAACCGACAGATCGACATGCACCACCAGCGCCGAGCGAAAGAAATCACGCAGCGGAAAAACATGCTGCATCCCCGGCGTTCGCGACAGCACCAGCAAGACCGCCAGCAAGCCGGAACCAATCAGGGCCGCAACGCCGAGAGCCAGCCAGGCACGAGCCAACTGGCGTGGAACGCCCGCGATAACGGGGATGCGGTAATCGACCATTTCTAGTGGCGCAAGTAGCGTGGAGAACGGGAGCGCGGAGTATAAGCGTGCTAAACTTCAGTTCAATTTCCGGCCTCGACTATTCATACATAAAACAATAATTCCTGTGAAAGCCATCGCTCTCAGCCTGCAAGGCACCTCGTACCGCTTCCAGCAATATTTGCAACTGGCCAAGCCGCGCGTCGTTTCCCTGATCGTTTTCTGCGCCGTGATCGGCATGTTCCTCGCCGTCCCGGGCATGGTGCCGTGGCAGGTGCTGATCGCCGGCACGCTCGGTATCGCTCTGGTGGCCGGTGCCGCCGCCGCCGTGAATTGCCTGATCGAGCAGAAGATCGACGCCGTCATGGCGCGTACCCGCGCCCGTCCCCTGCCTCGTGGCGAAGTGAATTCTCTCGAAACCATGATCTTTTCCGGTGCGATTGGCGGCTTCGGCTTGTCCTTGCTGTATGCGCTGGTCAATCCGTACACGATGTGGCTGACGCTTGCCACCTTTGTGGGATACGCGGTTATCTACACCGTATTCCTCAAGCCGAACACCTCGCAGAATATCGTCATCGGCGGCGCCTCGGGCGCCATGCCGCCAGTGCTTGGCTGGGCCGCCGTTACCGGCGAAACGCCCGGCGAAGCCTGGCTGCTGTTCCTCATCATCTTCGTCTGGACGCCGCCGCATTTCTGGTCGCTGGCCTTGTATCGCGCCAAAGAATATGCCGCCGCCGGCTTGCCCATGCTGCCGGTGACCCATGGCGCCGAATACACACGCCGCCATGTTTTCCTTTATACCGTTGGCCTGACTCTGGTCACGCTGGTTCCATTCGCCATCGGCATGTGCGGCTGGTTCTACCTGGTTTCGGCCGCCATCCTCGACGCCATCTTCCTCGGCTATGCGTGGCTGGTCTGGCGCGACTACTCCGACGATGTAGCGCGCAAAACCTTCCGCTGGTCTATCCTCTATCTTTCGCTGCTTTTTGCTGCGCTCCTGATCGACCATTACCTGCCGGTGTAGTCCCATCGGCGCCCTGCCGATGCGTTTCCTGACCCTGCTTTTTGTCGCGCTGTTTTCCGCATTGATAGCGGCGTGCGGTCCCGAACCAAAATTTCACGCCGTTGATCTTTCCAGTGTGACTTGGGGCAAAGATTTCTCCCTGACCGACCAAAACGGCAAACATCGCACCCTGGCCGATTATCGCGGCAAGACGGTGGTCATCTTCTTCGGCTACACCCAATGTCCGGATGTCTGTCCGACCAATCTTTCGACCCTACGCGACGTAGTGACGACGCTCGGCGCGGATGCCGACCGGGTGCAGATGCTGTTCGTTACGGTTGATCCCGAACGAGATACGCAGGAATTACTCGCCCAATATGTCGCCGCCTTCCATCCCCGCTTTATCGGGCTATATGGTGATGCCGCTGCGACTGTAGCGACGGCCAAGGAGTTCAAGGTCTTTTATGTAAAACAACCGGGGCGCACGCCAAGTACTTATACCGTGGATCACACCGCTGGCAGTTATGTCATCGACCCCCACGGCAAGCTGCGGCTGTACATCAAGCATGGCGAAACTCCCGCGCGTATTGCTGATGATTTGAAACTCTTACTCGCCGAGCCATAAAAAAAGGCGCTGTTCGCGTTAATTGATGACATGTTATCCACTGGCAGCCAATACCAAGAAATCAGACGAGTTCCAGCCCGAAGAACTGGACCGGTCGAGGGCGCGGAACCAACCGAGATAGGAGTCGAGATACTTTGTGGCAACACCGTTAAAACGACGGATCCAAGTTTTCAAGCGGCTATCGTAGGCATTGACGTTCTG
>CAMDMZ010000025.1 GCA_945902805.1 Propionivibrio dicarboxylicus | reverse complement strand
TTGACGAGTTGGCTCATGGCAAGCTCCTCAGAAGCGTTCGAAATCCTGCTCGTCAGCGGATGCCTTGAAGGACTTGGCACTGGCGCGGGGGGCAGAAGATGCAGCCGGCCGGGGGGCTTTCGCCGTCCCGCCAGAACCGACTTTTCGGGTGGCCGTATCGAGACGGAAGAAGCTCATGAGTTCTTGCAGTTGCGCGGCTTGTCCGCCCATTTCTTCGGCCGTCGCAGCCAGTTCTTCAGAAGCCGAGGCATTCTGCTGGGTGGCCTTGTTCAACTGGCCCATCGCACCGTTGATCTGGCCGACGCCGGCACTTTGTTCTTGCGACGCGGCGGCGATTTCTTCGACGAGGTCGGAGGTCTTCTTGATCGACGGCACCATTTCGTTGAGCAGGTGGCCGGCACGTTCAGCTAGCTTGACCGAGGAACCGGCGACCTGGCCAATTTCCTGGGCGGCGACCTGGCTGCGTTCGGCCAGTTTGCGTACTTCGGCGGCGACGACCGCGAAGCCTTTGCCGTGTTCGCCGGCGCGGGCGGCTTCGATGGCGGCGTTCAACGCCAGCAGGTTGGTCTGGTAAGCGATGTCGTCGATGATGCCGATCTTCTGGGCGATCTGCTTCATGGCTTCGACGGTGTCGTTCACCGCCTGGCCGCCTTCGGTGGCTTCGGAGGCCGATTTGTTGGCCATGCCGTTGGTGACCTTGGCGTTCTCGGTGTTCTGCGTGATCGAGGCGGTCATCTGTTCGATCGAGGCCGTGGTTTCTTCGACCGACGCGGCTTGTTCGGACGAGGACTGCGACAACGATTGCGCGGTCTGCGAGACCTGGCCAGCGGCGTTGTTCAGGGCATCGGAAGCGACATTTACCTCGCTGATGATCTGCGTCAGTTTGGCGACCATGGCTTCCATCGCTGCCATCAACTGGCCAGTTTCGTCCTTGCTGTCCGAGGTGATCTTGATCGTCAGGTTGCCTTCGGCCAACTCCTGGGCGGCGGCGGCGGCTTCAGAAACGGGGCGGGTGATGCTGCGCGTAATGAACCAGGCCATCAGGACGGCGATGACAAACGCCGAGATGGACATGATCATCACCAGCCTGACCGCAGCGCTAGCTTCTGCCGCCGCATTTTTGCCATCCGTTGTCATGATGCCGCGCTGGAACTTGATCAGTTCGTCGACGGCACCGATGTAGGCGGACTGGGTAATGCGTAGACTGCCCTGCATCAGCGGCGGAATATCGCTGCGCTTGTCGGCCTTGAGCATTTCGAGGAACTTGTCCTGGTCGGCAACATAAGCAGCGCGTGCGGCTGCCAGTGTCTTGAGCAGTTCCTTCCCCTTTTCCGACTTGATGGACTTATCGAGTTCCTCAATGCTCTCGTTAATGATCTTGCGCTGAGCCGGAATCGCATCAAGCGCCCGTTGCGTTTCGGCACCGGTGTAGATGTAGGCATTGCGCAGGTTGCGAGCAATGACGTTGATGGCGCGGACGATGCTGTTGGCCTGCACTGTCTTCGGGTAGCGGTCGTTGATGATTCTGTCAATGTCGCTGTCTAGGCTGGTCAGGCGCGTGATGCTGATGAAGGAGACGGCGACCAGCAAAGCCAGCGTGATACCAAAGGCGATGGCGAGACGGATGCCGATTTTGAGATTCTTGAACATGGTGTTTCCCCCGTGTGAAAAATTTAGGAAATCTTAAGCGGCGGCCAAGGTTTCAGGATTGGCCTGTGTGACATCGGCGAGCAACGCCATTTCATCGACCGAGAGAACCCGGTCGATCTGCAGGATGATGACGAATTTACCGCCGACCTTGCCCATGCCGGCGATGAAGTCGGCGCGGATGCGGGCGCCGAAAGAGGGCGGTGGTTCGATTTCGCCGGACTGGATTTCCAGCACTTCGGAAACCGCATCGACCATGATGCCGATATCGTGCTTGGCGTCTTCCTGCGTCACCTCGACGATGACGATGCAGGTTCGACGTTGCACATCGCTGATCTTGCCGCCGAAACGGGCGGCCAGATCGACGACCGGAACGACCGCGCCGCGCAGGTTGATCACGCCACGGATGAAGGCTGGCATCATCGGGATTTCGGTCAGGTTGCCGTATTCGATGATCTCCTTCACGTTGAGAATGCCGACGGCGAACATCTCGCTGCCCAGCGTGAAGGTCAGGTATTGATGGGTATCGCCGCCACCGGTGTTGCCACCAGTTTTTGCGGCTGCTGCACTATTCGGTGCTTTGACGAGTTGGCTCATGGCAAGCTCCTCAGAAGCGTTCGAAATCCTGCTCGTCAGCGGATGCCTTGAAGGACTTGGCACTGGCGCGGGGGGCAGAAGCGGCCGGCCGGGCGGCTTTCGCCGTCCCGCCAGAACCGACTTTTCGGGCGGCCGTATCGAGACGGAAGAAGCTCATGAGTTCTTGCAGTTGCGCGGCTTGTCCGCCCATTTCTTCGGCGGTGGCGGCCAATTCTTCAGAAGCCGAGGCATTCTGCTGCGTGGCCTTGTTGAGTTGGCCCATCGCGCCGTTGATCTGGCCGACGCCAGCGCTTTGTTCTTGCGACGCGGCGGCGATTTCTTCGACGAGGTCGGAGGTCTTCTTGATCGACGGCACCATTTCATTCAACAGGTGACCGGCACGTTCGGCCAGCTTGACCGAGGAACCGGCGACCTGGCCGATTTCCTGCGCGGCGACCTGGCTGCGTTCGGCCAGTTTGCGTACTTCGGCGGCGACGACCGCAAAGCCCTTGCCGTGTTCGCCAGCGCGAGCCGCTTCGATGGCGGCGTTCAACGCGAGCAGGTTGGTCTGGTAGGCGATGTCGTCGATGATGCCAATCTTCTGGGCGATCTGCTTCATGGCCTCAACGGTGTCGTTCACCGCCTGACCGCCTTCGGTGGCTTCTGAGGCCGATTTGTTGGCCATGCCGTTGGTGACCTTGGCGTTTTCAGTGTTCTGGGTAATGCTGGCAGTCATCTGCTCGATCGAGGCGGTGGTTTCTTCAACCGATGCCGCTTGTTCGGAGCTGGACTGCGACAGCGATTGCGCGGTCTGTGAGACCTGGCCGGCAGCGTTGTTCAGGGCATCGGAGGCGACATTCACCTCGCTGATGATTTGCGTCAGCTTGTCCACCATGGCGCCCATGGCGCCCATCAACTGGCCGGTTTCGTCCTTGCTGTCGGCCTTGATCTTGATCGTCAGGTTGCCTTCGGCCAGTTCGTTGGCGGCAGCGGCGGCGGCGGTGACCGGTTTGGTGATGCTGACGGTGACGAACCAGGCAAATAACAGCGCGATCAGGATGGCACCCGTCGATAGCGCGAGTATCAGGGTTTGCGTGTTATCGGCGAGGGCATCAGCGTCTTTGCCGGCCTTGGACATCAGATCAGACTGGAAGGTGATCAAGTCACCGACGGCCTTGAGATAGTCGCCTTGTGACTTGCGTACCTTGCTGGTCAGGATGTCGATGGCCTCATCCTTCTTGCCGGCCTTGAAGGCATCGAGCACCTGGTTCTGGTCGGCGACGGAGATTTTCCGGACTTCCATCGTCTTGGCAAAGACCTTCTTGCCTTCTTCAGAGGTGATGAGCTTTTCCAGCTTGTCGAAGATTTCGGCGGTGACCTTGCGCGCCGCCATCAGGCGATCCAGTTCCTGTTGCGCCGCTTCGGGCGTCTTGACGAGCATGGCATTGCGAATGGCGCGTGCGGTAATGTTGATCTGATCCACTGCGTCATTGGCCATGACGGTCTTGGGGAACTTGTCAGTGACCATATTCTCGATTTCGCTATTCAGCGCACCGAGCCGCAGGTAGGCCAGCACTGAAATGATTACCAGCAGCAAAATCATCAGGCCGAAGCCGATGCCGAGACGGACGCCGATTTTGAGGTTCTTGAACATGGTGTGCTCCTCTACAGGGTGAAACGGGAAAAAGTCGGTGCTGATGTAACTACTGCGTAACTAGTCGGTCGAGCAAAGTCTGCTCTCCTTGCCGTTGCGGATGGCGGGACGGCGGTCATGCGGCGCCGCCTTTCTTGCGCCACAAACGTGCAAATGCAATCGAGAAATGGCATGGCCCCAGATCGAACTCGAAGCTTTCGTGCGTCAGGTCGGCCTGCTTCACATAGCGACCTTCGTGCAGACGATAGATTTTCAGCACGCGATCTTCAGGATGGACCAGTACGTAGTATCGAACCCCCTCGGATTCGTAAAGCCGGAGCTTGACGCCTTCGTCCTTGGTCGCGGTGGAGGGCGAGAGGATTTCGAAAATCAGCGCTGGCGCACGCGTCAGGTAGTTCTGGCTCTCGGGTTCGTGACAGATCACCAGATTATCCGGACAGACCACCGTGGATTCGTCGATTTTCCAGTCGAAATCCTGAATCGGCTGGCAATGAAGGCAGTCTTCAAGAGCCTCTTTGAGCAGGATATGTAGATCGCCGTAAATCCGCTGATGCTCGAAGCTTGGCGAGGGCGACATGGCATAGGCTACACCGTCGATGAGTTCCCAGCGTCCCTCCCACCGAGCGTAGTCCGCGTAAGTGTAGTGAGGCAAGTCTTCTTTGCGAAGGGCGAGGCTCATGGCTGGTTAAAAGTCGGCGCTGGCGGGACGGCGATCGATGCGGATCAACGTGCTTCCAGCGCCGGCGCGCCGTGGGCGATCGGGTGGCGGCGTTCTTCGGTCTGGCTGGCTAACTGCGTAAGGGCTTGGACATCCAGAATCAGCGCGACTTCACCGCTACCGAGGATGGTGGAGCCGCCGATACCTCGCAGATGCTTGAACAAACTGCCGAGTGGTTTGATCACGGTCTGGAACTCGCCGAGCAACTGGTCGACGACGATGCCGGCCTTGCGCCCGGCGGCGGAGATCACAACGACGTTTTCGCGGGTAGGCGGCGCTCCTTCGACATCGAAGAATTCGCGCAGACGGATGAAGGGCAAGACTTCGCCGCGCAGGTTGAGCATGTGACCGCGCGTGGCGTCGTCGCGCAGTTCGAGGCATTCGACCACGCTGTCGAGTGGGATGACGTAGGAGTAGTCACCGACCGAAGTAAGGAAGCCGTCGATGATGGCGAGCGTGAGCGGCAGACGGATGACGAAGCGCGAGCCGACGCCGACTTCGGTCTTGACGTCGACCTGGCCGCGCAAAGCCTGGATATTGCGGCGGACCACATCCATGCCGACACCGCGACCGGAGAGGTTGCTGACTTTCTCCATGGTGGAGAAACCGGCTTCGAAGATGAGGTTGACGATCTCTTGCTCTGACAATGTTTGGCCAGGCTGGATGATGCCTTTTTCGATGGCCTTGGCCTGAATTTTGTCGGCTTTGAGACCGCCGCCGTCGTCCACGACTTCAATCACGATGCTGCCGGAATCGTGGAAGGCGTTGAGTTCGACGCGGCCCTTGACCGGCTTGCCGTTGGCGGCGCGCACCTCGGCCGGCTCGATGCCGTGATCAAGGGCGTTGCGCACCAGGTGCATGAGCGGGTCGCCGATCTTTTCGACGACGGATTTGTCGAGCTCGGTTTCGGCACCGCTGATGATGAGGTCGATGTCCTTGCCGAGTTCCTTGGAGACGTCACGCACGACGCGGTTGAATTTGTTGAAGGTCTCGCCGATCTGCACCATGCGCAATTGCAGGGCGGAATCACGAATGTTTTCGACCAGGCGCGAAAGGACCGAGGTGGCTTCGACCAGCGTACCCTGGCCGCTCTTCTGTGCCAGCAAGTTGGCCGAGGCGCCGGCGATGACCAGTTCGCCGACGAGGTCGATCAACTGGTCCAGTTTGTCGGCCTGAACACGGATCAGGCGTGCTTCGGCGGTCTTTTTCTCGGCGACCTGTTTTTGTTTGGCGGCAGCGGCTTCGACGATCTCCGGCTGCACCATTTTCTTGTCGACCAGGATCTCGCCGAGTTGCGGAGCGGGAATGTCGGTCCCCACCGACAAGCGTGAGGCGGCATTCTGGCGGCGTAGGCCTTCGTCGAGCTCTTCCTTGGTCAGCGCACCGGAACGGACCAGGATTTCGCCGAGACGAAGGGATTCTTCGGGTAGCGATTCGATCAGGTGCAGATAATCTTCAAGCTTGCTGTTCGGCGGCAGGATGTGCAGGTCGCAATCGTCGCGGCAGAATTTGAAGACGTCTTCGATGGCTTCTTTCGTGGCATGGCTGCGCAGGCTGATTTCGAAGCCAAGGTAGCAGGCTTCGGGGTTCATCTCATCGGCCGGCGGCATCTTGTCCGCTACCGTGGCCATGTGGGCGATCTCGCCCAGATTGAGCAGATAGCGCAGGAAAGCCAGCGGGTCCATGCCCATGGTGAGAACATGCTCATGGAAGCGGACAGAAATATGCCAGCAATCGCCCGTGGCGACGTTGGTGCCGTCGCGATGCACTTCACCGCCGGGCGTTTCAGTCAGTTTTTGGCTCTTTGGTGCGTCGCTACTACTGCCGCTGCCGCCGACAAAGGTCTTCAGCATTTCGGCAACGCCAACGCCGGCTTCGTCGAGTACGGGGTCCGGCTCAAGATTGCCGGCTTCGACCAGCACCAACAAGGCGTTGAGATGATCACAGCCCTTGAGCAGGGCGGTGATCAGATCGCTGCTGACTTCGATTTCGCCGTTACGCAGCTTGTCGAGCAGATTTTCCAGGGTGTGGGTGAATTTCTCGACATGATGCAGTTCAACCACGCCGGAGCCGCCCTTGATGGTGTGCGCGGCGCGGAAGATGGCATTGATGGTTTCCGCATCGTGGTCGCCTTGCTCCATGCGCAGGAGGCCGGCTTCCATTTCGGTCAGGTTTTCGCGCGACTCCTGGGCAAATACGCCATAAATCTCGTCCATGCTTTACTCCTGGCGGGCCTGAATGACCAATGGGTCGCCAAAAAAGGCGCCCATGTTGAAGAATTCGATCACTTCCTGAACCGCCGGGCTATGGCCGACGATACGCAGGCTGTGATTGATGCGCTGACTTTCGCGCTTGGCCATGACCAGCAACTGAAAGCCGGCGGTATCCATTTCGCTGACATGCGACAGATCCAGCTCAAGAATGGGCGCGGCATTCAGGCCACTAAGCAACTGGTTCTTGATTTCGGTGGCGTTGTAGATGGTCATGGCACCGTCGAGAATCAGGTGCATGGCACCATCGGTGGTGGTTTGGGTGGCAAATTCCGTCATTGCGCCTCCTCAGAAAAGTTCGACTTTTGAGCTGCTTCCCGTAGCGGGACCGCTGCTCTGTCCGGTTGCGTTACTGTGGGCCATGCGCTGCGAATCCATCACATAGTTGCCATAAATTTCGTCAAGATGTTGCGACAAGGGCACGAGCTTGAAATCTGGGTCCTGGAAGTTTTCCAGACGCTTGGCCAGCATCCCGGTGTGGCTGTCGAGCCGGTCCAGCGCGTTGATCACCTGTTCCACCTGTTGCCGCGTGACATCCTGGAACTGAATACTGGCGAGGGCATTCATGAACATGTCGGACAGGCGCCGGCTGTTGTCGGTGACGGTAACCAACACTTGCGTTTCGTGCTCGGTAACTTCCTTGTAGCTCTCACCGAGTTCGTTGAGCTGGCTGGCGAACTTTTGCAGGGCTTCGCGTTCGGCGCCAATATTGGAGTGCGAGAGCTTGTCGGCAAACTGCGATTGAATCGAGTTGGCGACGGCCTCGATGCCGCTGTTGATCTGGGCCACGGCCAATTCGCTTTCCGACGACAGCTTGCGCACTTGGTCGGCGACCACGGCAAATCCGCGCCCGGCCTCACCGGCGCGCGCCGCTTCGATGGCGGCATTCAGGGCCAGCAGGTTGGTTTGCTTGGCGATGTTCTTGATTAGTGCGACCAAGCCCGTGAGTGAACGCGCATCCTCGACCACCTTGGCGATGCGCACCTGATCGGTTGCCGATTCGGTCATCCGTTGTTCGATGTAGGTATCGAGGTCGGTCAGCAGGACGCGGTTATGTTCGATACGGTCTTCGGCCTTGCCCAACAGGGCATTCGATTCCTGGGTGGTCGAGTCGATGAAGGTCGACAATTCGCTGACCACGATATCGATGGTCTGCAGTTGTTCGACGACGTTGTACGCCGCCGCTTCGGTTTCGGAGACCACGGTATGCAACTGGCCGCGCACGACATCGTTGTATTTCGGGATCTGCTCGAGTTCCTGCCCGACTTCCATGGCCGCCACGGTTGAACTGACATGGAGCGAATTCATGCTGTCAGCCAGTGCCGATGCGCCGACATAGGCGTCTTTGTAGAGTGCCAGCGATGCCAGCCGGTTGCCAGCAAAGGATGCCAGCACAATCATCGCGGTGCCCAGCATGTCGCCCAAGGGGTGATCAATACCGACAATGGGGATGAAGGTCGTATGCCACCAGTCATTCAGGATAAAAACCGTCAAGCAGGCACTCACCAGCACCAAGGCGTTGACGATCAGTATCCGCTTGCGGACGAACATCAAAGCGGTGGGGGTTTCAGTCACGATCAGCGCACGACCAGCTTTATGGTATTGATCAGTTCGTCAGCCGTGGCGGGCTTGACCAGCCAACCCGAGGCGCCGGCAGCCTTGGCTTCCATCTTCTTGGATTGTTGCGATTCGGTGGTGAGGAAGAGAATCGGCATGAACTTGTAGTTGGGCAGTTTGCGCACTTCCTTGATGAACTCGATGCCATTCATGCCGGGCATGTTGAGATCGGTAATCAGCAAATCGACCTTGAGCCCGGTCTTGAACTTGTTCAGACCTTCATTGGCATTGGCGGCTTTTTCAACGGCGTAGCCAGCCTTGGTCAAGATATTGGAAATCGACAGCAGGATGGTGGCGGAATCATCAACTAAAAGTATGGTTTTCACGAACAACTACCTCTATGTCTTAGTGAATAAAAAAAGCCGCACTCAATAGGGCTATCTAAGCACAACTTACGGGTTTCATCAATTTCGGTTTTATTACTTTTGCAACTTAATGATGCATTCTTCTGATCCAGATCAAAACAACTCCACTCTTTTTCCCGCAGCCGGCGCGACAGGCTTGACGAGTGACTTTTCGTAATCCTGTTCGGCACGTACCACGGTTCGCAAAGTATCCTGGGTAATTGGGTTGCGGCGACAAAACGCTTCGCCGGTGAGCGGCGTGAAAATCACCTTGCGGGACCAGGCGCCGCCAAAATCGCTGGCGGTCAGTTTGATGCCTTCACGATCCAGCCATTCCTTGGCGAATTCCGAATTGCGCTGACCGATTGCCATCTGAATCGAGGTGACGATAGTGCCACCGCCGAATGCCTTGGCAACCATCCGATCCTTGCGTGCACCTTTGGCCATCATGGAATTCACCAGCACTTCCATGGAGTAGTCGCCATTAAGGATCACATCGGTATCGTCATCCTGCCGCGCTGCCCGACTGGGCAGCAGAAAATGGTTCATCCCGGCCAGCTTGAGTTTGGGGTCGTACAAACACACCGCCACGCACGAACCAAGCAGGGTGGCAATGGAGCGTTCCGTTTCGACAGTCCATCCGCCCGGATTGATATTGCGAGCGGTGCGTTCGAGTTCTTTTGGGTCTACGACGGCTTGCACGATTTTGGTATTGTGAAAAATAGGAATATTGCCATTGTAGCGTTAGCGAGTATGCGCTAATTCGCTTTTTCCTAATTGGAAACGGTGCCATACTGCGACGCTAATTTGTATCTCTTTTCCGTGACACTGGGCCTGAAACTACTCCATGAAACTGACTACGAGCTATTTTGGCGATCGCGCAGTAATTGCCGTCGAAGGCGATTTCGAGTTCCAGGGTGTAAAGGAATTCCGTAATGCCTCCGACGCGGTCTTTTTGCATCCAAACCTGGCGCGGGTCGAAGTCGACCTTGGGCGCGCCACCTACATTGACAGTTCGGCACTCGGGATTTTGTTGGTCACGCGCGAATCAGCCAAGAAGCATGGCGTTTCACTGGCCTTGATGCATGTGACGGGTAAGGTGCGCACTGTCCTGGAGATGGCACGATTTAACAAACTGTTTGAGATGGGCTCCTGACATTGGCCGTGACCGTGGTGGATTTGCGGAATCGACGTTGCCCGCACACATGATGGACACCGACTCGCCCGCAATGATTGAGCGTTATCGGCGTTGCCTGGATTTGCAGCGCCGAATCGGTCATGTGCGCGATCCCGAACTCCTGGCACAGTTGGCGATGACCGAGGTGTCAGGCCTGCTCGGGGCGGACCGCAGTACGCTGTTCCTGTTTGACTGGGACACTATGGAACTGCGGGCGAATTTTGCCGCCGGAATTCCCGGGCGGCCGCTGGTCGTACCGTTGCGCATGGGCATCGTTGGTACGGCCATCCTGCGCCGCGAGTTGGCCAATGTGACCAACGCCTATGCCCACCCGTATTTCAATCCGGAAATTGATTCGGCACTGGGCTACAAGACCGACAGTTTGTTGGTGGTGCCGATCGTGGCCACGGATGGCCGGATTCTGGGTGGACTGGAACTACTCAATAAGGCCAGCGGTCGCTTTACCGACGACGATGAACGATTGGCAATGGCCTCGGCGACCAATCTGGGACGCTGGCTGGAGCAGGATCGGGCCTATCCGGCTGGTCTTGAGGCTGAAATCGTGGCGCTGCGCAATAACGTTGGGTGTGATCGCGGCACCTTGTTTACGCTGGATACGGCTACTTCGCGCTTGGTCGCCGCGTATGCCGATGGCGGCGACGGTCGTCCGCTGTCATTGAATATTAAGCTGGGCATCGCCGGTATGGTGGCGGTGACGGGACAGAGCGTGTGCCTGAACGATGTCGCGGCCGACCCGCGTTTTAACCGCAGCGTCGATCATCGTACCGGCTACCAAACCCAGACTATGCTTTGTGTGCCGCTGGTCAGCCGCAGCGGTGATAGCGAAAGCGAAACGGTGGGTGTGCTGCAAGTCATCAACAAGCATGCTGGTGCCTTCGATGCCGAAGACGAGAATTTGCTGGAGGCCGTCGCGGCGTCACTGGCGATTACGGTGGAAAACGCACGCCTATTTGGCGAGCAGCGGCGGCAATTTCTCAGCATGGTCGAGGCCATGGCGGCCTCGGTTGATGCCCATGGCGCAACGACGGTCGGGCATTCCGGGCGCACGGTCAGTCGCGCGGTGGCGGTCGGGCGGGCCTTGGGACTGTCGACTGACGATCTCGAATTGCTGCGCGTGGCCACGGCGCTGCACGATCACGGCATGATTGGCGTTGATGATGCGGTGGTGAACAAGGCTGGGCCACTTGATCCCGCCGAACAATCGCAAATGCGTCGCCATACCGGCCTGACTGAAGAAATCCTCGGCCATATTCATTTATCGCGCCACTTTCGGCCCTTGCCGCTGATCGCGGCTGCGCACCACGAAGCGATGGACGGCAGTGGCTACCCGCGTGGTTTGCGCGGCCACGAGATTCCGTTCCTGGCACGCATCATTGCGGCGGTGGATACTTACGAGGCGCTGATTGCCGATCGTCCCTATCGCCCGGCACTGACGACCGAGGCGGCGTGGCAATTGATACTGGATGAAAGCGGACGGCGGTTTGATCCGGTCGTCGTCGCGGCACTTGAGAAAGTGCTTTCAGATACGAATGTAAATGGCTGAACTTGAACGATTTACGGTGTCGCTCGATGGCGATCTGGCCGCTGCCTTTGAGCGCTTGATTGCCGAACGTGGCTACAAGAATCGGTCCGAAGCGGTGCGCGATCTGCTGCGGGGGGAACTTGAACGCTCGCGACAGACGGCGGAAGGCGAAGGGCATTGCGTGGCCAATTTGTCCTACGTTTACAACCATCACGAACGCGATCTGGCCGAGCGCCTGACGACACTGCAACACGGCCAGCACGACTTGACGGTGGCCACCATGCATGCGCACCTCGATCACGAAAACTGCCTGGAGAGCGTCATTTTGCGTGGCGCGACGGCGGCAGTGCGGACCTTTGCCGATGCCCTGATGGCCGAACGCGGTGTGCGCCATGGCCAGGTCAATCTAATCGCGGTCGAAATCGATAGCGGTCACGATCATCAACATGGCTATGTGCCGCGCGGCAAAGTGCGCACCCATGTGCACATGAAGCCTAAGACATGAGCGAGCGCGAATCCACCCTTGGAGGGCTTGAACTGCGGATTGCCGAACTGGAAATCAAACTTGGCGATGCCGACGATACCTTGGAAGCGCTGAACCTGACAGTGTTTCGCCAGCAACGCCAGATCGAGCAATTGCAGATCGACTTGCGCACCTTGCGTCAGCAGGTGCAGGCGGCGCCGAGTGGTGAGCCGACCTCGCTACGCGACGAGATTCCGCCGCATTATTAGTGACTTAGCCGGCAGTTTCGCGCGGCATCCGGTTCGCCAGCCAGGTGCCGGTAAGGTAGCTGAAGCCCAGCACAAAAATGACGGTCAGGCCAACCATCATTTCCTTGCCTTCATACCAACTCGACACATCCGCGTGCAAATGCCGGGCGAGACCGAAGCCGGCGACACTGAAGCTGATGGCAGCCACCATCAAGCCCATGACGCGCGAGGCAATGCGGGCGCGGTAGTCAGCGCGACGAAGCAGACTGGCGATCCACAATCCGTTGATGCCATCGGCCAGCAGCATGCCCAGCGTGAAGGCGAGTCCGAGGGCGAGGGCATGTCCGACGCCGCCATGTTGCGTCGCCGTGACGGCGAAAAGTGCGGCCTGGCTCAAGGTGTCGAAAGAAAGCGCAAAAAGCGCACCGACGGCAGCAATGGCAAACGGGTGCGAAGTGGCCTGCAAGCGACGCAGAAGTCCAGATTTGATGCCAATCGGGGCCACCAGTGCATCTGCCGGGGTTACAAAAACGGCATGCAGATTGAGCGTGCCAAGCAGGGTCAAAAAGCCGATCGAGATCCAGGTGCCAAGATCGTCCATCCAGGGCGGAACCTGCCAGCGACTGGTGGCGAGGCCAACGGCGAGCGCAATACACATCACCACGGCGCCATGGCCAAGCGAGAAAAGCGAGCCGCACCAACGAGCACGTGCCGGGGCGTGGCGCAAATTAAAGCGGGTGAGTCCGTCGATAGTAGCGAGATGATCGGCGTCAAGTCCGTGCTTGGCACCAAAGATGAAAACCAGGGCCAGTAGTGCGAGCCAATCGGTAGGGAGATCCATCGTAATCCTCGGCTTCGGGCGCACTTCATCGAAGTGCTGATATGAAGTCTATAAAAAAGTTCATACGAAGTCTACGCCGATTTTCCTATGGATTGGTCGAGTAGCGCGAGTTATATCGTGCAGGTGATGGTGACGCAAAAGTCGGTGATGGCGGGACGGCGATCTTATACTGTGCGCCTTTCATTTCAGCTCGCATCATGACCGCACAATTGCTCGCTCAGGATTTGCCAGAAGTCTGGCACCTACTTTCAGTCCCACAACGCCATGCTGCGATTGACTGGCTCGGCGTCGGCGAGGTGACGGTGCAGGTTGGTGACCAGGTGATCGTTGAGACCCGCTTGCCGGGAATCTGGCTCAGTACAGATGGTCTGGCGATCGGTGAATTTCCGGCGTTGGCCCTAGTGGCCTTGGCTGCGGTACCGCCGGATGCTCATTGTCCACTTGAACTCCCTGCCGGGACCATGAGCGCCGAGCCCTTGCTGGCGGAAGTTCGCAGTCATGCGGCTGCCTTGCAGGCGCAAAGCGATTACCGGGAACTGATCGACCTCAGCCGTTTGCCGGTGAATCGGGCCGATATCGATTACCTCAGCACGGCACTGGGACAGGGGCCGGTTACCGCAGTGGTAGCAACGGACGGTGAGTGCCGTTTGCGTAGTACCTCCGTTGCTGGCGTCTGGTGGGTGGTCTATTTTGATGGTGAAGAACGTAAATTGCTGACGACGCTGGAAATAGCGTGGGTGCCGGCCATCGCCTCGGCGACGGCCGATGAGCTTGCCACCAGCCTGGCCGAACTGGCGGCTTATCTCGGAGCCAGCGATGCATGAAATGTCGTTGGCGGAAGGCGTCTTGAAGCTGATCGAGGATTCGGCCCGGCAGCAATCCTTCACCAAAGTGGTCGCCGTCTGGCTCGAAATCGGCGAACTTGCGAGCGTCGAAGTCGAGGCCATGAAATTCTGCTTTGATGCCGTCACGCGCGACAGCGTGGCGGATGGAGCGCGGCTGGAAGTGATCGTGGTGCCCGGAAGTGGCTGGTGCATGGCGTGCGCCAAGACCGTGCCGCTAAGCGAGGTGTACGGCGGCTGCCCCGAATGTGGTGGCTACCAGGTGCAAGTGACCGGTGGCACCGAGATGCGCGTCAAGGAACTCGAAGTAGCCTGACAAGGAAAAGGAAAAACTATGTGTACAACGTGTGGTTGTGGCAGCGACGAAGTGAAGATCGAGGGTGACGAGATGCACCAGCATGAGCATGTGCATGCCGATGGCACGCACCACAGCCACGGCCATGTGCACGTCAGCGAGCATACGCATGAGCATGGGCATGCGCACGATCATGGTCACAGTCACGCTTATGTTCCGGCCAACAACCACAGCCATAGCCACGCCCCCGGCGTGACACCGACGCGCATGGTGCAAATCGAACAAGACATCCTGGCCAAGAATAACGCCTATGCCAAACAGAATCGTGAGCGCTTGACCGAGCGCGGTATTTTTGCCTTGAACTTGGTATCGAGCCCCGGTTCGGGCAAGACCACCTTGCTTTGCAAGACGATCGAAATGCTGGGTGGGCAAGGCGTTTCGGTGATCGAAGGTGACCAGCAGACCAGCCAGGATGCCGAACGCATCCGCGCCACCGGTGCCCCTGCAATCCAGATCAACACCGGCAAGGGCTGTCACCTGGATGCGCACATGGTCGGTCACGCCATGGCGAAGCTGGACCTGGCCGAGGATTCCCTGCTGATGGTCGAAAACGTTGGCAACCTGGTATGTCCGGCGGCATTTGATCTGGGCGAGGCGCACAAGGTGGTGATCCTTTCCGTGACCGAAGGCGAGGACAAACCGATCAAATATCCGGATATGTTCCGCGCCGCGAAACTGATGCTGTTGAACAAGTGCGATCTGCTGCCGTATGTGAATTTCAGGGTCGATGAGGCGATTACCTATGCGCGTCGGGTGAATCCTGATATCGCTGTTATCCAACTGTCGGCGACGACGGGGCAGGGCATGGAGGAATGGCTGGCATGGATTGCCCGTGGTGCTGCCGACGTCCGTGCCACGAAACTGGCAACGGTGGATGCGCTCAAACGTCGCATAGCCGAACTCGAAGCGCGCTTGCAACCCGCCCAATAAGCCGATGAGGCTTGCCCGCCGGATTCGCGTCACCGGCATCGTTCAGGGCGTTGGCTTTCGCCCCTTTGTCTGGCGCCTGGCGCAGGAGCTGGGGATTTCCGGCTGGGTGCGCAACGATGCCGCCGGGGTCGATATCGCTGTCGAAGGTGTGGTGACAGCAATCGACGCGCTGCTCGCACGACTGCATAGCGACGCACCGCCGCTGGCGCGCGTAGATTCGGTGCAGGCGGTCGATGCGGAGTTTCAGGCTTACGTCGGGTTTGTCATCACGGAGAGTGCCGGTGGCCAGGCAGGTACGGCGATTGGCCCGGATGTCGCGGTCTGTGCCGAGTGTCTGCACGAACTGTTCGATCCTGCCGATCGCCGCTGGTGCCATGCGTTCATTACCTGCACCCACTGCGGGCCACGCTTTACGGTGACGCGCACGCTGCCTTACGACCGGCCGCAAACCAGCTTGGCGCCGTTCCCGCTTTGCCCAAGCTGCGACGTCGAGTATCGGAACCCGGCCGACCGTCGCTTTCATGCCGAGACGACGTGCTGTCCGGTGTGCGGGCCACACCTGCGCCTGATTGATGCGCAAGGGGAACTCATCGCTGGCGATGCCATCACCGCTACAGTTGATTTACTCCGCTCCGGGGCCATCGTCGCCATCAAAGGTCTGGGCGGTTTCCATCTGGCCTGCGATGCACGCAATGGTGCAGCGGTTGCTCGCCTGCGCGAGCGCAAGAATCGTGAAGCGAAACCCTTCGCGGTGATGGCGGCGAATGCTGTTAGTCTTTTCCGGTTGGCCGCGATTGCAGCCGACGAACTTGCCTTGCTTGAGAGTCGGGAGCGTCCGGTCGTCCTGTTGCGCAAGCAGCCGGGATGTGAGGCAGCGTTGCCCGGTGTCGCCCCGGATCTGCTCTGGCTGGGCGCCATGCTGCCGACGACGCCGATCCATTTTCTGTTGTTTCATGAGGCCGCTGGACGCCCTGCGAGGATGTCGTGGTTGGACCAAACGCACGATCTGGTGTTGGTCATGACCAGCGCTAATCCTGGCGGCGAGCCCATCGTGCGTGATGACGAGGAAGCCCGCCAACGCCTGAGCGGCATCGCCGATGCCATCCTCGGCCATGATCGTGACATCGTCGCCCGCTGTGACGATAGCGTGATGCGAATCGTTGCTGGCACGCCGCATTTCATTCGTCGTAGCCGTGGCTATGCGCCGACGGCGATTCGTCTGCCGCAGCCGGGGCCATCCGTACTGGCTTTTGGCGCGCACCTCAAAAACACGATTTGTGTCACGCGTGGTGATGAGGTGTTCCTGTCGCCCTACGTCGGCGATCTCGACAATGCCGAGACGTGCACTTTCCTCGACGAGACTGTGGCGCGCATGCTCGATCTGTTCGAGGTCAAACCGCAGATCATTGCCCACGACCTGCATCCCGATACCTACAGCACACGGGCTGCGCACGAGTTTGCCGCGCGCCACGAGTTGCCCTTGGTTGGCGTCCAGCATCACCATGCGCATATTGCTGCCGTTTGTGGCGAACATGGATGGACAGGCCCGGTGCTCGGACTCGCGCTGGATGGCGTCGGGCTCGGTAGTGATGGCGAAGCGTGGGGCGGCGAGCTATTGCGCGTCGATGGTGCGTGCTTTGAGCGTCTCGGCTATCTGCGGCCATTGCCCTTGCCGGGCGGGGATCGCGCCGCTCGCGAGCCCTGGCGCATGGCCGCAGCCGTGCTGCATGAGACCGGACAGCACGCCGAGATCACGCGGCGATTCAGTGAGCCCGCCACAGCCACCGTCGCCACCATGCTGGCGCGCGACCTCAATTGCCCGCGTACCTCCAGCATGGGCCGCGTCTTCGATGCCGCTGCCGGCTTGCTCGGGCTGTGCTCGCACATGCAGTTTGAAGCGCAAGCGGCGATGTGGTTGGAACAAGCGGCCATGCGCCATATCGAAGCCAAGGGCTGGCCGAATTCCGTGACGTCGGACTGGCGTGTCGATGGCCAGGTCTGTCTTGACCTACTGCCGGCGCTGGCAAATTTGCATGGTGGCCGTGACGTCGATCTGGCGGCTGCCAACTTTCATGCGACCTTGGCCGCTGCCTTGGCGGATTGGGTGCTCGGTTTTGTGGTGCGCAGTGGCCTGAATGTCGTGGCCTGGAGCGGCGGTTGTTTCTTCAATCACCTGTTGTCGCAGCGATTGCGTCAAATGCTTGAGCAACGCGGTGTCCGCGTCCTGGTGCCGCTGCGGCTTTCTCCCGGCGATGGCGGCATCGCCGTCGGTCAGGCCTGGGTCGCGATGGAAAGCTGCACACGTCAATCGGTCGGCAACACTTGCCGGTAAAGCGCCCGGCTTGAGTAGGCCATCCAGGGTAAGGCTAAAGGTAGCAGGGGCAAGAGCAAGATGCTGCCGATGGTGAATGTGGACAGAAGTGCCGCCCACAGCATGGCCGGAATGAAATTGCTGAACACGATACGCACACTGGACGCGACGGCGCCGACCAGATTGCTGCGACGATCGCACAGCAGCGGCACGGAAAACGCCGAAACAGAAAACAGCAGGAAGGCGACGATAAAGCCCGAAACCGCGCCCCAGAGCAGGAAACTCATCACCCCCGGTGTGGCTGGCAGGACGTCGGTCAGCCATACCGGTGCCGAGCCGATCATGTAGCTGTAAAGGATGGCCGCATCGGTGACGAAAATCATGAACAACAGGGCGCAGACCAGGGCAATCACCCAGACCGATCCGGCGGCGTGGCCAAAGCCGGTGAAGATATCGCCCATGACGGCCTTGCGGCCGGCCTCATGGGCGCGGGCAATACCGAAAAAGCCGGCCAGGATGCCCGGTCCGATCAGCATGAACGCACCGGCAGCGGCAATCACAAAGGGTGTGAAGCCGTTGGCCAGCAAGGCGCTGAGTATCACCAGGCCGGCCAAGGTGAAGATGGCCGCATAGGCAATGCTGACACCGCGCGTGGCGTTGGCGACCTGCCAGCCTTGCACTAGCGCCTGGCCGAGTGTTTGCAGGCTGAGTGGCTGATGATGCAATGAAGGTTCTTTCGAGTGAGTTGATTGCCGGTATGTTTCCGGGCGGGAAAATCATTGGCACAATGTGCGATTTCCCTACGTGATCATTTAAAGCTGAACTAATTGCGCTTTCATTGACGCCGGTCAATAATCAGCCGCCCGATTCGCGGCAGCGCATTCAAGGACACTCCACCCGTGCTGATCAAAGCCGTATCAAACTATTCCACGATCGAGACCGAAGCGATCCTGCACCGGAACTCGCTGTTCGCGATGTTGGCGCAGGAATCAACGGGCGAATTGGCGAGGGCGGCGCGACGCGTCGATTTCCACAAGGGGGAAACTGTCTATCAGGTCGGGCAAATCGCAGAAGCACTCTTTATCGTGGTGGCCGGTCTGCTGAAACGCACCAGTGTGTCCTACGCGGGCCAGGAACGGGTACTGGACTTGATCGTGCCGGGGCAGGTGTTTGGTGATACCGAGTTGTTTGCGGAAAGACCTTATAGCGCCGACTGTTCGGCAGTCGGATCCAGTGTGCTGCTGTGTATTGCGGGGGATGCGCTGCGGCGAGTCGTCGCTCGCGAACCAGCAGTGTCGGCACGCCTGATCGCGCGTCTGGCCGGGCGCCAGTTGGAGATTGAAGCGGAACTGGTCGACCATCAGTCCAAATCCGGTAACGAGCGCGTGATCCAGTTTCTATTGTCGGAAAGTGGCGGGATAGCCGCAGCCAGTGGCGAAACCGAGATTCGCTTGCCCGCCAGCAAGCAGTTGATTGCATCCCGCATCGGGGTGACTCCCGAAACATTTTCACGGGCCTTGCGCGATCTGGCCGATGCAGGGCTGATTGTGGTCAATGGTCGCTCCGTGTATCTGCAGAATGCGCAGCTTGCACTGCATCGACGTACTGCTGGTGAAGCGGGACTGCCAGGTTCCGGATCGTCATCGCAGTCATATCGGCATGGCCAGGTTCGGGGCCAGGTTCCCGCCAAGATCATCAGCCACGGCGTCGGCCGCAAGCCGGGGCGAATCATTTCACCCCTGGCGATCATCAACATCGCCGGGCGTCAGCGCATGCTCCTGCAACGGATGGCCAAGTCCTGGCTGATGCTCGGTCGGGGCGTTCTGCCGCGCCGTGCGCAGGTCATGCTGCGTCAATCGATTGCCTTGTTTGAAAGGCAGAGCCTTGTGCTGGGGGATTGTGCCGGCAGCGATGAGGCGTACGAGGCTTGGTGCCAGACCAAGGATCTTTGGCAACCGTACAAGGGCTTGCTCGAAAATGTTCCCCGGGAAAGTGATGCCCGGCGTCTCTTTTCGTCCAACGAGGCCGTTCTCATGGCGGCGGACCGAATGACCTCGGCCTATGTGTCACCGGAATCCAAACACGGCCAGTTGGTCAACCTGGCGGGGCGCCAGCGCATGTTGTCGCAGCGGATGGCCAAGTTCTACCTGTTCCAGCAATGGGGGATTCCGGCCAATATCTGCCTTCGTGAGCTGACGGCGACCCGACGCGAATTCTCGCTGGCGTTGTCCCGCCTGTGTGCCGCTGCGGTCGACCAACCGCGTCTGCAGGCGCAACTGGACGCGGTGACCCGTCAATGGAATATCTTGCAACGCAACCTGGATGCCGCCAGTGGTCCCGACCTTAACGCCAACTCGGTGCGGGTTGCGGCCAGCAGCGAGCGTCTGGTGCAACAGTTGGACGCCGCGGTTAGTTTATTCGAGGATCTGGCTGCCTAGCCTGGGTAGCCTCGCTCGGCACAAAGCCTCGCTAAAAAGTCGGCGCTGGCGGGACGGCGTCCGGCATCGCGTTGCGCAGGAAAGCGATCAGATCGTCCATCCGTGCCGGCAGTTCGCCATAGCTGTCATGATCGCCAGGCACCAGCAACAGACGGCTGATACCCGGTTGCGCGTTGGCATGGATATGCTCGGCATCTGAAGCCGGTACCGTTGTGTCGTCGAGGCCGTGCACCAGCAGCACCGGGCAGCGTACCTGGCGGATGGTGTTGATCGAGGCGATGGTGTCAAAACGGTAGCCGATCACCTGTTGCACATAGCGCAGCACATACCAGCCGAAGGGAATGAAGGGTACGCGCTTGGCCGCCAGGAAGCGTCGCATGATGGATTCCGGGTGTTCGAAGGCCGCAATGCTGGCGACGGCGGCGATGCCTGGTCCACGCGAGGCGGCGAGGAGCGCGGCAGACGCACCGACCGAATGCCCGAGTACGGCGATGCGGTTGGGGTCGATGCCGGGTTGGCGCTTGAGCCAGGCAAAGGCCGCGTCGATATCTTCGGCAAAGCGTGGCATCGACGAAAAACTGTCGTCATCGCTGGCGCCGTGGCAACGCGATTCGATGAACAGCAGCGCAAATCCAGCGCCATGCAACGGCGGTGCGATCGGCAGCATCATCGCCGCATTGCCGCCCCAGCCGTGAACGACGATGATCGTCGCCGCGTTTTCATTGGTCGGGGGCAGCCACCACGAATTGAGATATTTTCCGTTCTCGGTCGGAATCCGTTGGCCCGTGTAGGCCAGGCCGTGGTCGGCGGGATTGGATGCGGAACGTACACGCGGCGCCCGTAAGCTGCGGCGAATCGCGGCGTTGAGGCCGAGCCAAGCGAGGCCAACGAGTGCAACCAGTGCAACGGGCAGCAGAATATGGAAAATGCTCATAAGGCGAAGCGGAAAGCAGCAGGAAACTATGGACGATTGCGGAAGGGGGCGGCGATGAGGACTACGGTTAGCAGTCTACAGTGTCATCCGCTGGCGGCCGGTGCGGTCCCGGCAAGCATGGGCGCATTGACCGCTTCGGCAGCCTTTGGCGACGATGGCCAACTGGTGCTTACCTACGACTGCGTGGTGCGGTTGAGCGAAATTCGCCTGCCGCAACCGACTGTTCCCGGCCTGGCCGACGAGTTGTGGCGCCACACATGCTGCGAGCTGTTTATTGGCAAAATCAACGCCGCCGATTACCGCGAGTTCAACTTTTCACCATCGGGCCTATGGGCGGTTTATGACTTTTCCGGCTATCGATTGCCATGCGTGACGTCCCCGGAGGGTGGTCCATCGCATCAGTTTTCCACCACACCGAGCGGCTGGTGCTTGACCGCTCGCATTCCGCGCCAACTGCTGCCACGGTCGGCTTTGGCGGAGCTGGAGTTATCGCTGACCGTGGTTATCGAAGCCGCCGCCGGCGGCTTGAGTTACTGGGCGCTGACGCATCCGCGCGAAAATCCGGACTTTCACGATCGGGCCGGGTTTATCCTGCGCGGATCTGAAATTTCCGAAGTGTGAAGTTGGCATCATGAAAGTCGGTCTTGAATGTTTGTTGGATGATGTCGCGCTCCGCGGCCGCTTGGCCGGTCGGCGCGTCGCTCTGTTGGCCCATCCGACCTCGGTGACGCGTGATCTGACGCATGCGCTGGATGCCTTGGCGGCCACGCCCGAGATTCAACTGACAGCCGCCTTCGGCCCGCAGCACGGCTTGCGCGGCGACAAGCAGGACAACATGATGGAGTCGCCGGATTTCATCGACCCGCAGCTCGGCATTCCCATCTTCAGTTTGTACGGTGAGGTGCGACGGCCGACGGCGGTGATGATGGATAGCTTCGACGTCTTGTTGGTCGATCTGCAGGATCTGGGCTGCCGCATCTACACCTTCATCACCACGCTGCGTTACGTGCTCGAAGAAGCCGCGCGCCACGATAAGGCGGTGTGGGTGCTGGACCGGCCAAACCCGGCCGGACGCCCGGTGGAAGGCCTGCGCTTGCATCCGGGGTGGGAAAGTTTTGTCGGCGCCGGGGCCATGCCGATGCGCCACGGCTTGACGCTGGGGGAGCTGGCCGGCTGGTTCATTGCCACGTTGAAACTTGATGTCGAGTGTGAAGTGATTCGCATGGCCGATTGGCAACCCGATACCGCGCCCGGTTATGGTTGGCCGCTGGAACGCAGTTGGATCAATCCGAGCCCGAACGCGCCCAATCTGTCGATGGCGCGCTGCTATGCCGGCACGGTGATGCTGGAGGGCACGACGCTTTCGGAAGGGCGCGGCACGACACGGCCGCTGGAACTCTTTGGAGCGCCAGATATCGACGGTGGAGCGCTGATCGCCGAGATGCAGCGCTTGGCACCGGAATGGTTGGCCAGCTGTCGTTTGCGTCCGTGCTGGTTTGAGCCGACGTTTCACAAACATGCCGGTGCACTCTGTAGCGGCATGCAGATCCATGTCGACGATCCGAGGCACTACGATCATGCCGCCTTTAAACCGTGGCGGCTCATGGCGTTGGCTTTCAAGGCGATTCGCCGTCTGCAGCCCGATTATCCGCTGTGGCGCGATTTCGCCTACGAATACGAACACGAACGGCTGGCCATCGATCTGATCAACGGCAGTCCGCTGTTGCGCGAGTGGGTGGATGATCCGACCACGCAGCCCGGCGATCTCGAGGCCTTGACGGCGTCTGATGAAGCCGCCTGGCGTCGTGCCAGCACCGACTTTTACCTTTACTGAAATCGACTGATATGTGTCTCGGAATTCCCATGCAGGTAATTGAACTCGATGCCGCCAGTGGCGGTGCTTTTGCCTGGTGCGAAGGTGAGCTGGGCAGCGAGAGACGACGCGAACGGCTCAACATTCTCTGGCTCGGTGACGTGGTGCCGGGCGAATGGGTGTATGCCGTGCTCGGCCAGGCGCGCGAACGGCTGACGCCCGAGCGCGCCGAGGAAATTCGCCGTGCGCTGGAAGGCGTGCAGGCCGCACTGGCGGGTGAAACGCAGCTCGATGGCTATTTCCCCGACCTGACGTCAACTACCGTTCGATGAGCGCGCCGATGCTTGACGCTGGCCGTGTCCACATTCAATTGCGACTCGTGGCTGATCGGATCGCAGAAGTCGAGATCCGGTCGCAGCGTCCGAATGTGGCACGCGCCTTGCGCGGCAAACCGGCGGCACAGGCCGTACAACTGGTGCCTTTGATTTTTGCTTTGTGCGGCCGCGCCCAAGGGCAGGCCGCCGGCCTCGCGTTGGCCGCCGCGCGCGGCGTGGAGACGCCGCCGATGCTCGATGCCGCGATCGAAATCGAGGTGCTGCGCGAGCATTTGTGGCGCTTGCTGTTGGATCTGCCCGCGCTGCTGGGTCTGCCCGCGCAGCGTGAGCTGTTTCTGAAGGCCCAGCAGGCCGTCGCGACCGGCGACCAGCCTGGATTACAGACTGTTCTGGCGCAGGAGTTCTGGAACGAACTCCTACAGCGGCTGGATGAATTAGTCCAGCCGGAAGAAGGCGTGACTGCCTTGTTGCCAGTGATGTCGGCGCGCCAATCACTTGCCGCCTGGTCACGGCTCAATGCCGACATTGCGGCGCTACCGCTATGGCAGGGCGAAGCCGCCGAAACCGGGGCTTATGCGCGTTGGGGTGGGCAGAATCCGACGGCGTCGGGTGCGTTTGCGGCGCGCTGGCATGCGCGCAGTGCCGAGCTGTGGTCTTGGTCGGCAGGCGAGCAAAAAGTCGGCGCTGGCGGGACGGCGAGTGCGGCCGATAACGGAGCTGGCGTTGGCCGTTCTCTAATCGATACGGCGCGCGGCTTGTTAATGCATGAAATCACGCTCGACGGCGATCGCATCGCCGACTACGTGATCGTGGCGCCGACGGAGTGGAACTTTCATCCGCGCGGAAGCCTGTTTGACTGGCTGCATGGGCGGCCCGCTGTGGACGACGCCAGCTTGCGCGAATTCATCAGCCAGGCCATCGCGGCGCTGGACCCTTGCGTGCGCTGGGAACTTGAGGTGATCAAATGAACATACTGGTGCTGGGTATTGGCAATACGCTGTTGTCCGACGAAGGCGTTGGTGTCGTCGCCATGCAAACCCTGCAGCGGCAAATGGTGGAGCAGGGCACGGACACGAATGTCGAGTTTCTCGATGGCGGCACCTTGTCCTTCACGCTCGCGGTACCGATCGAGGAATGCGATGCGCTGATCGTGATGGACGCCGCGATGATTGATGGCCCGACCGGTAGCGTCGGCTGCTATGAAGGCGAGGCGATGGATCGCTTCCTCGGCGAAAACCGCAAGGCCAGTGTGCATGAAGTGGGCTTGCTGGATCTCATGGCGATTGCGCGCCTGATGGAAAAATGGCCGGAACGACGCGCTTTGATCGGCATTCGGCCGGCCAAGCTCGATTGGGGGGAAGTGCTGACGCCGGCGGTAGCTGATGGCGTGACAATTATGTGCAAACAGGCAGAGGAAATGATCTCTAATTGGCGCAATGCAATAGTGCGGGACTGTTGACCCAAATCAATACGGACCAAGTTTAAGAGCGAAGAATTCGCCCGTCTCAAGTAACCGAGGGGGTGGCATGAAAAGTCGACATCCGCAACAACCCGGTACAGAATTTTCTGTGCCTGGAACGGTGGGCGAAGGCCTCGCCCGGCACGGCGTCAGTCGCCGCGCATTCCTCAAATTCTGTACGGTGATGACCTCGATGCTGGCCCTGCCACCGTCGATGGCGCCGGCGATGGCAGCGGCAATCGCCGCCACGCGACGGCAATCGGTAATCTGGCTTTCCTTCCAGGAATGCACCGGCTGTACCGAAGCCATTACGCGGTCACATTCGCCGACACTCGAGAACCTGATCTTCGACCTGATCTCGCTCGACTATCACCACACACTGCAAGCCGCCTCTGGCGAAGCCGCCGAGCATGCGCGCGAACAGGCGATGAAGGACAACGCCGGCAAGTATTTGCTGATCGTCGATGGCTCAATTCCGATGGCCAATCCTGGCTATTCGACCATTGCCGGCATCAGCAATTACGACATGCTGGTCGATAGCGCCAAGGGCGCTGCGGCCATTGTCGCGGTCGGTACGTGCGCCACCTATGGTGGCTTGCCGAAGGCCAATCCGAATCCGACCGGTGCCGTGTCCGTGGCCGACATCATCAAGGACAAGCCGATTATCAACATTCCCGGTTGCCCACCGATCCCGGTGGTCATGACCGGTGTGCTGGCGCACTTCCTGACCTTCGGTACGATTCCCGAGCTTGATGGTCTGGGGCGGCCCAAGGTGTTCTACGGCGAGACGATCCACGACCGCTGCTATCGGCGGCCGTTCTACGATCAAGGCAAGTTTGCCAAGACCTTTGACGACGAAGCAGCGCGTCGCGGCTGGTGTCTGTTCGAACTCGGCTGCAAAGGTCCGGTGACTTACAACGCCTGTGCCACCACCAAGTGGAACGACGGTACCAGCTTCCCGATCCAGTCCGGTCACGGCTGTATCGGCTGCTCGGAGCCCAACTTCTGGGATGCCGGCGGCTTCTACAAGGCGCTGTCCATGCCCGCTAATCCGCTAAAAGTCGGCGCTGGCGTAGCGGCGGCAGGTGCGGCAGCCGGTGTGGTGGTGACGTTCCTCAATCGTGGCAAGAAGGGCGCAGCCAAGGCTGCTCACGAAACGACCACGCTTAACGATCTGGAGCAATAGCATGGATCATCTACAACTACTGACATGGGCACGCGGTCCTGGTCTTGATCTTTCGCTGGGCGTTCTGGTGCTAGGTGTGATCTGGCGTCTGATTGAAATCTACGGACTCGGTCGGAAGCAGGATTTGTCGGCGCCACGCGATGTGGCTGGGGCATCAGGCTGGAATACCATCATCCGTCGTTCGGTGCCGCCACCGGGAATGTTCAAGACCTCGCCGGTGAGTTATATGGGCGGCTACATTTTCCACATCGGCTTGGCTATCGTGGTGTTTCTGTTCGCACCGCACATCAAACTGGTGCAAGGTGTGTTGGGTCTGGCTTGGCCAGGTCTGCCGTCACAGATGGTGGATTTCGTCACCGTGGTCACCATGGCGGCCATGATCGTGGTGCTGTTCGATCGGATCAATAAGCCGGTCAAGCGTTACCTCAGCACTTTCGGCGACTGGTTTACCTGGGCGCTGACCTTCATCCCGCTGCTGAGTGGCTGGATGGCGGTACATCATCTGCTGGTGCCTTACACGCTGATGTTGGCGATCCATATTCTCAGTGTTGAGTTGCTGTTGATCTGCCTGCCCTTCACCAAACTGTTCCATGCCTTCACGGTGTTCGGTTCGCGTTGGTACAACGGTGCGATCAATGGCCATAAGGGGGTGCCGGTATGAGTGCTTCTCTCGAAAAGGGCGTCCGCGTTCTCAAGGAAATGATCGACGCGCCGATCGCCAGTTATTTCAATAGCTGCGTGCATTGCGGTATTTGTGCCGAAGCCTGTTTGTTCTACACCGAAACCGGCAATCCGAAATACACGCCGATCCATAAGCTTGAGCCGATGCGCCGGCTGTACGAGCAGGAATACACCTTCCTCGGCCGTTTGGCGAAGATGGTTGGTTTGTCCAAGCCTGTGACCGATGCTGAACTCGGCGAATGGCAGGAACTGGTCTACAACAGTTGCACCCTGTGCGGCCGCTGTTCGGCAGTGTGCCCGGTCGGCAATGACATCGCCTACATGGTGCGCAAGATGCGCGAAGGCATGTCGGCATCCGGTCATTCGCCTGATGGTTTGAAAGGTGCCGTTACCCGCACCGTCAATATCGGCAGTCCGATGGGCATCAAGCTGCCGGCGGTCAAGGCACAGATGAAGCACGTCGAAGCCGATTACGGCATGACCATTCCGCTCGATATGGAAGGCGCCGAATACCTGGTGATGCTCTCCTCAATGGAGATCATCAACTTCCCCGAGTATCTGGGCGCGATTGCCAAGATCATGCGCCAGGCCGGCAAGACCTGGACGCTGTGTTCGGAAGCCTTCGAGGCAACCAACGCCGGCATGCAGATCGGCAATTCCGACCTCGCTCGCGTGATCGTCAAGCGCATCGTCGATGGGGCCGAAAAGCTCAAGGTCAAGACCGTCATCAGCCCAGAATGTGGCCACGCCTACACGGCGCTGCGCTGGGAGGGTGCGAATCTGGTTGGCAAGCCCTTCAGTTTCAAAGTGCAGCATATCGTCGAGGTGTTGGAAGAGTTCCGTCTTGCCGGTTTGCTCAAAACCGAGGGTATGGAAACCGATCGCCTGACTTTCCACGATCCTTGCCAGTTGGCGCGTCGTGGTGGCGTGATCGAGCCGCAACGGAATCTGTTGAAGATGGTCGCCAAGGACTTCCACGAAATGCCCGATGCCGGTTTCATGAACTGGTGTTGCGGTGGTGGCGGTGGGGCGAGTGCGATCGAGGAAGGCGAGGAACTGCGTCTTGAAGCCTTCAAACGCAAGAAGAGCCAACTTGATGCCGTCAAACCCAAGCGTCTGGTGACGGCCTGCGCCAACTGCCGCATCGTCATGGAAGAAGGCCTGGAGCACTATCAGATGAATCTGCCCATCGTTGGCTTGACGGAAATGATCGCCGAGCACATTCCGGATCCGGTCGACAGCAAATAAGCGGAGATATCCATCATGACTATCAGCAACGATAAGGAATTCAAGGCGGCACTTGCCGCCCTGGATGACGTGGGTCGTCGGCAAGCGGCGGCGCGTTTGGTGCAAAACGTACTCGACCTGTCGAATGATCCTCGGGTCAAAGGAGCGTTGAGTTTGGTCGCCCGCGCCGATGCCAGCGAAGCCGAAATCGATATCGCGGCGGCAGCGGTAAAAACCGCACGGGTAGAAAGCTTTACCCAGTGCGGACACGATACCGACTGGAAAAGCCAGGCCGCCCACTTTGTGGCGGTGGCGGCGCAGGAGTGTGTCAAGCCGTCGGTCGACTTCGCCTCGGCCTGGAATGCGGCAGGACAGGCGCGCATGGCGCGAATTTGTAGAAACCTGGCGGAAGACGGTGAAGGCACCGGTACCCGCGAAGCCGAGGCGCAATTTGTCACCCTCACGGCATTCTTGAAGGAAAGTGGATCATGAACCAACGTGTTGTCGTCGATCCTATCACCCGTATCGAAGGCCATCTGCGCATCGAGGCGGAAACCGACAATGATGGACGCATCATCCGGGCCTCGTCTGCGGGCACGATGGTGCGTGGCCTCGAAATCATCCTGCGCGGTCGCGACCCGCGTGACGCCTGGGCCTTTGCCCAGCGCATCTGCGGCGTCTGCACGCTGGTGCATGGCATTGCCTCGGTCCGTTCGGTCGAGAGTGCGCTCAAGATTGAGCTGCCGCCAAATGCCCAGTTGATCCGTAACCTGATGATCGGAGCGCAGTACATTCACGACCACGTGATGCACTTTTATCACCTACACGCGCTGGACTGGGTCGATGTGGTCTCGGCGCTGAAAGCCGATCCGAAAGCCACTTCAGCCTTGGCGCAAAGCATTTCGGGCTACGCCAAGTCATCGCCCGGCTATTTCTCGGATGTGCAGAAGAAGCTCAAAGGCTTTGTCGAAGCGGGCCAACTTGGCATTTTCGCCAATGGCTACTGGGGACACCCGGCCTACAAACTGCCGCCGGAAGCCAACCTGATGGCCGTCGCGCACTATCTGGATGCACTGGCCTGGCAACGCGATGTGGTCAAGCTGCATGCGATTTTCGGCGGCAAGAACCCGCATCCGATGTTCGTCGTCGGCGGCGTTCCGTGCGCCATCAGCATCGATCCGAGCCATGTGGGTAAAGGTGGGGCACCGTCGCGCGGTGGTGACGCCGGCACGGCACTGAATATGGTTGGCCTGCAGATCGTGCAGAACGTCATCAACCAGATGCGTTCGTTCACCGATGAAGTGTATGTGCCCGATACGCTGGCCATTGCCGGGTTCTACAAGGATTGGTTCGCGCAAGGTGAGGGCGTAGGCAACTTCATGACCTTCGGCGATTTCCCGGCCAAGGGTATGTCCGATCCGTCCTCGTTCCTGATTCCTTCCGGAGTGATTCTCGACCGCGATCTGTCCAAGATCCACCCAATCGACTTCAACGCCGAAAACGAGATCCAGGAATTCGTCAGCCACGCTTGGTACAAATATTCAGTCGGCAAAGACAAGGGCTTGCACCCGTACAAGGGCGAAACCGAGTTCGACTACACCGGACCGAAGCCACCTTACGAGCATCTTGATCTGGAAAAAGACTACTCGTGGATGAAGACGCCGCGCTGGAAAGGCAAGCCAGTCGAAGTCGGCCCTCTGGCGCGTGTGCTGATGATGTATGCCAGCGGCCACAAGCAGACCAAGGAACTGGTCGAGATGGCGTTGAAGAAGCTCAATGCGCCAGTTCAGGCACTGTATTCAACTCTGGGACGCACGGCGGCAAGAACTCTGGAAACCAAGATCATCGCCGATGCCATGCAGGGCTGGTACGACCAACTGATCGCCAACATCAAGGCCGGCGACCTCAAGACCTTCAACGAAAGCAAATGGGATCCATCGACCTGGCCGGCCAAAGCGCAGGGCGTGGGTCTCATGGAAGCTCCACGCGGCGGCTTGTCACACTGGATCGTGATCGAAAATCAAAAGATCGCCAACTACCAGGCCATCGTACCGAGTACCTGGAACGCCGGTCCACGTGATCCGGACGGGAATCAAGGCCCGTATGAAGCCAGTTTGAAAGGCCACAAACTGCACGATGCCAAGCAGCCGATCGAAATCCTGCGCACCATCCACAGTTTCGATCCGTGCATCGCCTGTGCGGTGCACGTGACCGATCCGGACGGTGAGGAACTGGTTCAGGTGAAGGTCAGCTAGAAAGTCGGTTCTGACGGGACGGCGCAGTAACGAAGCAATCCTTCGTTACTGCGCCGTCTGACTTTATGGTGCTGATTGACGATTAATGCTGAGCAGCGGTGCCCGTCAGGCTTTCTTGGCGCGCTGGATCGCGACTTCCAGACGATCTTTTTCGGCGTACACCCTCTCCGCGTAGCCCATCCCGCTTTCGTCCGACTCACCGCCGTACAACTTGAGCGCGGCGTCGAGATTGCCGGCCCGACGACGATATTCGCGCAACGCCTCCACGCCCACCCGGATATTCGTTTCCGGGTCGAGCAGCGCCATGCCGTCTGTCGTCGGCTCGAACTTGTCGGTATGGAAACGAGCGATGATCTGCATCAGCCCCTGCGCCCCAAAACTACTTTCGGCATAGGGATTGAAGCGCGACTCCACCGCGATCATGGCCAGCACCAGTATTGGCTCAAAGCCGGCCGCACGGGCTGATTTGTCCGCCATGCGCACAATATCGACAATGACCGGTTGGGCTATGCGATAACGTTTGGCGATGACATCGGCCGTGAGAAGGAGCCGTGCATTGCGTTTCGCGCTGGCTTCCGGGCTTTCTTCGGCCGGGACGGTGGTGGAGACCTCCGCTGGCGCGTTTTGATCGAGCGTTTGGCTGTCGATCAAATTACGAACTGTCGCCGGCAGGTCGCCGACGACAAAAGCACCGGCGATCAGGAGAACGACGGCAAAACCTAGACTAAGAATACTTCCATGAAGAAAATGAACAACAAGATCCGCGAGTCGTGCAGCGGGGTTAGGCAGTGCTAGGGAGTGAGACATAAGTACCTCCTGGGCAGATCAACGGTTGCGACGTACGCAGGCATGCCGAGTGTCGGCAATGTGCGGTGGGGCAAAGGTGTTCCCGGTAAGTGAGGGAACAGGACCTACTTGCGAAGTGCTGCAAGTGAAGCAAAGGAGCCCGGCAGAGAGGCTGAAAACGTGGCCGGACAAGCGTGTTGCGTGGTGTTGCGACGATGGTGCGCTGTTGCTGCGATGCACCATGGGGTGAATTATAGAGAAATCAGCGGTTCTGTCAAACCGAGGAAAGCCGCATAAACGGCCATACTCGACAGAAGAGTGTCCTGTTTTTCAAGATCAAGGCGGCAAATGAGCAATACCGATGGCGTTGAAGAATTGATCTGCGGTCAGAATTGGGCACGCCAATGATCCGTCCAAACACAACAAATCTTTGTCGCCAGTCACCAGCGCATCCGCTTTCCCCGCGATTGCCAGTTCCAGAAATGGTACGTCGAAAACATCACGGCACGTCGAGGTCGGCGGTGGTGGAGTTGGAATTCGAACGGTCTTGCAGTACGGCAGGTAGTCGGCAAGAAGTTCTTCCTGCTCGGCGGACGTGAGCTTGAACTTCGGGTAGGACAGCGCCCGTATCAGTTCGGCTGCTGTTGCTGGCGAAACCAGCGGTTGCACCCGATGAGTCTGCCAAGCGAGTCGCAGGGGCGTAAGGCGTCCGCCCGAAAAAACCAATGCCGACAACACCAAGTTGGTATCAATAACTACCTGTGGCCGCTGTTTCATTTCTGGCGCGTCGCCTTGATCGCAGGCTCTTGTCGCGCCCAGGCAACAGCATCGGCCACGTCTTGCTCCAAAAGATTCAGCTCGGCTAACTTTGTACGCACGGCATCGCCGCGCTGGATACGTACCGGCGTCAGCACTATCTGACCATTGCTGGCTTCGACATCAAAATATTCCGTCGCGCCAACGGCAGTCGTGATGCTCTTGGGCAAGGTCAGCTGATTCTTCGAGGTGAGTTTGGCAAGCATGGCGGTCTCGTTGATGAAAGTAAGGATTCCTTACTTTACATCGCGAGTGATACGACGTCCAGTGCCAACCTCCGGCAAATGGCCAAGCTGGCAAGAATTCTGCTTAAACTTCGGTTTCCATTTTGGAGAGGCAATTTCTGCCATGTCGATGTCGATCAGTTCCGTACTTTCAAGCGGTCTCGCCGGAATTCAAGCCGGAGCCGCCATGACCAACCGTGCTGGTGGCCAGATCGCCCAGATCAATACGTTTCGCGAAAATGAACAACTTGCGGCGTCGATGCTTGATCTGCGCGTGGGGGAACTTCAGGTTAAATTTGCCGCTGACGTCATCAAAGTCGCCGATGAACTTCTTGGTACCCTGATTGATGTCAAAGCGTAGCCCTGCGCTGCAGCCAGAGCACGGCGCTCCCCAACGCGGTCAATGCCACAATCGGTAACGCCAGCCAGTTCAGCAGCGCCCAGCCTTCGCTGGTCACCAGCAGTCCCGACGAGAGCGAAGTCAGCGCCTGGATGCCGAGGACGAAGAAATCGTTGCTGCCTTGTGCTTTGGCTTTTTCTTCCGGGCGATAGGTTTCGGTGAGCAGGGTTGTGCCGCCGATGAAGAGGAAATTCCAGCCGACGCCGAGCAACACCAAGGCCCACCAGAAATGCATCAGGGTGACGCCGGACAGCGCAATGCCGATGCAGGCGAACATCAGCACGGCGCCGAGCAGCAGGATATTGAGCACGCCGTAGCGCTTGATCAGGCTGCCGGTGAAAAAGGACGGCGCGAACATGCCAATGACGTGCCATTGCAGGATGAAGGCCGTGTCGTCAAACGGCAGGCCGCACATATCCATCGCCAGCGGCGTTGCCGTCATGAGCAGGTTCATCACGCCGTAACCGCAGGCGGCGGCGAGGACGGCGACGATGTAGGTCGGCTGGCGTGCGATTTCCAGGTAAGGGCGGCCCTTGGCGGCTTGTTCGGCAACCGTTAGCGGCGGAATACGCAAGCGGCTGGCGATGAACATCGACAGTCCGGCGAACAGGATCAGGGCGCCGTAGCTGGCGAGGTAGGTCGGTTCAAGCAGGCTGCGGGTCCATTTGCCGGTTTCCGGGCCGAGTACGCCGCCGAGAATGCCGCCGGCCAGTGTCAGGGAAATAGCCTTGCTCTTCCAGTCCGGCGGGCACGCGTCGGCGGCGGCAAAGCGGAATTGCTGGCCGAAGGCGTTGTAGATGCCGGCAAAAAGCGTACCGAAGCAGAGCAGCCAAAAGCTCCCGCTATACACCGCGATGGCCGAAATTGCGGCGCCAAGCATGCCGAGGCCGCCGCCGAGCATGAAGCCGGCGCGGCGACCGTAGCGTTTCATGAAAAACGCCGCCGGCAAGGTCACGAGCGCACCGCCGATCACATAGGTGGTAATCGGCAGCGTAGCCAGGCGTTTATCCGGTGCCAATTGCAGGCCGAGCAAGCCATTGATGGCGACCAGCATCACGCCGTTGGTCAAGAGCAGGGCCTGCGCGGCAGCAAGCAGCGCGACGGTACGACGATGAGACATCAGAGTTTTCCGGAGGGTTCGATTAGCGCGCGATAGGCATGCCATGTGGCATGGCCTATCAGCGGCATGGTGATGATGAGGCCGACGAAGGCGGTGGCGACGCCAAGGGCTGTCAACAGGACGATCAATGCGCCCCAGACCAACATGGTCGGTATGTTGCGCACCAACGCCAGGAAACTGGCCAGCATGGCGGTAACGGTGTCCTGGTTGCGATCCAGCATCAGCGGTATCGAGACCACCGAGAAGGCGAAGACGAGCCAGGCAAACAGCGCGCCGATGATCAGATAGGCGACCAGGAACTCGATGTTGTCGAAGCGCATGATTTCGGCGAGAAAACTCTCGATGGTCGGCATGCCGCCTTGATAGAACACGGCAAACACGACCAGTGAGGCACGTGCCCAGATCAGGTAGAGAACGATCAGGATCAGCGAATAGATGCCGATCGCCGAAAGATTGCGCTTCCAGACGGCCAGCGTTTCCAGCAATCGTAGTGGCTCGTTCAGCTCGCGCCGACGGGAGATCTCATACAAGCCCATGGCGAGAAAGGGGCCGACCAGCATGAAACCGGTGGTAATGCCCGAGACCCAGTGCACCGCGTTGCGCAGTGCCAGCAGTGCCAAGACGCCGACAGCGGCAAAACAAAGCCCGTAAAACAGACTGGGCCAGCCGCTGGCTTTCAGGTCGTCCCAACCCAAACGCAGCCAGTTGAGCGGAGCGCTGGCGGGCAAGCCGCTGCGCACGGTCGGAAACGGCTGATTGTCACGATTGGTATTGGCTTCGTGCGCGTCGCTCATGGGATGAATCCTCTCAGTGCGTCCAGTACGGCATCGGGTTGTTCGGCCATCATCGAGTGACCGGCACCAGGCAGGCTCACGCGGCGGACGTCGCGGAGCGTCGTCGCCAGTTTGCTGGTCGCCTTGGGGGGAGTCATCAGGTCGTGCGTGCCGCTGACAATCAAGGCCGGGCAAGCGATCATCGCGGCGGCATCTAAACCATGTGTGTACGCGTTGCAGGCGGCCAGATCGTTGTGCAAGACGCCCGGTTTCTGGCGTTGCATCAGACGTCGACTGGCACCCAGCAGCCACATACCCGGTACGGCATTGCCGCCAAGGCTGGCGCGCGGTGAATGCGACCACTCGTTGATCATGTCGATCGCCGTGGCTTCGTCATTCCGTGCTGCGGTCAGCAAGGCAGCCGAAACCGGCATCGGCACGGCGGTTCCCAGCAAGGCGATGCGGCCAATGCGCGCTGGATGCCGGGCGGCGCATTCCAGCGCGGCCAGCGAGCCCATGCTATGCCCGACCAGGCTAACCGGCGCCGTCTCGCCAGCACCGACTTTTTCGAGCAAGAGGGCGATCCAATCGGCGATGGCCTCGATCGATGGCAAAGGCTCGCCGCTGCTACGCCCGTGGCCCGGCAGATCGACCGCCAGGACCGAAAAGCCATGATGCGAAAACCAACGGCTTTGCAGGCTCCACACACTATGGTCGTTCTGTGCTCCATGAATGAAGACAACGCAGGGCAGGGTGCGGTCGAAGAGCTTGCCCCCGGTGTAGGCGAAGGCGTGCTGGCCGTTGAGGTCGATGTCCACGTTCAGACCCGGGCGGCGGCCGCGAGGCCACGGTCGAGATCCGCGATCAGATCGTCAGCGTCTTCAAGGCCGATCGAAAGCCGAATCGTGCCGGGATGGATACCGGCCGCCTGCAAGGCGTCGTCGCTCATGCGGAAGTGTGTCGTCGAGGCCGGATGGATTACCAGTGATTTGGCGTCGCCGACATTGGCCAGGTGCGAAAACACGCGCAAGGCTTCGATGAACTTGCGCCCGGCCGCGCGGCCGTTCTTCAGTGTGAAGCTGAAGACGGCACCGGCGCCGCGCGGCAGCAGCGTCTTGGCCAGTGTGTGATCTGGGTGATCTTCTAGTTCCGGGTAGGCGACGCTGGCTACCGCGTCATGATTGACGAGATGGGCGATGGCTTTCCGGGTGTTGCCGATATGGCGTTCCATGCGCAGCGGCAGGGTTTCCATTCCTTGCAGCAACTGGAAAGCGGTGAACGGGCTCATGCAGGCGCCAAAATCGCGCAGACCTTCGCGCCGGGCGCGTAGCAGGAAGGCAGCAACCGTCGATTCCTCGGCGAAATCCATGCCGTGAAAACCGGCGTAGGGTTCGGTCAGCGTCGGGAATTTGCCTGAAGCCTCCCAGTCAAAATTGCCGCTATCAACCAGCAGCCCGCCAATGGCAACACCATGGCCACCAAGAAACTTGGTCGCCGAATGCATGATCAGATCAGCGCCGAGATCGAAGGGTTTCATGAGCCATGGTGTGGTGAAGGTCGAATCCACCAGCAGTGGCAAATCATGCTCATGAGCGAGCGCCGAAACCGGCGGAATGTTGAGCACGTCGAGGCCCGGATTGCCGAGCGTTTCGCCGAACAGCAGTCGTGTTTCCGGCCGGATCGCCGCCTGCAAGGCCGAAAGGTCGCGCGGATCGACAAAGGTGGTGGTGATGCCGAAGCGGGGCAGGGTGTAGTCGAGCAGGTTGTGACTACCGCCATATAGGCTGCGCGCGGCGACGATGTGGCCGCCGGCGCCCATCAGCGTCGTGATCGCCAAGTGCAACGCGGCCTGGTCGGAAGCGGTGGCAATGGCGCCAACACCGCCTTCGAGAGCGGCAATACGTTCTTCAAGCACCGCGTTGGTCGGGTTCGAAATCCGCGAATAGACATGGCCGGCGCGTTCCATGTTGAACAGTTCCGCCGCTTGGTCGGTGTCCTGAAAAACAAAGGAACTGGTCAAATAGATGGGCGTCGCACGGGCGCCGAAGCGCTCGTCGGGAACCTGCCCGGCATGTAGCGCGAGCGTGTCGAAGTGGTAACTCATGCTGGGGCTCCTCCGTTCCTTCGGCCAGAGTGGCGCGCGGGGCGGTGTCTGTTTTTATTTCACCGGCAGCATCGAGGCGACCGGTGTTTGATTCAGCGACTGGTCAGGCGTATTCGTCCGGATCGATCTGTCGCTCCAGCGCGGCGATGCGATCCTTGAGCAGCAATTTGCGTTTTTTAAGGCGGCGAATCGTCAGTTGATCGTCTGGCGGATTGATCGTGCAGCGGGCGATCGCTTCGTCGAGATCGCGGTGCTCGGTACGCAATTCGACCATCAGCGCAAGGAGTTCGGATTTTTCAGTGAAGCTGTCGTTGGCGGCCATTCACGGATGGTAGCCGTCCCGCCGCAACTTGGCAAACTTCTTCATCAGAAGCGTCTGTCGCATCGATAACCGGCATCGGAAAATCCGGCTACCACCGTTACCGAGTCTGTTACTGAGTCGCTGGCAAGGCCGCCTGTAGCGCCGTCGTTAGATCGTCGTGTGCCACCGCAAGGGCTTCCAGGTGCGGTGAGATTTCGTCGGCACTGGCTTTGCGTTTTAGTGCGGCTTCCAACGCGGCGGCCAACTCCTGGACCCGATACGCACCCAGCGTGCCGGCGACGCCCTTCAGCGAATGCGCGAGGCGCTGCGCTTCTTCGGGGTGCTGATCTGCCAGAAGGCGGCGCAATTGCGTCATGTCGTCATGGTGGATGGTGACGAACGAGCGCAGTACCCGCAGATAGTTGGCAGTGCGCCCCGCCAGACTCTTGAGACCTTGAACCGTATCCAACCCGGCAATGCCGCCCAGAGCTGCCAGGCTGGGATCGGTAGCGGGGACAGTCGGTGGCGGCGGTCGATTCTTCGGCGCTGCGCCGGTCAAGTTCGTGGGTAACGCCGGTAGCCAATGGACGAGGGCGGCGTAAAGGCGTTCTGGATTTACCGGCTTGGCGACGTGGTCGTTCATGCCTGCCGCTACGCAAACCTGACGATCCTCATCGAAAGCGTTGGCCGTCATGGCGAGGACAGGCACGTCCGCATAGCCGGGCAGGGCGCGAATGGCGCGCGTGGCTTCCAGGCCATCGAGTATCGGCATTTGCACATCCATCAGGATCAGGTCATAGCGCAGTGCTTTTGCGCGTTCGACGGCAATCTGGCCATTCTCGGCGAGATCGGCGCGCAGGCCGGCCTCGTTCAGGAGTTCGAGCGTGACTTCCTGGTTGATCGGGTTGTCTTCAGCCAGCAGGATGCGTGCCTGACTGCGTGTGGCGAGGCGCTCGCGGGCGCTGGCCGCAGGCAATAGATGACCGGCTTCGCTTGGCAATTCCCCTTTCAGGACAGCAATCAGGGTATCGAACAGCGCCGATGCACTGACCGGTTTCGGCAGGAAGGCCTCGAAGTGGGCCTGTGCCATCTGTTCCGCCGGAACACGATGGCCAAACGCCGTGACGAGTAAATGTACCGGTGGGGTTTTCAGCGTGAGCCTTTGCAGACGCGTGGCGGCTTGGACACCGTCCATGCCCGGCATTTGCCAATCAAACAGCACCAACTCGTAGGCATCGTTGGCGGCATCCGCAGCGACGACGGCTTCGAGGGCGGCGTTGCCGCTGGCCGCCTGATCGACGCGCAAGCCAAAACCGCTCAGCAGGCTTGCCAGGATTTCACGGGCCTCGGCCAGATCATCGACCACCAGCACGCGACGGCCGAGAAAGTCGGTCGACAGCAGACGGCGCCGAGGTGTGCACTCTGTCGTTTCGAGTGGCAGGCTGATCCAGAAATTGCTGCCGTGGTCGAGTTGGCTCTCAACGCCAACTTCACCGCTCATCAGCTCGGCCAATTGACGCGAGATGGACAAACCCAGGCCGGTGCCGCCATAGCGGCGCGTGGTCGATGTATCGGCTTGCTCGAATGATTGGAACAGACGTTCCTGTTGCTCTGGCGAGATGCCGATGCCCGTATCGCGCACCTCGAAGCGTATCCGCAGCCCGCGCCCCAGCGTGGCTTCGATGCGCGTGCGCAACACGATCGAGCCGCGCTCGGTGAACTTGATGGCGTTGTTGGTGAAGTTGAGCAGGATCTGGCCGATGCGCATCGAATCGCCGCTCAACATGAGCGGAATTTCGCGCGCGATGTCGGTAACGATTTCCAGCCCCTTGGCGTCGGCGCGCTCGCTGACCAAATTGACGGTGTCTTCGATCAATTGCTCGATCTCGAAGGGTGCGTGCTCGATGGCAAGCTTGCCGGCCTCGATTTTTGACAGGTCGAGAATATCGTTGATGATGCCGAGCAGATGCTGGGCGGCGCCGGACACCTTGCCTAACTGGTCGCGCTGCTTGACGCCAAGCGTGGAGTTCTGCAACAGATGGGTCAGGCCGATGATGGCGTTCATCGGCGTGCGGATTTCGTGGCTCATGTTAGCCAGGAAACTGCTCTTGGCACGACTGGCGGCTTCGGCGGCTTCTTTGGCCACGGCCAGTTCGCTGGTGCGCAGGTCGACCATTTCTTCGAGGTGTTGCCGGTGGTGCTCAAGCTCCAGGGCGTTGGCTTTGCGTTCGGTGATGTCCATCGCGTAGGCGAGGATGCAGAGTTCGTTGTTGAGCTCGGTCATTTCGGCCGAAATGCTGATGTCGCGGCGCGTTCCATCCTTGTGCTGCCAGCTCGTTTCGTAGTCAACCACACGCTGGTCACGTATCAGTTGGGCAACCCAGCGCTGGCGGGTTTCGTGGTTGGGCCAGAGCCCAACTTCGACCGAGCTCTTGCCCAGCAGGTCGGCCTCGGTCCAGCCGAAGTCACGGGTGTAGTTGTGATTGATGCTGAGGAAACAGCCGTCGCTGGCCCGTGCGATCGATGCCGCGATCGGGCTCGAATGGAAGGCCTTGGAGAAGCGCTCTTCGGACAAACGCAGGACTTCGGCGGTGCGAAGGCGCTCGGAAATATCCACGCCAACACCGACCAGAAGCGTATGTCCATCAACATCAATACGGCGACCAGTGAAATAGCACGGTGTGCGTCGTCCGTGACGGCCGATCAAGGTGCCTTCGACATCGGCAATTCCTTCCGTGTAGGTGCGGCCGATTGCGGCGGCGACGGCAGCCTGTTCGTCCTTGGCGAAGAGATGGAGCGCATTCATGCCCTGCAGCTCCGCTGCCGATAATTCAGCGGCGGCGGCCATGTTTTTGTTGAAGAAGCGGAACTGGCCCTGGCTATCCAGGGCGTAGAAGACGCCGGGAATCGACTCGATCAGCGTGTCACGGAATTCGCGCTGTTTCTGTGCATCGAGTTCGGCCAGTTTGCGATCGCTGATGTCCTGTACGGTGCCGATGGCGAAGTAGGGTTTGCCTTCGAGATTGCGGCGAATATCGGCGCGGGCGCGCACCCAGCGAATATCGCCATCGATGTCAATCCGGTATTCGGCATCATAGAGCGCGGTTCCCGCCAGGGCGGCACCCCAGGCACGAGCAACGCCCGGACGATCGTCAGGATGAATCCGGCCCATAAAGCGTTCAAAGTTGATCGGCTCATCCGGCGTAGCACCAAAGATGCGATAGGTTTCGGCCGAGCAAAGCAGATGATCAGAGTCGATGAAGACGCTCCAGCTGCCAATCTGAGCCACCGCCTGGGCGGCATTGAGCGCCTCCTCGCTGGCCCGCAGACGTTCGGCGGTGCGGTGAATTTCGGTCAGGTCGGACCAGATTGCGGCCAGGTATTTGATCCCGCGCACTTCGATCAGGCGGCCATTGACGCGCACATCGCGGAGCAAACCGCCTTTGGTACGATGGCGCGTTTCAAACTGGGCACTGCCGTGGCGTTCCATGTCCACAAAGTGCTCTTGAACTTCCTTCGGGTCTTGTTGGCCTTCGATATCCTGAACCCGCAGTGCGGCAAATTCTTCACGGGTATAGCCCAGATTTCGCGGCGCGGCGTCATTGAACTCGACAAAGCGTCCGCTGGCTAGGTCGATCAGCGCGATCGAGTCGGCGGCCTGCATGGTGATCGCGTGGAAAATCGTTTCGCGTTCCTCGACCAGTTGCCGTGCCTGCTGACGACTGAAGGCGGTGGCAAGACGCGCGGCAATGTTTTGCAGCAGTTCCGCCTCTTCAGCAAGAAATACCGGTTGGCCACGGGTTTGAGGCAATTCGCGATAGCTGACGACAATTTCGCCGATGGTTTCCTCATTGACCGTGATCGCTCGGCGTTGCAGCCAGGGGCTGCTTTGGTCACTGTGCTCGCAGGTGCTCGCCGTCAAATCGCCAAAGCAAATCCGAGCGCAGACCAGCTCCGGGAATTGCCAGCCGGCTGCCAGGCGCGCAACGATTCTTTGCAAGGACGGCACATTGATCGCGTGGTCGTCGGGGATGAGTTGGCTGACATCGTAGAGGCAGCGCAGCTCCTTCATGCGTTCAGCCAGGGCGTTTTGTGCCTGGTGCAGCGGGGTGATGTCGTGGCCGACGCCGAGGACGCCGACGAGATTGCCGTCGGTATCGCGCATGGGCGTCTTGGTAGTGGAAAACAGGCCACGATAACCGTCGGTGGCGAAGTTTATCCATTCTTCGTTGATGGTTGGCTTGTTGGCGTTGGTCGCCGCCAGGTCATGGGCACGGAAAAAGTCGGCAAGTTCCCGTGGTACGAAGTCATAGTCGGTCTTACCCACGATTTCCGCTTCACGGGCACCAAAAAAACGCTCGAAGGCAGGGTTGCAGGCGAGATACACGCCGTCTGGGCTTTTCAGCCAGACGAGGTCGGGGATGGTCTGCAACAGGGTGCGTAGTTGTCCGCGTTCGGCAGCGATCGCCTGCTCGACACGTTTGCGTTCGCCGATCTCGTGGCCGATGGCAAGATAGCGGTCGGTGCCCAAGCGCTGGGTCACCAGTTCCATCAGTACCGGCGCGCCATCCTTGCACTTCATCAGCCATTCCTTGCGCACGGACGGCGCCGAGTTGAGCTGTTGCAGATGGGTGGGGAAGCCGCGCAGTTCACCCTCGGTCAGGATGTCGGCAATCTTCATGTGCAGCATGTCATCGGTGCTGTAGCCCAGCTGGCTGCAGGCGATGGTGTTGGCAAAGCTGAAGTTGCCGTGCAGATCACTGATCCAGATGGCTTCGCCGGCAGTTTCCATGACCTCGCGACTGTCGGTCTCGGCGCGGACGCGGTCGCTGATGTCGCGGAATGACCAGAGGCGCCCTTTCTGACCGCTGACCTCGATCGGCCGCGAAAAACGATCGATCACCCGACCGTCGGCAAACTGCAACTGGTCCGCGCTTTCCTCGTCACTCGCGTAAAGACGGCGGACTTCCGCGAGAAAGGCTTCTGGTTCGCCCAACTGAGTAAGCACGGCGTTGATCAGGCGTTCATCTTCGCCCGGGGCCAGCACGTCGTCGGCGAGCTTCCAAATTTCCTGGAAGCGATGATTGTGGAGCAGCACCTGGCCGTTTTCGCCGATGACCAGAATGCCATCGGTGGTGGAATCGAGAACGCTGCGCAGCAGGGTTTCGTTTTGCTGCAACAGCCGGACCTGGCGCTGATGCTGAAGTTCGAGCGCTTTTTGCGCGGTGATGTCGAGCATGAGGCCCGTGATACGGGTCGGGTTTCCGGCCGCGTCACGCGTGCTGATGCCGGCTTGGTCGTGTATCCAGCGCCAGTCACCATCGGCACTACGCATTCGATAGTTGCTGCTGGCGGGCACGCCGTTCTGCAACAGTGCTTGAATCGCGGCTTCAGCGGCGTGCTGGTCTTCAGTGTGAAGCTGCGCGCGGCAAAACTCTATCGAGACCGGAAAACTGGCCGGCGGATAGCCGAGAAGGCGATAGGCGGCGTCGTTCCAGCGCAGCGTATTGCTTGGCAGATCCAGTGTCCACGCGGCGTAGCCGATGACGTCGAGTTGGCACCAGACGGTTTCGTGGCCGGAATCGGCAGACGTGGAAGATGCGGCGGGCAAAGGCGTGGTCAAGTCAAAAGGTCGGTGCTGGCGGGACGGCGCTGGATGAAGCTATGCCGGGAACCTCTAGCGGAATAATGATCTCGACTCGGATTGTAGGCTCGAAGTGGCACGTTGCAGACCAATTCCGTTTCCCGTTCTTTCACCTTTGCCTCCGCTCACCGGTGGCGCGATCAAGACTTCGGCCTGCAGCAAATGCAGTTGTTCAAGGAATTCCTCACACAGGCGCAGAAAGTCGGTATCTGCAGTACTGGCAGCGCCAGATTCTGGCTGGTTGACCAGACGTGCCGCCGCCGCGTGCAACTCCTCATGCAAGCGCTCCAGCGGAGCGAAACCATCGAGGCAGGCGTACTGCTGGCGACCTTTTCCGCACAGCCAGCGTCCGATCGAGCAGTCCCCGCTGCAAACCATGGCCGCTTTTTGGCGCGCGGCGGCATCGCCGAGCACGGCATCACGCCAGCGCTTGAGGTGGATCTCTGCCGCCTGCAGCGGCAGATCTTCGCGGCGCCAGCGGAAGGCGCTGGAAACCTGCCATAAGGGGTCAGGACGATAGTCGATCAGCCAATGCAGCACATCAGGACCGGGCATCGGCGGCGCAATGCCAAAACCCTGGGCGCGGTCGCAGCCGATTTGCAGCAGGATCAGGCCCAGTTCGACCGACTCCACACCTTCGGCGATGACGTCGCGGTGGAAGGCGTGCGAGAGGCCGACGATGCCTTGGACGATGTCCATGTCGCCACCGTCTTCCAGCATGCCGCGCACAAAGCTCTGGTCGATCTTGAGTGTATTGACCGGCAGATGGCGGAAATAGGTCAGCGAGGAATAGCCGGTGCCGTAATCATCGAGGGCGAATCCAACGCCCAGTTGCTGGCAGGCGACGATCATCTGCTCGACTTGCGGTATATCCTGTTTCGCCGTGTTTTCGAGGACATCAAGCTCGATCAGGTGGGGTGGCAGATCCGGGTGGCTGGCGAGCACCTGGGCCAGGTGAGCGGCGAAGTTCGGCTCGATCAGATGCGGGCTGGAAATATTGATGTTGATGCCGAGCGGGTGCCCGGCGGCAAACCAGCGGGCGGCCTGCTCGATCGCCTGTTGCAGCACCCAGCGACCGAGATCGATCACCAGATCGGACTTGTCGACGGTGGGTAGGAACTCGGCCGGAAGCAGCAATCCGCGCTCGGGATGGCGCCAACGGATCAGCGCTTCGACACCAAGCACGATGCCACGGCGCATATCCACCATGGGCTGGTAAAACAAATCGAATTCATGTGCCTGCATACCCTGACGAATGCGTTCCACGGCAGTGCGATGCTCGCGCAGATGCTTGTCCTGCTCGGCGTCGAACAGGGCATAACAGTTGCGGCCATTTTGCTTCGCCTCGTACATTGCCTTGTCGGCTTGATGGAGCAGGTTTTCGGCGTCGGTGTCGACGTCAACCCCGGCGTTAACCCCGACGTTGGCAGAATCGCTGGCCGCCGGGTTGTCCGCATTACGGGTATAGAGGGCCACACCGATACTTCCGGAGATGCGAAGCTCCTTGCCGTCAAGATGAAAAACCTGCGCCAATGCGGCCAGGGTACGATCGAGCGCATGCTCGCATTCGATGATCGATTCGAGGTTGCCAAGCAAGAGAACAAATTCGTCGCCGCCGAGTCGCGCCACGGTATCGATGCCGCGCACGCAATCACGCAGGCGTAGGGCAACTTCACGCAGCAACTGATCGCCGACATCGTGGCCGAACTGGTCGTTCACCGGCTTGAAGCCATCGAGATCGAGATAGCAGACGGCCAGCAAACGTCCGTCGCGGCGGGCATGGGCCATGGCCTGATGGAGCCGGTCGGCGAGCAGGGCGCGGTTGGGCAGTTGCGTCAGGTTGTCGTAATGCGCCATGCGTTCGAGGCGGCGCTGCTCTTCCTTGGCGATGGTGACGTCGCGAAACATGCCGACATAATGCGCGACCCGGCCGTCATCGCTACGCACAGCAGAGATGGTCAGCTGTTCGGCGTAGAACTCGCCGCTCTTGGTCCGGTTCTGCACTTCGCCGCGCCAGTGCCCGGTCGCGAGCAACGTCTGCCACATGGTCTGGTAGAACTCGGGCGGGTGATGGCCGGACTTGAGCAGGTTCGGACGCTGACCGATGGCCTCCGCACGCGTGTAGCCGGTGATCTCGGTAAACGCGGCGTTGATGTCGACGATAGTGGCGTCGACATCGGTGATCATGATGCCTTCCTCGGCACCATCGAAGACGCTGGCGGCAAGGCGTTGGCGCGATTCGGCGGCGATCCGTTCGCTGATGTCGCGCGAAATGCCGAACAGGGCCGGCTCGCCATTCCAGACCCCGGCCACGACCTTGGTTTCGACCATGATCAGCCCGCCGTCCATACGTTGTATTGGCAGCGGACAAGCGCCGGAGGTGCCGGCCAGCATTTCGCCGACGATGCGTGCTGCCTCGGCCCGGATCTCGGGCGGATGAACCTCCAGCACGGGTTTGCCGAGTAGCTGTTCCGGGCGATAGCCGAGGCGCTCATAGACAACGCGGTTAACGTGGCGAATACAGCCCTTGCCATCCAGAATGAACAGAAAATCATCGAGGGTGTCAAAGAGCCCCTGCAGGTTTTGGCGTTGCTGACGGGCATCCTCGATAGCCTGCTGACGCTGCAAGGTTTCACCAAACTGGAGGGCGAAACTTTCCAGTTGTTGCAGGCTATCGGCCGAAATCGTTGGCGAACGCCACGAGGCGAGATTCAGGCAGCCCAACGCTTCGCCAGCGACGATGACCGGCAACACGGCCAAGGAGCGCAGCCCCTCGGCCTGCAGCGGGGCATGGTTGATCAGATCCGGGTGGGTGCAATGGGGACTGAGTTTGCTGCAACTGCAGGCGATGCGGCCAGACCGGATCAATTCGGCTTGCGGAGACACGGCCGGAATATGCCCCACGGCCTTGACGAAGGTTTCGGAAAAACCTCGATGGTGCACCAGTTCGTAGTCGCCGTTGGCAGCGCGCCAATAGATGCCACCGCCGTCGAGATGATCGACGCGCAAGGCGGAATCGAGGATCACCCGCAACACCTCGGTGCGATCGCTGCCACTCGCCAGGGTACGAGCCAGTTCGCGCTGCACTTCGAGCATCATCCGGGTGTCGTGGAGTTCGGTGATGTCCTGGACCGTGCCAACCACCGTGGTGGGCTTGCCGCTCCAATCGAAGCGGGCTTGCATGTGGATCTCCAGCCAGCGCAGGTCATGGCCAGTGTTCAGGCGTAGCGTTTCGACAATGCGTTGTCCGCTCAGTGCGTTGGACCAGGCCTGGCGCAGCGTGTCCTGGTCGTCGGCATGCAGATGCTGGAGGAAATCCGTTCCACTCACCAAGGCACCGGGCGGGAAACCCAGCATGCGATAGGTTTCGGTCGAACAATCGAGGGCGCCGCTCGTGACATCCACTGTCCAACTGCCCACGTGGCCGATGCTTTGCGCGTCAGCCAGAGCGGCGAGACTGGTACGCAAACGCTCTTCCATCTGCTTGCGTTCGGTGATATCAACGTAGCAACCGATCGCGCGGCGCGGACTGCCGTCGCCGAAGCGGGCAATCACCTGGCCACGGTCGAGAACCCAGTGCCAGTGGCCATCAGCGTCACGCAGGCGATATTCAGCCTTGTAGCGCGGTGTTTCGCCCGCGAGGTGGGCGTCAAAGGCCGCCGTCAGAGCCGGGGCATCGCTGGCATGGACCAGATCCAGCCAGCCGGCAATGGTTGGTTTGACCTGGTCCGGGCGATAGCCGAACAGCGCCAGACCGCTGTCGGAGTAGGCGATCCGACCGCTCTCGAAATCGATATCCCATAGGCCGGTATTGCCGACATCCAGCGCCAGGCGCAGGCGTTCTTCGGCTTCACGGAGCGCGTTCTCGGTCGCCTTGCGGGCGGTGATATCGGTACAGGACCCGGCGCGGCGAACCGGCTTGCCGGCGGCGTCGCGCTCAGTCACGCGGCCACGCATCAACAACCAGCCAAAGCTGCCATCCTGGTGGCGGAAGCGGTATTCGCAGCTATACGGCAGGCTATCGGGAGCCTGGCTGTCTTGGATCGCGCTCAGTACTCGGGGCAAATCCTCGCCATGCACACGGGAAACCCAGGTAGCAAAATCCGGAAGCTGTGCGGTATTGGTCCAGCCAACGATCTCGAGGCAACGTTGATTTAGCGTGAGGTAGCCGGTGGCGAGGTCGTGCTCCCAGAAACCGTCATTGACTGCTTCAATCGCCGCCGCCAGCAATTCGCGGGTCATCGGTTTGGCCGATTCATCGGGTTGAGCGGGGGATTGCAGGGTCACAGAAATAGTCCTGAGATGGCGCGGACAGCATACCCCTATGTAGAAAGTGGTATTTGACCTGCATCAAGGGGCACAGGGAAATTGCGCGCGCTACGATTGTCTGTGAGCCGTTGAAGGGCCATTGAAAAAGTCGGTGCTGGCGAGACGGCGCACGGCCTTACCGGTACTTTTTGGGCGATGCACCGGGCGAGCAAATGGTGTATTGTCGGCAGCGCTCCAGCATCCCTGCACGCCACGATATTGATGGATTTCGACGCCAAGCCACTGTTATCAACTCCTGCGGTCCGCCGTGCCATCGACATCGTCGATCAGGATCAGCTGCGGCGATTCATCGTTCTGGTGCTGAAACTGCTGCTGATCGGCGTCAGCCTGGCTTTTCTGGCCGCAATTGTGGCGCCGGTTGTCCAGCCGTTGCGCGTGCTGGCGGTGCTATCGTTCCTGCTGGTGGTAGTCACTACCTACTGGTCCCTGCGGACAAATCTCGAGCGTGCCATCAAAATTTTGGTCATTGGTCTCTGGATGATGAATTCCTTGACGGCGATCAGCCTCGCCGGGGTACACAGCGCCAACCTGATCGTGTATCCCTTCCTGGTTGCCTTGAGCGGCTGGATGCTGGGCAGACGCTGGTTAATTGCCATGGCAACGGCCTCGATCGCTGTGATTGCAGGACTGGGTCTCGCCGAGACGATGCACTGGTATTTGCCGACGGCCCGCGCATCGGCACTGGTGGTCACGGTCACGGCGGTGCTGGTGCTGGTGATCGTCAGTGTGCTGGCCTACTTTGCTTTCGCCGTATTCGCCCATAGCCGCGACCAGGCGCTGGGGATGGCCGAACAGCTGGCGCGGCACAACCTTGAGATGGCGCGCCGCGAGCAACTCATGCAGCTCGTGATGGACAGCGTTCCGGCGGCCCTGGTGGCGTTCGACGGCAATGGTCATGTGCGCCTCGGCAACCGCCGCTATGCCGCGATGTTTGGGCTGACGCCGGATGTGTTGCCGGGCCGGCATGTGAGCGATTTCGCTACTCCGGAAGTGCTCGAGACCTTCATGCCCTACTACCGTCAGTGTCTGCGTCGTGGCAGCGCGCAACATTACCGGCGTCAGGCACTCAATCCGGTGACGGGCCTGGAGCAGGTGCTGGATGTGGATTTGGTACCGGAACGCGAAGGTGACAGCATCCTTGGTGTTTTTGGACTGATTCTCGATGTCACTGAAACCGTTCGCGCCGAGCAGCAGATTCGCGATCTGAACGAGACGCTGGAACGACGGGTGGAGGATCGCACGGCAAAATTGCAGGCCGCCATGGAAGATCTGCGCCGCTCACAGGACGGCTTGGCACGGTCGGAGCGCATGGCCGCGCTGGGTGCCTTGGTGGCTGGTGTCTCGCACGAACTGAACACGCCGATCGGCAATAGCGTGATGGCCGCCAGCACGATCGGCGATCACGCCAAAGGGCTGGCGCGAGCCGTCGAGCAGGGCCAGTTGAAGCGTTCGGAACTCAATTTGTTCCTCGCTCAATTGGCCGAAGGCAGCGATCTCCTACAACGCAATCTGCACCGTGCCGAGGATTTGCTGCGCAGCTTCAAGCAAGTGGCGGTCGATCAGACCAGCGAAAATCGGCGCCAGTTCGACTTGGCCGAGGTCGTTGGTGAGATTGTCGATACCCTGGCGCCGAGCTTGAAGCGCAAGCCACAGCGAATTGAGGTGGCGGTTGCGACCGGGCTGGTCATGGATAGTTTTCCAGGACCTCTGGGTCAGGTATTGATCAACCTGATCAACAACGCCTATGTGCACGCCTTTGATTCTGACAGCGGTACTGGTCTGGTCCGCGTCACGGCCGAAGCAGCCAGTCTGGCCGATGGCAGGGAAGGGGTCTTGCTGGTGGTGAGCGACAACGGCAAGGGCATCCCCGAGCAGTCGATCGCGCGCATTTTCGAGCCGTTCTACACCACCCGCATGGGCCAGGGCGGAACCGGATTGGGACTGAATATCACCTATAACATCGTCAATGGCCTGCTCGGCGGGCAGATCGATGTTCATTCCACTCTGGGTGAAAGCACCCGCTTCGAGATCAGGATTCCGCTCGTCGCACCGGTAGTTGGTACGGCGGCGGGTTAGAACGCGACACTTTCCTCGCTGCGGGATTCGGGCGCGCGCTGCGGCAGATCAAGCGTGACGCAGGTGCCGGCGCCCAGTGTGCTGTCGATTCGGATCTGACCACCCAGGACCTGGGTGGCCAAGGTGTGCACGATATTCATGCCGAGCCCACTACCGCCCTGACCAAGACGGGTCGTAAAGAAGGGATCAAAGACGCGATTGAGGTGTTCCGGGGCAATACCCTTGCCATCGTCGCAAATCCGTAGCTGGATCTGATCGTCGCTGATGCGCTGGGCGCTGATGACGATGGTACCGGTCTCGCGTCCTTCAAAGCCGTGGTTGATCGAGTTGGTGATCAGGTTGGTAATGATTTGTCCCAGCGGGCCGGGGTAACTGTCCAGCCAGATTTCATTGTCGATTTCACGCGTGAGCGTTAGCGGTTGCTTTTTCAGGGTCGGTTGCAGGGCGAGCAGGATCTCGTCGATCGCCTGATCCAGGCGGAAGGTGCGGCGCTGGGCGCTGGTCTGATCGACGGCAACTTGTTTAAAACTGCGAATGAGATCGCTGGCGCGCTGCAGGTTGCGCAACAGGATGTCGGTGGCGGTCTGGCTGTCGGCCACGTAGCGTTCCAGGCTGGAACGTCGCAGATTGCCGGCCGCGACCTCGATCTGGAAATTTCGGTTGTGCTCATCGAGCGTGGAACTCGCCATCAGGCCGTTGCCGATCGGTGTATTCAGCTCGTGAGCGATGCCGGCAACCATGGAACCGAGCGCCGCCAGCTTTTCGCTACGCAACAACTCTTGCTGGGCCCGCTGCAGCGTTTCCAGGGTTTCGACCAGTTCGTCGTTGGCTCGGGTGAGTTCGTCGGTGCGTTCTTCGACGCGCTCTTCCAGGGTGGCGTTAAGGTCAAGCAAAGAGCGTTCGGCAAGCTTTTGGTTGGTAATATCGATGTCCATGCAGACGTAGCGCGGCGAACCTGCATCGCCGGGAATGGCAAATGTCGTGCACAGCAAATAACCCTGGCTTCCGTCCGGCCGGGTGAAGGATGACTCGTAGGGACCAACCGGCCCGGTGCGTGACGACTCGGCGAGCATCTGCCTGAATTCCGCACACTGGGCCGGGGTGTAAATCAATTCGTCAAGCGTTTTGCCGATCGCCGTTTCGGCACGAATGCCGTACACAATTTCCGATGCCTTGTTCCACATCATGATTCGCCCATCACCGTCGTACCACTGCACGGCAACATTCGGTGTTTGTTCGATCGTGGCCAGCAGACGCTGTTCGCTGCGTTGCAATTCGGCGCGGGCGGTGGTCATGGCGTCTTCGCGACTACGGATAGCAACTGCCATACGTTGCAGGTTGTCCCGTAATTGATTGAATTCCCGCGTGTTCGAAGCTTCCCACGGCAAATCGTAGCGGCCGTCGGCAATCGCTTGCGACTGCCGGCTGTAGAGTCGAAAGCGACGCGAGATGGCGCTCGAGGTCCAGGTCGCGGCAGCTAGAGCCGCGACGATGGCCGCCAGCACGACGCCGAACAGGCGCGTCCAGGTCGCGTAGATCTGGCTGTAGGCAAGTTCGCGGGTTTGCGTGACCAGTACCAGCCAATCCAGGTCGGCAATTGGCCAGGCCGAACCGACGACGGTGCTGCCGTTGAGTTCGAATTCGGTCTGGACACCCTTCTTCCCGGTACGCGCTGCCGCGACGATCGGCAGATGCCCCAGGTTCAACTGCTGATTGGCATAGGCATTGGCAGAATGTGCGGTGAGCTGGTTCTGCCGATCAAGCATCATGATCGTGATCGACAGATCAGCGGTGATCCGCTTGGCCAGGGCGGGCAGTGGCGTAACGGCGACCTCGCCGATCAGAACCCGGTTACCGACCGGGACGGCGATGGCGATCGTGACGCGCAGGCTAACCGGCGAGAGAAAACTATTGGACCAAACCGGAAGCTTGCGCTGCCTGGCTTCGCGGACGAATTCGCGCTGGGAAACATCGAGTCCGATGTGATTGCTGCGGCGACTACGCATTTCCAGCGGCAAACCGATGGCGCTGACATGGCCGGTATGGTCGGCGAGATAAATCGACTCATAGAAGGGATTGGCGTGGACGTAGGCGTCGAGCAGGGCGGTGGTCTGATCGGTTGATTGGGTGTCGTCGGCGAGCAGGATGGCCAAGGTGCGCATTTCGCGGTCGGCCACGGAAAAATAGGACTCGACCTGGGCGACGACCGCCGAAGCGATGGCCTGATGATTGGCGTCAAGATCCTGACGTACCGAGGGAATGACGTGGAACATCAGGGCGAAGGCAAACGCCAGGACCGGGATGGCGGCGACCAAAGTAAAACGTGCAGTGAGGATCGCGGCCAGCGGCCATTCGCGGCGATGCTTTGGCGGCGGTGCTGCCGCCGCGCTGTCACTGGATGACGTGGTATTGCCCATTGCGGACTTCGGTCAGAAAGGTCTTGCTCTGGACATCGCCGAAGTCGTCAAAGATTATGGGTTCCAGCAATCCATCAAAGCGGCGGAGGCGCAGCAGGGTCTGCTTCAGGCTTTCGCCGCTCTGCTGCTCGGCTAGCGCCTTGAAGACGACCTGCGTGGCGTTGTGCAGAACGACGGCCGGGAAACCGACATCCTGTTGGAAGCGCTGCCGATAGGCATCGCGGAACCCTGAAAAAACCGGTGCCGCACTTTGCGGATCAAGGTATTGCGGGACGATGTAGCCCTCAACATTGGCGCCGCCGATTTCGGTGAGCTTGCCGGTACCGGCCCATTCGCTGGTCACCATGAGCGCCTTGCTGCCTTGCAAGCGCGCTTGATTGGCAAACAGCGCCACATCCACGGCACTGGTAACCATCACCACGGCATCGGGGGTGTCTACGAGAAGCTTGCGTGTCAGATCAGCAAAATCAGTGTCGGCGCCCGATACATAGGTGATACGCGCTTCAAGCTTGCCGCCCAGGGCGACAAAGGCGCGCTCGAAACTGTTGATCCAGCTTTCGGTGTAGGCCTTGTTGGAGAGATTGACCGCCGCATTGACGCGCCGGACGCCCCGTTTCTGGTACAGGAAGCCAGCCATGGTTTCAGCATGCACGGTATTGACGGCAATCGTGCGGAAGAACTGATCATCTTTGCCGGCCAGGTCGGCGGTGGTTACCGGCCCGGCCATCAGCAGCATATTGGCCTCGTTGACCAGCGGCACGACGGCGACAGCGACATTGCTGGTTACCGGCCCGATGATCGCGGCAACCTTGGCCGCGAGGAGTTCACGCACCGCCCGCTTGCCTTTCTCCGGATCGTTTTCGTCATCCTTGAAAATGACCTCGATCTTGCGCCCCTTGATGCCGCCGGCGGCATTGATTTGGTCAAGAGCCATTTGCAAACCGTTGCGGCCACTGGTACCGAGATCGGCGGTTCGACCGGTCAGGCCACCGACATAGCCCAGTCGGATCGACTCTTTTTCGCCACAGCCGCCCAGCAACGCACCAGACAAAGCCATTGCCATTGCAATTAGGAAGATTTTCATCATGTCGCCTGGCGTGCCAACAGGAAGCCGAGTAGTTCGTCGCTCGGCAGCGGCCGGGCGAACAAATAGCCTTGTCCTTCGTGGCAGCCCATCGCGGTCAGGGCGTCGGCTTCAGCGTCGGTCTCGACGCCTTCGGCGATCACATCAAGATCAAGGCTGCGGCCAAGCTGGACGATAGTTTCGACGATCCGTCGGCTGCTTTCCCCTTGCGCCATCTGGCTGACAAAGGAGCGATCTATCTTGAGTCGGTCGACCCGTAGGCGCTCCAGATAACTGAGCGACGAGAAGCCGGTGCCGAAATCATCAACCGCGACCGAGATTCGGCGCTCCTTGAGTTTTTGCAGCATGCCGACCATGAAATCGGCGTCGAGCATGGCCACCGATTCGGTAATTTCAAGTTCCAGATGATCGGGATCGATGCCGGTTTCGGCCAGGATGGTATCGACCGTATCAAGGAAGGTCGGATGACGGAATTGGGCCACCGAAACATTGACGGCCATGCGCAGCACCTTCACGCCTTCGCGCAGAAAGCGGCGTTGCTCGGCGCAGGCGGTGCGCATCACCCAGGCGCCGAGGGCGATGATCAGACCCGAGCTTTCGGCCAGCGGAATGAACTGGTCGGGCGGCACGAACTTTCCTTCATCGGTGCGCCAGCGGAGCAAGGCCTCGACGCCAATGACGTGGCGGGTTGCCAGATCGACCTGCGGCTGATAAACGACGAAGAGCCTGTCGCGGTCGAAGGCGACGCGCAGATCCTGCAGCAACTGGACCCGGCTGCGGGTTTCGAATTCCATATCGCGGGTGTAGTAGAAATACTCGCCGCGCGCACTTTCCTTGGCCCGGTTGAGGGCGATATTGGCCGCCTTGACGGCGTCCGCACCGCTGCCTTCGGTCTCGCTCAGGCGCACCAGGCCGATCGTGGCGCTAATACTGTGATCGGCGCCGTCGATCTGGAACGGGGCACGTAACAGATCAAGCAAAACGTCCGGGCCAAGCTCGTGATCAATGCCAAGGACACCAAACGTATCGCCGGCCACTCGCGCCAACAGGCAGGTCGTGGCAAGGCGGGCGCGCAGCCGACTGGTGACAGCAATGAGCAGGGCATCGCCATAGCGGTGTCCGAGAGCGTCGTTGAGATGCGAGAAATGATCGATGTCGATCAGGGCCACGGTTTCGTCGAGGCGCGCCGACTGGAGTGCCACATCGACGGCCCGGACAAAGGCTAGCCGGTTGGGTATGTGCAGCAACTGGTCGTTGTAGGCGTGGTCATTGAGCCGCCCGAAGAGGATCACGTTGTCGAGGCTGACGGTGATATTGGTGCAGAAAACCTCTAGCAGACGGCGGTCGTTCTCGTCTAACGCGACATTGGTTTCGATATAGGCGGCCATGTCATGCCCCGACTCACCGGCAAAGAAAAGAGTCGTCGAGTCTTCGGTGAACTGGCTGGCGCGCTTGCCGAGGGCTTGTGCGAGGGCAGCGATTACGTGCGCATCGCCTAGATCCGCTAGAGGCCGGTCAATGGCACCGGCAAAGTGTCCGGCGGCGGCAATGATGGTGGTTTGCAGTGGGTCCTGCCCTTGGTCATGGGCACAGACGATACCCTCCGGTTCCAGTCCGAGCAGACCGGAAATTTGCGTGATGATGCCGGCAGCGAATTCGCGCGCGCCGTGGCGGGCCATGAGCTTGCTGCTGGCGCGAATGATCATGTCCAGGCCGCGTCGACTGGCATTGAGGGCGTGGATCTGGTCGTAGGAGCGGATCGCCGCAGTCAGTGTGGTGTAAAGACGATTGCGCGAAAGCTCCGACTTGGTCTTGTAGTCATTGATGTCGTAGTCGCGGATGGCGTCGATTTCCGGCGCGTAGCCCGGCTGGCCGGTGCGCAGGATGATGCGCGCCTCGTGAATGCCGAGGTCTTCACGGATGGTGCGGACCAGTTTGAGGCCGGCATCCTCGCGTTCCATCACGACATCGAGCAGGATCACCGCGATATCGTTTTCATCGCGCAGAAGCTGCTGGGCTTCGAGGGCCGAATAAGCGTGGAGAAAATGAATCTGACGGCCGAGGATGGGCGTATTGGCCAGCGCGAACTCGGTTGCCTGATGAACATCCTGGTCGTCATCAACGATCAGCACACGCCAGCTACGCGCCGGACGTGCGGGGATGAGATCGTCGGCCTCATCGATTAGCGAGAGGATGTCATCGTCTTCACGCGCTATTGGCAAAATCTTTCTCCAATGCTTGAGTGGATAACGCAATGTAGCCGATATGAAGCATTCCTGTCTATCGTCTTTGGAGTATTTTGAATCACGCTATCTTGTATGGCGAAATGAATAAGTCGGTGCTGGCGGGACGGCACCATTGCAGCGGTTTTCCTGATTCGCACGATGTCCGAGATACGGCTGACAAAATGACGCGGACGCACGGTTAGAATCAGGCAATGGACAAAAGTATCGGACGATTCGAGATCCGCCGCGAGTTGGGGCGGGGTGCGCAAAGCGTGGTCTATCTGGCGTATGACCCGCAGTTGCAGCGCGAGGTGGCGATCAAGACGCTGCACTTCTCGAAGTCCGACGCCAAGCGCAACCAGGCTTTGCTGACCGAGGCGCGCGCCGTCAGCACCTTGGCACACCCGAACATCGTGCCGATTTTCGACGCGGGCGAAGAGGGTGGCGATCCCTTTCTGGTGTTTGAGTTCGTCGATGGCCCGAGTCTCACCGAACTGATCAAACGCGATGGTCATCTGGCGCCGGCCCTGGCGGCCGACCTGATGCGGCAAGTGCTGGATGCCTTGGCAAAGGCGCACGCCGCCGGGATCATTCATCGTGACCTCAAACCATCAAACATCCTGATCGACTCGTCGGGCAAACCGCGCGTGATGGATTTCGGCATTGCCACCCGCCAAGGTGACGCCGCCGACGAAAAAGGACTCGCCGGGACGCCTGCCTACATGGCGCCCGAGTACATTGATAAGCAGGAAATCAGCGCCCAGATCGATGTCTATGCCGCCGGCCTGATCCTGCTCGAAATGATCACCGGGCGCCGTGTCGTCAGCGCCGACTCTTTACCGCAGATCGCTTATCAGATCGCGCATCAGGAGGTAAAAATACCGAGTGATGCGGGCATCGATGACAAGCTGTCGATGGTCATCCTCAAGGCCTGCACCAAGAATCCGCAACTGCGTCTGGCCGGCGCCGCGCAGATGAAGCAGATGCTGGACGACTACCTTGGCGCGGCGGCGACGCCGATTGGCAGTCCGGAAGGCGGCGAGGCGCAAAAGCAGGGCACGCTTGAGTTCCTGATGCGGCGCATGAAACACAAGAGCGATTTTCCGGCGCTGTCCGATTCCGTATCCGCCATCAACAAGCTCACCAGCTCGGATAAAGAAAGCATCAACCGACTTTCCAACACTATCCTCAAAGACTACGGCTTGACCAACAAGATCCTGCGTCTGGTGAATTCGGCGTTTTATCGCACCTCGGGCGGCGGCAACATCAGTACCGTATCGCGTGCGGTCATTGTGCTGGGCTTCGATGCCGTGCGGAATATCGCGATCACCGTACTGCTCTTTGAACATTTGCAGGACAAAGCCAACGCGCGCGAACTCAAGGAAGCGTTTTTGCGCGCCAACCTGGCCGGCACGCTGGCACGCGATGCAAGCAAGAAGTTCATGGCGCGCGAAGCTGAAGAAGGCTACATCTGCGCCCTGTTCCACAGCCTCGGGCAATTGTTGGCGCAATACTATTTTCCGGAAGAAGTGTTCGAGATTCGCAAGGTGATGCTGCAGCAAAACTGTTCCGAGGAGGCGGCGGCAGCGCGCGTCCTCGGGCTTGGTTTTTCGGATCTCGGCATCGGCATTGCCAAGTTCTGGGGCTTCCCGGCGCCTATCGTCGGCAGCCTGCGCCCACTCGGTGACGGTCCGGTTAAAAAGCCGATCAACCATGACGAAACGCTGCGTATGCTGGCCGGCTTTGCCAACGAGTTGTGTGACGCGATTGCCTCGGCACCCAAGGAGCATCGGGCGAAGATTCTGCACGAGGTCAATCAACGCTACAGCGCGGCGATGCCTTTCAGCGACAAGCAGTTGCAGTTGGTACTGGAGCAGTCATTCAGTGAAATGACCGAATTGGCCGCCGTCTTGCACGTGAATCTGAAGCAAAGCCCATTCGCCAAGCAGGTCAAGCAGTGGGTGGGCGATCCGGAAAGCACGGAACCGAACGCGGCGACCACCGATTCCATGGGGGCCACGGTGCTGGCCGAAACCAATCTGCTGGCCAGCGATGACGAAAGTGAATCGGCCGAACTCACCGCCAACGGCGTTCCCGAGGATGCACAACGAACGCTCACTGCCGGGATTCAGGACATCAGCAACTCGTTGGTGGATGACTTTTCGCTCAACGATATTCTGCGCATCATCCTCGAAACCATGTATCGGGCGATGGGCTTTCAGCGCGTCATGCTGTGCCTGAAGGACGCCAAGACCGGCACCATGGTCGGTCGTTTTGGCTTTGGCACGGACACCACCGAGCTGGTGAAAAAGTTTCGCTTCCCGGTGTCTTATTCGGCCGATGTGTTTCATCTGGCGATCACCAAGGCGGTCGATATCATCATCACCGATATCGACGATCCGAAGATCGCGGACAAGATTCCGGCCTGGTATCGCTCGTCGATGCTGGCAAAAACCTTCGTCTTGTTTCCATTGACGATCAAGGGTAATCCGGTCGCCTTGATCTACTGCGACCGTGACCGGGCAGGCAGTATTGCCATTCCCGAGCGCGAACTGACCTTGCTGAAGACGCTGCGAAATCAGGCCCTGCTGGCGATCAAGCAGTCGATCTAGCGGCAACAAAAAGCCCGCCATTCCTGCGGTGACATGAATGGCGGGCTCTGTTTTTTCGCGTGGCGCTTAGTTGGCGATGTAGTGTTCCAGTTGCTGGATCACAAAGGCCTGATTGGCAATCGTCTCCTTGACCAGATCGCCAATCGAGATGATGCCGAGGACTTTCTTCTGCTCGTTCAGCACTGGCAGGTAGCGGACCCGTTTTTCGGTCATCAAGGCCATGGCTTCATCGACCGTCTGATGCGGTTCGACGTAACAAACATTTTCTTTCATGATTTCCTGGATCGACGTATCGCGCGAGACTTTGCCATGCAGAACGATCTTGCGCGCATAGTCGCGCTCGCTGAATAGTCCCACCAGGCGATCACCATCCATTACCAGCAGGGCACCGATATCCGCCTTGGCCATGGCTTCCAGACCCACCAGCACCGAGTCGGTTGGTTTGACGGTGAGCGGCGCACGCGGGCTATCGCCGAGTAGTTGCAGAATTGTTTTCAATTGGGTTCCTCCACGCTTTTTGATTTGTTGATTTCTCAGGTTGGTACAACGCGATTCTTTCCGGCGCGCTTGGCCAGGTACATGCCGGCATCCGCGCGTTTGAGGGCGTCAAACGGATCTTCACTTTCACCCAGTTCAGCCACTCCGCAGCTGAACGTAATCAGCACCTTGTCGTTATTGTGCAGGAAAAAACGACGCGTTAGCTCACGTTGCACGCGGACCATGGCGCTGACGGCGTTTTCGATCGGGGTATCGGGCAGCAGAACGACAAACTCCTCGCCGCCGTAGCGAGCCAGGGTATCGTGCGGCCGGATAGTCTCTTGCACCACTTTGGTCAGGTGAATCAGGGCCGCATCGCCGGCGGCATGACCCAGGCTGTCATTTAATTTCTTGAAATTATCGATGTCCAGCAATGCCAGGCACAGTTGGCTATTTTGGCGGTGGGCGCGCGCCACTTCAGCCTCCATTGCCTCGGTCATCCCCTTGCGATTGAGCGCACCGGTCAGTGGGTCATGACGAACCATTTCACTGGCGTTCGATAGCTCATCTTGCAGGCGATTGATTTCCAGATTCGATTCAGTCACCCGCTGACGCATTTCGGCCAGCTCATCGCGTGAACGTTGCGCGTTGAGTTGAATGACGCGGGTTTCGCGCATCACTTCATCGAGCACGTCGGACAGTTCGCTGATGTCGTTCGCCTTGCTGATCTTTTCGGCACAGTGCTCGATTTTGTCGTGGTAATCGCTGGTCGTTTCCGAGAAGTCGGCGAGGCGATCGACGAAGGTCGCCAGCATCAGTTTGAGCCGGTCCTTGGCTTCATTGAGGCTTTGCTTGAGGGCGCTTTGCTTGAAGATGACATCTTTCATGCGCCGTTCGACGTCATCAAGACGACGCAGACTCAGCGGCTCATGGACCAAATCGCGGACCACCGACAATTGCCCGGTCAGCCATTGATCCTCAACCACGAGTTCACTGATATTTTCAACAATCAACTGAATCAGATGCAGTAAGGCGGCCTTGAGTTCGATCTGATCTTCGGCGACGAAGTGCAAGCGGTAGCTGTATTTGCGCAAGCGTTCGCTGATCGGAGCGAACTGTTCGGCCGCAGCGGCGCTCCGGATGGCGGCTGCGAGGTCGGTGGTTTCCTGGGCCAATTCCGGATTGTCGGTGACCAAGGGGCCGATTACGTCTTCAAGGAGCTTGGCGACCAGTCCTTGCAGTTCGCTGAACCCGGCTGATGGGATCTTGCTGGGCGCACCAAGCGCGGGCGAACTCACCGCCGGGGCGACGGGCGTTGCCGGCTTGGTCGCTGTGGCCAATGTGGCTGCCGTGGTTGAGCTGGCCGGCGCTTGAGCTTGCGGCGCTGTTGTAGCGCTAGCTTCGGGTGGGGCATCGACCAGCGCGTCTTCGTTACCGCCAGGTTGCCGTGCCCAAGTTTTCAGTATCGACTGCAAGCGGGTAAACAGTAGATCGGGCGAACCCGATGCGGTGAGCACATGATCGAGCGCTTCGCGTTTCTTGGCGGCGGTAATCCCGGCATGGTGTTTCTCAAGCTGGGTCAACAGGTCGCGCATCAAAGCACTCCAGTTAAGGGGCTCCGCGCTGTTCTTGTTGATGTAATCCGTCAGTGCGGTGCGAATGCCATCCCAATTTGCTGATCCGACCGAGGTGTCGATCTGGCGAGCAAACTTGACCTGTTCCGGGTTATTGCGGGGCAGGGCAGTGACCACGCCTTTCCAGGCTCGTTCCGGGAAGATTTCGGCGGCTTGTGTTCCGGCGATCTCGTGATAGACGTTGCGGTAATTATCTGGCGTTGGCGGAATTCGCCGCATCGCCAACTGGCGTAAGGTTTCACGGGCCAGTTCAGAAGGATTTTGGGGCGCATTCATTCGGCGAGTCCATGTTCCAGGCCAAAGCGGATCAATTCGGCTGTGCTACCGAGCTGAAGTTTCTCGAGCAAGCGGGCACGATACGTACTGACGGTCGCGACAGCAATATTCAGCGCTTCGGCGATCTGGGTCAGCGTCTTTCCTGCGGCCAGCAGACGGAGCACTTCGAGCTCACGATCGGCGAGCTTTTCAAGGGGCAGGCGTTCACCGCCGGCGACGACCCCAGCCAGTTTCTCGGCGAGCGTCGGGCTGATATATTTTTTTCCGGTGGCGACTTGGCGGATCGCGGTGACGAGTTGTTCAGGAGCGCTCTGCTTGGTCAGGTAGCCTGCGGCCCCCGATTGAATGGCGCGCACCGCATATTGATCTTCCGCGTGCATGCTCAGCATCAGAACGGGTAAGCGCGGAAATTCACGCTTGAGTTGCTTCAAGGTATCAATACCATTGCGGTTCGGCATCGAAATATCGAGCAGAAACACGTCCCACTGCTGTTGGCGGGCCAGCACCAACGCCTCGACTCCATCATCAGCCTCGCCTGCTACCACCAGGTCATCGGTTTCGGAAAGTATCTGGCGCAGCCCCTGACGCACGATAGCGTGGTCATCGGCGATTAGAACGTGGATCTTGTCGGCCATCTTAAAGTGCGAAAACTTGGTCAGCGTGCCTGGTGATAGACGAGCGAAGCGAGCAAATCAGAAGCCTCCCCGCGCGGGGAGGATGGGAGGGGCGGGCCCATTTGCTACTTTTTCGGTGATTCGTCATCAGGTGGCAGTCGAAGATTCATGAAAGTTAGAATAGGTTGCGTTGGAGTTCTTCTTCTCGTGGAGGATCGCTGCCGACATGTTCGGGTACGCGCAAGCAAATGTGAGTGCCGCCATTGTCGACCGGATCGATCGAGAACTCGCCTCCCAAGCTCAATACACGTTCGCGTATGCCACGCAATCCAAAGGATTTCGGCTTCAGCATATCGGCGGCGGAAATGCCCCGACCGTTATCCCGAATGTCGAGGAGAATGTTACCGCGTTCGCGCCGCAAACGCATCACCACCAGTGAGGCATGGGCGTGTTTGGCGACATTCGTTAGCGCTTCCTGGGCAATACGGAACAGCGCCAGTGAGGTATCAGAGTCCGGTTCGATGTTTTCCTGGTCGCATTGCACGCGACATGAGATGCCGAAGCGTTGGCTAAAGTCTTCCGCCTGACATTCAATCGCGGCAGGCAGGCCAAATTCCTTGAGGATGCCGGGCCGCAGTTCACGCGCCACACGACTGGCCGTGCTCATCGCCTGATCGAGCAATTCCTCGATCGAATGGGTCTTGTCGCGCAAGGCACCCGAGTCGCCGGGCAATTTGGTGGCGAGCAGGGCGGCTTCGATTTTGAGCCGCACCAGAATCGAGCCAAGTTCGTCGTGAATGTCGCGCGCAATCCGTTCGCGTTCTTCCTCTTTTACCGCTTCCAGATGGGTTGATAGCTCGGCCAACTGTTGCCGTGAACCACGGAGCTCTGCCTCGATGTCCTTACTGTGCGTCACGTTGGTCGCGATGCCCTGCCACTCGATAGCACCCGAGTCGAGCAGGTGGGGCGTGGAGCGAAGATTGATCCACTTGGGGCGTGAGCGTCCGCGCGTGCGACCTTCCCAATTGAGCAGCGTGCCGTGATCCGCCGAGTAGCGCAAAGCCTCTTCCAATCGGTGCCTCTCGTCGCCATCAAAGGCGTCAAAGAAGCGTCGCGATGCGGCCATCAGCTCGTGTTGTTTGTGGCCAAATAATTTTTGGCAGCCTTCGCTCACATAGAAAAAACGGAACTCTCCCTGATTGTCACGGCGTAACTGGAACAGCATCCCAGGCAAATTGGAGGCCAATGCCCGAAAGCGATTTTCGCTTTCCTTGAGCATGTCGAGTGCCGCCTTGTGGTCCGCCCGATATCCCGCTTGCACAATTTCGCGCTCGATGGCGGGCAGTAATCGCTCGAGGCGATCGCTATCGACTACATCACGCGCACCGCTCTGGAGGGCACGCAAGCCCGTCTTGCGATCGTCGGGTGCGGCGATGATGATTAGCGGCAGATCAAGCTCGGCTTCCTCGATCGGCTTCAACACGCTTTGCGGCGAAATGCTGGCCCCGGTGTGATACAAGGCGGCATCCCAGGTTTGTTCGCGAAGCGCCGCTCGAACCGTGGCCACTGAGTTCGCCAGTCGCTTTTCAATGTTGGGTCGCCTATTCGTCAAGGCGCCCAGCAATGACGCAGCGTCGAAATCGATCGCCGCGATCAGCAACAAGCGCAGCGGACGCGACGAATCGGGCGTGAGTTGGTTTTGCATAACGAGGGCATCAGTCTATCGCCTAACGGTGCTAGCGGTAAGTAATGGTAAGCCTTACGTGAAGCGCTGCGGACATTCAAAAACTCCAATCCGCACCGCCCACGCAGAATAAGTGATCAGGTAGAATACGCGCCGCCGCCCTTGTAGCTCAGTTGGTAGAGCACCGCACTTGTAATGCGGGGGTCATCAGTTCGAATCCGATCGAGGGCACCAAATAGCAATGGTTACAGCGAGAGTAACCACTAACAAAAAATAGTCGGGTAAGCAGAAAGGCCAGCAACCACGCTGGCCTTTTTTTTTCGTGCTTTGCTTATTTGTTGGCGAGTACCGGTTCAAGTCCGGTCTCGGGCGCCATTGCCGACAGTCGAGTCAGTCTGCGGCGTCATTATTCAGTTTTGCCAAAATGCCGTCAAAACAGGTGTGGTCCCAATTGAATCGGCTTCATGCAGCCTGTCTACACAACTGTTTGGTGCATGGAATCCCGATTTGGCGCCCATTAACAACAATCAGTCCGCCTACAGTCAGTTCATGAAGAGTTCGCGACAAAGTTTCTGGCGTGAGATTGAGCAGTGAGGCAATGGTGCTTTTGGAGCTTGGTAGGTTGATGGAAACGTCAAACCCTTGAACCGCTTCCGCAGGTGCCTCGTGAATCAGATAGTCGATAAGGCGCTGTCTGGCTGAGGGAATCGAGCAGGACTCGATGATAGTCATGAGTTGGCGTTCATGTGTCGCCATGGCATAAAGCATTTTGCGGCATAAGTTGTGACTTTTTTCCAATTCTTGGATCAGGGTATCTCTAGCAATGTGCAAGAGCACCGAGTCGACTAGTGTGTATGCAGAAGCAGCATAGGGTTTGTCGAGGAGCAAACTGGCTTCGTCAAAGGTTTGGCCCTGAC
>CAMDMZ010000024.1 GCA_945902805.1 Propionivibrio dicarboxylicus | reverse complement strand
CCAGCACACCCCACAGCAGTAGCTTTCGATTTCACTACCACCACTTACCACCACTACAGCCCCGCAAACACCTACACCTATCGGCTGTTTGATTTTTAAAGATCTCACCCTAAGAACTCCGTCTTCAGGTCCGTCTGCACTCAGCAGAGGGGCGCATTATATGGAGAATAATCGCGCCGTCAATACTTCTTGAAAAATAATTTCGCTCACTCGTTATTCTTGAAACCTTGGCATGTCAAACGAGAGTGATACGGGCGAATTTTCGCTTGCCAACTTGTAGCACCACTGTTTCGCCGGAAACGAAAACGAGCGCCTTATCGCTAACCTTCTCGCTGTTGAGACGAACACCGCCGCCGTCAATCATTCGAAGCGCTTCCGAAGTACTGGAAGTAAGCCCCGCCGCCTTCATCACGGTAGCGATACTGCCGGCCTGAACGTTGATTTCCGGCATATCGTCAGGGATCGCTCCGCGCTGAAAACGGGCTTCAAAATCCATCAGGGCTCGCTCTGCGGATGCGGCAGAATGAAATCGCGTCACGATCTCCAGCGCCAACATTACCTTAGCGTCACGGGGGTTCTTACCCTCGCTTACCTCAATTCGCAAGCGGCTAATTTCTTCTGGTGATCGGAATGAAAGAAGATCGAAGTACCGCCACATCAGTTCATCCGACACAGACATCAATTTTCCAAAAATCTCACTCGGCGGCTCGGCAATTCCAACGTAGTTTCCGAGAGACTTGGACATCTTATTGACGCCATCCAACCCTTCAAGCAAAGGCATCATCAACACACATTGCGGGGCCTGACCGTAATGCTTCTGAAGCTCTCGCCCGACCAATAGGTTGAACTTCTGGTCCGTACCACCAAGCTCAACATCAGCTCGCATTGCAACCGAGTCATAACCTTGACAGAGCGGATAGAGAAATTCGTGAATTGCAATCGGCTGGCCAGTGGCATATCTTTTCGCAAAATCATCGCGCTCCAGCATTCGCGCAACCGTATGCAATGCCGCAAGCTTGATCATGCCGGCAGCGCCGATGGGATCAAACCAGCTCGAGTTAAAACAGATTTCGGTTTTCTCTGGGTCGAGAATCTTGAATACCTGATCACGATAACTTTCAGCGTTAACAAGTATCTGTTCCCTAGAGAGGGGGGGGCGTGTCGCGTTCTTGCCTGTAGGATCTCCAATCAAACCGGTAAAGTCACCAATCAGGAACATTACGTGATGACCGAGATCCTGAAAATGACGAAGCTTGTTGATCAGGACTGTGTGCCCAAGGTGCAAATCCGGTGCGGTCGGGTCGAAGCCGGCCTTAATGCGCAGCGAACGACCCGAACGGAGTTTTTCGATTAACTCCGATTCGACAAGGAGTTCATCGCTCCCGCGTTTGATCCGAGCCAACTGCGATTGAATATCAAGCATATAAAGTAACGAAGGACAAGAAAGCTCTCCTCGCAGGATCTAGACTGCGAGAACGAGTTAAGGCCGCTCCAACAAGGCGCCCCAGAGTAGGTCAGGGGAGAATCACAGTACTCCTCCTCAGCGAGCACCAGACGGCCATATGCATGGCCAACGCAATGGATGCTTACGACCGGGGGCTAACTAAAGTTCAAGCTGAAAATGACGAACCGCAGCCGCAAGTACTTGTTGCATTGGGGTTCTTGATGACGAACTGTGATCCTTCAAGACCTTCAGTGTAATCAATTTCGGCTCCAACCAGATACTGGTAACTCATAGGATCGATCAACAAGGTGACCCCATTTTTTTCCATTGATGTATCGTCATCGTTTGCCACCTCGTCAAACGTAAATCCGTACTGGAAGCCCGAGCAGCCTCCGCCAGTAACGAAGACGCGCAACTTTAGATCTGGATTGCCTTCTTCGAGAATCAATTCTTTAACCTTACTCGCGGCATTGTCGGTGAAGTTGAAAGGACTTGGCATTTCGGTAGGTGCATTCATGGATATCTCCTGGGGACTGGGAAAACTGTCTGGGGTAAATGGGGGGCTGTTGTAGGAAATCAATATTCACTCATTGCTTGCAGCAAGCTTGAGTTCCACAGCCTTTACGTGGGACGCTTGATGAACTAAACGACCCTGTACAACTGCGCCAAGCTGAATCTCAATGGTACTGTATTCAACATCGCCCGTCACACGCGCTCGGGATTGCAACTCAAGCAAGTCGTTCGCCTGCACTGGGCCGTTTACCGTACCGTTGATCACCACATGGGTCACCGATATTTCGCCTTCAATCCTCGCATGCTCGCTAACGACAAGAGTACTCGGTGCGTCGGCGGCACTTCTTACATTTCCCAGGATCTCTCCGTCAACACGTAGCCCACCGCTAAATGTGACGTCCCCTCTTATTGAGGTACCGGCACCAATCAAGGTGTCTATTCGATTCTGTGGCTTGCTGCTTGCGGATTTCCCGAACATACATCTCTCCAAAATTGCACTTGCGTCCAAGCGTCGTGAACTAGAGCGTAATGCTACTGGTGGCCTTTACCACACCCGACTCTAACACGCGCGCCTCAACTCGCTGGATGCTCATACCCAACGGAACATGAAACACCCCCTCAACACGACCAAACCGGCGAACCAGAACGGAATACTGCCCTAGATTTAGTTCACCTTTGCTTGGCAAATTTAACACGACGGCCTGGTTTCCCTGAAGCGCCGCCACTGTCAATTGAAGGTTGCCTTTGAATTCCTTGTCACGCGCCAGGCCCTTCTGTGCAATCAACAAACGAAAACGATACTGCCCTTTATCACCCTCCTGATGCAACTGCAGGCGGCTAATTTCGAGACCTGGTGGCCCTTTATCGTTACCCGCCAGATTCTCGAACATGGCCAGATCTGCTTTCAACCGTATATTTTCTTCCTCAAGCGACTTGATTTGATCCACCAAACGATCCTGTGCAGTACTCTCAATCTTGAGACGACTGTCGCTTGAACTGGCAATCTTCGTTGCCTGTTCAAGTTCTTTGCGCAACAGTTCTACCTGGTCGCGAAGACTCGCTAGCTCCTGCGAAGATGACTCAATATGAAAGCCAGCAAAGCGGCTGCCAGAATCGTAAATCCACCCGGCGAGCGCAAGCGAGCACCCACCCAGCAAAACCACCGACAGGGCACGCAAATGCCAAGGCAACTCTGTCTTGATTGCGACACGTGGTGCCGAAATCCCGATTCGGCCACGCCACCGACGCAGGCTTACGGCAAAACGGGAAGTTGAGTCAAACCCGAACATTCATCCAAACCAAACATGATATTCATATTCTGCACCGCTTGTCCGGCAGCACCCTTAACGAGATTATCAATGACCGAAAGTATTACCAGAGTGTTCCCATCTTGGGGTCTATGAATGGCGAGTCGGCAGGTATTTGCGGCTCGCACGGAACGCGTTTCAGGATGCGATTTCGGCGGTAAAACATCCACAAATGGCTCGGATGCATAGCGCTCCTCAAATAGGGTCTGGAAATCCACTTCCTTGGTAATTCGGGCATAAAGAGTCGCATGAATTCCGCGAATCATGGGAGTTAGGTGAGGCACGAATGTCAACCCAACATCACGGCCCGCAGCCCGCGATAAACCTTGCCTTATCTCCGGCAAATGACGGTGTCCGCCCACACCGTAGGCCTTGAAATTATCGCTTGCCTCGGAAAACAGGATATGCGTTTCAGCCTTCCGCCCAGCCCCGGAAACACCGGATTTTGCATCGGCGATCAAGTTTGCCAGATCGATACACCCAGACTCGACCAAGGGCAGGAACCCAAGTTGCGTCGCTGTCGGATAACAACCGGGATTGGCAACCAAGCGCGCCGAACGAATTGCATCTCGATTCACTTCAGGCAGCCCATACACCGCATCCGCCACCAACTCAGGGCAAGCGTGGGTCATGCCGTACCATTTTTCCCACACAGAAACTTCGGTAATACGGAAGTCTGCGGCCAAGTCGATCACCCGCACGCCAGCGGCAAGCAGTGCCGTTGCCTGCTTCATTGCTATGCCGTTTGGAGTGGCAAAAAAAACGACGTCGCAAGATTCCAGCGGTGCCTCTTTCGGATCGGAAAACCTAAGCGAGACGGCTCCACGAAGATTGGGAAACATGTCAGCCACCGCAGTCCCTGCCTCACCTCGCGAGGTAATCGCGGTGAGTTCGACACCGGGGTGCCGAGCAAGCAACCGCAGCAGTTCCACTCCTGTGTAGCCCGTACCGCCGACGATTCCAACCTTAATCATGACCAACTCCAGCAATTCAATAACCCAATGGTACCAGAGACAAAAAAGCCGCTCGAAGGCGGCTTTTTGCTCGTTCACTCCGCAGAGCGAGAAACGCTTAACGCTTCGAGAACTGCTTCCGACGACGTGCCTTGCGCAGACCGACCTTCTTACGCTCGACTTCGCGCGCATCGCGAGTCACAAAACCAGCGCCAGAAAGAGCCGGCTTCAGCGTCGCATCATATTCAATCAAAGCGCGAGTAATGCCGTGGCGCACGGCGCCCGCCTGTCCGGATTCCCCACCGCCAGCAACGTTCACCAGAATGTCAAATGTTGCTGTGTGCTGTGTCAGCTCCAGCGGCTGACGAACCACCATGCGACCGGTTTCGCGAGAGAAAAATTCATCTACCGGCTTACCGTTAACGACAAATTTGCCGGTTCCACTACGCAGAAAAACGCGTGCGGTTGAGGTTTTGCGACGACCGGTACCGTAGTATTGAGTGACTGCCATAACGACTCCTTAGATTTCCAGCGCCTTAGGTTGCTGAGCGGCGTGCGGGTGAGCGATGCCGGCATAACACTTCATTTTTTTGATCATTGCGTAACCAAGCGGCCCCTTGGGCAGCATGCCTTTAACCGCCTTCTCAAGAATGCGGCCAGGAAAACGCTGCTGCAATTTGGTGAAGTTGGTTTCGTAGATGCCACCGGGGTAACCGGTATGGCGAAAATACTTCTTGTCCTCGGCCTTATTGCCGGTGACGCGCAGCTTTTCGACGTTAACCACGACGATGTAATCGCCGGTATCAACGTGCGGCGTAAAAATGGCCTTGTGCTTGCCGCGCAAACGGCGAGCTATCTCGGCAGCGAGGCGGCCGAGCACTTTGTCAGTCGCATCAACCACGAACCAATCGTGCGTGACCTCTTGCGGCTTGGCGGAGAATGTCTTCATTTAATGTAGTCCTTGCTTGCTTCGTGCTCAGCGTACGCCTGAAAGCCAATATCGGCCACCAGACAGAAAGCCGAGCATTCTATCCAACGATCGAGCTATGTGTCAAACGCAATTTCCGCTTTCGCCACTCAGTCCTCTTGCATCATGCGCCAGTATTGGTATTTCATGGTTGCGCCAGCCCCGGCAACAATGGCAACCAAGGTCAGCACAGAACCCAGCGCCAAGGTCGAAACGCCGGTAATTGCCTGTCCAACAGTACATCCCATCGACAAAACACCACCTATCCCCATCAGCACTGCGCCAAGCGCGTGATTGCCGAAATCCTTTGCGTCAACAAACCATTCAACGCGAAAACTGCGCGTTATCAACGCATAGATCAGTGATCCGACGATCACTCCGCCCAAGGCAACCATCCCGAAATTGATCAGTGCAGTATCCGCCGGGTTCATAACGTAACGCGCCAAATCGCCCATCGGGCTGATAAAAGTGAATGACTGTGTTTCCACACGCAACGGTTTTACGTCGGCGAATTCGGCAAATTCCTTCCACGCCACACCCATCGAACCGCCGGTGACATACCAACCGACGATGACGGCTACACCAATCACGACGCCACCGAGAATATGGTCGAAATTGCCGCGAAACTCATGCGAGGCAAACGCAAAGCCGATCAGGGCGACGCCCACCACTGCGCCCACGACCGTATTGCTGAGTCCCACCAAATCGCCCAGCGCCTGACTAGGCTTGCCGGCGGCGCCAAGATCGATAGTCGTCGCGGAAATCCAGCTGTTGAAGACGGTGTTATAGAAATCCGTCCAGAGCATGGCGTATGCGCAGGCCGAGGCGATCACCAGCACCACCAACGACTTCAAATTCCCGCCACCAATACGCACCAGCGTCTTGTTGCCGCATCCGGAAGCCAAGGTCATGCCTACGCCGAACATGAGTCCGCCAAGAACATAGCGCAGCCACGCCAGATTGGGGGTGCGATAAGGTGGAAACGTACTATTGCCGATAGTCACTTTCCCCGCCGCCTCGAGGATCACAACACCAAGCAAGGCGACCGCAATGGCTAGCATCCACGCGCGCAACCGGCCCGTATCGCCCATATTGACCCAGTCGGAAACGGCGCCCATGGTACAAAAGTTGGTCTTGTTCGCCACCACCCCCATGACGAGGCCGGTAATGAACACGATAGACAATATCTGCTGGTGAATATTGAATTCCATAATTACCCCCTCGAAATTTGCAAATCAGTCAGTCGGACTTCTTTGGTTTGGAGAAGAATAACTCGTTTCAATTCAACAAGCGATAGCTTGTGGGGTCCGCCACTCCCGCCGCCGCAAAACCTTCAGCGCGCAATCGACACGAATCGCACTGACCGCAAGCGCGCCCCGACACATCGGCCTGATAACAGGAAACCGTCAGCCCATAGTCAACTCCAAGGGCAATTCCAGTCCGAATGATCTCCGCCTTGCTCATATCGATGAGTGGAGCATGAACGCGCAAGCCGTACCCCTCAACACCCGCCTTGGTCGCGAGAGTGGCAAGGCGCTCGAAGGCAGCAATAAACTCCGGTCGGCAATCGGGATAACCCGAATAATCCACCGCATTGACGCCGACAAAAATGTCTCTAGCACCAAGTACTTCAGACCATGCCAAAGCCAGCGAAAGCATGATGGTATTGCGTGCCGGCACATAGGTGACCGGGATGCCCGGTTCAACACCACTGGTTGGCACCGAAATCGACTTATCGGTCAGGGCCGAACCACCGAACTGCGAAAGATCCATGTGAAGCACACGATGCGAAGCGGCACCAAGGCTCTTTGCGACCCGATCGGCGGCCTGCAACTCGGCACTATGACGTTGTCCGTAATCGACGGAAAGGCAATGACCGACGTAACCCTCGCGACGGGCAATCGCCAACACGGTGGCGGAATCGAGGCCGCCGGAAAGTAGGATGACTGCAGGTTTCATGGCCGGAATGGTAACAAAGCCACCGTGACTGTGTCCAAATCCGTGTCCTATAATCGCGCCTCCCCATAGCACGGCATTCCTATCCAATGGTCAAAAAAGTGTTCATCCGTACCTTCGGGTGCCAGATGAACGAATACGATTCGGACAAGATGGCTGACGTTCTGGCCGGTGCCGAAGGCACGGTCAAGACCGATACGCCCGAAGACGCCGACATCATCCTGTTCAACACCTGCTCGGTACGCGAAAAGGCGCAGGAAAAGGTGTTCCATGATCTTGGCCGGATCAAACACCTGAAACAACTCAATCCGAATCTCGTCATCGGTGTCGGCGGTTGCGTTGCCAGCCAGGAGGGCGACGCCATTGTCGCCCGCGCACCTTATGTCGACATCGTGTTCGGTCCGCAGACCCTGCATCGCCTGCCGCAGCTCATGGCCGCACGTCGTGCCAGCGGCAAGCCACAGGTTGATATTTCCTTTCCCGAAATCGAAAAGTTCGACGCCATGCCGCCGGCGCGCACCGATGGCAGTTCGGCCTTTGTCTCGATCATGGAAGGTTGCTCGAAATACTGCACTTTCTGTGTCGTACCCTACACGCGTGGCGACGAGGTGTCGCGCCCGGTAGCCGATGTACTGGCCGAGATCGCCGGCCTCACCGCGCAGGGCGTGCGGGAAATCACCCTGCTTGGGCAAAATGTGAATGCCTACCGTGGCGCCATGGAGGATGGTGAGTTTGCCGACCTGGCCTTCCTGATCGAGACCATTGCCGAGATGATTGACATCTCGCGCATTCGCTACACGACCTCGCATCCACGCGAAGTCACCCAGCGCCTGATTGACGTCTATCGCACCGTGCCGAAACTGGTATCGCACTTGCATTTACCGGTGCAATCAGGCTCGGACCGCATTCTGGCGGCGATGAAGCGCGGCTACGCCGTGCTGGAATACAAATCACTGGTACGCAAACTGCGCGCTGCGCGCCCCGATCTGTCGTTGTCCTCGGACTTTATCATCGGCTTTCCCGGTGAAACCGAAGAGGATTTCGAGCGCACCCTCAAGCTGGCCGAGGAACTCGGGTTCGACAACAGTTTCTTCTTCATCTACAGCCCACGGCCGGGCACGCCTGCTGCCGACATGTCGGACGATACGCCGCAGGAACTCAAGGTACAGCGCCTGATTCGGCTACAACGTCTGGTCGAAGGCCAGGCTTACGCCATCAGCCAGACCATGGTCGGCACGACGCAGCGCGTGCTGGTGGAAGCGCATGCGAAGAAAAATGCCGAGGAACTGGCCGGGCGCACCGACAACAACCGCGTGGTCAACTTTGCCGGCCCATCCCGCCTGATCGGACATTTCATCGATCTGCGCATCACCGAAGCTCTGCCGCACAGCCTGCGCGGCGAAGTCGTCCAAGTCGCAACGGCATGAAACCACTGCGTCCACTGGATTTCACCTTTCAACCCACCGACAACGCCCGTTTACAGAATCTATGTGGCGCGCTGGATGAAAATATTCGCCAGATCGAAGCCGCCTTCGACGTCGCCATTGCCCGCCGTGGCGAACACTGTCGGATCAGCGGCGAAACCGCGCCGGCGCGCCTCGCCATGGCGGCTCTCAAGCATTTTTATGAGCAAGCGACTGAACCGCTGTCGATCGACGAAATCCAGCTCGGACTGGTTGAAATCGCACGTCACCAAACTTCCTCGATATCTTCTCCAGGCGCCGGCCTGCTCACGCGTAAGACCGACCTGCATGGCCGCACACCGAACCAGACGCTGTACCTGCGCAACATCCAGGAGCACGACATCACCTTCGGCATCGGCCCCGCCGGCACCGGCAAGACCTATCTCGCCGTTGCCGCCGCCGTGGATGCTTTCGAGCGCGACCAGGTGAGCCGCATCGTCCTCACCCGTCCGGCGGTCGAAGCCGGCGAACGCCTCGGTTTCCTGCCCGGCGACCTGGCGCAAAAAGTCGATCCCTACCTGCGTCCACTTTACGACGCGCTCTACGACCTGATGGGTTTCGACAAGGTGACGCGCCTGTTTGAAAAGCAGCACATCGAAATCGCGCCGCTGGCCTACATGCGCGGGCGCACGCTGAATCACGCCTTCATCATTCTCGACGAAGCGCAGAACACCACGCCGGAACAGATGAAGATGTTCCTCACCCGCATCGGCATCGGCGCCAAGGCCGTCGTCACCGGCGACGTGACGCAGATCGATCTGCCGCGCGGACAAAAATCCGGCCTCGCCGAAGCACGCCGCATCCTGGCCGACGTGCGCGGCCTGGCGTTCACTGACTTCGATGCGACGGATGTGGTGCGCCATCCACTGGTGGCTCGCATTGTTGATGCCTACGAAAAACATGGCGAAGCGCCCCGCGCCTGAGTTGCAACTGAGCATCCAGTACCCGGGCGGCAAGGTCGGGGCGCCGACGCGGGCACAGGTGCGACGCTGGGTACGTGCCGCCTGTGGTCAAGCGGCCGAAGTCACCGTGCGTTTCGTCGATCAAGGCGAGGGTCGCGAACTCAATCTCGCCTATCGCGGCAAGGATTACGCCACCAACGTGCTGTCATTCCCGTATCAGGAAACCCATCCGCTACAAGGCGACTTGGTCATTTGCCTGCCGGTGATAGCAACAGAAGCCGAGGCTCAGGGCAAGACCCTCGAAGCCCACACCGCACACCTGATCGTGCATGGTATGCTCCATCTACAGGGCCATGACCATGAGACCAACGCTGCCGATGCCGCAATAATGGAGCGCCGGGAACGCGAAATTCTCGCCACACTGGGCTATCCCGATCCTTATGAATGAACCACCCAATCACCCACACCCGCGCCCCAATCTGATTGAACGCCTCTCCGCGCTGCTGATGCGCGAACCCGAGGACCGCGAACAACTCTTGCATCTGTTGCATGGCGCCTTCGAGCGCCGCCTGATGGATGCCGATGCGCTGTCGATCATCGAAGGTGCGCTCGGCGTGGCCGACATGGCCGTGCGCGACATCATGGTGCCGCGCGCACAGATGGATGTCATCGCCATTGACGAGCCGATCGACCAGATCGCCGAAACCGTATTGGAAGCCGCTCACTCGCGCTTTCCGGTGGTCGGCGAAAGCAAGGATGACGTCATCGGCATCCTGCTGGCCAAGGATCTCCTGCGGCACTTCGCCGGCAAAGAATTCGACCTGCGCGACAGCCTGCGCCCGGCCGTTTTTGTCCCCGAAGCCAAGCGTCTGAATGTGCTGTTGCGTGAGTTTCGCGCCTCGCGCAATCACATGGCCATCGTGGTGGACGAATACGGCGGCGTCGCCGGCCTCGTCACGATTGAAGACGTGCTGGAACAGATTGTCGGCGACATCGAGGATGAATACGATTTCGACGAAACCGAAGACAACATCGTGCTCGACAACGCCGGCCGCTACCGCGTCAAGGCCATTACCGAAATCGCGGACTTCAATGAAGCCTTTAGCACCGAGTTCTCCGACGAGGAGTTCGATACCATCGGCGGCCTGGTCATTGACCAACTCGGTCGCTTGCCCAAGTGCAACGAGATTGTGGTGATCGACGGACTGCGCATTCAGGTACTTCGCGCCGATAGCCGTCGCGTCCATACCCTGCTGATCGACCCGCAGAAGGGGCTCGCGCTCACTCCCGCCGACGCGGCATGATCCGCTGGGGAGCGCTGCGAGCCATTCGCTCGCCACGCCTGGTGGCATTTCTGCTCGGCGCCTTTTGTGTCCTCGGTTTCGCGCCATTCGATAGCACGATCGCCGTCTCGCCAGCACCGACTTTTTCTTTGGCTGGTCTTTTCCTGCTCTGGCGCGGCCAGGCACCCCGCGAGGCCGCATGGCGCGGATTGCTCTGGGGTGGCGGTTGCTTTCTAGCTGGGGTTTCCTGGGTCTATGTCAGCCTCGCCCAGTTTTCTGGCATGGCGCCGCCGCTCGCTGCCGCCGCCACAGTCCTGTTTTGCCTCTACCTCGCCCTGTTTCCCGCCCTCGCCGGACTCCTCTTCGCACGCTGGCAAAGTCACACAGGGCGCGACGTCGCCCTATTCGGTGGACTCTGGGCACTCACGGAATGGCTGCGTGGCACGCTACTTACAGGTTTTCCCTGGCTGGCGGTCGGCTACTCGCAAACACCGCCCAGCCCATTGGCCGGCTTCGCTCCCGTCCTCGGCGTTTATGGAGTCAGTCTTCTCGTCGCCCTGATGGGCGCTTTGCTGGCGTCGCTGTTCCTTGGCCGTTGGCGTCAGCGTCGTAGCTGGCTGGCATTGAGTCTGATACTGGGTTGCGGCCTGCTGCTGCGTTACATGCCCTGGACCACGCCGGTCGGGGAACCGCTGCGCATCAGTCTGCTGCAAGGGAATGTTGAACAAAGTGTGAAATGGGACCCGGAACGCATTTGGCTGTCGATCGACCGCTATCTGGGCCTCGCCAAACGCAACCCGGCGCCGTTGATCGTTCTGCCCGAAACCGCCTTGCCGTTATTTTTCAGTGAAGTTCCCAGCGAAATTCTCAAGGAACTGACCGATCACGGTGCAACCATTCTCGGTGTTGCCGTTGCGACCGATGAAGGCGGCTACACCAACGGTGCCGTGGCGCTGACACCGACGCTGGAAATCCAAGCCTATGCCAAGCGCCATCTGGTGCCGTTCGGAGAATATCCGCCGCCCGGCTTTGCCTGGTTCTTCCAGTTTGCGCGGATTCCGATGTCGGGCTTCACTCCCGGATCGCCGCTGCAAGCACCGCTCAGCATCGGCGAGCAAAAAATCGCGCCCAATATTTGTTATGAGGATTTGTTCGGCGAGGAATTGCTGCCCGGCTTGAGCAAGGCCACGCTGCTGCTGAATTTATCGAATACGGCCTGGTTCGGCGATTCGCTGGCACAACCACAGCATCTGCAAATCGCCCGCATGCGCGCGATGGAAACCGGACGGGTGATGCTGCGGGCGACGAATACGGGGATGACGGCAATGATCCTGCCCGATGGGCGCGTCGCCGGAGCCCTGCCACCCTTTACGTCAGGGGCGCTAATCGTTGACGCACAAGGCTATCAAGGACTGACACCCTACGCACAATGGGGCAATGCGCTGGCCTTGGTGCTGTCGATCCTGGCCTGCGTGCCGGCCTGGCGCGCTTCACGCATCAAAGCCAAGCAGACTCAGACCTTGTGATTCAGCAGATCGATGGTGACCGAATTACGGCCCAATGACTGGATAACCGCCGCCAGAAACTTTTTCAGCGTCGCATCCGGCTGTGCCCACACCGCCGGCTTCTGTTCTTGTGCCAGCAACAGCACCTGGTCGATCAGCAGAATCTTGCCGATCGGATTCGGAGTTTCCAGGCCCGATTCAGCAAAAAGATCGCCCACGTAGAAGCGCCCGGTCGATTGGTCGAATTCAGCCAATTCAGCCGCCGAAAGGTGGATGTCGTAGCGGTCACCGCTCTTCAGAACAATACTGACTTGCTGATCCACGATGCAATCCTTTTCCGATCAATTTAGGCAGCCCGGATGATACCTGAGGGAACCCTGAGCCGCTAAAATTGCCGTTTTGCCCACTAACGGGGTTATCCGATGATAGACAAACCCACGTTCCAGGAAGTGATCCTGCGTTTGCAGAACTTCTGGGACAAGCAAGGTTGCGCACTGCTGCAACCCTACGACATCGAAGTCGGTGCCGGCACCTTTCATACGGCCACCTTTTTGCGTGCCATCGGCCCTGAGCCATGGAAAGCCGCTTATGTTCAGCCCAGCCGCCGCCCGAAGGATGGCCGCTATGGCGAAAACCCTAACCGCCTGCAGCACTACTATCAATATCAGGTGGTGCTGAAACCGTCGCCGGACAACATCCAGGATCTCTACCTCGACAGCTTGCGTGCGCTCGGCATCAACACCTCCGAGCACGATATCCGTTTCGTCGAGGATGACTGGGAATCGCCGACACTTGGCGCCTGGGGATTGGGCTGGGAAGTCTGGCTCGACGGCATGGAAGTCACCCAGTTCACCTACTTCCAGGAAGTCGGCTCGCTCACCTGTCGCCCGGTGCTGGGCGAAATCACCTACGGTATCGAGCGCCTGGCGATGTATCTGCAAGGCGTCGAGAACGTCTATGACCTGGTGTGGACGCCCGGCATCACCTACGGTGACGTCTATCACCAGAACGAGGTCGAGCAGTCGACCTACAACTTCGAGCATTCCGATGTAGATTGGCTGTTCGCCCAGTTCTCCAAGTTTGAATCTGAAGCCAAGCGTCTGATGGCCCTCGGCCTGCCGCTGCCGGGCTTCGAAATGGTGATGAAGGCCTCGCACAGCTTCAATTTGCTCGATGCGCGCGGCGCCATCTCGGTCACCGAACGCGCCGCCTACATCGGCCGCGTGCGCGCCCTGGCGCGTGAAATCGCCCAGGCGTACTTCGATTCCCGCGAGAAGCTCGGCTTCCCGATGTGCAAGAAAGAGGCCGCGTGATGAACGACACACTCCTGATTGAACTCCTGACCGAAGAACTGCCACCGAAATCGCTGTCCAAGCTGGGTCTCTCCCTCCGCGAGCAAATGCAAAAGGCGTTGGCGGACGCAGGCTTCATTGAAGCCACCAATGCCGGGCTATGGTTCGCCACCCCGCGCCGCCTCGCCGTCCAATTCCCGAATTGCCGCGAGACCCAGCCCGACCGCACGGTCGAGAAAAAAGGCCCGGCCGTCGCCTCGGGCGTGGGCGCCGACGGCAAACCGACCAAGGCGCTGGAAGGTTTCATGCGCTCGGCAGGCGTTGAATTTGTGCAACTCGAAAAAGTGAACGACGGCAAGGCCGACTACTTGGTCGCCCGCCAGCACAAGACCGGCGAACCGCTCGCCTTGCATCTGGCGCCCATGGTCGAAGCCGCACTGAAGAAGCTGCCGGTCGCCAAACTGATGCGCTGGGGATCGCGTGAAGTCCAATTCGTGCGCCCAGTGCATGGTCTGGTGATGCTGCATGGTGCGCGCATCGTGCCCGGCGAAGTGTTGGGTCTGGCGAGCCGCAATGTCACCTCGGGTCATCGCTTCATGAGCGTTGATGTGATTGATATTTCTCATGCCGACAAGTACGTGCAGCTCCTCGCCACAGAAGGCCACGTCATCGCCTGCTTCGCCACGCGCCGCGAAGAAATCCGCAAGCAGCTCGATGCGGCCGCCGCCAAGCGCAATCTGCACTGGTTGCAAGACGACGCGCTGCTCGATGAAGTCACCTCGCTGGTCGAGCATCCGACAGTGTACGAGGCGGAATTCGAGCCGGAATTCCTGTCCGTGCCGCAGGAATGTCTGATCCTGACCATGAAAGCGAACCAGAAATATTTTCCGTTGATGGATGGAACCGGTGATCAGGCCAAGCTGACGCATCGCTTCCTGGTCGTTTCCAACATGAAAGTAGCCGATCCGACCAACATCATTACCGGCAACGCGCGTGTCGTGCGTCCGCGTCTGGCCGATGCCAAGTTCTTCTTCGAGACCGACAAAAAGTCGGCGCTGGCAGGACGGCGCGAGAAGCTTGATCGCATCGTTTATCACAACAAGCTCGGCAGTCTCGGTCAGCGCGTCGAGCGTCTGGTCAAGCTCGCCGGTCGAATCGCCACCCATCTGCACACCGATATTGCCGCCGCAGAACGCGCCGCCATGCTGGCCAAGGCCGACCTGGTCACCGACATGGTTGGCGAATTCCCCGAACTGCAAGGCATCATGGGCCGCTACTACGCGCTGCATGATGGCGAAACCGCCGTCGTTGCCGACGCGATTGAAGCCCATTACCGTCCGCGCTTCAACGGCGACCGCCTGCCGCAAGGTAATGTCGCCTGCGCTGTAGCGCTGGCCGAGCGGCTCGATGCGCTGACCGGATTCTTCGGCATCGGCCAGATTCCCACCGGTGACAAAGATCCCTTCGCTCTGCGTCGTGCCACCCTGGGCATCCTGCGCATGCTGATGGAAACACCGTTGCCGCTCGATCTGGGCACGCTGATCGACGAAGCGGCCGCCGGTTTCGCGCCGGGCGTGCTCAGCACCGACTACCGCGCCGGATTGCTCGACTTCATCCGTGAGCGCCTGCGCCACTTCCTGCGTGAATCGGGTCACGACCAGAACGCCGTCGACGCCGTCCTGGCGCAGGAATCACTGCGCATCGACCAAGTGCCGGCGCGCCTCGCTGCCGTCAAGGCCTTTGCTGCTTTGCCGGAAGCCGCCGCACTCGCCGCCGCCAACAAACGGATCGTCAATATCCTGAAGAAGACCGAGGCCAGCACGGCCGAAATCGATATTGCGCTGCTGCAGGAAGACGCTGAGAAAAACCTCTTCGCTGCGGTCACTGCGGCCACACCGGGCATCGAATCGCAGTTCGCCAACGGCGATTACGAGGGTGCGCTGAAGGCACTGGCGGGCCTGCGCAGCGCCGTCGATACCTTCTTCGACAAGGTGATGGTGATGGCCGAGGAACCCCTGACCCGCGCCAACCGGTTGGCCCTGCTGTCGCAACTGGCCGGATTGATGAACCGCGTAGCGGATATTTCCCGGCTCTCGGCGTAGGCCCATGAGGCAGCGAAATTCAGGGCAATTGCGCCTGTTCTCCTGCCGTGAGCGCCGTCGTATCGTGGTGAAATGGGTGGCATGAAACTCGTAATCCTCGACCGCGACGGCGTCATCAACTTCGACTCTGACCAGTACATCAAGTCGCCGGACGAATGGCGGCCGATCCCCGGCAGCATCGAAGCCATCGCCCGCCTGAGCCAGGCCGGCTACCGTGTGGTGGTCGCGACCAACCAGTCGGGCATCGGTCGCGGCCTGTTCGAAATGGATACGCTGAATGCCATCCACGACAAGATGCACAAGACGCTGGCTTTAGTCGGCGGGCGCGTCGACGCCGTATTTTTCTGTCCGCACACCAACACGGACAACTGCGAGTGCCGCAAGCCAAAGCCAGGCATGTTCAAGGAGATTGCCGCCCGCTTCAATGCCGATCTCGCTGGAGTCCCGTCCGTTGGCGATAGTCTGCGCGACCTGCAAGCGGCAATCGCCGTCGGCGCCAGACCGATCCTGGTGCGTAGCGGCAAAGGCGCCAAAACGCTCGTCAATCCCGAGTTGCCGGCCGGCATCCCGGTATTTGCCGATCTTGCCGCCGTCGTCAGTCATCTTCTCGGGGCCGCGCCATGAAGTTAGTCGGCGTGCTGCGCTCGGTCCTGTTCATGCTGATCCTGGTGATCGTCACGCCGCCTTACACGCTGGGCGTGATCCTCTGCTTCTGGCTGCCACATCGCGCTCGACGCCTCTCGGTCGAGCCCTGGGTGCGCTTCACGATCTGGCTGGTCAAACATGTGTTGGGCATTCCCTATGAGTTGCGTGGTCGCGAGAATATTCCGACCAAGCCGGTTGTTATTCTGTGCAAACATCAGTCGGCTTGGGAGACGCTGGTTTTGCAGGAAATCTTCCCGCTGGTGCTCTACGTCTGGAAAAAAGAGCTCAAGCAACTGCCTTTCTTCGGCTGGGCGCTGGCCGTAATCCCGATGATTTCGATCGATCGCGGCGCCGGCAAAGATGCTCTGAAGCAGCTGGTTGACCAAGGTCGCGACCGGCTCGACAAAGGCTATTCGATCATCATCTTCCCCGAAGGCACGCGCGCCGCGCCCGGCCATAAGCGGCGCTTCAAGATCGGCGGCGCCCATCTGGGCGTCGAAACCGGTGCCTTGGTGCTGCCGGTGGCGCTCAATTCCGGTGAGTTCTGGGGCCGCAATGCCTTCTTCAAGCAACCCGGGCGGGTCACCGTCAGTATCGGTCCAGCGATCGATCCGGCCGGACTCAGCGCCGGCGAAGTCAATGCCCGCGCCGAAGCCTGGATCGAGGCCGAAATGCGGCGCATCAGCCCGCACTTGTATCAGCAGGGCCAGACCCCCACCGACGGAGAAACGGTATGAGCACCATGAATCCCCAGCGCAACCCGCAACTGGCACTACGTCTCGATGACAGCGCTCCCGATCCCGCCACACGCTGGTGCGAAGGGGCCGAACTCGCCTATCTCGGCGGCACCGTGCGCCTGACACTCGACACCGTGCGCAAGGATGCCCTGCTGGAAGGCGAGATTCTGCATCTGCCGCTGCCGCCCCAAGCCACTCCGCGCCAGATTCAGGATCGTGCCGAAGCCTGGCTACGCGATGCCGCCAAGCGCTGCCTGAACGAGATCATCGTCAAAAAGTCGGCGCTGGCGGGACGGCGCCCACCTAAGCTGACGCTCTCTTTCGCCGCTCATGGCCACTGGGCAGACATCCGCGCCGCCGATATCCTGCGCTGTAACTGGCGCCTGATCGAGCAACCGCTGCCGATCATCGAGCAAATCCTCACCCGCGCCGTCGCCGCCTTGCCGCGTGAAGAACGCGAAGCCGATTTGTTCGCTGCATTTGCGGCATGAATTTGCGCCGTCTGGCCGAACAATTCGGCCGGCACCTTGATCATCAACTAAACCTCTTTCGTCTGCCAACGCCTCCGGCACGACCCGCCCCGCAGCATGTCGTGCTCGACGGCCAAGTGATTCCCTACACCTTGAATCAAGGCCGCCAACGGCGACGCCTGACGCTGACCATCGATGAACGCGGTCTGCGCGTTGGCGCACCCCATTCTCTCGCCCGCGCCGAGATCGACGCCTTCATCCACCAACACCGCGCCTGGATCGTGCAGAAGTTGGCCGACCTCGCCACCGCTGCGCGCCCGCGTCACGTCAGTGTGCGCGATGGCTTGCGCCTGCCCTTGCTTGGCGACGAAATCGATGTGCGCGTGCACCCCGGCGCCAACCGCAGCCGCTGGATCGCCACGACCTTGCTGCTGGAAGCGCGCCCGGCCGCCGACCTCAACCTGCTCGCCCAACGCGCCCTGCAAAAGCGGGCTTTGAATCACTTTGAGACCCGACTGGCGCACTTCGCCCCGCAGCTTGGCGTCAGTGTTCCCCGCGTGGGTTTGTCGTCCGCGCGGACGCGTTGGGGCAGTTGCAGTCGCCACAGCGGCATCCGCCTCAACTGGCGCCTGATTCACCTGCCGCCACATCTGGGCGACTATGTTGCCGTGCATGAACTGGCGCACCTGCACGAAATGAATCATGGCCCGCGCTTCTGGGCGTGGGTCGAGCGCGCCTATCCCGATTGGCAAGCGGCGCGTACCGAACTCAAGCACGCCGCCAATCAGTTACCTATCCTCTGAAAGCGATCTCATGCGACTCCTGCACACCATGTTGCGCGTCGGCAATCTTGACCATTCACTGGCCTTCTACACCGAGGTGCTAGGCATGCGTCTCTTGCGTCGCAACGATTATCCAGAAGGCAAATTCACCCTCGCCTTCGTCGGCTACCAGGACGAAGGCGCTGGTGCGGTCATAGAGCTAACCCATAACTGGGGCGTCGAAAAGTACGAACTCGGCACCGGTTACGGCCATATCGCGCTGGAAGTGGAGGACGCCTACGCCGCTTGCGTCGAGATCAAAGGGCGCGGCGGCAAAGTAGTGCGCGAAGCCGGACCGATGAAGGGCGGCACGACCGTGATTGCGTTCGTGGAAGACCCGGATGGGTATAAGGTGGAGTTGATTCAGAAGAAGGGGTGAGCCCGGACGGTACCCAGGATTACCGGCTACCGGCTACCTAAGCGACCCGCAGTTCCGCGCCTAATTGCTCCAACAAGTCCACCGCAGTCGCAATCTGCTCGCTCAGCGCCAGCGGGAAATCCGCACCTACCACGGACGAACGCGCGACCTGTTCGATCGCGACCAATTCCGCCACCACTAATTCCGCCCCGAAATTTGCTGCCGCTCCTTTCAAGGTGTGTGCTGCGGCCAGCAATGCGGCGGCATCCTTGCTGTTGGCAGCAGCATGCAAGGTCTGCAAACCGTTGGGCAGATCGTCAATATAGATCTGCGCCAGGGTGCGTAACAAATCCAGGTCATCGCCCAGATTGTCGAGCACCGTCTTGCGATCAAACAGCGGACCGGCAGGGCGATGCATATTCGGGCTAAGCGGCGTGTTCGACTCCTCAGACACGCCAACTCCCTGCGTCACCTCGGCCAGCGCCGCAACCAGCATGGGTGTCTGGATCGGCTTCGAGACATAGGCGTCCATGCCGGCGGCGAGGCATTTCTGGCGGTCGCCCTCCATGGCGTGGGCGGTCATGGCGATGATGGGAATCCGTGGCTGGCCGGCGGCCTCCAGTGCCCGGATCTTGGCCGTCGCTTCAAAGCCCCCGAGCACCGGCATCTGCACATCCATGAGGATGACGTCATACAGCCCTTCGCGGCTTGCGGCGACCGCATCGGCGCCATTGCCGACCACCTTGATGGTGTGCCCCAGCTTGCCCAGGATACGCACGGCCAGCGTCTGATTCACCGGATTATCTTCCGCCAACAAGATGCTTAGATGCTGGCTGGGATGCGTGGCAGACGCGTGTGTCGACGCAACGGCGGAAGGTGGCGGCGCGGCCACCTGCGTCAGGCGTGCCGTGAAATGGAACACACTACCGACCGCCGGCACGCTTTCAACCCAGATGCGGCCGCCCATCATTTGCACCAGACGCTGGCAAATGGTCAGGCCGAGCCCGGTGCCGCCAAAACGGCGCGTGGTGGAACTGTCGGCTTGCGAAAACGCTTCGAAAATAACTTGCTGCTTATCTGCGGGAATGCCGATGCCGGTATCACGAACCGCAAAATGCAGTTGCTCGATGTCATTCAGTGCACCCGGCACGATCTCGAGCGCGGCACTCACCTCGATCTCCCCGCGTTCGGTGAATTTGAGGGCATTACCAATCAGATTGACCAGCACCTGCCGCAATCGATAGGTGTCACCGCTGTAACCGTCAGGAGTTTGCGGCGGAATGCTGAAATACAGCTTGATGTTCTTTTCGCGCGCTTTGGCAGCCAGCGTTCGCGTCGCCATCCCGACCGTTTCACGCAAACTGAAGGGAATCGCCTCAAAGTCCAGGCGGCCGGATTCAATCTTCGAAAAGTCGAGAATGTCGTTGATGATGGAGAGCAGGGCATCAGCAGAACTCTTGACCAGACCAAGATACTCGCGCTGCTCGGCATCCAGTTGAGTATCCAGCGCCAGATCGGTCATACCGAGGATGGCGTTCATCGGCGTCCGGATTTCATGGCTCATGTTGGCGAGGAAATCGCCTTTGGCCCGGTTAGCCTCTTCGGCGGCATCTTTCGCCTCCTTGAGCGCAATTTCCGCCTGCTTCTGCTCGGTGATGTCGGTCAGCACACCGATCAAACCACCAACGCACCCATCCGCCCGCGAAAACGTGGCCTTACTCACCAGCAGTTCACGTTTCTCTCCCGTGGAATTCACCGCCTGTACGGCATAGGATTGCGTCCCGGTGGCCCAAAGTTCGGCATCTTTCTCGCTATGGAGTTGAGCCACTTCCGGCGAAAAAAGCTCGTTGACGGTATGCCCGATCACCCGCTCGGTACTGGCGTTGAAGAACTGCATCCAGGCCCGATTGACCGTCAGGTAACGGCCGTCGATATCCTTGACGTAGATCGGCGTTGGCACCGCCTCAAGCAATTGCTGGATAAATTTCAGTTGATCTTCGAGTGCCCGCTGAGCTTGCTGGCGTTCGGTAATATCGCGCAAATAAATGATGAAAGCCCGATTGCCTGCGGCACCCATGGCCGCGATCGCCACTTCGACGGGGAACTCGCTCCCATCCCGACGCAGCGCCGTTGTCTCGCGGCGGCCATCGAGCAAGGGCGAGGTGCCGCTCTCAAAATAGCGCTGCATCGCCGCGAGCGTCATTTCCCGCAGATGCGGCGGCACAATGAAATCGAGCATCGGCCGCCCCACCACCTCGTCACGGCGATAGCCGAAACTGCGCTCGGCCGACGGATTGAATTCGGTGATGCACGCCGCCTGGTCCACGGCAATGATGCAATCCAGGGCCGCTTCGAGAATCACGCCCTTGCGTCGTTCGCCCTCAGTCAGGGCCGCATTTTGGTCAAAAAGGCGCAGCGAAGCCCAGTTCAAGGCATCGCCCAATTCGTGGATCTCGGTTGATGTGCCGGCAAAATTTTCAATACTGCCAAACTTGGAATCAAGCTCATTGGCGAAAGCCGTCGCCTTGCGCAGAGAAGCCAGCGGCACGCGCAGGAAGAAAAACACCAGCAACGTGGCGGCGCCGATCATCAGGGACCCAACCAGAAAACTATCCTTGAGGATGTTCTCGCGGGCTTCGTCGGCATGTAGGGTATCGAACTCGGCACGAATCCAGCCGGCTTCCTCGCCCGCGTGCACAATTGGCGCCCAGGCCAGAATGCGGGTCGCGGTCTTGCCGGCGTAGAGCCCGCCTCCGGCGCTGGTCACCATCCCCGCCACCGTGCCCGGCGGCGTCACGTTGGGCATGGCCTTGTCGATGGTGATGGTCTCCGCCTCGCGCCTGACCGCCATCAGCAAACTACCGTCCGACGCAAAGGCGGCGAGGTGCTCGGCACCGGCACTGGTGGCCATATGTCGCAGACGCTCGAACAAGGCGTTTGTGTCGCGTCGTGTCACCTCGACCGCGCTTTCCGTCGCCGTCTCGATGGTCCAGCTCAGAGCGTGCTGCTCAAGCAGGGTGACGGACATTCGGTACTGCTTTTCGCTGGTGTATTTGCCAAAAAATGTGATCGAGAGCGCAAACAACAGCGCAAACAGCAAAGCCAGCTGATGATGAAGGCGACGCGGCAGCAGGCGGTTGGGAATGGCCTGCATGAAAATCAGTAGCTGCCGACCTCGTCCTGATAGCGGTCGCGCACGGCAAGCACCGCGTCCTGGGCGCCGAGGAACGCATCGATACAGTCGGGATCAAAATGAACGCCGCGCCCTTGCTGCAGAAATTCAAGCGCGCGCTCGATGGGCCAGGCCTCCTTGTACGGTCGCTCGGAGGTTAGCGCGTCAAACACATCGGCAACCGCGACGATACGGCCCGCGATCGGAATGTCAATCCCCGCCGTACCGTTCGGATAGCCAGAGCCGTCAAATTTCTCGTGATGGGTCAGTGCAATCTCTGCCGCCAGGGTCAAGATCGGTGACGAGGAATCCTTCAGGATTTCCCAACCGATCGGCGCATGTTTTTTCATGATCTCGAACTCGTCCGGAGTTAGCTTCCCCGGCTTGAGCAGGATATGGTCTGGCGTACCCAGCTTGCCAACATCGTGCATCGGCGCGGCCAACAAGAGGATGTCATTGCGTTCGGCATCCCACCCCAGCTTTTCGGCGATGATGCACGAATAGTTGGCCATACGCAGAATGTGGGCGCCGGTTTCCGGATCGCGGAATTCGGCGGCGCGAGCGAGGCGGAAAATCGTTTCGCGTTCACGGGTGTGGATCTCGGCGGTGGCCTCGCGCACCTCGTCGGCCAGTCGGGCCGCGTGATTGCTCAGCAGCACATGGCTGCGGCGGATCGCCAGCATGTTCTTGGCCCGCGAGGTGAATTCGATGCGGTCCACCGGCTTGGTCAGAAAATCGGTGGCACCGGTTTCCAGCGCACGGTAGCGCACTTCCTTCTCATGGTCGGCAGTCACCATGAGGATCGGCAGTTCCTTGCGCGTGGGCACTTCACGCAAAAGGCGAATGAACTCGATGCCATCCGGCGCCGGCATCATGTAATCGACAATCACCAGATCCGGTTCATTGTCGATGCACCACTGCAGCCCTTTGGCCGACTCGGTGAAGCACACCGGCTTGCAGCCCTCAATGCGCTTGATCAGGGCTTCCATCAGGGTCACGTTGATCTGCGTATCGTCGACGATAACTACATTCATGAATGGCTCCGGCGGGTGCAGGCTGCAAAAGAATGGCAGCGATCCGTTCATTCTAAACCGGCCGACAAGGATGGGGCGGAAACGCTAGACTGACGCCATGATAAGCGCCGACCCCAACCCCAACGCGGCCCCCGCCCCCGACTCCAGCGCCGTCCCGCCAGCACCGACTTTTTCACATGGTGCCGCCATTCCCCCAATCTTCATCTCCCACGGTTCGCCGCTGATGATGCTGGAAGCAGGAAATGCCGGCATCGCCTGGCAACAACTGGCCGCAGACCTGCCCCGCCCGCGCGCCATTCTCGCCGTCTCGGCACACTGGATGACACGCGTGCCGGCCATTACTGCCGCGCCGCAGCCCGCGACCATCCATGATTTCTACGGTTTTCCCGAAGCGCTCTATGAGATCAACTACTTGCCGCCCGGCGCCAGCGACCTGGTCGCGGAAATTCGTGCACTGATGCCGGAAATCGCGGTGGATTCCAAACGCGGGCTCGATCATGGCGCCTGGGTGCCCCTGCGCTATCTCTATCCGGCAGCCGATATCCCGGTCATCCAGCTCGGCGTCATGCCGGATGCCAGCCCGGCCGACCATTTCCGGTTGGGAGAAAAACTGGCTGCGCTGACGGGACGAGGTGTGCTGATCATGGCGTCGGGCGGACTGACGCACAATCTGCGCGATCTGGTCGGCGATGCACCAGAGGGTCGGGCACTGCCCTACGTTGCCGAATTCGCAGACTGGTTCAATGACCGCCTGGCCACCTGCGATCTACCGGCCCTGTTCGACTACCGCCGTCAGGCACCGCACGCTGCGCGCGCGCATCCCAGCGAGGAGCACTTGCTGCCGATTTTCGTCGCCATGGGCGCGGGCGGCATGAAAACCGCACCCACGCCCGTATTTCGCCACTACAGCGCGGGCGCACTGGCGCTGGACGCCTTCAAATTCAACCTGGCGTAATCAGGCCGGCAAGGCCATCGGCTCGCGACCGGACAAGGCGATCCAGCCACGCACCACGCGATAGGCCACCCAGAAGCCGGTCGACAAGATCACCACCCAGGCGAAGGGAATTCCGATCAGTGTGATCGTCAAAATGCCGGCGACCAGCAACCACAGAGCGGCATACCAGAAGGTACGCAATTGCCAGCGCCAATGGCTTTCCAGCCAGGTGCCGCGCACGCGGTCACGCGTGACGTAGTTGATGATCACGGCAATGATGGACGGCCAGCCAAAAACGAAAGCGCCAATGATGGTGGCCGAGGTGAGGATGCCGCTCAAGGCAGAAAGTGCATGCAGGCCATACATTACATGGCACCAGGCACGCTGGCCATCCAGATTCGACGAGTCGGTGATCAAAGCGCCATTGGAATCGAAATCAGCCATCGGGGTTCTCCATTCTTCACGTCAGTCGAGAAAACGCTGCATCAATTCGGCGGCCCCCGCCGCTGGGTCCAGCACATACGGAGCAAAACCGGCGCGTCGATAACAGCGCTTGGCCACGTGATTGTTGGCCAAGACTTCCAGCGTTAGTTTACAGCAACCCAGTTCGCGGGCCCGGCGTGCGGCCCAAGCCAGCAAATCCTCGCCAATCCGGCGACCACGCCAGTCAGCGTGCACCACCAGATCATGGACATTGAGCAAGGGCATCGCCTTGAAGGTGGAAAAACCGGTGAAACAGTTGATCAATCCGATCGGCTGATCACCGTGCCAGGCGATTGCGCCATGAAAACCGGAGACTGCGCCGAGTTTTCCCGGCAGGGTGCGTCGCACCTCGGCGCTCAGCGCGTCACCGCCACCCATCGGATCGCGGGCATAGTGATCAAGCAGCGACAAAAAAGCGGCAGATTGCCGCGGATCGTCGAAATCGAGATCCCGCACCTGAAGGTCAGTCAAGGCCCAGATCCTTCCACAGAGCGTCCACCCGTTGCTTAACCGCAGGGTCCATGACGATAGTGCGCCCCCATTCGCGATTGGTTTCGCCCGGCCACTTGTTGGTCGCGTCGATGCCCATTTTGCTGCCCAAACCGGCCACGGGCGAGGCAAAATCGAGGTAGTCAATCGGCGTGTGCTCGGCGATCAGGGTATCGCGCGCCGCATCAACACGGGTGGTCATGGCCCAGATCACTTCTTTCCAGTCGCGTACATCGACATCGTCATCAACCACGATGATGAACTTCGTGTACATAAACTGGCGCAGGAAACTCCAGATGCCGAACATCACGCGCTTGGCGTGGCCGGGGTAAGCCTTCTTCATGCTCACCACCGCCATGCGATACGAGCAGCCCTCGGGCGGCAGGTAGAAATCAACGATCTCGGGAAACTGCTTCTGCAGCAAGGGAACAAACACCTCGTTGAGCGCCAGTCCCAGCATCGCTGGTTCGTCCGGAGGCTTGCCGGTGTAGGTGGAGTGGTAGATCGGCTCGCGCCGCATGCTCATGCGTTCGACAGTGAATACAGGGAACTCGGCCTGCTCGTTGTAGTAGCCGGTGTGGTCGCCGTAAGGCCCTTCCATGGCCGTCTCGCCAGGATGAATCACGCCCTCAAGCACGATCTCGGCCCGCGCCGGCACTTGCAAATCAGAACCCAGGCACTTGACCAGTTCGGTCTTGCTACCGCGCAACAGGCCAGCGAACTGGTATTCAGAGAGCGAATCCGGCACCGGCGTCACGGCGCCGAGAATGGTTGCCGGATCGCAACCCAGCACGACCGCGAGGGGAAAGGACTGGCCCGGATTGGCGGCCAAGTGATCGCGAAAATCCAGCGCCCCACCACGATGGGCCAGCCAGCGCATGATCACCTTGTTCGGCCCCAACACCTGCTGGCGATAGATGCCCAGATTCTGCCGGTTCTTGTTCGGCCCGCGCGTCACCACCAATCCCCAGGTGATCAGGGGAGCGACGTCTCCCGGCCAACAGGTCTGGATCGGCAAGCGTGACAGATCGACGTCCTTGCCCTCCCAGACCATTTCCTGACAAGGTGCCGAACTGACCACCTTGGGCGCCATGTTAAGCACCTGCTTGAGCAGTGGCAGTTTGTCCCAGGCGTCGCGCAGCCCCTTCGGCGGCTCCGGTTCCTTGAGCGCAGCCAGCGTGCGGCCGACTTCGCGCAACTGAGTCTTCCAGTCGCCATCCTGGTTGTCAGCCCCGCCCATGCCCAGAGCGACCCGCCGTGGCGTACCGAACAAGTTGGCCAGTACGGGTATCGAGTGGCCTTTGGGCTTTTCGAACAGCAGCGCCGGCCCACCGGCCCGCAACACGCGGTCGGCGATCTCGGTCATTTCGAGTTTCGGGTCGACCTCGACACCGATCCGCTTGAGTTCGCCAAGTTGTTCGAGTTGCGCGATGAAGTCGCGTAGATCGTGATATTTCATGTGTGCATCTTACCTGCTACCACTTGCCAACTGGCAGCCGGCAATGTGAGGATTGGTGAGGATTGGCGGCACTGGGAAATTCGTTCTACGCTGCTTGGAAATAACCCGGACACTGCACAGCCGTGATGCGCGCCATGAAAAAAAGACCTTGTTTTAAAAATGTTTTTCGCCCGAATTGTGGCACCAGCTGCCCGCTTCGCATAAACCGCTACAATCAACACATGGCAACCATTACATTTGCTTCGCCCTCTGCGCCCAGCCACTGCGAAGCCGCCACAATGGAACGTCTGACGTGAAGGAAGTCATCTCCAGCACGCAGATCCAACTCGGCATGTTCGTCACCGAGCTGGATCGTCCCTGGCTCGGTACGCCATTCCTGCTCCAGGGATTTCTGGTAGACGACGACCAGCAAATTGTCGATTTGAAACGCTGCTGCACCACCGTCACCATTGATCGCAGCCGTTCCATCGGCCCACATTTCGCCGCCGAGGGACGCGAACAGCCGACACTGCGCCGCAGTTCGTCATCGGCCCCGGCACCCACGGTGACGATTCGGTCGGTTCCTGACGAATTCCCTTCGGTTTACCGGTCGCTACGTGAAATGCCGGTCCTCACTTCGGGACCACGTCGGCCGCAAGCGGTGCCTCCGGTTTTTGGCATCGACAACCAAAGTCGGCTCGAAGCCGAGTTGGTCTATTCGGCACCTATCGTCGACGATGTCAAAAAGACGTTGCAGTCGGTACGTTCGGCAATTGGCACGGCGATCAGCGGCGAGATCAAGGAAGTCGCTGGAATGGTCGCCGAAATGGCGGAATCGGTAGAGCGCAATCCTGACGCCATGATCTGGCTGACACGCCTGCGTACCAGCGACGAATACTCTTACGATCATGCGGTCGATGTTTCAGTTCACTTGATGGTGCTGGCACGCTATCTCGGGATGCCGAGCAGAACGATAGAACTGCTTGGTCTGGTGGGCCTGATGCAGGACGTCGGCAAAGTGCATATTCCTGAAACCGTATTGAGCAAGAATGATCCCCTGACGGCAGAAGAGTTGGCTCAGGTGCAATCCCATGTCGCCAGCTCGATGCAAATTCTGGTGGGGCAGGCTGAATTTTCCTTCGAGGCACTCAACATCGTCGGTAGCCATCATGAGCGATTTGACGGCAGCGGCTATCCCAGACGTATTCAGGGCGAGAAAATCAGCCTGCATGCCGAATTGGCCGGGCTGATCGACACCTATTGTGCGATGACCCGTCAACGCTCCTACTGCGGCGCGGTTTCGAGCCAGAAGGCACTGGAAAGCCTGGTCGGCATGCGTGACACGAAATTCCGCGCGCCACTGGTCGACCAGCTGATTCAATGTGTCGGCTTGTACCCTATCGGCAGCCTGGTCGAACTCAATAGTGGCGAAGTGGGTGTCGTCATTCAGCAAAATCAGGTGCGCCGGCTCAAGCCACGGGTGATGATCGTCCTCGGCCCCGATAAGTCTGTCGAGCGAAAGCCCCGCACCATCGATCTGATAATGGATCCACCGTGTGGCACCGGCGAGCCTTACCGTATCATCCACTCCTTACCAATGGATGCCTACGGCATTGATCCAACCGAGTTCTATCTGGGCTGAAATGTTTACTGAGCGCGATTCCCGACGTGGCGAACGCCGTATTGACCCGGCGACCAATCTTTCCGGGCTGGCCGTCGCATTAGCAGATATTGCGCTATCGACGCAGCACCTGGCGTCCGCCCGATGCCTAGGCGTCATCGACTTCACCGTACTGCCCGATCCGGCCCTGTTTCGTCTCACGCCGGCGGCCACTAGCCAGCTTCGCGCCGAAGTGACGCGGCGGCTCAGCAAAGCACTCCGCCCGCAGGATCGGCTGTACTCGGCCGATAGCTGGGAATGGCTGATTGTGCTCGCCGATTTGCCCAACAGCGTGCCGCTGATGATGGCCATGGTGCGGCTCGATACGCTGTTCGCCGACTCCCTACCCGGCTACGATGGCAACTATCTGCTGCTACGCGTTGCCTGTGGCGGCGCCTTGCACCCTGACGACGGTCGCGAGCCGCGCCATCTCGTGCAATCCGCACGCATTGCCGCCCTCATCGCTGACCGCAGTGGCAACCGTTATGCCACCTACGATCCGGCCATGGAGCAAATCGATGCCGCCCACCTTCAGCTCCATGCCGAATTGCCCCGGGCGCTGGCCGGTACTGGCGGCTTAGCCATCTATCTGCAACCGCAGATAGACCTGAACAACGGCCACTGTGTTGGTTGCGAAGCATTGCTGCGCTGGCAACTGCCCGGCGGCGACAAAATTGCCCCCAACCACACGCTGGCGACGGTTGAGCGCCTCGGCTTGCGCAGCGAATTCACCCGCTGGCTGCTGCAACAAGCGATGCAGGTTCAGTCTCGATTACGTGCCGAGGGCGTGACCGTCCTTCTTTCGATCAACCTCTCGGCCCACGATCTGCTGGACGACGAACTTCCCGATCTGATTGCCCAGACGCTCACCACCTGGGAACTGGCCCCGGAATGTCTGCTCTTCGAACTCACCGAAACGCTGATGATCGAAGACACGGACCAGGTCATGGGAGTCCTGCTCCGTCTGCGAAAAATGGGCTTTCACCTTTCCGTCGACGATTTCGGCACGGGCTACGCTAGCATGAGCTATCTGCAACGCCTGCCCGTCCAGGAAGTAAAAATCGACCAAAGCTTTGTCCGCTACGCTGAAAGCTCGGAACGCGACCGCGAAATCATCGCCTCACTGGTGCAGCTGGCGCATCGACTGGACATGCTAGTGGTTGCTGAAGGTATCGAAACCGCAGCAACCGCCGCCATTGTCGCCAAGCTAGGCTGCGATCGCGGCCAGGGTTACCTCTACGGCAAGGGCATGCCGGTGGACGAATTCATTCCTTGGTGGCACAGTAACGAAATCGCAGCGTCATAGGCTTGGCGCTAGCGCTGCTTCTGCCCATGGTCACACCGCCACCTGTTCCACTCCACGCCGCCACCGACTGGAGCATCGTCGCCATCTTTGCCACGGTGTATGTCGGCATGTTTCTCGGCGGTCTGCCGACGCTCCGGCTAGACCGCTCCGGCGTCGCCTTGCTCGGGGCCATCGCCGTGATCGGCGTCGGCGCGATGAGCACCGAGCAAGCCGCCCAAGCCGTCGATTTGCCGACCATCCTGCTGTTGTTTTCCTTCATGGTGGTATCGGCGCAGATGCGTCTGGGCGGTTTCTACACCGCCGTGACGCGACAAGTGGGCGCCTTGCCTTTGTCGCGCAACGGTTTGCTCGGCACCCTGATCGCCGTTGCCGCCGCACTTTCGGCAGTTTTCTCGAATGACATCGTGTGCCTCGCCGTCACGCCCGTCGTGGCACGGATCTGCCTCAAGCGGGAGTTCAATCCGCTGCCCTTTCTGGTCGGGCTCGCCTGCGCCGCCAACATCGGCTCGGCGGCAACCCTGATTGGCAATCCACAGAATATGCTGATCGGGTCGCTGATGAAGCTTTCCTTCGCCGACTACGCGCGTCTGGCGTTACCGCCGGTGATCTTGAGCCTGTTCGTGCTTTGGGCCTGGCTGGCTTTCACCGGCCGCCAGACCGCACAAGTCGCCGGGACCACGGCACCGCCAGACGGACAGCTCACCGACGCTGATCCACCGTTCGATCGCTGGCAATCCGCCAAGGGTCTGGCTGTCGCTACGGTACTGATGCTCATCTTTCTGTTCACCGACTGGCCGCGCGAAGTCGCCGCCCTGGTGGCCGCTGGCGTGCTGCTGCTCAGCCGGCGCTTCCATTCTTCGCATGTGATGGGCTTCGTCGACTGGGAGTTACTGGTCTTGTTCATCGGCCTCTTTGTCGTCAATCATGCCTTCCAAAATACTGGGCTGTCCGCACAGGGCGTCGCTTGGCTGGGTGCTCAGGGCGTGCGACTGGCCGAGGCTGGCCCCCTCTTCGCGGCCAGCCTGGTGCTGTCCAACCTGGTTTCGAATGTTCCAGCCGTGATGTTGCTTATCCCCCAACTCTCGGGTCACGAAGCGGGTACGGCGCTCGCTCTGGTCAGCACGTTCGCCGGCAACTTGTTGCTGGTGGGATCGATTGCCAATCTGATTGTCGTCGATTTGGCCGGCCGCAGTGGCATCGCGATCGATTGGCGCGATCATGTCCGCATCGGTGTCCCGGTTACGCTGATGACGCTCGCCATCGTCTGGTTCTGGCTCAGGTGGATGACATGACGATGTGGCGCATTCGGGCCTTTACCGCCCTGCTCCTGCTTGCAGGCACCGCCTACAGCCATGCTTTTTCCGACACGCGCAGCGAGGAAATTGCCGAATGCCGTAGCGGTGAAATCAGTACCTGGAGTGATGGTGTCGATCGCCGCGCGATTGCATCGAAACTGCGCTTTGCCTACCGCCACGAGGGCGCGCCGACCTGGTTCCAACGCACGCAGGTCGAGGCGATGGTGGTCAAGGCAGTCAATGCCTGGTCGCCCTGCGGCATCCCGGTCGAATTGCTGACATTGGATGGGTTCGGCAACGCCCCCGTGGGCAGCATCATGGTGCAATGGAGCGAGGCCGGGAGTCGCGGCAACTTCGGTCTGGCCAATCTTGGTGAACGGACGCTTTCGCTTGGCGCCAAAGGCTTTGCGCTGCTCAAGGCGCGCAATCCGTCCTACGACGCCACGCAAACCTTGCAGATGGTTATCTCACACGAGATGGGGCACTTTTTCGGGCTGATGGCGCACTCGCGGCGCTGCGTCGATGTGCTGTCGTATTACCACGACGACAAGGGCGGCAAATGCAGCAGTCGCGACCTGGCCGGCATGGCCAACTTCGTCGAGTATCGCCACGTCCTGCCCACGGCCTGCGACATTCAACGCTGTCGCACGGCCAATGGACTGCCACCGCGCTAGTAGGCGGGGTACGCCATCATCCGTGGTGTGACGTAAAGATCCTTGCCATTCGGTGTCGATACCAGCACAGCGCCCAGGGCGCGGCTATCGGCATCCTGGGCGGCAAACATGCACAGCAGTGAACGCGCTTCATCGCTGCGCAGGGATTTCCAGGTGTCATCATTGACGCCGATGCTGGTAATTTCGTTGATATCGAGGTGGCCCATGGCATTCTCCTGTGGCGGATGTGTGCCAGGGAATGCGCAGGATTCGTTCCTGCAGAGCCTTCCGGTACGGCTTGAACAGAAGGAATTTCAGCCATCAATTCCATGGGAAGGCCGGTAAATAGAGGGCTGGCGGCAAAATTCGTTAGGCTTGGCGGCGAACTCTGCCGACCACCGCCGCGCAAGGCGGCAGGATCTTCCGCTAGAACGGCAAGGCGCGTGTTTCGCCGTGCTTGAAGAGCCAGACCTGATCGGCAAAAAGTCGGTGCTGGCGAGACGCCGCCTCGAGGTCTTTGGGCGGCTGATCAAAGGTCTCCTGCGTCAGTTCGAAGGTGCCCCAATGAATTCCCATGGCGTGTTTCGCGTCGAGATCGAGCACGATGCGGACGGCGTCATCGGGGTTGATATGTTGCGGCGCCATGAAGTCGCGCGGCAGATAGGCACCGATGGGAACGGCGAGGAAATCGACGGCACCAAGTCGTCGCCGGATCTCCTTGAAATCCTGCGAGTAACCGGTGTCGCCAGTATAGAGAAAACGCCACGGTTCGCCGCCAGTTGGACGCGGCTGTTCGATGGCAAAGCCGCCCCACAGCGTGGCATTGGTATCGAAGGGCGATCGTTTGGTCCAGTGTTGCGCCGGGGTAAAGGTCAGCATTAGCGGCCCCACCGTCGTGCGATCCCACCAATCCATTTCCTGTACCTGATCGATGCCGTGGTCGTCAAACCAGACCTTTACGCCCAACGGCACGATCCAGCGCGGCTTTTGCACCGCCGCCAAGCGCGTTACCGTGGCGTAGTCGAGATGATCGTAGTGGTTGTGCGAAATCAGCACCAAGTCGATCGGCGGCAATTCCTCCGGCGTCAGTGGCGCCGGCACGCGACGCTTGGCACCAAAGCGCGACAAAGGGCCGGCGTAGTCGGAAAGTTGTGGATCGAGGAGGATATTCAGGCCACCGACCTGCAACAGCATGCCGGCATGACCGAGCCAGGTCATCACGGGGGCGTCGCTACGCTGGGCAATTCGGGCACGATCGATTGGCACGGTCCATTCACGAATGAAACCCGCGTAGCCACCAGCCGGTTCCACCAGCGGCCGAAAGTCGCCGCGCAGGTTGCGTCGCAGGATGTCGTACCAGGGAAACTGGCCGAGCATCAGGCCATTCGAATTGACGAAGCCATCACGACGGTGATGCGGCTTGCTCTCGTCGAAATAAGGATTCACTGTCGCGCAGGCGGCCAGCAAGGCGCTCATGGCCAAAATCAGCAAGCGACGCAACATCAGCGCAGGAATTGCCGCAGATTGAGTTCGGCAACGATGCCGGCAAAGACCGCCGCACCGAACCAGTTGTTATGGCGGAAAGCCTTGAAGCAGCCTTCGCGTGTGCGCGTCCGGATCAACGTGTAGTGGTAGCCGGCGATCGCGGCGGCGACCATCAAACCGGCGTAGTAGAACGCGCCAAGACGGAGTTGGTAAGCAATGAAGGCGAGCAGCGCCAGGGTGATGGTGTAACAAAGCATCACCGCCGCGACATCGTAGCGGCCGAAGGTAATCGCTGCGGTGCGGATGCCGATTTTCAGATCGTCGTCACGATCGACCATGGCGTATTCGGTATCGTAGGCCAGTGCCCAGAAGACGTTGGCCAGCAGCATCACCCACGCCAGCGGCGGCACCGTATCGAGTACGGCCGCGTAGGCCATGGGAATGCCGAAACCAAAAGCTACCCCCAAGTAAGCCTGGGGCAAAGCCAGGAAACGCTTGGTGAAGGGGTAACTAACCGCTAGAAAAACGGCCACCACGGCATACGCCCAGACAGTCATCGACAAAGGCAGAATCAACCCACCGGCACACAGCGTGAGCACGGCGGCCAGGATCAGCGCCTCACGCGTACTGACCTTGCGCGCGGCCAGCGGACGATCCTGCGTGCGCTTCACATGCGGATCAAAATCGCGGTCGGCGTAATCGTTGATCACGCAGCCGGCAGAGCGCATCAGCAACGTACCGAGGGCAAAAATCCAGACCAGCAACCAGGGCGGCTGACCGTGACTGGCCAGCCACAACGCCCAAAGCGTCGGCCAGAGCAGCAGCAGGGTGCCGATCGGCTTGTCCAGCCGCATCAGCTTTTCGTAGAGGTCGAGACGTTCTTTGATGTGCGCAAGTGTGGTCATGCGCGAATTCTATGCCGCCGTCCCGCCAGCACCGACTTTCTGAATCTCAGATCAGGACGGGCAACATCACGTCGGCTTGGCGGCAAACCATGCCGATAGCGTCGGGTTGGCACGACTCAGGTCCGCCATCAGCTCGTCCAGATCGGCGACAAACGGTGTCACCGGGCCGGAATAGTCGGCTTCCGGCCCGACCGGTGCGAACTGGAAGCCCATCATGTTCAAGGCGCGGGCCAATGGTTTTTCCATGGCGGCGATCCAGTAGCGGATGCCGGCCGCACGACTATGGTGGTACATCTCGCGGTACAGGCCAAGCAATATCTGAGCGCTGGAACTCCGTCGACGACAATCGGTTCGCGGCGGTTGCTCTGCTTGCAGTACGCGCCGGCGCTCCGGCACGAAGGGACGCATGGAAGCGCTGGGACCGCCACCACGAAAGCTCTGGCGCACGACCAGTCGCGAAACCTCGCCGCACTGCTCGCGCGGCGGGAGGTCAAAGTCGCTGAAGAACGAACAATGCGCTTCCAGCGGAAAGGCCTGCTGCCGCGCCGCCTGGACCAGACGAACCGTACCGACCAGCAAATTGTCGTTCGTGTGCGCGGCAATGTGGGTGGAGCGCTCGTCGAATTCGTCTATTTCGACCTTTTCCGGGTAGTGGCGGGGATCCAGATAGCCGCGCTCCTGGCAATAGACCTCATAGCGCAGTGCCGCGATTTCCCTGAACACAGGCGATTCAGCGACGGCAGAATGTGCAGGATTTACCGGGTGGCGGGCCAAGCTGCATGAATTGGACCGGTGACGATGATGGCTGGCAAAAGAGAAATGCATTTGGCTCGGGCAATGCTGTCAAATCAATGGCGCCACCATACACAGTGGCGAGGGCTTTCATTCCTTGTCGTCAACTCACGACAAGACGTATCAAGAGGCGGCAAGGGTTTCATTTCCATATTCGTAAAGCAACTTCAGGGCCAGTGGAATCCCAGTTCACGCTACGCCTTCAGCAACTCTTCACGGCTACCCAGCCAGCGCTTCAGGTGACGCTCGACCACGACCGGATCGCCCTGCAATAGCTCATCGGCAGCGGCGCGGGCCTGCTCCACCAGCAAAACGTCGTCCAGATCGGCATAGCGCAGCAGCGGCAGACCACTTTGGCGACTACCAACAAACTCGCCGGGGCCGCGCAAACGCAGGTCTTCGCGCGCGATCTCGAAGCCGTCGGTGTTCTCATAGATCACCTTGAGCCGCGCCCGCGCCGTCTGGCCCAGCGGTTGCGCGTAGAGCAGAATGCAGGCCGATTGCGCCGCGCCACGGCCGACGCGGCCGCGCAATTGATGCAACTGGGCGAGGCCGAAGCGTTCGGCGTGCTCGATCACCATCAAGCTCGCATTCGGCACATCGACGCCGACTTCAATAACCGTGGTTGCGACCAAGACCTGCACCTCGTTATTCACGAAAGCAGCCATAACGGCTGCTTTTTCGTCGGACTTGAGTCGACCATGGACCAGGCCAACCTTGAGGTTGGGTAGTTCCGCCACCAGACGCTCGTAGGTTTCCTGCGCGGTCTTGAGTTGCAGCGCCTCGGATTCCTCGATCAACGGACAGACCCAATACGCTTGGCGACCTGACTTGCAGGCGTCGTGAACACGACTGATCACCTCGTCACGGCGGCCTTCGGCGACCAGTTTGGTCGTGATTGGCGTGCGCCCCGGCGGCAACTCGTCGAGCACCGAAACGTCCAGATCAGCGTAATAACTCATCGCCAGCGTGCGCGGAATCGGCGTCGCCGACATCGTCAGTTGATGCGCAAACTCGCCCTTCTGCTTGAGGGCCAGGCGCTGACGCACGCCGAAACGATGCTGCTCGTCGACGATCGCCAGGCCAAGACGGGCAAACTCGACGCCTTCCTCGATCAGCGCGTGCGTACCGACGATGATCGCCGTCTCGCCAGCACCGACTTTTTCGATCGCGGCGAGTTTGACCTTTTTCTTCAGGCTGCCGGTCAGCCACACCACATCCAAGCCCAAGGGTGCCAGCCATTGCGCGAGCTTTCGATAGTGTTGTTCGGCCAGGATTTCGGTCGGTGCCATCAGCGCCGCCTGGTATCCGGACTCAACCGCCTGCAACATCGCGAGTGCGGCGACGATGGTCTTTCCGCTGCCGACATCGCCCTGCAGCAGACGCTGCATCGGATGCGGCTCGGCCAGATCGGCAGCGATCTCGCGCCAGGCACGGCTTTGCGCGCCGGTCAATTGAAACGGGAGCTCACGCAACAGCGCTGTCGTCAGTTGCGCGCTACCCGGCAGTTGCGGCGCGCCTTTTTGGCGACGGGCGGCATAGGCACGACGCAAACTCAATTGCTGGGCCAGCAGTTCGTCGAATGCCACCCGACGCCAGGCCGGATGGCCACGCGTTTCAAGCTGATCGAGCGAGATGTCGGGCGTCGGATGGTGCAGAAGCTGGATGGCGTCGGCGAATTTCTGCAGGCCCAGTTTTTCACGCAGGGATTCCGGCAGGGTATCAGCCAGTGCGGCGCTGGTTTGGACGCGATCAAAGGCACGCGTAATCAGGCGCCGTAGCGTGCTTTGACCGAGCCCGGCGGTGGTCGGATAAATCGGGGTCAAGCGATCCGGCAGCACCTCTTCCGCTGTCACGGGATGGAAACGCGGATGAATGATTTCCTCACCGAGAAAACCGCCCCGGGGCTCACCAAATACCCGCAGCCGGGAACCCGGCTGCAACACCGTCTGTTGATTCGGATAGAAATTCAGGAAGCGCAGCAGCAGAGTGCCACTGTCGTCGCTCACCTTGGCCAGCAATTGCCGGCGCGGGCGATACGCGATCTCGCAATCAATGACCGCGACCTCGAACTGCGCGGCGACGCCAGGTTGCGCATCGCGGATCGAGGTAATGCGGGTTTCGTCTTCGTAGCGCAGCGGCAGATGCAGAATCAGATCGGCATCGGTCTTGAGCCCAAGCCTGCCCAGCTTTGCCGCCAGCGTATTGCCGCCGGCAGACCTGGTCGCCGGCTTGCTCGATTGCGCTTTATTCAATCACCAGGACCGCATCCACCTCGACCAGCGCCCCGCGCGGCAATTCCTTGACGCCAACGGTGGCCCTCGCCGGATACGGCTGGCTGAAATACTGCGCCATCAACTCGTTCACTTTGGCGAAGTTCGCCAGGTCGGTCAGATAAATAGTGACCCGCGCCGCATCGTTGAGCGAACCGCCGGCTGCCGCCGCGACGGCTTTCAGGTTTTCAAAGACGCGAACCGCTTGTGCCTCAAGACCATCGGCGAGCGTCATGCTGACCGGATCGAGGCCGATCTGACCGGACATATAAACCGTATTGCCAGCCTGAACCGCCTGCGAATAGGGGCCAATCGCGGCCGGGGCCTGGTCGGTGGAAATGATCTTGCGCAACTCAGTCTCCTTTGGCAGTCACGGGCGTTACGTTGTAATTCAATGTGGAAAAAACGTGTTGCAAGCCACGGCGTGACTCAAGGTTAAGCACGATCGGCGCATTCAGGTTGGCACGTAGCGGCGAGCGGTCACCGCCCTTGGTGAGAATGACGACGACGGCCAGATCATCCGTGTTGCCAAGCTGGATCAGTTCGGCCTCTTCGTCGGTTAGGTCGATGTCGAAATTGAAACCGAACAGCGCCGGGTCGGCAATATGAAAGGCCACGGCCGGATCGTCGAGCGACTGCAGAATGAAATACGGCGGATTTTCTTCGTCCGGATGAAACAGCGTGAAGCGCTTGCAGTCTTCAAAGCCAGCCATCCCGACCGGAAATTCGATGATGCGACTGGGCTCGACCTCAAGGCTGCCGAAGCGGGGGCTGTCGATAGTGATCATGTCGATCGTCTCACTTTCTCATCGAGATCATGATGCCGGGATCCATTCCCAACGCCCTGAGTTTTGCACGTGCCGACTCGACTTCTTCACGGCTGCTGAAAGGGCCGACCTGAACGCGCGCTTCTATCGTGCTTGGAATGCCTTGCAGTTCCAGCTTGGCGCGCAATTCCTCGGCGTTCGCCAGATTATTGAACACGCCGAGTTGCAACGCGAATTGCCGGAGTATCGAACGTCCCGTGGGAACGGCAGCTGCCGACTCCACGGATTGCTCGGACGACGCGGGTCGGGTTAGCGGCCGCGATGCCGGCGCCTTGTTGTTGAATCCGCCGACTGGAGCGCGAGCAATTTCGCGTTGCGGGTCAGGTCGTATCGCCATTGGCGGCGGCAACTGAGCGGCCGGTTCGGAGGGGCGAATCATGGCCTGGCGCGGCGTTGCCGGTTTGGTCAAGGGTTTTTCCGGAGGCAACGGTGCCAGGGGCGGAGCACCGGGCGACGAAGTCTGCTCGGGCATTGCCTGGGCGACCACGGCCGGCGGCGTCTTCGGCGAAACGGTCACCGTTGCCGGCACCGCCTTGGGATCAACCGGAGCCGTTGCCACCGTTGCCGGCGCCGCCGCTGGTGCTACGGGTGCTACGGGTGCCACGGGTGCTGTAGGTGCTGCACCGACGACGGTCTCTGCTGGCTTGGCGTCGCCCGCAGGCGTCTCCGCCACCACAGCGGCTGGCGTTGCCGTTGCTGGCGTGGTCACTTCCGGCGGTGGCGGCAAGGGCGGCAATGCCGCTTTGGACGCCTGAGTCGCGACCTTGGTCGGTGGATCCGGGGCATACAGCGCGTCGAACATCGCCAGGCTGCCAAGCAAGCCAACGATGATCACAGCGGCGACGGCAATCCGGCCGAGCAGGCGCTGTCTTAGCGCGTCGTCATCCGTGAGTGCCGGTTCTTGATCTGGGGTCGGGGTATCCGTCATTCGATTCCTCGGCGGAGGGGTAAGGTTCATCTTCGGCTTCGCCACGCGCCAGCGCAGCGACAAGTTCGGCTTCAGCCAGCGAAATGCCACATTGGCCGGCAATGCTATCTGCCGGCACACCATTTTGGGCCAGCGACATGGCTTCGCTGTAAAGCGGTGAAACGTTACGCGCGGCTTTGATCGCGGACAACTCTTCGCGCAAGCGGGCCACTTCCTCGCGTAACGCGGCACTTTCGCGGCGCAACTGCTGAATATCGACATCCACACTGGAGCGCTGTAACTGCTGGGCGAAGTCGGACGCAGCGTCATTCGCTGGCGGTGGACTTTCGGTTGCCCAAGCGGTAGCACCGGCCGCAGCAAACCGGGCAGTGGACCACTCATGCGCCGTCGGTTCGACGGCCTCACGGATCGACGAATGCGATGGGCTCGGGTCGCTCGGTGGCATTCCCCGGCCGAGACCGATCATCGCGTCAATATTTCCGCCCGTCGGTGCGCGCTGCAGACTTTCTGCAATCCCCGAAGTAGCAGAATTGGCCGGCGATTTTTTGCCGACCTTGACCAGACGCAGGACCATAAACACCAGATACAGACCGATGACTCCGGCGATCAACTGCACCGCCTCACGCCAGCCGAGAGTTACCAGATCCATCAGCAGCTTCCCACACGCATGCTTTTCGCCGCCACGGGCGAAGGCCCGACGGCGGCAAATCTGGCAAGCGGAAACGAACAATCAGTCATCGGCAAATAATCGTCAGGAAATACACCGGCAAATACGTGACATGGGCAGAATGACCCGATAATAATCGCCGGCTTAAGGCCGTAAATCCCGATCAACCCAAACTTTGCCCTTTGTTTTGGCATTTGTTTTGCGCCATCTCTCTGCTGAAAAGCCACTTGCCACACCGATTCAGCGGCGTGAAGCCCCTCTTCGGCGCCCATCCAACGATCTCACGAAACAACCCAAACTGACATGACTAACGAACTTTTGATTGGCGTGGTATCGATTTCCGATCGTGCCTCGGCGGGCACTTACGAAGACAAAGGCATTCCTGCGCTGCGCGACTGGTTCGGCAGCGCCCTGACCTCGCCCTGGCGTCTGGAAACACGCCTGATACCTGATGAGCAAGCAGAAATCGAAAAGACCCTGATCGATCTGTGCGATACGGTCGGCTGTCATCTCGTGGTGACCACCGGCGGCACCGGACCGGCGCCGCGCGACGTCACGCCGGAGGCCACATTGGCGGTCGCCCACAAAGTGATGCCCGGTTTCGGAGAACAAATGCGGCAAATTTCTCTGGCGTTTGTGCCCACCGCCATCCTCTCACGCCAGGTAGGCGTGATACGAAACCAGACGCTGATTCTCAACCTGCCCGGCCAACCCAAGTCGATCAAGGAAACGCTCGAGGGTGTGAAGGATGCTGATGGCCGGCAAACCATCAATGGCATTTTCGCCGCTATTCCCTACTGCATCGACCTAATCGGTGGGCCATATATCGAAACACGTGACGAGGTGGTCAAGGCGTTCCGCCCGAAGAACGCGCTACGCCCGCCGGGCACGAGATAGCATCACGCTATTGTTTATCGATTTTGCTATTGAGTATAAGATCGGCTTATGCTAAAATCTTGGCATGAATACGACCGCCAAAATCCAGATTGAATCTTCCCTGAGCGCGTTGGCCAAGGCGCATCAGGAGCTTCTTGCCCATTTTGAAAGCAGCATCCGCAAAGCGGGCGGTGAGGCAAAGACAGACTCTCGCGCGGCCGCAGAACATAGCGAACACGCGAAGCCACTGCGGCGTCAGCGTGCCAGCGCCAAGTAATCTCGTCTAGTCCCGCCTCTCTACTCTCCTGCCACAATAAAAAGCCCGCCGAAGACTGTGTCTGGAGCGGGCGAAGGGTTCCACCTAAGGAGGAGAGGAAGAACTGATGCCTATCCTAACGACACCCAGTCTTCACAGGTAGAGTAAGCGCTCTAATTTGCCGCCGCGCAAATGTCGAAAATGTCGATTCTCGCCTTGTTCGACACTATTCAGTTGTAGCTCTGGACAAGATAGTTGACGATCACAAAGTCGACGCCGGTTACCAGGATTTCACGCGGGTGCAGGCGCGTCCGTTTCCCGTCCAGCTCGAAGGTGAGCGCAACCTTGTCCTCCACCGCAGCGGCCGGCAACGCCATGCGTACGTATTCCCCCGCGACCGGCTGATCCAGCAGGATCGCTTCCGTCTGCAAGCCATCGGCATCCGCAATCACCGCCCGTGGTGTTTTCGAGAGCGTTTCGGTGCCGACCTGGCCCTGACTCGAACTGATCCGTGCGAAACGCCGCACGGTACCGAGCAACCAGTTAGTGCCACCTTCCGGCTGCATCGCTACCAGCACGCCCACACGTAGCCAGTCTTGCCGGCTGATTGGCACCTGAACACTCATGCCGCCTAAACTGACATCATCGACAATCCAGGCTTCAACCCGCGCGGGATCGGTCAGGTGTCCCGATAGGTAGCCATGAATATCACCCATGCCATGGGCCACGATCAGCCGTGATTTGACACGATGGCGAGCATCCTTGCGCATGGGCGGCTTCGGTGCCCAACACATGGCTAAATGCTCGAGCACCGTGCTCACGTAAGCGGTATCGTACTGACCGCCCAGATTGATCTCCGATGGAATTTGCTGCGCGGCGGCGATCTGTGCCTGTACGGCCTCGATCGCAGCCAATGCCTCGCCGCCATTAAAGAAGCGCAGCGATGAATTTACCTCCGGCAATTTGGCCAGCCGCGTCGGCGGTACTGGCCTGGCGGCATCGACCCAGTACACATTTTCGGGTCGCACCTCGCGCGTCAGCTTGAATCGCGGCAAGAAATGGGCGATCAGACGTTCGGCAAGTTCGATTTCAACGGGCAGCAGGCTATCCATCGCCGATGCCTGGAACAGCAACGCTTTGAGGTACTCGCGCTCGATACTCGTCGCCGGATGGCCCGGATACAGGCTGATCGCTTGTTGTGCCCAGCCTTCCGCCTCCGCCTCAAGATAAATGGCCCCGAGTGCCGACCAGAATTCGCCACCCATCAGTGCGTAATGAAATTGATCCAGCTTGAGCAACGCGGCCCGGGCGTGAACCAAACGCATCAGCAATAACGGGCGCAACGGGGCCGCCGCAGCGCTGTCTTTCTCGCCAACTGACAAGCGCTGCCGCACCGACTCATAGGCGGTCACCAACTGCTGCCAGTAGTTCCGCGCCAACGCCCAAAGCCGGGCCTCCTGCGACGGATTTTTGCGCCCCTGATGGATGGCATCGCGCCCCACGCGGCGCGCCTGCGGCGACGCTGCCTCATCGAGTTGCAGCATGCGCTCAAGCCGCACAGCGAGCTTGAATCCCTCGACGCTGGCGATCGACTCCAGCCAGGCACTGGCTTCCTTCAGGGCATGCAGTGCATCGCCGGTCGCGATTTCGTCGCAAATCCGTTTGGCCTCGCGTGAGTCAGCGAAAGGATGATCGGGGTGTTTGGAAAAGAAGCCAAGCATGCGTCACCCGTCGGCCCGATTGAGAAGTTGCGTGAAACCTCAGCTTACAGCAACACGCGGTCATTGGAGCGATTTCGCCGCCGTCTCGCCAGCGCCGACTTTTCCGCGCTCCCTACGTCAACACCCAGGCCAATGTCAGTGGAATCACCGCCAGCGAAACCGTATTGCCTATCATCACGATCGACGCCACGCGCTCGGGTTCCTGCCGGTAACGCTCGGCGAAGATGAAGTTAAGCACTGCGGGTGGCAAAGCGCCGAACAGGATCAGCATCGCCGCATCACGGCCGTCCAGGCCGAGCGCGACATTAGCAAGGAGCGCCATGGCGATGCCGGCAAGTGGCGACGCGATCGCACCGGCCAGGCTGATTTTCCAGTCACCATGCCGGCTATCGGTCAGGCGCACGCCGAGCGAAAACAGCAGCAGCGGAATCGACACATCACCAAGCATCTTCACGCCCAGCCACAGCGGCTGCCAGAGCGGAAAATGGGTCATGCTGACGGCCAACCCGGCGAGCGTCGCCGCAATCACCGGCACACGCCACAAGGTCCAGAGCTTGGCCTTGCGGTCGAGCATCCAGGTGCCGAGCGAATAGTGCAGGAAGTTCTCGACGAAGAACAAAACCACGGCGGCCGGCAGCGCGGCCTCGCCAAACGCCAGCACCATCAGTGGCAAGCCCATGTTGCCGGAATTCTTGAACATCATCGGTGGAACGAAGGTATTCGTTGCCACGCCCAACGCACGCGCCACCGGCCAGGTGAGCAAACCGGCACCCAGAACGACAACCGTGCCACCGATCAGCAACGGGATATTCTGCGCAATGTCGAAAGACTTGTTGGCCAGCGCGGCAAAGACCAGCGCCGGGACAAAGATGTCCATATTGAGCTGATTGGCAAACGCCATGTCCGGCTTCTTCCAGCGACCATACGCATAGCCGACCGCGACGACCGCGTAGATCGGGAAAACGATGCCGACGATCCGCTCGAACATCGGCGCCGACTAAAGAACGTAGCGCGCCAGATCTTCGCTCTTGGCCAGTTCACCCAAACGCTCGCCGACGTATGCGGCATCGATGGCAATAGTCTGTTCGCCGTGCTTGCCAGCGTCGAAGGAAATTTCTTCAAGCAATTTTTCCATCACGGTATACAGCCGTCGCGCACCAATATTTTCGGTCTTCTCGTTCACCTGAAAGGCGATTTCGGCCAGGCGTCGCACACCGTCGTTGCCAAAGGAAAGTGTCACCCCTTCAGTGGCCAGCAGCGCTTCGTATTGCCGCGTCAGGCAAGCATCGGTCTGAGTCAGGATGCGTTCGAAGTCGTCTTCAGTCAGCGAATCGAGCTCGACCCGGATCGGAAAACGGCCCTGCAATTCGGGAATGAGATCCGATGGTTTGGCCAAATGGAAGGCACCACTGGCGATGAACAAAATATGATCGGTCTTGATCATGCCGTACTTGGTGCTGACCGTCGTGCCTTCGACCAGCGGCAGCAGGTCGCGTTGAACGCCCTGGCGCGAAACATCGGCGCCATGCATTTCGGAACGCGAAGCAATCTTGTCAATCTCATCAAGGAAGACGATGCCGTTCTGCTCGACATTACGCAGCGCGGCAGCCTTCACTTCTTCGTCATTGATCAAACGCGCCGCTTCTTCATCGGCCAGCACCTTGAGTGCTTCCTTGATCTTCAGCTTGCGCGAACGCTTCTTACCACCGCCAAGGTTCTGGAACATTCCTTGCAATTGCTGGCTCAAATCTTCCATGCCCGGCGGCGCCAGGATTTCCATGCTCGCAGCGGGTGCCGAGACCTCGATCTCAATTTCCTTGTCGTCGAGTTCGCCTTCGCGCAATTTCTTGCGAAACTTCTGGCGGGTCGAGGAATCTTCTGATGCCGTCTCGCTGAAACCGGTTCTGGCCGGTGGCAGCAGCACATCGAGAACGCGATCTTCAGCGGCATCCATGGCGCGATCACGGACCTGCTTCATGGCCTGCTCGCGGCCGGTTTTGATCGCCGTTTCGGCCAAATCGCGGATGATGGTATCGACGTCGCGGCCGACATAGCCGACCTCGGTAAATTTGGTCGCCTCGATCTTGATGAAAGGCGCATTCGCCAGACGCGCCAGACGCCGCGCGATTTCGGTCTTGCCGACGCCGGTCGGCCCGATCATCAGGATATTTTTCGGCGTGATCTCGGTGCGCAAGGGCTCCTCGACCTGCGCCCGCCGCCAGCGGTTGCGCAGGGCGATGGCCACGGCGCGTTTGGCACGCCCCTGGCCGACGATATGTTTATCCAGTTCCGAGACGATCTCGGCTGGGGTCATTTGGCTGGCCATGTTGCTCATAGTATTCATTCGAGGACTTCGATGACGTGATTCTGGTTGGTGTAAATGCACAAGTCACCGGCAATCTCGAGTGACTTCTTGACGATCTCGGCCGGAGCCAGTTCGGTATTTTCGAGCAAGGCACGCGCCGCCGACTGGGCGTAAGCCCCACCGCTACCGATCGCCACGATACCGAGTTCCGGTTCCAGCACGTCGCCGTTACCGGTAATCACCAGCGAATGCTCGCGATCTGCCACAGCCAGCATCGCCTCCAGTCGCCGCAACATGCGGTCAGTGCGCCAGTCTTTGGCCAACTCGACGGCCGAGCGCAGCAGATTGCCCTGATGCTTTTCCAGCTTGGCTTCAAAACGCTCAAACAAGGTAAAGGCATCGGCCGTGCCACCGGCAAACCCGGCGAGAATTTTCTCGTTGTAGAGACGCCGCACCTTGCGTGCCGTGGCCTTGATGACGATGTTGCCGAGTGTGACCTGGCCGTCGCCACCGAGGGCAACGCTCTGACCCCGACGCACGGAAAGGATGGTGGTACCGCGATATTGCTCCATGGAGAGTCCTGTCAGAAAAGTTTCAGACCTTGCGGGTTTCAAGTCGGGCAACGTCGCCCAAACCTTGGCTGCCGAGAAATACGTCAATTAAATGGCCCAGGCCGCGAATGCGGATTGAGGCACGGGAATTCCTCAGCGCCTCAAGAGCGGATTTGAGTTGTGTCGCCGCCACGGCGTCGATCCGAAGCAGTCCAGTGGCATCGATAACGATGTCCTTGATCGCCCCTGCCTGAGCCAAAGCAGCACAAAGCGCCGACTGATCGCCCACCAGGCGCCCACGCCAGACCAGCCCATCCACGGCCGTCTGGGAAACAACAGGCTTCAATGCCGCACTGAGCTTGGTCGCCTCGAACGAAGGCGGCGACACCTCGAAGGTCACCGCGTAATTTACCGCCGCATCCTCGAATACTGCCTGCTCGCCGGCCTGCTGGTAAAGCTCAAGCATGAGCAGCCACATCGGCTCGTTGGTCTTCTGCCCAACCGGCAATTTGCTCGCCAGCACCGCCGCCAACTGATCAGCGCCGGTAAAGACGCAGGTTTTTCGTGCCTTCTTAAGGGCCGCCATGGCGCGCATGACCAGAGTGCAACCGGCGTTGTCGGCATCGGCCACGGCACTGACATCAAGCGCGACCTGATCCTGCATTTGTGCCTGGATCATGAGTTGCTTGAGCGATTCGCCCACCTGGCCGTTCAGAGCAACGCCAAGCGCCAGCCCGGAGGAGCCGGCGCAGGCGATGGACGTCTCGACCGCTGGTGGCACCCAGGTTGGAGGAGATTTTTCGAAACGACGCGCGTATACCAAGGCGAGAGTGTCAAACGCGGCCTGCCGCCCGAGCAGCTGCAATTGCTGGAACAGGGCTAGCCAGACCCGGTCTTCATCCGCCCCCAAGGCACTGCCGCGCTTGATACCGGTTTCGAGCCGTTTGCAAGCCTCGACTTCCTCACCCCGTGCCTGCAACTCGGCGGCCTCGACCAGACATTCGGGATTTACGGGGCGGACCGGTACTGCCGGTGGCAGTGCCGCAGCCTGCGGCTCGGCAGCAACTGGCAATGGAACAGGCACCGGCGCATCAACTGCCACCAGTTCCAGCGTGAATGGCTCTGGCGTCACAAGCGGCGGTGACGCTGGCACCGGTGCCGGTGACGGCTCCGGAACCATGGACGTAAAATCAAGTGACAACAGGTCGTCGTCGGCCACAGGGTTTATTTCGGGGAGGCAGGATGGGCGACCAGTATACCTGTCCATTCGAATTGCCTATTTCTGGAATACGGCCAAAAGCGTCTGTCGTGTGCGACGCGAGAAGAAAAGTCGGCGCTGGCGGGATGTAATGCCCCGCATAGGGTACGGCGACGACGCCAGTTGTCAGCCGGAATCGCGCGGTGAAGAAACAGCCAGCGCGATGAAGCTGATGCCGACCAGGCAACAGACGATGGCGGCGCCCGCCGGCAAATCCGCCACGGCCGACGCAGCAAGGCCGGCCGCATACGCCAGCGCGCCAATAGCGTAGGCAGCAACCAAGCGCCCGCGCTGCAGCGCGCTCACCGCCACGGCCGGCGCGATCAGGCTGGCGAAGACCAGCAGCACGCCGACGAGTTGCACCGAGGCGGTCACCGTCAGGGCGAACAGCAAGTAGAAGCCCAAGCGGCCGAACTTTTCGCGCGCAGAAAACCACAACACCAGAATCAGCGCATACAGCACCGCCACAGGCAGGAGTTGCGCCCAGCCGACCCAAAGAATCTGCCCAGCCAGCAGATCCTGCAAGTGCTCGCCGCCATGCGGGTTGCCGGCCAGCAACAGGATGCCGGCGGCAGCGGCGGTGACAAACAGCAGGCCGATCAGCGCCTCCTGCACCGCCGGCCAGCGGCGCTCGGTCCAGTGCAGTAACAGCGCGCCACCCAGCGCTGCACCGGCCGCCGCCGCCTGCACGGCGAGCGGGGCCTCCCAATCCATCATCAGCGCCACCATCACGCCCAGGCCGGCCACCTGCGCGATGGCGAGGTCGATGAAGATGATGCCGCGCTTCAAGACTTCCATGCCGAGCGGCACATGCGTGGCCAGCACTAGCAGGCCAGCCGCCAGCGGCGCGGTGAGCAGCGCGAAGTCGATGTTCACTTCAGCGCCGCCAGCAGGCGTTCGATGGTATCGTCGAACAAGCCGAACAGATCCTTGGCCTTGTCGCTGCCGCCGACGGTGAAGGGCACCACGACCACCGGAACTTTCGCCTCGCGACCGAACCACTCGGCGGCCTGCGGCGACTGATAGGCTGCGCGCATCACCAGTTTCGGCGGATTGGCCGCCACTTGGGCGAGCAGCTTGCCAAGATAGGCGACCGACGGCTCGACGCCCGGCTTGGGTTCGAGCGTCGCAACATCCTTCAGGCCGAGCCAGTCTTGCAGGTACGGAAACGCCTTGTGCTGCACGGCGATCGGTAGCCCGCGCAGGGGAGCCGCCTGCTTTTCCCAGCGCGCGAGCGCGACGCGCCAGCGCTCGGCGAAGGATTTCCAGTTGGCCGCGTAGCTCTGCGCGTCGGCCGGCGAAAGCTCCGCCATACGCGCGGCCAGCGCGGCGCCCACCAGCAGAAAGTTGCGCGGATCGGTCTGGATGTGTGGGTTACCGCCGGCATGGACGTCGCCGTCGGCGCGGTCGAGCCGGCTCGGCATTTCGAGCATGCGCACCTGCCGGGCCGCCTCGAAATAGCCCGGCTGGCCGGGTTGGATGCGCGGATTGCCGGATTCGCGTTGCACCAGCGGCAGCCAGCCGATTTCCAGGTCGGCGCCGGTAGCGATGACCAGATCGGCATCCCGCGTCCGGGCGATCAACGAGGGCCGCGCCTGGATGTGGTGCGGGTCTTGCAGGCCGGTGGTCGCGACGAACACCTCGGCCTTGTCGCCGCCGATTTCCTTCGCCAGCGCACCCCATTCGGGCACAGTGACGAAGATTTTCAGTCCCGCCTGCGCAGGCATGGCGAGCAAGCCCGCCAACAGAAGAATCAGGATTCTCATGATGATTTCCTCAGTAGGAATGGGCGCCATGGGCGCCAAGGCTGACCGCGTATTGCAACCAGAGCTGATTGTCGATGGCACCCGGACGCGACTGGTCGCGCGCCAGTTGCAAACGCCAGCGCGAAAAATGGTCCGGTGAGTAATCGACCATCACTGTGTTGCGCTTGGGTTTGTAGGCGGCGAGCAGCGGGAAGTCGGCCGGATTCAGCGTACCGCCAAGACTGACATTGCCGGAGTCGAGCCGGTCGTAACGGTAGCCGGCACGCCAGTGCGGCATGAATTGATAGACCGTCTGCGCGTAAAAGCCGGATTGGCGCGAGGCGTAGTCGTCGACAAGATTGGCGCCAGCGGTATCGAACGCCATGTTGCCGGTTTCTTTTCGACGGAAGTATTCGCCCTGGACAATCAGGTTGCGCTCCACGCCATTGCCGTTTGGCGCCCATTTCCAGATGGCATCGGCGATCCAGGTCCGGCTGCGCCCGGAAAAAGCGTTGGTCACGGCAGTGCCGGTACTGTCGGCATCCTCGTATTGCCGGTCACGCGGCGAGGTACCCAGCAGCGACAAGCCGGCGCGCCAACTGTTCGACACGCCCGCATCACCGCCGACGTGAGCAAAGAGCGCGCCGAGCGTGGCGCCGTTCTGGTTGCGGTCGGTCGAGGGAAAGGCGCCGCCGCTGGCGGCTTCCGCGCCCAATTCGACCAGCAGGTCGGTCGGCGCGACCCATTTGATCTGCGCGCCGTCGTTCTTCAACTGGCCGCCGAGCATGGCCTTGTAGGCCAGCGGCGCGTCGGCAAAGTCCCAGGTATGCGCATGCTGCCCGTTCATGTAACCGATGCCTGAGAGGAAGCGGCCGGCCTTGAGCGTCGCACCCTGCCCGAGGCCGAGTGTCTGGATGAAGGCTTCCTCGACTTCGGCACCACCTTCCGGGGGCAGGGCGAGCGTCAGTTGGCCACGCAGGGTAGGGCTTATGTTGGCGGCGATACCAAGTTCGGACTCGCCCAGCCCGAAGCTGCGACGGGACGGGCCGACTTCGCCGCCGGTCGGCGCAAAGCCGCCGATCGCGTAGGTATTCGGGTCCTGCGACAAACGGGTGTAAGTCCCCGCGAGGACGAGGGAAATTGCCGGATTGAAGGCGCTTTCACTGGCCGGCTTCTGGCTGGCGGCAACCGATGCCTGGCGTGCCGAAACTTCGGCATTGCCGGCCTTGGCTTCGGTCTGGACGAGGCGTGATTCCAGCGCGGCAATGCGCTGTTCGTAGGCTTGTTTCATCTGCGCGATTTCCTCGCGCAGAGCGTTCAGACTATTGCTGTCGGCATCGGCGGCGAATACCGATGCGGGGAAACTGGCCAGCACGCCGGAGGCGGCCAGCACGATCAATGATGTGCGATTCATGAAAAACTCCAAAGCAAGACAGATCACGCGCCAGAAAATTCCGGCGCTGGGCTAAAAGATCAGCTGTGGAGTGCGGGTGGGCCGCGACTGAGGAAGGGACGCGGACGGTAAAAAGTCGGTGTTGGCGGGACGGCGGCAAAAGCAACCAATGCCCATTCGATCGTCGCCACGCGGCGAATCGCCGTATCGGACAGCACGACATCAAGCCCCAAACCGGCAACGCAGGTGGTGCACACATGTGACAGCGAATGCACTGCCGTGCGTTCCTCATCACCGTCGTCCGCCACCGGTATGGAAATCGCCGAGCCGGCGTAAGCGATCTCGCCAAGATGACCAACCTTGTGCGCCAAGGCGATCTGTTGCCCGAACAGCAACTGGATCACCAGCCAGAACATCAGCAGACCGCGCCGAGCGCCGGTCATGCCGCGCTCCGCGTCGAGCAGGTGGCGCAGGTGCCGCGCACGTCGAACTCGACCTCGCACAAACGAAATCCGCGCGGCAGCTTGGGCGGCGGTGGCGGTTCGGCCTTGAGGCAAAACACCCCGCCGCAATCAGTACACCGGAAATGAATATGGTTGGCATGTTGCCGCTGCCCGCCGGCGATCGAGAAACGGAACACGCCACGCGTATCCACGGCCTTGAGCGCCAAGCCACAGGCAACCAGCGAATCAAGAATCCGATACAGCGTCACCCGGTCGATTGCGGTGTCCTCGGTGCCCGCCAGTTGCGCTTCGACCTCGCTGTGACACAAAGGCTGCCGTGCATCTTGCAACGCATCGAGTACACGCACCCGGCCGCGCGTCACCTTCACTCCGGCGGCGCGGATGAGATCGGACGATAGCAAAGCAGAGGGCGTAGATGCGGCACGAGCCATGGCCACATGAAACCATAGCCCGCGCGTAAATGCAACAATGTTGCATTTGAGACCGCGCTGTGATTGAATAGCGGGTCGAATTTCCTTTTGCCCTGCCCCTTCGTTCGCCCCCATGCAAGCTTCCCTGCTCGTCCAGATTGTCCTTGCCTGCCTGCTCGGCGGCTTGCTCAGCGTCGCGGCTGCCGCCTTGGTCATGTTTGGCCTGCCGCGCAAATGGTTGGGGCTGACGGTCAGCTTTTCCACCGGCCTGTTGCTGGCAACAGCAACCTTGCACCTGCTGCCCGAGGCGCTGGAAAGGGGATTGACGCCGCACGAGGTCTTTCCTCTGTTGCTGGGCGGCATTCTCACGTTCTTCATCCTGGAAAAATATGCACTGTGGCGTCACACGCATAGCGGCACCGGGGATTCCGATGTGCACCCGGGTGACAATCAGTGCAACGATCACACTCACAGCCACCATCATCTGCATGGCGCGCACGGCGAAAATGCCGAAACACTGTCGATCCTGGTGGGCGACGGCTTTCACAACTTTACCGATGGCCTCTTGATTGCCGCCGCCTTCCTCGCCGATCCGGTCCTTGGCTGGAGTACCACGCTCGCCATCATCGCCCACGAAGTTCCGCAGGAAGCGGGAGACTTCGCCATCCTGCTCGCCGCCGGCTGGAAGCGTGGGCGCGCCCTGTTCTGGAACGGCATCTCCAGCCTGACCGCCGTGGCCGGCGGGATCATCGGCTACTTCGCCCTCGACAGCACCCGCGACTGGATTCCGGTGATCATCACGATTGCCGCCTCCAGCTTCCTTTACATCGCGATTGCCGATCTCATGCCGCGACTCAAGCGCGAAACCCAATCCGTCGGCTGGCACGGCGTGCTGCTTGCCGCCGGCATCGCCGTGGTCGTGCTCGGCAGCAGCCATTCCCACTGAAGCCACAATTTTCCCCGAGACAACTCATGCAAAAAGCCCTCCTCCTGACCAGCCTTGCCCTGTTCGCCTCGCCCGCCTATGCCGGCAAGGCCCATGTCCACGGCGAGGGAAAACTCGATGTCGTGATCGACAAGAACATGATCGCCATCAGCCTGGAACTCCCGCTGGACGTTGCCGTCGGCTTTGAGCGCGCGCCGCGAACCGAGAAGGAGAAAACCGAACTCGCTGCGGCCAAAAAGACACTCGGCAACGGCAGCTTGTTCGTCATGACGCCGGCCGCGAATTGCGCTCCGGAAGCGATCCAGGTCACCTTGCCCGATTTCGACGGCAAGAACGACGAGCATACCGATATCGACGCCGCCTACACCTACCACTGCGCGACACCCGCCGCGCTGAAGAGCATCGAGACGGGAATTTTCAAGCAGTTCAAACGTCTTTACCGGCTCGACGCCCAGCGCGTCGGCCCCAGCGGCCAAGGGACGATGCGTCTGTCGCCCAAACAGCCGGTGCTGATTTGGTAATCCGGCGCCAATGAGCCAAACGGCGATCCTGATCCGCGATCTGGGATTTGCCTGGCCACGGCAGTCAGCGCGCTGCATCGACATTGCCGAACTCAAGATTGTCGCTGGCGAACGCGTATTTCTCCATGGCCCCAGCGGCAGCGGTAAAAGCACTTTGCTCGGCCTGCTCGGCGGTGTCGCCGTTCCACAGCAAGGTGACATCACCCTGCTCGGCACCGACGTCACCCGCCTGCCAGGACGCGCCCGCGACCGCTTTCGCGCCGACCATATCGGCTTCCTGTTCCAACAGTTCAACCTGCTGCCCTGGCTTTCAGCACTTGATAACGTACTGCTGCCGTGCACCTTTTCGGCACGCCGCCGCGAGCGCACCGGAACTGATCCACGCGCCGAGGCCGCACGCCTGCTATCGCGCCTCGATCTCAACACCGACACCTGGCACCGCCCCGCCGCCGAGTTGTCGGTCGGCCAGCAGCAGCGCGTTGCCGCCGCCCGCGCCCTGATCGGCCGCCCGGAAATCCTGATCGCCGACGAACCAACCTCGGCGCTTGACGCCGAACGGCAACAGATTTTCGTCGACCTGTTGCTGCAGGAAACCGCCGCCGTCAGCGCCACGCTGGTATTTGTCAGTCACGACACACGTCTGGCCGCGCATTTCGACCGCCACATCGCCCTGCCGGCTATCAATCACGGTGCGGCTAAGGAGGCGACGATATGAGGGCAATTCTGCGTCTCGCCGCGCTCAGCGCCTGGAGCCGGCGCCTGACCCTGGGCCTGACTTTGATCGCCATCGCGCTCGCGACGACGCTGCTGCTGGCCGTTGAACGCGTGCGCGTCGATGCCCGGCAGAGCTTCACGCAATCCGTCTCCGGAGTCGATCTGGTCGTCGGCGCCCGCACCGGCAGCGTGCAGCTGATGCTCTATGCCGTGTTTCACGCCGGCGCGGCGAGCAACAATATTCGTTGGGATAGCTACCAGGCCCTCACCCAGCATCCGGCCGTCGACTGGTCCGTGCCGCTGAGCCTGGGCGACTCGCATCGCGGCTTCCCGGTGCTCGGCACCGAGGCCGATTACTTCCGACATTTCCGTTACGGCGATCATGAGGCTCTCCGCTTCACTACCGGCAAACCTTTTGCAGGCGTCTTCGAGACGGTACTTGGCAGTGAAGTGGCGCAGCAACTCGGCTATGCGCTCGATGGCGCCATCACGCTCAGTCATGGCCTGAATGAACTCGGCCCGGAACACGGCGACAAGCCCTTCCGCATCACCGGCATCCTGGCACCAACCGGCACGCCCGTCGATCGCACCATCCATGTCAGCCTCGAGTCGATCACTGCCCTGCATCTGGACTGGGTGGGCGGCACACCGATGCCGGGACTGGTCATCCCAGCCGAATACGTCGCCAAGTTCGACCTCAAGCCGAAGGAAATCACCGCCGCCCTGCTCGGCCTTAAGCAGCGCAGCGACGTGTTCCGCATGCAGCGCTTCATCAACGATTTCCGTGCCGAACCGCTGCTCGGCGTTTTGCCCGGCGTCGCCCTCGATGAACTCTGGCAGACGGTGGGAATGATCGAACGCACACTGCTGGCGATTTCGGCATTGGTGGTTCTAGTTGGCCTGGCCGGTCTGGCCGCGACGCTTCTCGCCGGGCTCAACGAACGCCGCCGCGAACTTGCCATCCTGCGTGCCCTCGGTGCCGGACCCGGCCAGATTTTCCTCATGCTGATCGCCGAAGGCGTGCTGATCACCACACTCGGCGCCCTGCTCGGATTTATCCTGCTCTCACTCGGCAGTCTGCTCGCCGCACCCTGGCTGCTGGAACGCTTCGGCGTCGTATTGGGCGGCCGCTGGCCAAGTCGCGAGGAGCTTGCCCTGATCGGCATGGTCATCACGACCGGCCTCGTCGCCAGCCTGGCGCCGGGCTGGCGCGCCTGGCGCATGTCACTCGCCGACGGCCTCACGCCGCGACTCTGAATAATTCCAAGGAACCCCATGCGCAAACTCCTTCTGCTGCTCGCCCTGCTGATCGTGCCCTCGCTGCACGCCGCCGACCCCTACCAGGAAATCAAATGGGAAGAACTGGTGCCCAAGGGCTGGGACCCGACCAAGGAATTCAAGGCGCTCAATCTCGCCACGCTACAGGATTCCGACCCGCGCGCCATGGAGGCGTTGGAGAAGATGAAAGCACTATTCGATAACGCCCCGACCGAATCCACGCTCGCCGGCAAGAAGATTCGTCTGCCCGGCTTCGCCATCCCGCTGGAACGCAAAGGCGAACTCACTACCGAGTTCCTCCTCGTCCCCTATTTCGGCGCCTGCATCCACACCCCGCCGCCACCCGCCAACCAGATCATCCACGCCGTGCTTGCCAAGCCGATCAAGCTGCGCAGCATGGATCCGGTTTGGGCCAGTGGCACGCTCAGCATCAAGACGGCCGATACACCGTGGGGCAAGGCCGGTTACCGCTTTGCGGCCGATAAAGTCGTTCCGTACGAGGAACCGAAGAAGAAATAGCGCCGTCCCGCCAGCGCCGACTTTTTCGCACGGAAACGCGAAATTCATGCAAAATTGAAACTCGCCTACCCACCCTTGTCAGGAGAATCCCGATGTATTCATTGGAAACCACGCGTACCTCTGCACGCCGATACCGCTTGACGGTCGGTGCCGTGCTCGTAACACTAGCCTTGAGCGGCTGCACGAGCGACGACTCGAGCACAACACCGACAACAAACCCAACGACTCCTACCACCCCGACCACTCCCACCAACCCGAGCGCCGCTACGACGACCTTGACCGGCACCGTCGTCGCCGGCCCCGTCAATGGCCAAGCCTGTGCCTATCGCCTGAGCGATGCCGGCACCATAGGTGATCTACTTGCCTGTGCCACGACAGCGGCGAGTACCGGCGCCTATAGCCTCAGCTTTACCAACTATGCCGGCCAAGTACTGCTGAAAGCCTTCGGTACCTACACCGACGAAGCCACTGGCCAGACACGAACGATTCTCGAATCCAGCGCAATGCGAGCCGTCGTCGCCTGCGCCACGGCCGGCACCGACTGCCGTTCAGCGGTTACCCCACTCACCGAAGCGGCGCTGCTCTCGGCCGGAACCTTGACTCCCGCCAATATCCAGGCAGCCTATCTGAAAGTCGCCCAAGCCTATGGACTGAATCCAACTAGCGCGCAAGATGCGGTCACCAAACTGGTCGATACGCTGCCAGTCGTGGGATCGCGTACAGATGCAGCGGCCACTAAATATGCGGACATTCTGGCGTTGGCCTCACAAGCGCAAAAACGTTACTGCGGCACGGGTAACGCCTGTACCTTGGACAACTATCTAGCCGGGGTTCAAGGTTATTTGGCTGGTACTAACGGCATTTCAATTCTGCAGTCCGAGTTGAATGCAGCGTTGGCAGAATGGAACACAAACCCGCTCAACAAGACCGGGGCGACATGTTCGATCAGCGGAACTTCGGTGACCTGTGACATTGCCTCCGGTACGCCTGGAGCCAGTGGAAGTTACAAATTGACCGTTACCGCATCGATCAGCGGTGGGCCGGGCGCAACCATCGTCATCAACAACGTGGCGAAACCCGATAGCAATAATGCATTCTGTAATGCGTCGGAGATCCAGAGCCAAATTGACCAAGTGCGTAACAGTTATCCCGGTGCAACACTGACCATCAATAGCTGCAACTTTAATGGCACGCAAGGTGAGATCAGTTTGACCCTGGCTATTACTCAGCCAGTTGCCTTGACCATACCTTACACGGCGACCTACGTTTACTCGTCAATGTAAGTGTTCGCAAGACGTCGCCGGGCGCAGTCTGCCCGGCGACAGTAGCGACGGCTCGTTATCCGCCGTTCCGCTTCTTCTCCAGCTTCGCCTTAATTTCGGCCATCACCGCACCTGCCGCCCGTTCGCCTTCGAGCACCGCCCGATGACGACCGGCGAAATCGGTGGAGGGCAGATCTCCGGTGACGGGTCGAATCACGATATCCGCGTCGGCGGTTTCGTAGCGGGTGATCGATTGGCCCATGATGGAAAATGTCTGCAGCAAAACGTCAAGCGTACTACGCGGATTCGCGTCCTTGGGTTTGGACGAGATATCCACGGCGATGACAAATGTACCGCCTTGCCCACGCGCGATGCGTGCCGGAACCGGGCTGACCAAGCCGCCATCGACATAGTCGCGGCCGCTGATATTCACCGGCTGAAACACGCCGGGAACGGTGGCCGAGGCACGCACTGCCATGCCGGTGTTGCCGGTGCGGAATACCACGGCCTCGCCGCTCCTGAGATCGGTGGCCACGGCAGAGAACTGGCGCGGCAGCTTTTCCAGGGTGCGTTGCCCGACGGCCTTGTTGACGAAAGTCTGCAGCGCTTCGCCCTTGAATACACCACGATCTGGCAGTGACCAGTCGCCAAACTGGCTTTCCTCCATCTCCAAGGCCACTTTCTGCAGCTCAAGGCCATTCAAGCCCGACGCGTACAAGGCGCCGACCACCGCACCGGCACTGGTACCGACGATGATGTCGGGTACGATACCCTGCGCCTCCAGCGCCTTGATCACGCCAATATGAGCGAAGCCGCGCGCCGCGCCACCGCCCAACGCGAGGGCAATCTTGACCGGGGCAGGCGCCGGCGGGGGCGACTCCGGTTTGGTGCCCAAACCCAGGCAGCCAACCAATAGAGGCAACAGTAACAGCAGTGGCAAACGACGCATAGTTTTCAATGTCTCTCGGGTAATCGAAGAATATCCCGCAGTGGGCGGGCAAAAGTCGGCTCTGGCGGAACGGCGCTTGGTCGCGCTTAGTCGACCTGCACCAGCAAGCCTTTCAGATACTCGCCCTCGGGAAAAGCCAGGTCAATCGGATGATCGGCGCAGCCTTGCAGGCGCTGCACGATGCGCGCCGTACGTCCGGTATCGCGCGCTGCGCCGGCCACTATTTTCTGGAACAGTTCCAGCCCGATACCGCCGGAACAGGAGTAGGTCATCAGGAGTCCGCCCGGCGCCAGGAGGCGGAAGCCATTCAGATTGATGTCCTTGTAGGCGCGGCTGGCGCGTTCGGCGTGATGGGCCGATGGCGCGAATTTGGGCGGATCGAGTACCACGATGTCGAACTGCTCGCCAGCCTTGCGCCGCTCGCGCAGATCGGTAAACACATCGGCCTCATGCCAGATTGCGCGCTCGGCCGCAAGCTGCGGATTCAGCGCCAGATTGCGTTGCGCGGTGACCAGCGCCGGGCCGGAACTATCGACCGATACCACCTCGGTCGCGCCACCGGCCAGCGCTTGCAGACTAAATCCGGCGGTGTAGCAAAAACAGTTGAGCACGCGCTTATCGCGCGCCAGTTCGCCGAGCAGACGTCGGTTGTCGCGCTGATCGAGATAGAAGCCGGTCTTGTGGCCGCTGACGACATCCACCGCCATGCGCACGCCGTTTTCGTCTATCGTGATCTCGTTGGCCGGTGCGTCGCCGAGCAGCCAGCCGCTGGTCGGCTCAAGGCCTTCGAGCCCGCGCACTTCCGAATCGGATCGTTCATAAATGCGCGCGCAACCGGTAACGCGATGCAGGCTATCGACGATGGCACCGCGCCACTTGTCAGCACCGGCACTGGTGAGCTGGATCACCACCGTATCACCGTAACGATCGGCGATAACGCCGGGCAGCCCGTCCGATTCGGCGTGGATCAAGCGCACGCCTTGCTGTTCACGTAGCGCCGGTAGCGAAGCTCGCCGCGCCACGGCGGCGGCTACGCGACGTTTGAAAAACGCGTGGTCAATCGACTCGTCTGGATCAAAACTCCAGACACGGGCACGAATCTGCGACGAAGGGCTCCACGCCGCGCGCGCCAGTACCTTGCCACTGGCCGTGGCCACATCGACCGTATCACCCGGTCGCGCCCGACCTTCCAGCTCATCGACAGAACCCGCGAATAGCCAGGGGTGGAAACGCAGCAGGGATTTTTCCTTGCCAGCCTGCAAAATCAGTTGTGCCATGGGTCAGCTCTCCAGTGCGCGCACTTCCGCCGTCAGGTAGCGCAGCCGGGTGGCCAGCACCTTGGCGATGCCTTCCATCAGGGCCAGTGCGACCTTGCGGTGTTCCTCGGCGAAGCTGTCAAACACCTCGCGCGACAAAACATACAGTTCGGCATCGGTAAACGCGATGGCATCGGCCGAACGCACGGCGCCATCCAGAAAAGCCATTTCACCAAAGAAAGCCCCGCGCCCGAAGGTGCCGAGGTGGTGATTCTGGGTTTCGCTGACCGGCAGCATGATGCGAATTGCGCCACGCCGGATCAGAAACAATTCGTGGCCGGTATCGCCACGGCGGAACAGATATTCGCCGACGGCGATGCGGCGTTTTTCCATATGCTGCTCAAGCGCCGCCAGCGTCTCTGCCTTGCGCCCGCGGAAGAGTTCGATATCCGGCAGTTCCAGCGTCGTCTCGGCGGCGAGTTCGAGCGCCGCCTCGTGGATGATCTGGTCCTCGACCCACTCCAGCGCGGCGTCCGCCTCGCCGAAGACACGCACGCGCGACTCGTTGCCAAGCAGTCCGACCTGGTTCAGGTAGGCCGCGATATCCAGTCCCGATGGCAGGTTTTTCTGGATATGGGCGAAGATCAAGCAGCCGTCCCGCTCGCCCAGCATGTCCTTGATCTGCTCCAGCATGTGAGCCGCAGTGACATCCACGGTGTGCACCCGGCGCATGTCGAGGATGATGAAGCGCCGCGATTTCAGGTCGGCCTCCAGAGCGCTGAACAACTGGTGCGTGGTGCCAAAGAACAAGGCGCCCTGCAATTCGCACAGAGTGGCCTGATCACCGTGCCTGATCAGGATTTCCATTTCCTCCTGGGTGCGCACACGTTTGGAAAAGTGCTCGTTCCCGAGCAAGCGCCGGCGCAGCACGTTGTTCGCGATCTGCTCGCGGATGAACAGGCCCACGGCCAGCAGCACGCCGACGAAGGACGCCGTAATCAGGCTGACCGTAAGAGCCGTCGCAACGACGGCGGCAATCACGATGAAATCGAGCAGCGTGGAACGCGACTTGAGAAAGTGCAGGCTGTCGCGGTCGATCATGCGTACGCCGATGACAATCAGGATCGCCGCCAGCGCACCGACCGGAACCCAGGCGATCAGCGCGCCGAGCAAAAGGAAAGCGAGCAAGGCAAACGCACCTTCAGCCATGCCCGAAAAGCGGCTGGCGGCACCGCTCGACAAATTGACCAGAGTCGCCCCCATGGTGCCGGCGCCGGGCATGCCGCCGATTGCCGCCGAACAGAGGTTGCCGCAACCCTGGGCGATCAGTTCGCGATTCGAATCGTGGCGCGAGCGGGTCATCGCGTCGAGTACGACGCAGGTCTTGAGCGTGTCGATGGAAAGCAGCCCTGCCAGCGTCAGGGCCGGGAACAGCAACGACATCACCGCCTCGGTCGTCAGCCCACCCAAGGCGTGCCAGCGCGCGCTGATGATGTCGCCAAAACTGCCACCGCCAGCGGATAGCGGCCCGACCACCATCGGATTATCGGCCGTGGCCAGCGGCACGCTGCCGGCTAATCCCAACGCAAAATACGTCGCCACACCGGCCAACAGGCCGAGAATCGCCGCCGGGATCATCTTGATCACGCGTGGCGCCAGCACCATGACCGCAGCCGTTACCGCGCCGACCAGCAGGCTACTGCCGTTCCACAAGTCCGGTGCGTCGAGCGACGCCCAGATATTCATGCCCTTGGGCATGCCAAGAAGCTTCGGTACCTGGCTGCCGATGATGATCAGCCCAACACCGGTCAAGTAGCCACTGACGACCGGATACGGCATGTATTTGATCAGGCGCCCTAGGCGCAGCACGCCGAACAGCACCTGCAGGCCGCCGGCCAGCAAACCGACCACCGTCAGCATCAACATCACCGTCGCGACCTCACTGCCGCGATGCAGGCTTTCGATGGCGAAGGCCGAGAGCACCGCCACCGCTGGCGCACATGGGGCACTGATCAGACGCGGCGCCCCGCCCAGGGAGGCCGCGACCAAGCCAAGCGCGACAGCACCGAGGATGCCGGCCATGGCGCCACTGGCGGCTTCCGCGCTGCCCAGCGGCGCGTAGATGGTGACACCAAAGGCGATCGCCGATGGCAGCGCCACCAGCATGGCGGCGAGGCCGCCCCAAAAATCACCGGCGCTGAATTTTGCTGGGGTCATGAAATCGAAAAAGTCGGCTCTGGCGGGACGGCGCGAAGTGCGGAATACGTCTATTTTGCCTTCGCCCGGGGATGAGCGGCGTCGTAGATTTTTGCCAGATGCTGAAAATCCAGGTGCGTGTAAATTTGCGTCGCCGCGATACTGGCGTGACCGAGCATTTCCTGTACCGCACGCAAATCCCCCGAGGACTGCAATACATGCGACGCAAAAGAATGCCGCAGCATGTGCGGATGAACGTGCAGCCCGAGACCACTGCGTCGGGTCCAGAGCGCGAGGCGATTTTCCACCTGACGCGGCGTCAGGCGGCTGCCGCGCTGACTGATGAAGAGGGCGACTTCGCCTTCCCTGAGCAACACCGGTCGTTGCAACAGCCAGGCATCCAACGCTTGCCGCGCCTTGTCACCCAAGGGCACCACGCGCGTCTTGCGGCGCTTGCCGGTTACCGTCACCTCGCCGCTATCGAAATCGAGCCCACCCGGCCAGTCGAGGCTGACCAGCTCGGCGAGTCGCAAGCCGGAGGAATAGAAAAGCTCGAACATCGCCGCATCGCGCAATTCCAGCGGACCATCGGCGGCGGTATCCAACAGGGCCGCCGTCTGATCGACGCCCAGCGCCTTGGGCAGTAACCTTGGCCGTTTCGGCGCGCGTAAGCCGTCGGCCGGATTGAGCGCGATCCTGCCCTTCTTCGCCAGCCAAGCATAGAAACTGTGCCACGCCGACAAGGTGCGTGCAATCGAGCGCGGAGCGAGGTCTTTGGAATGCAGAGCCATCAAGCCGCGCCGCAGGTGTGCGGCGGTCAGATCGACATCCGTACTGCCGACGCTCACCGCCAACTCATCGAGGCGCTTCAAATCGCGGCGATAGGCATCCAGCGTATGCGGACTGGCGCGCCGCTGTACCGCCATTTCGGCGAGGAAATCCTCCGCCGCAGTCACCAGCCGTCCCTACGTGGCGACGCGGAGCAGGGCGACAGAGGCCATGTCGGCGATGCGCTCGAGATACAGCGTGCCCAGTTCCGGATAAAAACGATGGGCCTCTTCACTGGCCATCACCAGCAGCCCGAAACAGGCACCGCCCGGCTCGCGCAAGGGCACCTGGGCCATGGAACGCAAATGCGCCGACGCCTCGCCAAACCATGCCAGCGATTCCTGGCCACCGCTCGGACCACAGAACGGCCGCGTCAGGCTGGAGGCAAACACTTTGGTGGCCGGGCTCACCGCATCGAATTCATGCGTACTGCCCGAACCGGCGCCCCAGATACGCAAGGCCACATGCGGCACGGCAAAGGCACCGCCCAGATGCGAATACAACGCACGCACCACCGCAGCCGAATCAGCCGCCGCCGTCAGCGCCACGCCGAGGGCATGCACCTTGTCGGAAATCGCATCATTTTCCTCACCGAAACCGATCAGCTCGGCCAGCTTGGATTCCAGCGTGCGCACCTTGTCTCGCAAGGTAAACAGCTGCTTTTCGGTAATCGAAATTGCCCGTCCGGTATGCGGGTCGGGAATTGTGACCAAGGTCAGCATTTCGGCATACTGGTCGAAAAATTCAGGATGGTCGTGTAGATAACGGGCGACTTCTTCAGCTTTCATGGACGGCTTTCAGGCAAGGTGAGCGGGGATTTCAATCTCGGCATCGAAGACGGTGACGGCGGGGCCGGTCATCAGTACGGGCTGACCGGTCGCCCAGGCGATCGACAGATCGCCGCCACGGGTCGTAACACGCACCGGCGAATCAAGCAGCCCGCGACGGATACCGACAACGACGGCAGCGCAGGCACCAGTGCCACAGGCGAGGGTTTCGCCGGCACCACGTTCATACACGCGCAGGCGGATACTGTGACGATCGACGATTTGCATGAAACCGGCATTCACCCGGCGCGGAAAACGCGGATGGCTTTCGATCAGCGGACCTTGCTGCAAGACCGGCGCCGTATCGACATCGGCCACGACCTGCACGGCATGTGGATTGCCCATCGAGAGGACGCTGATGTCGATCATCTCCCCGCCGACATCGAGCGGCTGGATCACCACCTCGCTGTCGCTGACAAATGGAATCTCGGCCGGCGCAAAACGCGGCAGCCCCATGTCGACCGTGACCTCACCGTTGGCTTCCAGTCGTGGCGCGATGAGGCCGGATTGGGTTTCGACGCGAATTTCGCGCTTCTGTGTCAGGCTTTTTTCATGGACAAAGCGGACGAAGCAACGCGCGCCATTGCCGCACTGCTCAACCTCACCGCCATCGGCATTGAAGATGCGATAGCGGAAATCAACACCCGGCTGCGTTGGTCGCTCGACCACCAGCAACTGATCGCAACCGACGCCGAAATGGCGATCGGCGAGCCAGCGCACCTGCGCCGCGTTGGGCACGAAGCTGTGGGTGATCGCGTCGAGCACGACAAAATCGTTGCCCAGTCCGTGCATTTTCGTAAAACAGATTTTCATGGTCAGAGGATACGCCGTCCCGCCAGCACCGACTTTTTGCAAATGAAGGCAAATGAGGGGTCAATAAACGCTTTGTTCGCCCGGCGGCCGCGTCTTGAAACGCTTGTGCAACCAGTAATACTGTTCCGGCGACTGTAGCACCTCGGCCTCGATGAAGGCATTCAGGCGTACCGTATCGGCGACATCGTCGCCCGACGGAAAATCAGTCCACGGCTTGCCCAGGCGAGCAACGTAGTATTTGTTCCACCCGCTGCCTTCCATGCGCGTGACAAACGGAATCACGGTCGCCCGCGTCGCCTTGGCCAAGCGCGCCATCGCGGGAATGGTGGCCGTCTGCACGCCGAAGAAGGGCACAAAGATGGAATCCTTGGGGCCGTAATCCATGTCCGGCGAGTAATGGAAGGAATAGCCTTCCTTCATCGCCTTCAGAACTTTCTTCATGCCTTCCTGACGCGAGGCCAGCACGCCGTTGCCAAAGCGAAGGCGGCCGTCGAGCATGGCCTTTTCGAAGACACGATTCTTTTGCCGGACATACATGCCCACCATCTGGCGCTCGAGCAGCAAGCGCATCCCGCCTGCATCCAAAGCAACGAAATGTGGGGCCAGCAGGATCACCGTCTTGTCCTTGTAGGCGTCGAGATTTTCCAGTCCTTCCAGATGCACCAGGCGCCGGAGACGCGTCGGCGAACAGTGCCACCAGATGCTCAACTCAAGGAAACTACGTCCAAAGGCCATCATGTGCCGTCGCGCCAGCGCCGACTTTTCAGCCGGCGTCAGCTGCGGAAAACAAAGCCCGAGGTTGGTCAGCGTGATGTGACGGCGCTCCCTGGCGGCAAGGTAAAGCAACAGCCCGAAGCCGTTGCCCAGCCAGGCCAGCATGGGCAGCGGCAACCAGTGCAAGAGCCAGATCAGGGCGAGCGCGAGTCGTGTCAGCATGATGATTACGGGTTGGGTGGTGCGGACGGCGGAGGTGGCTTGTTGCCGGCCGGTTCCTTGTAGCGGTTATAGCCCCACAGATACTGCCCGGGAAAACGTCGGATCAGCGCTTCAAGCTCGGCATTAAGTTGTGTGCTGCGTTGCGCCAAATCACCCTCAAGAGGCGCCGAGAGCGGGAAGAACATCAGGTGATAGCCGGCGCCGTACTGCAGGCGCTCGGCGTAGAGCAGCAACACCGTGGCGCCGCCCGGCACAGCTTGTGCCAATCGTGCCGCCAGGGTCATCGTATACGCCGGACGGCCAAAGAATGGCGCCCAGACGCCCTCGCCATTGCCCGGCACCTGGTCGGGCAGAATGCCAACTGTTTCACCCTTTTTCAGGGCCTTGAGCAAGCGCCGCACGCCGGTCAGATCGGCCGGCGCCAGCGTCATGTTGACCCCGCGCCCCGCTTCCATCAACGGCGCCAACCACTCCTGTTTGGGCCGGCGATACAGCACGGTGAAGGGCTTGTGCGCCGCGTAATACTGGCCACCGATCTCGAAGCAACCAATATGTGGCGTCAGCACCACGATGCCGCGCTGGGTTTCCCAGGCGGCCTCGACCAGTTCCCAGCCAGTGACCTTGACCACGCGCCCCAGCACTTCGTCCTGCGGTCGCAGCCATAGCTTGGGCAATTCGATAATGGATTTCCCGGCTTCGGCGATCGCTTCGCGGCGGGCATAGCCGAGCCCCGCTTGCTCGATTTGACGGCGGAAATTGCGCCGATAGGTCGGCGACAACCACCACACCAGCCAGCCGGCGAGGGCACCGAGGTTGTGCAGCAGGGGCAGCGGAAAATGGGACAGGAGACGGAAGAGCGCAGTCATGGCGGTTAGAATTATCGCCTACCTTGATTGATTGCCCGTCATGAGCGAATCTCTTCGTGCCGCCGTTATCGGCGTTGGCTACCTCGGCCGCTTCCATGCGCAAAAATACGCGGCGCTGCCGGATGTTGAATTGGTGGGTGTTGCCGACCCCAATCCGGCCACCGCCGAGCGCGTGGCGAAGGAGCTTGGCGTCACCGCCTTCGCCAGCCACCGCGAGCTATTCGGCAAGGTGGATCTGGTGTCGATTGCCAGCACCACCGAAAGCCACCACGCCATCGCCCGCGACTGTCTTGCCGCCGGTCTGCATGTGCTGGTCGAGAAGCCGATCACGGTGACGGTCGCCGAAGCCGACGAACTGATTGCGCTGGCCGCCGAGCACAAGTGCATCCTGCAGGTCGGCCACCTCGAACGCTACAACCCGGCTTGGCTGGCGGTACGTGACAAAATTGCCGCGCCGCTGTTCTTCGAGGCGCACCGCATGGCGCCGTTCAAGCCGCGCGGCATCGACGTCTCGGTAGTGCTCGACCTGATGATCCACGACCTCGACCTGATCCTGCCGCTGGTGAAAAGTCCGCTCAAGGAAATCCGCGCGTCAGGCGTCTCGGTGCTCACCGATGGTGTGGACATCGCCAACGCCCGGCTCGAATTTGCCAATGGCTGCGTCGCCAATATCACCGCCAGCCGCACCTCGACCGCCTCCCTGCGGCGCATGCGCATCTTCCAGCACAACGAATACCTCTCGGTGGATTTCGGCGAACGCAAGATCGGCATTACCCGCAAGAGCGACGCCTTGATCGAAGGCGAATCGCCGATTGCCACGGAAAGCCTGCAGCAGCCACCCGGCGATGCATTGATGACCGAGATTCAGGCCTTCGTCGCCTCGGTGCACAGCGACAAGGCACAGCTTGGCGTCTGCACCGGTCACGACGGCCGCGAAGCTCTCGCCATCGCCCTCGAAATCGAACGCTTGATGAAGAAATAAGGACTGCACCATGAACATCCCCATGCTCGACCTCAAGGCCGAATACGCGCTGCTGAAAGACGAAATCGAGCCCGCCGTCTGCGCTGCACTCGCCGCCTGCCAATACATCGGCGGACCCAACGTCAAGGCCTTCGAAGCCGAAGCGGCTGCCTACGCCGGCGTCAAACACGCCATCTCCTGCGCTTCGGGCACCGATGCGCTACTGATCGCCCTGCGCGCCATCGGCCTCCAAGCCGGCGACGAAGTGATCACCACGCCCTTCACCTTTGTCGCCACGGCTTCCACTGTCGTGATGTGTGGCGCCACGCCGGTGTTTGTCGATATCGATCCGCGCACCTTCAACCTCGACCTCGCGCAGGTGGAAGCTGCGATCACGCCGAAGACCCAGGCCATCGTTCCGGTGCATATCTTCGGCCAACCGGTGGACCTCGCGCCACTGAAGGCGCTTTGCGCGAAGCACAATCTCAAGTTGATCGAAGACTCGGCGCAGTCCTTCGGTGCCGATTACGATGGCCGCAAGTCCGGCGCCTATGGCGACATCGGCTGCACCTCGTTTTACCCGTCGAAGAATCTGTCCACCTTTGGCGACGGCGGCCTGATCCTCACCGACAACGACAAGCTCGCCGCCGAACTGCGCGTGCTGGCCTCGCACGGCTCGCGCATCCGCTATCACCACCATGTGCTGGGATACAACTCGCGCCTCGACGAAATCCAGGCCGTGATCCTGCGCATCAAACTCAAGCGCCTCGACGACTTCAATGCGCGCCGTATCGCCATCGCCGACTTTTACAACCGGCTGCTCGACGGCGCTGTTGAGACTCCTTACGCCGACGGCAAGGGGCGTCACGTCTATCACCAATACACCATCCTCTCCGACCGCCGCGACGTGATTCAGAAGGCCCTGACCGAGGCCGGCATCGCTTGCGCCGTGTATTACCCGGTGCCGCTGCACCAGCAGGAAATGTTCGCCGCCACGCATGGTCATGTCCGCCTGCCGGTCACCGAACGCACGGCGCAGCGCTGCCTCTCGCTGCCGATCTCGCCGATGCTGCAGGACGCGCAAATCGAGCAGGTTGCAAAGGTCATCAAGAGCGCCGCATGAGCAAAATTCACCCCACCGCCATCATCGAGGACGACGTCATCTTCGGCGAGGATTGCGAGATCGCCGCCTACGCGGTGATCAAGCGCCACACGCGCATGGGCGCCCGCAACCGCGTCGCCGAGCATGCCGTGATCGGCGGCGATCCACAGGATTTCAAGTTCAAGTCCGACACACTGTCTTATACCGAGATCGGCGACGACAACTATTTTCGCGAAGGCGTCACCATCCATCGCGGCTCGCGCCCGGATTCGGCGACGAAAATCGGCAACGGCTGCTTTCTAATGGCCTATGCCCACATTGCCCACGACTGCATTGTCGGCAACAACGTCGTGATGGCCAACACCGCCGGCATCGCCGGTGAAGTCGTCGTTGCCGACAAAGCCTTCATCTCGGCGGCAGTAACCGTGCACCAATTCTGCCGCATCGGCCGCAACGCCATGATCGGCCTCTCATCCAAGGTAGTGCAGGACGCCCTGCCCTTCTGCATCACCGACGGCAACCCGGGCCGCGCGCGCGGCTTGAATCTGGTCGGCCTGCGCCGCAATGGCTTTTCAAAAGACGACATCGCCGCACTGAAGGATGCCTACCGCATGCTCTACCAGCACGTGCCCTTGGACGATGCGCTAGCCCGTATGCGGGCAATGGACAACGCGGCGGTGACCATCGTCGCCGATTTCATCGCCGGCTCGAAACGCGGCTTCGCGCATCCGACGCGCTAAGTCCAGAATTTGACCGCCTGAAGGCTCACCTACGGCCGCAGCGCCTACTGATCCGCAAAATTCTGCACACGGTTTGCTGACACCGTCGTGGCCGATGCTCAGCCGCTTGCGTACTGCTCCGATGGCTCTTCCCCAAGGTCACGCAAATTGCGCTCGCCATAATTTCGGATAGATCACCCAATCGAATCCACCATCTATTTGGCCCTCGTATTCATCTCATTAACAGAGTTGCACGTCATCGAATCGCGCTTGTCTGCCAAGCCTTGATCTAACGTTGCGATGCAGCGAGGGTCAGTTTACCCAGACGGCCAAGCCTATTGTGTTTGCCGCGCCGGTGATTTGCGCTTGATGGCGTCACTTCTTTGTCAGGAACCCGAACGTGACGAGTTCTGCCGCGATGCCCTCGGCTAGTTTCCGGTATCCCGCCGCGTTCGGGTGGATAGGGTCCGATTTGAGTTTGCCGTCGGCCAGGACCTTGGCGAAGATGGATGGCACCAAGGGCACCTGCTCTTCTTCGGCGAGTTCGGCATAGATTGGTGAATCCGCCAACAGGCCGACGGCGGCACCGAGTGGTGAGAACTTTGGCGTCGCGACCAGGACCACGGGAACGCCGGCCTGTTTGATACGTTTCAGGATGGTGCGGATGTTTTCCTTGGTGACGGATTCGGCTTGGCGGCGCAGGAAATCGTTGCCACCAATTTCGACGATTACCAGCGCCGGTTTGATGTCGGTCAGGGCGTCGTCGATTCTTCCCTTTACTCCGGCGGACGTGTCCCCGGAAATACCAAAGTTCTGAATTGCCCAACCGGTGAGCGCTGCCAGTTGCGTCGGGTAGTCCTCGCCGGTAGTGGCGCCGGTGCCAAAGGTGACGCTGTCGCCGATCGCCAGCACAATGGCTCCCGCTGGCAGTGGCGGGAATTTTGGCGCGCGGGAACAGGCGCTCGCCAAGACGACCAGAGCGGCAAGCCATGCAATGAAGACTGTGTATACGACGGGTTTCATGTTGGCAATTCAACCATGAGCGGACGTTCAGACCGCGCTTGGACCTGGTGTGCAGATGCAGTTGAGTTTCTCATCCTTCAGGGGTACGATCATCAACGACACAAAGATAGCCGATCCAACGTAAAGAGGAGTTGTAAGCATGTATTTATCAATGCAAGACTGCATCGACATATCGGATCTGACTGAAGACGAAATCCTTGCTATTGCCGAACATGAAAATTTGCCGGAGATACTCGCCATCGAACTCGGCAGTTATTTGGTCCATGCGCCAGGTGGCGAAAAGCGCATCAAACGCATGATCCAGGACGATATCAAGAATTCGCAGGAGAAGGGCGATTTCAAGCACACAGCGTTGCTCAAGAGCGTCCTGAAGCATTATTTGGAGCATCACGCCCCAAACAGCAAGTGAGCCCTGTGTCCATGCCATTCGGAAGGGTGGCGCGATCACACAGAACGGGGAGTGCGACGGACGCCACCAGGCCGGCGTCGATGCGTTGCGATGTTGTAAATCATGCTTTCCTGCCCGCGCCATCATTCATTCTGCTTAATCGCGCGTTTGGGCCCAGTAGCCTCGCATCTAGGCCGAAAGGAATTTAGTAACCCCCTTGCCTTCAACACAATACGGAAAGGGAAAATTGCTATAACAGGCTTCTTTGACAAGGCAAAGGAATTATTGAGCACGGCTGAGCAGAACGTCGAAACTGCAGCCGAGCAGGTTTCGGCAAAGGCATCCGAACTGGCGAGGGTGTCCTGAATTTTGTGTAAACGGGGTATGGGTTAAAGGCCACTCATCCGTTCATCGAACTGAATGGTAAAGCGAGTCAGGGCGGCTTTCCAGTCACGAATTGGCATCGTCCATTTCTGGCTGATGTTTCGCAGAGCCAGGTA
>CAMDMZ010000023.1 GCA_945902805.1 Propionivibrio dicarboxylicus | reverse complement strand
CGCATCGCTATCTTGCCGAGGTCCAATATCGGTTCAATCGTCGCTTCGATTTGTCGTCTATCCTGAGGCGACTGCTCGTCGCTGCCGTCGTTACGAAACCTCGACCAGAGCGGTTTTTGAGGGCGGCTGAACATTGTGGCTAATCAGGTCGAATTTATACCTGTAGTTCGGAAAGTAGATCCTGTTCAAGACGTACCAAACTCGCAGTCTGCCCAAGTTCACGGCCGGTGATCAAGAAGACATCTTCCACTCGCTCACCCAGCGTCGTGATTTTCGCCGAGTGCAGCTGAATATTGTGGTGACTCAGCACACGGGCGACGCCATAGAGTAATCCGGGACGGTCGGCAGCGCTGATTGACATCAGGAATTGATTTCCTCGTTCGTCAGCGCGGATATCGACCTGCGGCGTCACAGGGAAATGCTTGACCTGGCGCGACAAACGGCCGGTGGGGGCGGCGCCGAGCGAATCCGATTTTTTCAATTGATCGGCCAGATCATGTTCGACCATGGCCACCCTGTCGCGATACGACTGGTGGCCAGCAGAGTCAAGGATGACGAAACTGTCGAGGGCGTAGCCGTGCCGGGTGGTGTGGATCTTGGCATCGACGATACTGAAACCTGTGCGCGCAAAAAAGCCACAGAGTCGAGAAAAGAGTAAGGGCTGATCCGGCGCGTAAACCATGACCTGAATGCCTTCCACCTTCGCATTCAGGCGGGCGCGGATAACCGGTTCAATGCCATCGGGACGGTGATAAAGCGTACGCGTGTGCCAGGCAATCTCTTCCGCGTCGTGACGCATGAAATAGCCGGTATCGAGTTGTTCCCAAAGCGCTTGCTCGATGTCGGGCCGCAAGCCGTGGTAGCGCAACAGGCGCCGGGCTTCTTCCTGGCGTTCATTGACGCCAAGCAATTGTGCCGCTGTTTCACCGCGTAGAAGCTGTGCGGTGATGCGGTACAGGTCTTGCAGCAGTTTGCCCTTCCACGTGTTCCAGACCTTGGGACTGGTGCCACGAATATCGGCGACGGTCAGCAAATAGAGGGCGGTCAGCCGGCGATGGGTGCCAACAATCTTTGCAAACCGTCCCACGACCTCAGGATCTGAGAGATCCTGCTTCTGGGCCACCGACGACATCGTGAGGTGTTGTTCCACCAGAAACGCGATCAATTCGCTGTCATCCGCGTTGATGCCATGGTCGTGGCAGAAGCGTTGCGCATCGGCCACACCGAGTTTGGAATGGTCGCCGCCGCGACCCTTGGCAATATCGTGAAACAAGGCCGCCAGGTAAAGCAACCAGGGCTTTTCGAAGCCGCTCATGAGACGTGAGCAGAACGGATACTCGTGGGCGAACTCCGGCATACAGAAGCGCCGCAGGTTACGCATCACTTGCAAAATGTGCTGATCGACGGTGTAGACATGGAACAGGTCGTGCTGCATTTGCCCGACGATTCGGCCAAAAGCCGGCAGATAGCGACCCAGGATGTCGTACTGGTTCATCCGACGCAAGACGTGTATCAGGTGCTTTTGCTGGAACAGCGACAGGAACAGGGCGCGGTTTTCGGGGCAATGGCGAAATTCGACATCGATACGATTGCGTGCATGCCAGAGCGCGCGCAAGGTGCGCGGGGTCATGCCTTTGAGTTCGCTACGCTGCATTTGCAACAGGAAGCACCTCACAATGGCGGCAGGATCGCGCTCAAAGAGGGTTTCATCGCGGATATCCAGCAGATCACGGACCATCTGAAATTCTGTGCTGATGACGATGGTGGCACCACCGCGATTCGGTTGCAACCAGTCAGCAAAACTAGCCAGCAAGAGCGTATTGAGTTGGGTCACCCGCTTGGCGTTGAGAAAATAATGCTGCATCAGCACTTCGGACGCGCGCCGGGTTGTGGTTTGCTCCAGCTTGAGTGCGTGCGCAAGCTTTTCCTGGAAGTCAAACAGCAGACGATCTTCATGGCGTCCGGTGAGTAGATGCAGTTCAATTCGCAAGTCGCGCAGTTGTTCTTCGACACGCTCGAGTTGGCGCGCCTCGGCAGGGCGGATCAATCCCGCGCGCGCGAGTGATTTCCAGTCATCACCCAGTCCGGCGGCTCGTGCAATCCAATAAATCATTTGCAGGTCGCGCAACCCCCCCGGGCTTTCCTTGCAGTTAGGTTCCAGGGCGTAGGGAGTGTCGTTGTGTCTGGCGTAGCGTTCGGCTTGTTCCAGGCGTTTGGCCTTGAGGAAGCCGACTGGATCAAGAGCAGCAAGAAAGCGCTTGAGAAACTCGTCAAAAGTTTGTTTTGATCCCGCCAATAGACGGGATTCGAGTAAGGCCGTCTTGACGGTAATGTCCCGTTCAGCTTCCTCCATGCATTCGGTTTGACTGCGAACACTATGGCCGATATCGAGGCCGATGTCCCAAAGCGCGGTGACGAACTGCTCAAGATGCGGATCTGCAGACCGATCGGCATGATCGGGGAGCAAAATTAGCAGATCGATGTCGGATGCCGGATACAGTTCGCCGCGTCCGTAGCCACCGACAGCGGCCAGTGCATACGTATCAGGCAGGGAATGTGAGGCCCAGAGATCAGCTAGCACCGCGTCGACCAGAACGGTACGCTCATGCAAAAGGGCTCTGCTGTCCCGCGTTTCTCGCCAACGTGCCACCAGTTCTGCTTGGCCGGTACTCAGGCGATTACGGGCCTCGCTGGAGCTGGTAAGCATCGCGGAACAATACCTTAGGCTTGAATTCGGATCGAGTCAGGGCAGGGCGGTGCGCCTGACGAGAGAGTCAGTACTTCAACGCCCGTAGCGGTGACGTACACCGTATGTTCCCATTGGGCCGAAAGGCTGCGGTCCTTGGTCACAATCGTCCATCCGTCGGATAGTTCGGAGATGGCCGCCTTGCCGGCGTTGATCATTGGCTCAATCGTGAAAGTCATACCGGGTTCCAGGATTGGACCTTCATTCGCTTTGCCATAATGAAGAACCTGCGGTTCCTCGTGAAAATTTCGGCCAATGCCGTGACCGCAGAACTCGCGCACCACGGAAAAGCCGTTGGCTTCAGCATGGCGCTGGATTGCACTACCGATGGCGCCAAGGCGAGCACCGGGCCGGACTTGGGAGATACCAATCCATAAGCACTCATGCGTGACGCGTGCCAGTCGCTTGGCCAGAATTGACGCCTCGCCGACGATGAACATGCGGCTGGTATCTCCATGCCAGCCATTCTTGATCGTGGTGATATCCAGATTGACAATGTCGCTCTTTTTCAACAAACGATCATTCGGCACACCGTGGCAGACCTGATGGTTGATCGAGGCGCAAATCGATTTCGGGTAAGGTTGGTAGCCGGGCGGAGCATAGTTCAGCGGCGCCGGTATGCAGCCTTGGACGTCAACCATATACAGGTGACAGAGCCTATCAAGCTCCTCGGTAGTAATTCCGGGTTTGACAAACGGCTCGATATAGTCAAGCACTTCACCGGCAAGCCGGCAAGCGGGACGCATTTCTTCGATTTCAGCAGAGGTTTTGATGGAGATGGTCATCGCCACTTTGGAAGTCTTGTTGGGCCGGCCATTCTAGCGCCCGACTATCGTCATGCCACATTTTGCTTACCATGGCAGGCAATAGCCAACCAAAGAACCGACGAATTCGGCTTGATGCTGATGGCAAAAATTGCGTATAATTCTGCGCTTGTCCAAACACCTTGGGCAAAATCCACACGCTTGGCACCGATGGGGTGGCTTTCCTGAAATATCAATCTGGAGAGCAGCACGGCCGAGCGGCGGTTCAACCCATATCGGAGATACTCGATGAGCACTACTATGCGCCAGATGTTGGAGGCCGGTGTACATTTCGGCCACCAAACCCGTTTTTGGAATCCCAAGATGGCCCCGTACATTTTCGGTCATCGCAACAAGATCCACATCGTCAACCTTGAAAAGACGCTCGCTAAATATAACGAAGCGACGGCCTTTATCAAGAAGCTGGCCGGCAAGAAAGGCACCGTGCTGTTCGTTGGCACCAAGCGTCAGGCCCGCGAAATTATTGCCGAAGAGGCGCAACGCTGCGGTATGCCCTTTGTCGACGAGCGCTGGCTTGGTGGCATGATGACCAACTTCAAGACCCTTAAGCTGTCGGTCAAGCGACTCAAGGATCTGGAGCAGATGGTCGAGGATGGCAGTTTTGAGAAGCTGTCGAAAAAAGAAGCGCTGACCATGCGCCGCGAACTTGAGAAACTGCAGAAGTCGATCGGTGGCATCAAGGATCTGAACGGTTTGCCGGATGCCATTTTTGTCATCGACGTTGGCTACCACAAGATTACGGTCACAGAAGCCAACAAGCTGGCGATTCCTTTGATTGGTGTGGTTGATACCAATCATTCGCCGGAAGGCATCAATTATGTGATTCCTGGCAACGATGATTCGTCACGCGCGATTCGTCTCTACGCGCGTGGAATCGCCGATGCGATTCTCGAAGGCAAGGATCAGTCGTTGAACGAAGTTGTGCAGCAACTGGCCGGTGACGACGAGTTCGTCGAGGTTGAAGAGGCTGCGGAAGGTGCTGCCTGAGCAACGACGTTACGTTTGATTGACCGGCGGGGCAGGATGTTCCTGTCCCGCTGATTTTGGATTTGTTTCTGGAGTAAAGAAATGGCGGAAATTACCGCAAGTATGGTCAAAGAATTGCGCGAAAAGACTGACGCGCCAATGATGGAATGCAAGAAAGCGCTAACAGAAGCGGCTGGCGATATGGACAAGGCAGAAGAGATTCTGCGCGTGAAACTGGGCAACAAGGCCACCAAGGCCGCCTCTCGGGTTGCTGCCGAAGGCGTTGTGGCAATCAATATCAGTGCTGACGGCAAGTTGGGCAGCATCCTCGAGATCAATTCTGAAACCGATTTCGTCGCCAAGAACGATGATTTTCTTAAGTTGGCAGCGGATTGTGCGGGTTTGGTGGCGGCAAAAAATCCGGCTGATGTGGCTGTCCTGTCGGCGCTGCCGCTTGGTGATGGAACGGTCGAGTCGACCCGCACAGCGCTGGTTGGCAAGATCGGCGAGAACATGTCGCTGCGTCGTTTTGCTCGTGTGGAAGCCAAGGGCAAGCTGGCTTCTTACATCCACGGTGGTTCGAAAATCGGCGTGTTGATCGACTTGGTCGGCGGCGACGAGCAGTTGGCCAAGGATCTTGCGATGCACATCGCGGCATCCAAGCCGAAATCATTGGATTCGACGGGTGTGCCCGCTGAGCTGCTGGATACCGAGCGTCGGATTGCTATCGAGAAGGCGCGTGAAGCGGGTAAGCCAGAAGCGATGTTGGAGAAGATCGCTGAGGGTACCGTTCAGAAATACCTGAAAGATGTCACTTTGCTTGGGCAGGTTTTTGTCAAGGCCGAAGATGGCAAGCAAACCGTTGAGCAGTTGCTGAAGGCGAAGAGTGCGTTAGTCGCTAGCTTTAATCTGTTTGTCGTGGGCGAGGGTATCGAAAAGAAAGTGGCCGACTTTGCCGCCGAAGTTGCGGCACAGGCGGCTGCCGCTGCTGGCAATCGCTAATCAGCCATAGTGAGTGAAACCCCGATGTCAGCACCAAAATTTCAACGCATCCTACTAAAGCTTTCCGGTGAAGCCTTGATGGGCGATGATGCTTATGGCATCAACACGGTAATGCTTGGCAGAATTGTGGCGGAAGTCAAGGCAGTAGCTGATCTCGGGGTTGAAATCGGGGTGGTTATCGGCGGTGGCAATATTTTCCGAGGCATCGCCGGTACCGCCACGGGTATGGATCGCGCCACGGCCGATTACATGGGCATGCTGGCAACGGTGATGAATGCCATGGCTCTGGCCGATGCGATGCGGCGTGTCGATCTTCCCGCCCGCGTCCAGTCCGCGTTGAACATCGAACAGGTGGTTGAGCCTTACATTCGCGGTAAGGCGATTCGATACCTCGAAGAGGGGAAGGTGGTGATCTTTGCTGCTGGCACTGGAAACCCCTTTTTTACGACTGATACCGCCGCTGCTCTGCGCGGCTCCGAAATCGGTGCTGAGATCGTTCTAAAGGCAACCAAAGTCGATGGTATTTACACGGCAGATCCGAAAAAGGATCCTACCGCGACACGTTTTTCGCGTATCAGTTTTGATGAAGCAATCAGTCGCAATCTAGCGGTGCTGGACTCGACGGCCTTTGCGCTTTGTCGTGACCAGAAACTTCCGATCAATGTGTTTTCTATCTTCAAAGCCGGTGCCTTGCGTCGTATTGTGCTGGGTGAAGATGAAGGCACGCTGGTTCATGTTTAGGATAGGTTGAGGAGTTGGGCATGATTCCCGAACTGAAGAAAACTGCCGAACACAAGATGCTCAAGAGTCTTGATGCTCTGAAGCATGATTTGGCTAAGGTCCGCACCGGACGCGCTCACACCGGCTTGCTTGATCATGTTCAAGTGGAGTATTACGGAAGCATGGTACCGATTAGCCAGGTGGCCAACCTGACTTTGGTCGATGCCCGCACGATTGGTGTTCAGGTGTGGGAAAAGCCGATGGCGGGCAAGGTCGAAAAAGCCATTCGCGACGCTGATCTCGGCCTTAACCCAGCGTCTCAAGGCGAAATTATTCGTGTTCCGATGCCTGCATTGACAGAAGAGCGGCGCAAGGAATTGATCAAGGTCGTCAAGCACGAAGGTGAAAATGCCAAGATTGCGGTACGCAATCTGCGCCGCGACGCCATCGCACATCTCAAGGAAGCGCTGAAGAAAAAGGAAGTTTCTGAAGATGACGAGCGTCGCGCCCAGGATGATATCCAGCGCCTGACCGATCGCTATGTAGCTGAGGTCGACAAGATGTTGATCGAGAAGGAAAAGGATCTGATGGCCGTTTGAGGTCGTTGGAGATTCAGTTGAAGCGCTCACAGGAGACGAGTATGTCCCGTCGTCCTACCAGTTCCACCCAGGCGATTCCTGAGGTCGGAGATGTGCCGCGTCACTTGGCCATGATCATGGATGGCAATGGTCGGTGGGCCAAAAAGCGTTTCCTGCCTCGAGTTGCCGGGCACAAACGCGGTTTGGAAACCGTGCGCGCCATGGTCAAGGCGTGCATCTCGCGAAAGATTGATTTTCTTACCTTGTTCGCTTTTAGCTCCGAGAATTGGCGCCGTCCAGTTGAGGAGGTGTCGTTCCTGATGGGGCTTTTCGTGACGGCCTTGCAAGGCGAGATCGGCAAGTTGCATGCAAATGGTGTGCGACTGAAGGTGGTCGGTGATCTTTCCGCGTTCGAACCGCGCTTGTTGGCATTGATCCGTGAAGGGGAAGCTTTGACCAGTGGCAATACCAAGTTGACCCTGACCATCTGCGCCAATTATGGTGGTCGCTGGGATGTCTTGCAGGCGATGAATCAGCTGGCTCTCGCGCATCCTGAGCGGGTCGGACATTTTGGCGAGGCCGATCTGGCGCCCCATCTTGCTATGGCTCATGCTCCGGAGCCCGATTTGTTCGTTCGCACCGGCGGCGAGCAACGGATCAGTAATTTTCTACTCTGGCAACTGGCGTATTCCGAACTGTACTTCACCGATATCCTGTGGCCAGATTTTGACGCGGCCGCGCTGGATGCCGCTATCGCCTCGTATCGGGAACGGGAACGGCGTTTTGGGCGCACCAGCGATCAATTGACCGCCGTCCCGCCAGCACCGATTTTTTCAAATTCCGTCAGCACCAGCGGCAATGCTTAAGGCGCGGGTCATCACCGCGCTGATTCTTGTTGCCATGCTGGCGGCGATTCTCTTTGCCGCACCGCCTATCGTGGTCGTGATTGCCTTCTCATTAATTGCTGCGCTTGCGGCGTGGGAATGGGGTGGCCTGATGCGCCAGGAGCCACCTGCGCGGTGGCTATTCGCCCTGCTGACATTATTGTTTTGCTGGCAGATGTACTTAATCGCCGAGAATGTCTTTCCCCTCCTGTTTATTGCATCATTGGTACTCTGGCTGCTGATTATGCCGATGTGGCTATACCAGCGTTGGACTCTGGCCGGGAATGATTTTGTTGGTTATTTTGTCGGCTTGCTGGTGATATTGCCAACCTGGGCGGCGATGGTGTCTTTGCAGGCAGTTAGTTCTTGGTTGCTGCTCGCGGCGATGGCAGTGGTCTGGGTGGCGGATGTCGCCGCCTATTTCAGTGGCCGTGCCTTTGGTCGTCGCAAGCTGGCTCCTCAAATCAGCCCGGGTAAGACCTGGGAGGGTGTTCTCGGCGCCGTCATTGGCGTGATTGTTTACGGCTCGCTGGTAGTGTCACTGACACCGCTCGGCGGATTCGTACATTTGTCTCCGATCGGACTTGCCGGCTTACTCATACTACTCACGGCACTTAGCGTCGTCGGTGATCTCTTTGAGTCCTTGCTCAAACGTCACGCGCAGATCAAAGATAGCAGTCAACTTTTGCCCGGTCATGGTGGCATTCTCGACCGAATCGACAGTTTGACCTCGACCCTGCCGTTTGTCGCCGCGCTGGTGATCCTGGGGCAGCGATGAAACTGACTGTTCTTGGTGCCACCGGTTCAATTGGTGTTAGCACGCTGGACGTGGTTGCAAGGCATCCCGATCGATTTCAGGTTGTCGCGCTAACCGGACATCGCCGCGTTGATATTCTGGCAGATCAATGTCGACGTTTTGCGCCGCGCTATGCCGTGGTCGGGAGCGCAGAAGACGCGTTCGCATTGCAGTCACTGGTCGGCTCCCGTACGGAGGTTTTGCACGGCCCGCAAGCGCTTGAGCAGGTCGCCGCCTTGTCCGAGGTGGATGCTGTGATGGCGGCAATTGTCGGTGCGGCGGGGTTGGCTCCTACCTTGGCGGCGGCCAAGGCAGGCAAACGCATTCTGCTCGCCAACAAGGAAGCACTGGTCATGGCGGGGCCGGTGTTCATGGCGCAAGTCAAATCTTCCGGCGCACTACTGCTGCCCATTGACAGCGAACACAATGCTGTCTTTCAGTCGCTCCCGCATGATTATCGTGGTACGCCAGTACGGCGTGGGATACGCCGGATCCTGCTGACGGCCTCTGGTGGGCCGTTTCGCACGCGCACACCGGAATCGCTGCGCGATGTGACCCCTGAACAAGCCGTCGCGCACCCGAATTGGTCAATGGGACAGAAGATTTCCGTCGATTCCGCCACCATGATGAATAAGGGGCTGGAGGTTATCGAAGCGCATTGGCTGTTTGATGTGCCCGCTGACAAGATCGAGGTTGTGATTCATCCGCAAAGCGTGATCCATTCCATGGTGGATTACGAGGATGGGTCGGTATTGGCGCAACTTGGCAATCCGGATATGCGAACACCGATTGCTCACGCTCTGGCTTGGCCAGAGCGAATTGATTCCGGTGTCGCTTCGCTGGATCTTTGTACCATCGGACAGCTCGACTTCGAACCGCCTGAGCTGAGTCGATTCCCTTGTCTCTCGCTGGCATATCAGGCATTGCAGCAAGGTGGCAATGCGCCGGCGGTCTTGAATGCCGCAAATGAAGTCGCTGTCGATGCGTTTCTTCAGCGGAAACTGGGGTTCACTCGAATCGCCGACGTAATCGCCTCTGCGCTGGATAGTGTTGCTGCTGAGCCCTTGCCTGATATTGCGGCGGTGATGGCGGCAGATCGAGCGGGACGATCGGCCGCATTAGCGGCACTGACGGCATTTCAGATTTGAATATGCCTGGTTTTATCTGGTATCTCGGTGCCTTCCTGCTGGCGCTTGGCATTCTGGTCGTGTTCCACGAATTGGGCCATTATCTGGCTGCGCGGGTTTGCGACGTCAAAGTGCTGCGATTTTCGGTTGGCTTCGGCAAAGTGCTCTGGTCACGCCGCTATGGCGTCGATCAGACCGAGTGGGCGGTTGCTGTATTTCCCCTTGGTGGCTACGTCAAGATGCTTGATGAACGCGAGGCGCCCGTTGCCGATACTGAGCGCGAGCGGGCATTCAACCAGAAAAGTGTTGGGCGGCGCGCCTTCATCGTTGCTGCGGGACCGATCGCCAACCTTCTTCTTGCGGTGCTTCTCTACTGGGCACTATATATTCATGGTGTCGAAGAACTGCGTCCGCGCCTTGCAACTGCGCCGCCAGCAACGGTGGCCGCTGCCGCCGGTGTGGTCGAAGGCGATGTGGTACGGGCGGTAAATGGCGTCGCCATTCAGACATGGCAGGAATTACGCTGGGAAGTGATGCATCACGCCCTTGATCGGGAGCTGATAGAACTTGAGGTTGGTAGTGAGACTGTGTCTACCCGTCGCTATCAAATCGCTAGTTCCGGCCTCAATTTGCACGAGTTGGAACAAGATCCCTTGCGCCCCTTGGGGTTGTTGCTTTACCGGCCCAAATTGCCGCCGGTGATTGGTGAAGTCTCGCCGGGATCAATGGCAGAAGCAGGTGGTTTGCGCAGTGGCGATCGCGTGACTGCGATAGACGGTGAATCTGTGTCCGATTGGCATCAGGTTGCAACAAAAGCTCGGTTGTCACCTGGAACCGAGTTGCGGATTGACCTGCAGCGCGATGGCGCGACGCTTTTCCTAAAAGTCACCCCGGCAGTGGTCGAAGAGAGTGGCCAGCGTATCGGGCGACTCGGCATTCGGGCACAGGAGACGGCCGAAGTTCAACACGATCGTTTTTTTACGGTGCGTTATGGACCGCTGGACGCTGCGGCCAAGGCAGTTCGTCAAACTTGGGAAACTTCGCTATTCAGTTTGCGCATGATGGGACGTATGCTGGTCGGCGAACTGTCCTGGAAAAACTTGTCCGGCCCGGTCACCATTGCCGATTACGCTGGCCAATCGGCGAAACTTGGCCCCACTCATTACCTACGCTTTCTGGCACTCGTCAGCATTAGTCTTGGGGTGCTTAACCTGCTGCCCATCCCGGTTCTGGATGGGGGGCATTTGATGTATTATCTCGTCGAAGTCATCAAAGGAGGACCTCTCCCAGAGCGGGTCATGGAATACGGCCAACAGGTCGGTTTCTTTCTCCTTGCCTTATTGATGACGTTTGCTTTTTATAACGATATCCAGCGCCTGATTTCCGGCTAAATCCATGAAGAAAAAGCTGCTTGCCGGTCTCATTGCTTCGCTCATTGCTCAGGCAGGGTGGGCAATGGATCCATTCCAGATTCGCGATATTCGCGTCGAGGGCATTCAACGCACTGAAGCCGGAACGGTGTTTTCTTACCTTCCGGTCAAAGTCGGTGACACCATGACCGACGATAAGGCGGCACAGGCGATCAAGGCCTTGTTTGCGACAGGATTTTTCAAAGATGTCCGACTTGAGGTCGACGGGCAGGTTTTGGTCGTGGTGCTTGAGGAGCGTCCTGCAATCGCGTCACTTAAGTTCACCGGACTCAAGGCATTCAAGGCTGAGGACTTGACCAAGGGACTGCGTGAGGTTGGCTTGGCCGAGTCGCGTATTTTTGATCGGGCCATGGTCGAGCGGGCAGAGCAGGAGCTCAAGCGCCAATATTTGAGTCAAGGTCATTACGCAGTTGAAGTCACCACCACGGTGACACCGCTCGAACGCAATCGAGTCGGTATCAATTTTGCCGTCAATGAAGGCGAAATTGCCAAAATCAAACAAATCAATATCGTCGGAGCCAGTGCCTTTAAAGAAGAAGACCTGCTGGAACTATTGGTATTGCGCACACCCGGATGGTGGACCTGGTACACCAAGAACGATCAGTATTCGAAACAGAAACTGACGGGCGATCTCGAGACTTTGCGATCGCATTATCTTGACCGTGGCTATATTGAATTCAATGTTGAATCGACGCAGGTTGCAATTTCTCCTGACAAGGAAAGTATTTACATCACAGTAAATGTCGCTGAGGGAGAAAAGTACTCAATTTCCTCGGTCAAGCTTGCCGGAGATCTGTTGTTGCCCGAGGATGAATTGAAAAAGCTCGTCGCGATCAAGCCGGGCGACGTATTCTCGCGGGAGAAAGTTTCTGAAACCACCAAGGCGATCAGTGAACGGCTTGGTAACGAAGGTTATGCTTTTGCCAACGTGAACGCGGCGCCCGAGTTTGACAAGACCAAACGCGAGGTGGCCTTTACCTTGTTTGTTGATCCGGGCAGAAGAGTCTACGTTCGCCGGATCAATGTCGCAGGTAACACCAAGACTCGCGATGAAGTCATTCGGCGCGAGATGCGGCAAATGGAGTCGAGTTGGTATGACGGCGGCAAGATCAATAAGTCGCGGACGCGCGTTGATCGGCTGGGTTACTTCGAAGATGTGACCCTTGAAACGCCTGCCGTCGCAGGAACCACCGATCAGGTTGACGTTGAGGTCAAGGTCAAAGAGAAACCGACCGGGAACCTGATGATCGGAGCCGGTTTTTCCAGTTCGGAAAAGTTTGTCTTCTCTACCTCGGTCCAGCAACAGAACCTGTTTGGCAGCGGCAAACATGTCGCATTGCAGATCAGTACCAGCAAGATCAACAAGACCTACTCCTTGTCACATACCGATCCATATTGGACGGTTGATGGCGTTAGTCGCGGCTTTGACCTCTACACCCGACGCACCGATACTACATCGACCCTAGTTGGTGCTTTTGGCAGCGATTCAGTGGGTGGCGGCGTACGCTTCGGGGTGCCGATCGGCGAAGATAAGTCCATTAGTCTCGGGTTAGCAGCGGATTCGACGAAGTTGAATTTGCTGGACACGAGCCCGCAACGTTACAAGGATTATGTGGCGGCGAACGGCAATCAGATTCGTAGTCTGACGGGTAGTATTGGTTGGCAGAATGACGAACGGGACAGCTTCCTTTATCCGTTGAGCGGCACCTATCAGCGTGCGGTGGTTGAACTGACATTGCCGGGTAGCACAGCCACCTATATTCGACCTACCTATCAGTACCAACGCTTCTTTCCGTTTGGACGAAATTACTCGCTTATGCTGAACGCCGAATATTCACTGGCTAAGGCATATGGCAACAAGGATCTGCCTTTCTTCAAGAACTTGTATGCAGGGGGAATCGGATCGGTGCGCGGCTTCGATTCAAATTCTCTTGGACCGCGTGATCCAGTGACCAAGGATGCCCTTGGCGGAGATACCCGATTTGTCGCCAATGCCGAGTTTTTTGTCCCCATGCCGGGAACAGGCAGGGACAAATCGCTACGCCTGAGTGCTTTCGTCGATGCCGGCGGAATCGGTGGCTACGGGACAAAGCTGGCTTTTGGTGATCTTCGGTACAGTACCGGAGTTGCGCTTAGCTGGGCGTCGCCGGTCGGGCCACTCAAGTTTTCACTCGCCAGTCCAATAAGCAAGAAGCCCGACGATAAACTTCAACGCCTTCAATTTCAACTTGGGACGACCTTCTGATGAGTTCGATCAAGCGTTTGGTTACTGTTAGTGCCTTCGCGTTTGCGTTTAGTGCGGGTCTATCGACGCCCGGCATGGCAAATGCCGAGACAAAAATAGGCTTCGTCAATAGCCAGAAAATAATTAACGAATCTCCGCAAGCGGCGCGAGCAAAAAAGCGTATCGAGAAAGACTACGAGAAGCGTGATCAGGACTTGCAGAAGATGGCCAAGCAGTTGCAGACATTGCAGGAGGCCATTGAAAAGAATGCCTTGACCATGGCCGAGACCGAGCGCCGTAACAAGGATCGTGAATTCACCGACTTGAATCGCGATTTTCAGCGCCGTCAGCGCGAGTTTCGCGAGGATTTAAGTCAGCGTCAGAACGAAGAGATGGCGGCGATTCTTGATCGAGTCAATAAAGCCATCAAGCAGATTGCTGAAGCTGATAAGTACGACATCATTTTTCAGGAAGCGGTTTACGCCAATCCTCGCATTGATATCACCGACAAAGTCATCAAAGCCCTGGGGGATGGCGGCAAGTAGGCCGCGATTGAACTGGCAGTTCGTTCATGGCATTGCGACTTTCCGAAATCGTCGCCCGGTTCGGCGGGGAGTTGGTTGGTGCAGGCGAGATCGAAATAGCGCGAATTGCTCCGCTTGATTCAGCGGACGCCGGTGATCTCGCGTTTCTTTCCAATCCAAAGTACCGATCTCAACTGGCGACGACAAATGCGTCGGCAGTGATTATGGCGTCTCTCGATCCCGGTTGCCGCGCGGCTGCAATTCTGACGCCACAACCCTATCTTTATTACGCCCGCGTGGCGCAGTGGCTCAACCCGCTGCCTGATATACAGCCCGGAATTCATCCCAGCGCCGTGGTATTCGGCGCGGTGGCTGCGACAGCCTCTATTGGACCGCATTGTCATGTTGCTCATGGGGCTACGATTGGCCCTGGAGTGGTCTTAGGGGCGCACTGTAGTATCGGCGAAAACGTTGAAATTGGTGCGGATACTCGCTTGGCCGCTAGCGTTTCAATCTACGCGAATTGTCGAGTTGGTTGCCGCTGCCTGATTCATTCGGCGGCCGTGATTGGTAGCGATGGTTTTGGATTTGCGCGGGAGCGAGACGGAGCATGGGTCAAGATTCCTCAAGTGGGTCGCGTGCTGATCGGTGATGACGTCGAGATCGGTGCCGGAACCACCATCGATCGCGGAGCATTGGGGGATACAGTGATCGCGGATGGGGTGAAGCTCGACAATCAGATTCAGGTTGGGCATAACGTCGTGATCGGCCCGCATACCGCGATGGCGGGGTGCGTCGGCATTGCCGGCAGTGCCGTCATAGGCGCGCGTTGTACAGTCGGCGGCGGTGCCGTGATTCTGGGTCATTTGCGCGTAGCCGATGATGTGAATATTTCCGCTGGAACTTTGGTCGGGAAATCGATCACAACCGCCGGCACCTATAGCGGCACGGTTCCGTTTCTTGACCACAAGCAATGGCTGAAGAATTTTTCACATTTGCGGCACTTGGAGATGATGGCCGATAAAATTCGTGCCCTTGAAACACGCCTTGCCGCACTGGAGAACAACGCATGAGTGACACCCATCAAACTGCCGGCCCAGTCGATCTCGGAATGGATATTCACCAGATCCTTCAGTATCTGCCGCATCGCTATCCGATCTTGCTGGTCGATCGCGTTTTGGAGGTTATCGCTGGAGAACGGATCACGGCTTTGAAAAATGTGAGTATCAATGAGCCGTTTTTTCCCGGTCACTATCCTCATCATCCTGTTATGCCCGGCGTGCTTATTCTGGAAGCCATGGCGCAGACAGCAGCGATCCTTTCGTTCAAGACCATGGGCAACAAGCCTGAGAGCTCGCAAGTTTATTACTTTGTCGGAATCGACAATGCGCGCTTCAAGAAACCGGTGGGGCCGGGGGATCAGTTGATCATTGACGTAAGCTTGACCGCAACCAAACGCGGCATCTGGAAGTTCTCAGCGGTGGCCAAGGTTGATGGTCAATTAGCCACCGAGGCCGATCTGATCTGCGCGGTACGTGCAACGCCGGCATGAGTTTGATTCATCCCACGGCGATCATTCACCCTGCCGCCCGGATCGGCTCGGCGGTCGTGATCGGCCCTTATACGGTTATCGGTGAGCATGTTGCTATAGGCAACGGGACGACTATCGGGCCACATGTCGTGGTCACCGGTCATACCAGCATCGGCGAACAGAACCGGATTTTCCAGTTCTGTTCGATCGGTGAAGAACCGCAAGACAAGAAGTACGCTGGCGAACCCACTCGACTGGAGATTGGCGATCGGAACACGATTCGCGAGTTCTGCACCTTCAATTGCGGCACGTCGCAGGATGTTGGCGTAACCCGAGTTGGCAGCGACAACTGGATCATGGCCTATGTGCATATCGCACATGACTGTCAGATCGGTAACAACACCATTTTTGCCAACAATGCGCAACTTGCGGGTCATGTGCATGTAGACGACTGGGCCATTCTGGGCGGTTTCACGGTGGTTCATCAATTTGTGCGCATTGGTGCTCACAGCATGACGGCGATGGGTACGATCCTGTTGCAGGATCTGCCACCATTCGTGACCGCCGCCGGAAATCCCGCAGAGCCGCGCACCATCAACGCTGAAGGCTTGAAACGACGTGGTTTTTCTGCTGACAGTGTCAGTGCTATTAAACGGGCCTTCAAGAACCTTTATAAAAATGGGCTGCCGCTGGAAGACGCGCGCAATTCGATCGCCGAGGCATGCTCAGCGGTCCCCGAACTACGCCCAATGAGTGATTTCCTGTCTCAGACGGGGCGCGGGATCATACGCTGATGATCAAGATCGCAATGGTCGCTGGCGAGGCGTCCAGCGACCAGTTGGCCGCGCATTTGATTGGCGCTTTGAAGAGGCACCGACCGCAGGCACGTTTCTACGGCATCGGTGGTCCCAAGATGCAACGCGAAGGCTTTGATGTCTTGTGGCCTTCCGAAAAACTTTCGGTGCGGGGTTATGCCGAAGTCTTGAGCCACTATCGTGAAATCACAGGCATCCGGCGACGCTTACTGGCACAACTGCTGCGCGATAAGCCGGATATTTTCATTGGTGTAGACGGATCGGACTTCAATCTTTGGCTCGAAAAGCGCCTTAAGCGCGCAGGGATACCGACCATCCAGTTCGTAAGTCCTTCAATCTGGGCGTGGCGACGCAAGCGCATCAGCAAGATCGTGGCCGCCGTTAACCACGTGCTTGCGCTCTATCCGTTTGAACCGAAGTTGTATGAAGGCACTCCGGTAAAGTGTAGTTATGTGGGTCACCCCCTGGCTGATGTCATTCCGCTCGAGATTGACCAGCATGCGGTACGTGAAAAACTTAACCTTGTCCATGATCGGCCCGTGGTAGCGCTTCTTCCGGGCAGCCGGCAATCCGAATTGCAGTACATGGCAGAAACCTTTATCGAGGCAGGCAAGCTTTTGCTGCAACGTTATCCCAAGGTTTTGTTCCTCGTACCCTTGGTTTCGCGCGAGACGCGTCATCAGTTCGAAGTGGCGTTATGGAAGCTGAAGGCCGAGGAATTACCTTTCAAACTGATGTTCGGCCATGCCGCTGAAGCCGTAGCCGCCAGCGATGCCGTGCTCGTGGCGAGTGGTACGGCGACGCTGGAAACAGCACTGGTTGGGCGTCCGATGGTGATCGCCTACAAAATGTCGCCGTGGTCATGGCGCCTGATGCGGGGAATGCGCTATCTGCCTTGGGTCGGTCTGCCCAATATTCTCGCCGAACGCTATGTTGTTCCCGAGTTTCTTCAAGACGATGCAACGCCTGAGAACCTGGCCCAGGCCGTGGGCAATCTACTATCCGATCCGATCGTTTGCGCCGGAATCAAGCGTGTGTTTGACGGTGTTCATCGCTTGCTGCGGCAGGATACGGCACAAAAGGCGGCGGATGCCCTGCTGCCGTATTTGTCTGACAGCGGCCCACGCGTTGCCTGATGGAGCCGTGTTTCGAGTACTTTTGCGGAGTTGATGAAGCCGGCCGTGGCCCCTTGGCTGGGCCCGTTTATGCGGCCGCAGTCATTCTCGATCCAGCGCAACCGATTGTCGGTCTGGCTGACTCCAAGAAGCTCAGTGAGCGCCGTCGTGAAACACTTGAAATTGAGATCAAGTCCAAGGCAGTAGCATGGGCTGTCGCATTCGCTAGTGTCGACGAAATCGACAGGATCAATATTCTTCAGGCTACATTGTTGGCCATGCAGCGGGCGGTTAACGCCTTGTCGCCAGCCGCGACGTCGGCTCTGATTGATGGTAATCGTTGTCCGTTGCTGAATATTCCGGCACGGGCGATTATTCGTGGCGACGCAAGCGAAGGGGCTATTTCTGCTGCCTCGATCCTGGCCAAGACCGCCCGCGACGCCGAGATGCGTCGGATTCATGCCGACTTCCCACACTATGGGCTCGACAGGCACAAGGGTTACGATACAGCAGTGCATCGCGCCGCACTGGCCAAATATGGGCCGGCTGACTTTCATCGCCGTAGCTTTGCGCCGATTCGAGCGCTACTTTCACGGGAGATTTGATGCGTATTGCTGTTGTGATTCACCTGTTGGGCGTCATTGTGTGGGTTGGCGGTATGTTCTTCGCCCACGTTTGTTTGCGACCAGTCGCTGCGGCGCAATTGGCACCGCCACAACGATTGCCTTTGCTTGCCGCCATTCTCGGCCGTTTCTTTACGGCTGTTGCCGTTTCGGTGGTGGCGATTTTGGGCACCGGTGTACTCCGTTTGTCTGAACTCCATGGTGCGCCGGCGCCGTGGCACTGGCACGCGATGTCGGGTATTGGCAGCGCGATGATCATCATCTTTTTGATCATCGTGTTTCGGTATTACCCGCGCCTGAAAGTTGCCGTGGCGTCGCAGAACTGGCCACAGGGCGGTGCCGCCATGGATGTAATTCGTAAACTGGTGCTGGTCAATCTGGTTCTGGGTTTCGTCACCGTCATCATCGCTCGGGTTGGCGCGTGAAGCAACTCAGCTCGCGCGACAATTCCTTATTCAAGGCGCTGCGTGCCCTGAGTGAAGATCCGCGTGAAGTTCGCCGCCAGCGACGAACGCTGCTCGATGGTATTCACCTCGTCAGTGTTTGTATGGAGCGCGGGGTTCCGTTGCGGCAATTGATCGTCAGCGAGGCGGCACTGAACCAGCCAGAAATCGAGCGGTTGATCGAATTCAATAGAACCTCTCCGGACACGGATCTCATTCAACTCAAGGACAGTCTTTTTTCTGCAATCTCCGGAGTTGCGACGCCCGTAGGAATTGCCGGGGTGATCGACTTGCCAGCCGATGATGAAGCCGAGATTGGCGCAGATGCGGTGTTTCTCGAGGCAGTCCAGGATGCCGGGAATGTCGGTGCCATTTTGCGCAGTGCCGCTGCTGCGGGGATTCGTCAGGTCGTCCTCGGCCACGGCTGTGCGGGTGCTTGGACACCCCGCGTCTTGCGGGCCGGTCAGGGAGCGCACTTTTCGGTGAAGATTCGTGAGGGCATCAATCTTGAGGCGTGGCTTGGTCAGCGGTCGGACATGATCCAGCGTTGCGTGGCCACGGTGGTGAACGGTGGTACGGAGCTTTTCGCCACCGATCTGAGAAGTCCAAACATCTGGCTATTCGGGAATGAAGGCGCTGGTCTATCTTCGGCAATGTCGGCGATGGCGGGACGGCGCGTGACCATCCCGATGGCCGCAGCGACCGAATCGCTCAACGTCGCGGCGGCGGCGGCGATTTGCCTGTTTGAGGCCGTGCGTCAGCGTCGCAGCACCTGATATCCTGTAATCCTTGATCTCCATTCGAAGGACTGGTACATGGATCTCGCCTGGTGGCACTGGATGATTCTCGGTTTGGGACTCGGTTTGGCCGAGTTGGCTGTGGCCAGCTTTTTCTTGATCTGGTTCGGGCTGGGGGCGATTCTCGTCGGCCTGATATTGCTGGTCGCGCCGACCACCGGATTTACCGCACAGATGCTGCTATGGACGATCGCTTCGACGGCTCTGACCGCACTCTGGTTCAAGGTATTCAGTCGCTTTGCCGACAAGACGCGCTCGGGTCAGGCGGCTGAAGCACTCGGTGAAATAGGTGTTCTGGTGCGGGCAGTGGAGCCTTTTCAGAAGGGCGAGATCCGCTTCCAAAAGCCGGTCATGGGGACAGAAGTCTGGCCCTGCCTAGCCGATGAGGCCATCGCCGCCGGGCAACGAGTCAGGGTTTTGGCGATTGATGGTCAACTGCTCAAAGTCGGCAAGTCGTAACGACACCAAAGGAGAATGACATGGAAGGCTTAGGCTATTTTGCGATTGCAGCGCTGGTTTTTGTCGCTATCACGATCGCCAAGGGCGTACGTATCGTGCCTCAGGGTGAAGAATGGATTGTCGAACGACTGGGTAAGTATCACGGCACCCTCAAGCCCGGTCTCAATCTGATCATTCCCTATCTGGATGTGGTGCGCTACAAACTGGTCACCAAGGACATCATCCTTGACGTGCAGGAGCAGGAAGTGATCACCAAGGACAATGCGGTGATCCTGACCAATGCAATTGCCTTCATCAAGATTACCGATCCGATCAAGGCGGTGTATGGCGTCACCGACTTTTCCGAGGCGATCCGCAACATGATCATGACCACCTTGCGCTCCATCATCGGCGAGATGAATCTTGACGAAGCGCTGACCAATCGCGACAAAATCAAAGCGCGTCTGCGTGAAGGCGTCGCCGACGAAGCAATCGATTGGGGGCTGACCGTGAAATCGGTCGAGATCCAGGACATCAAGCCCTCGCAGTCGATGCAAAAAGCGATGGAAGCGCAGGCCAGCGCCGAACGCGAGCGCAAGGCCATGGTCACCAAGGCCGAAGGCACCAAGCAATCCACCATTCTCAACGCCGAGGCGCAATTGCAGGAGGCCCGTTTGCAGGCCGAGGCGCAGATTACGCTGGCAGATGCATCTGCTGAAGCCATCAAACGCGTCGCTGCCGCGATTGGTACCGAGGATGCGCCGATGCGTTACATGTTGGGCGAGAAATATATCCACGCCATCGGCAATCTGGCCAAATCGGATAACGCCAAGACGGTGCTGATTCCTGCTGATATTCAGGAAACCCTGCGCGGTATTCTCGGCCGCAAGGGCTGACCAGACGCATGCGCCTACTTGCTTTTGAGACCGCGACGCGGCGCCTGTCGGTTGCTCTTTGGCTGGATGGCGAACTTCTGCAACGAAGCGCCGATATGCCGAATAGCGGCTCGGAAGTGCTGTTACCGTGGACGCATGAGTTACTTGCCGAAGCCGGCATCAGCCTCCAACAACTCGACGGCATTGCTTTTGGCGCCGGGCCGGGTGGATTCACCGGGCTACGTCTGGCTTGTGGCGTGACGCAGGGTTTAGCCTGGGGACTGAATATTCCGGTGGCGCCGGTGTCCACGCTGCAGGCGCTAGCCTTGGCCGCAGGAGACGGCGATACCTGGGCCGTGCTGGATGCGCGCATGAACGAGGTGTATGCAGCGACCTATCGCGTGGCCGGCGATGGGGTGACCGAGCTTACGGCACCGGTTTGCTCACCGCCCGCCGTCCTGCCAGCACCGACTTTTTCAGTCGGCACTGCGGTTGGCGATGGTTTTGCGGCCTATCCGGAACTCCAACAGCGTGCACCAGGATTGACGGTTTGTCCTGATCAATGGCCAACCGCTACGGCAGTGGCGCGGATCGGCGCACGCATTTTTGCCAACGGTGGCGGCGTCACCGCAGCGGAAGCGCAACCGGTCTACGTGCGTGACAAGGTGGCGCTGACCACGGCCGAACGCCTGGCGCGAGGCGGCGTACGTTGAAGTTTCGCGCCATGACCACTGCCGATCTGGACGACGTTTTGATTGCCGAGGCGGAACTGCATCCATTTCCCTGGACACGCGGCAATTTTGCCGATTCTCTCGCTGCCGGTCATGGGGCATTTGTCGCCCAGGAAGATGACGCCATGGTGGCCTACGCAGTGACGTCCCAAGTGATGGACGAGGCGCACCTGCTCAATATCAGCGTCATCGCCGACAGGCAACGCGCCGGGCGCGGCCGGCGCTTCATGCAGCATCTGCTGGCGGCGGCGAAAGCGCAGGGCGGCCGACGGATGTTTCTTGAAGTACGCTCAAGCAACCAGCCTGCCTATCGCCTCTACCAGCGATCGGGGTTCATCGAAATCGGCCGGCGCAAAGCCTATTATCCAGCGCATCAGGGACGCGAGGATGCCATCGTAATGGCGAGAGACTTATGAGTTTGAGCCGTGAGCAAACATTACGAGAAATGGGGCTCGCACCGCAGTGGCGCTTGCGGGCGGCACCCGTTGAACCCGCGTCGTCCGTAGCAGTTGTTGTAGAGCCCGTCGCCGTGGTCAGCCTGGTTCCGGAATCCGCTACGGGTCTCCTCAACTGGGATCAACTGGCGGCAGCAGTTAGCAGCTGTCATCAGTGCGTTCTAGGCGAGCAGCGCAACCAGGCGGTACTCGGAGTTGGTGACCGTAACGCTGACTGGTTGTTTGTCGGTGAAGGCCCGGGCGCCGAAGAGGACGCGCGTGGCGAACCCTTTGTTGGTCAGGCAGGTAAGCTGCTCGATAGCATGCTTGCAGCGATCGGTTTAAAGCGTGGCAAGGATGTCTACATAGCCAATGCCGTGAAATGCCGCCCCCCAAATAACCGCACGCCGGAGCCGGAAGAATCGGCCGCCTGCTGGCCCTACCTGGAACGGCAGATCGAATTGATTGAACCCAAGTTGATCGTCGCCCTCGGCCGCCCGGCCGCGCAGGCTTTGTTAAACGCCGAAGTCAAGATCGGAGCTGCCCGTGGGCAGATTCACCGCTATCGCGAGTTCCCGGTCATCGTGACCTATCACCCGGCCTATCTGCTGCGAAGCTTGCTGGACAAGTCCAAGGCGTGGGAAGACCTATGCTTTATGCGCAGAACGATGCGCGAACTTCAGAACGACTAAGAGCTCGCTGAAGTCGATTGGCCCGATCAGTGATGCGCGGCGTCGTCCAGTTGCGCGACATCGTCGCGCTCGCGTTGATTGGCCTCATGCTGCCGCTTGACCAAATACATCGTCCCGGCGACAAACAGGCCGAACATCACGATGACCCAATAAATGGAGACTTTCGCGCCGATCAGTACCGAGTACGTCGTGGTCATGATCAGAATGGACAGGTTTTCGTTGAAATTCTGCACGGCGATCGAGTGTCCGGCGCCCATCAGGATGTGTCCGCGATGCTGAAGCAGGGCGTTCATCGGGACCACGAAGAAGCCGGAGAGGATGCCAACCAGTACCAGCAGCGGTGCCGCCAACCACATGTCACGCACCATAACCATGACAATCACGCCGACGCCCATGGCAATACCGAGCGGAATGACGCGAACCGACTTGCGCAGGGTGATCATCTTTGCCGCCAGAATCGCACCAATGGCTACGCCCACCGCGACGATTCCTTGCAGCATGCTGGCCTTCGACAGATCCAGGTTGAGCGCCACGCGCGCCCATTCCAGTACGATGAACTGCAACGTCGCGCCGGCGCCCCAGAACAAAGTGGTGACGGCGAGTGAGATCTGGCCCAATTTGTCGCGCCAAAGTAACTTGAGACAGTGGTTAAACTCGTGGAACAGGTAGACCGGGTTTTTTTTGAGCGGTTTGTGATCAACCCCGGTGTCCGGGATAAAGCGATTGAAAATCGATGCGACGATGTAGAGCGAGCCGATGATCACAAGCGTCATCTCCGAGACGGTATCGATCCCCGTATCGATTACGGGGAAGTCGAATGAGAGCAAGGCGTAGGCGATTTCAGGCCGGATCAGGGCACCTCCAAGTACGACGCCGAGAATGATCGCTCCCACCGTCAGTCCTTCGATCCAGCCGTTGGCAACCACGAGCAGTCGATGTGGCAGATATTCCGTGAGGATGCCGTATTTCGCCGGTGAATAGGCTGCGGCACCGAGCCCCACCACGGCATAGGCGGCCAGTGGATGCACATCGAAGAACATCAGTGAGCAACCGAAGATCTTGATTCCATTGCTGATAAACATCACGCGCCACTTTGGCATCGAATCGGCAAAGGCGCCAACAAAGGCGGCAAGCGCAACGTAAGAGACGGTGAAAAAAGTTTTAAGTAGTGGTTCGTACTCGGCCGGCGCATGCATATCGCGCAGGATGGCGATTGCTGCAATCAACAGTGCATTGTCGGCAAGCGCGGAAAAAAACTGCGCCGCCATGATGATGTAGAAGCCAAGAGACATGTATGAGTGGCGAAATACGCCCTATCGGGGCTAGCGGTTTATAGCACGAAAGGAGCAGCAGCATTACAGGTATCCGGTATCCAGCGAACGGTCTCCAGAAGCCCCGTCGCGGGTGCTGCAGTGCACTATTCCGACGGCGTTTCCGGGACATTGACGAGCGCCAGAACCTGATCGTTGAATTAGGCTTCCTTATGCCATTCTTTTGTGATTGAATACCAAAATATATTAATAGTGATGTGAGGAAAAATCGATATGGCTGATCGTCGTCTTCAGGTCTTTCACGCCGTAGCCAAGCAACTGTCATTTACCAAGGCTGCCGAAGTCTTGTTCATGACCCAGCCGGCCGTTACATTCCAGATCAAGCAACTGGAGGAGCATTTCAATACTCGCCTGTTTGATCGTGGCCACGGCAAGATTGCGCTCACGCCGGCGGGCGATGTCGTTCTGGACTACGCTGAACGAATCCTCGGTTTGTCGTCCGAGATGGATGTTCGTCTGACAGAGATGACCGGCGAGATCAGCGGTTCCTTGCTGGTGGGCGCTTCCACGACGATTGCCGAATTCATGCTGCCGCGCATCCTGGGTGAATTCAAGGGCGCGTATCCCAATGTGCGGGCGCGGCTGGTGGTCGCCAACTCTGAAGCGATCGAAACGCGTGTTAGCGAGCACACAATCGATATTGGGTTTATCGAGTCGTTGTCCCACCAGCCCAATCTGCAGTGTGAAACCTGTTGTGACGACGAACTGGTCGTAATTTGCAGCCCGAAATTTCCGCTCGCCAAGAACAAGGAACTGACGCCGCAACAACTATTGGAACATCCCTATGTATCACGTGAGCCAGGTTCCGGCACGCGCGAGGTCACCGATGGATACTTGCGCAGAGAGGGAATCAACCCGGACCACATGAACCTGATCATGGAGCTAGGTAGCCCGGTGGCACTGAATGGCATCGTGGAAACCGGCCTCGGTTTCGCCATTGCCTCCCGTGCCGCCATCCACAAAGCACAACGTCTGGGCGATTTGCTGGCGATTCCGCTCAAGCCGCGCCTGCATCGCACACTCTCTATGATTTACCCCAAAGAAAAGTTCCGTTCCCGGCTGGTGACTACCTTCGTCCAGTTCGCCTCCGGACGCTTGCATGCCCTGAAGCCAGGCGACGCGAGGGCTGTTTGATTGTTTCGATAGCGGTTTCATCGTCGCTATCCCTGAGTCGATGCGGGTGACTGCGGCGGCAGTCACCGTAGAATAGTGGCATGCCCAGACCGACCCGCGCCCGCATCAACCTTGATGCCTTACGCCACAATCATTCGATCTCCCGCCGGCACGCCGGTTCTGCCCATCTCTGGAGTGTCGTCAAAGCCGATGCGTATGGCCACGGCTTGCTGCCAGCGGCGCTAGGCCTGCAGTCGGTCGCGGATGGCTTTGCCTTGGTCGAATTTGAAGGCGCGGCGGAATTGCGCGCGCAGGGCATCCGCCAACCGATCCTGATGCTGGAGGGGATTTACCAACCGGACGATATCAACCTTTGCCTTGACTACGCGCTGACGCCGGTATTGCATGATCTATGGCAGATCGACGCGCTGGCCGCAGCGGCGTTGCCGACCGCGATCCCGGTTTATCTCAAACTGAACACCGGTATGAATCGGCTGGGTTTGTCAGCTGAAGGTTTGCATCAGGCACTGCGGCGTCTTGAAGCGGCAGGATGCGTGTCGTCGGTGACTTTGATGACACATTTTGCCGATGCGGATGATGAACGCGGCATCGCCGAGCAAATGGCACGTTTTGCCGCCAACACCAACGGACTGAACTTGCCGGTTTCTGTGGCGAATTCAGCGGCCTTGTTGCGCTTCCCTGATTCAGTGGCGATGGCCGGGAATTGGGCACGGCCTGGCATCATGCTCTATGGTTCGTCTCCTTTCTCGAACGAGCAATCGGCGCAAGAATTGGGTTTGAGGCCGGTGATGACACTTCAAAGCGAGATCATTGCCGTCCAGCAATTGCAGGCCGGCGATCGCGTTGGCTACGGCGGCACCTTCATCGCGACAGCACCCACGAGAATCGGCATTGTGGCTTGCGGTTACGCCGACGGGTATCCGCGTCATGCACCAACCGGTACGCCGGTGTTGGTGGGCGGACAGCGCACGCGCACTCTTGGCCGGGTGTCGATGGACAAGCTGTGCGTCGATCTGACCGGTCTCGAAAAAGTCGGTGCTGGCGCGACGGCGATCTTGTGGGGCGGCGACGAAAAGGCCTATCTTCCCGCCGACGAGGTGGCGACCGCTGCGGGGACGATTGCCTATGAGCTGTTCTGTGCCCTGGCCGGGCGCGTCAGCATTGAGTATGTCGAGTGATGGCCAAGGCCAAGAGCCAGTATTCCTGCACCGAATGTGGTGCGACGGCGCCAAAATGGCAGGGGCAGTGCCCCGGTTGCGGGCAATGGAATACGCTGGTCGAATCCATCATGGAGGCTGCGACTCCCGCCGCTAGCCGGTTTGCGTCAATCGCCGGCGCGAGCAAGTTGCAAACCCTGGCCTCGATCAAGCCGCGCGAAGAACCACGGCAACCGACCGGCATCGAGGAATTTGACCGCGTGCTTGGCGGCGGCCTGGTCGCCGGTGGCGTGGTGTTGATTGGTGGCGATCCGGGCATCGGGAAATCCACGCTCTTGTTGCAGGCTCTGGCACGTCTGGCCGAGGCGCGGCAGAACGTGCTCTACATTTCGGGCGAAGAATCCGGCGAACAGGTTGCTCTGCGTGCCCAGCGTCTGCAACTGAATGCCGGCGATCTGCAATTGCTGGCCGAGATCAACCTGGAAAAGATTCTTACCATACTCGGCAGCACTCGCCCGGCCGTTGCAGTGATCGATTCGATTCAGACCCTATGGTCGGACGCGCTGCAATCGGCGCCCGGTTCGGTGGCGCAGGTGCGCGAATGCTCGGCGCAGCTGACGCGCTTCGCCAAGCAAAGCGGTACCTGCATCATTCTGGTCGGGCACGTCACCAAGGACGGCAGCCTGGCCGGGCCGCGCGTGCTGGAACATATCGTTGATACCGTGCTGTATTTCGAGGGCGACACGCATTCGAGTTTCCGTTTGGTCCGGGCCTTCAAGAATCGCTTCGGGGCGGTGAATGAACTCGGCGTCTTTGCCATGACCGACAAGGGCCTGCGCGGTGTTTCCAATCCGTCGGCGCTGTTCCTCTCGCAGCACGCGCAGGATGTGGCCGGCAGTTGCGTGCTGGTGACACAGGAGGGCACGCGGCCGCTGCTGGTCGAGATCCAGGCGCTGGTCGATACGGCGCACACCAATCCGCGGCGCCTGACCGTCGGTCTCGACCAGAATCGGCTCGCCATGCTGTTGGCGGTGCTGCACCGTCACGCTGGCGTGGTCTGCGCCGATCAGGATGTGTTCGTCAACGCCGTCGGTGGCGTCAAGATCGCGGAACCGGCGGCGGATCTGGCGGTCTTATTGGCCATCGTGTCGTCACTCAGAAACAAACCGCTGCCGGGCAAGCTCGTTACCTTCGGTGAAGTCGGGCTTGCCGGTGAAATTCGCCCCGCGCCGCGTGGCCAGGAACGTCTCAAGGAAGCCGCCAAGCTCGGATTCACGCATGCCATCGTACCCAAGGCCAACGCGCCAAAGCAACCGATCAAAGGCATCGAAGTGATCGCGCTGGATCGCGTCGAGCAGGCGATTGAGCAGATGCGGAACTGGTAGGCGCCGTCCCACCAGCACCGACTTTCTGAGTCTTATGCTCAATCTTCGTCTTGCCTTGCGCATGCTCGCTCGCGATTGGCGTGCCGGCGAACTGACCGTGCTCGGCATCGCCCTCATGCTGGCGGTGGCCGCACTGAGCAGCGTCGGTTTTCTCGCTGATCGCGTTGAACAAGCGCTGAAGCTGGAGTCGCACCAATTATTAGGCGGCGATCTGCTGTTGACCGCCGATCATCCGTGGTCTGATGAGATGCGACGCGAGGCGTTGGCGCGGGGGTTACGGGTCGCCGAAAGCCTCAATTTCCCGAGCATGGTTACAGCCGGCGACCTGGCGCAATTGACCGATGTCAAAGCGGTATCGTCCGGCTATCCCTTGCGCGGCGCTTTGCGCGTCGCACCGGGTTTGAATCAGCCCGATGCCGAAATCGCCCGCGTCCCCGAGGCAGGCGAAGCCTGGCCCGATGAGCGCTTGACGACTGCATTGAGCTTGCAACCGGAGGCCAGCGTGGTGCTCGGTGCCTCCCGCTTGCGCATCGGCTCGATGCTGACCGTGGAACCGGATCGCGGCATGAATGTCTTTGCCATGGCGCCGCGCCTGATGATCAATCTGGCCGATGTGCCGGCTACCGGCTTGATTCAGGTCGGCAGTCGGGTTACGTATCGTTTGCATGTGGCCGGTGAATCTGCGGTGGTCGCTGGCTTTGAAGCTTGGGCCAAGCCGCGACTTAGACGTGGCGAGAAACTTGAGAGCCTCGATAATGCCCGTCCGGAGGTGCGTACATTGATTGAACGTGCGCAGCGCTTTATGCGCCTCGCCGCTTTGCTGTCGGTTGTCCTGGCCGCCGTGGCTGTGGCGCTGGCCGCGGAGCGTTACCTGCGCCGGCATCTCGATGGCTGTGCTGTGATGCGTTGCTTGGGTGCGCGCGAGGCGCAGGTGCTGGCCATCCATGGCGGCGAATTCCTGATCTTCGGGCTCGTCGCCACGCTCGCCGGTAGCGTGCTCGGTTTCGGCGTACAGGCTGCGATGCAAGGGTTGCTCGCCGGCTTGCTGTTCCCCAGTTTGCCGGCACCGTCGCTGCTGCCCTGGCTGCATGGCGTGCTGGTGGGGCTGGTGCTGGTGGTCGGTTTTGCCTTGCCGCCGCTACTCCGCTTGAAGCGGGTTTCGACGATCCGTGTCTTGCGCCGCGAGTGGGACGAGGCCAATATGGGTTCGATGTTCGCCTATCTTGCTGGCGGCGTCGCGCTGGCTGGTCTGATGTTGTGGATGGCGGGTGACGTGCGCTTATGGTTGGTGGTGCTCGGCGGCTTTGTCCTGGCGTTTGCGTTGTATGCCGGTGGTGCGATGTTGTTGCTGGCGCTGCTTGGGCGCCTACGACCGGCCGGCGCCGGCTACGGCTGGCGTCATGGACTGGCCAATTTGCGCCGCCATCGCCGCGCTACGCTGGTGCAAAGCGTGGCTTTGGGACTTGGCCTGACGGCGTTACTGCTGCTCACTGTCGCGCGTGGCGATCTGCTCGATACCTGGCGCAAGAAGTCGCCACCCGATGCCCCGAATCGCTTCGTCATCAATATTCAGCCCGATCAGCGTGCCGCCATCACCGACTTTTTCCGCGAGCGCGACGTTCCGGTGCCGGTGCTTGAGCCGATGGTGCGTGGTCGTTTGATCGCGGTGAATGGCAAGGCAATCAGCCCCAAAGACTACGAAGACGAACGGGCACAGCGTTTGGTTGATCGCGAGTTCAATCTTTCCTGGTCGGCGCAATTGCCCAAAGGAAATACCCTGACTGCCGGGCGCTGGTTTGCCGGCAACGCCGGGCCGGAGTTCTCGGTGGAACAGGGGCTGGCCGAAACGCTGGGGCTCAAACTTGGCGACACCTTGCTTTACGATATTGCCGGCCAGCGTTTCGAGGCTGGCATTACTAGCTTGCGCAAACTCGATTGGGATTCGATGCGCGTCAATTTCTTCGTCATCGCACCGGCCGAGGCGCTGGAAAAATACCCCGCCAGTTTCATCACCAGCTTTCATCTACCCGATAGCCAAGCCACGTTTGCAGTCGAGCTGGTGCGGGCTTTTCCCAATCTGACGCTGATCGACGTTGCTACGCTGGTGCGCCAGATTCAAGCCACGCTGGATCAGGTGACTCGGGCTGTGCAACTGGTGTTCGGCTTTGCTTTACTGGCCGGGCTGGTGGTTTTATATGCGGCTTTGCAGGCATCGGGCGATGAGCGGCGCCATGAACTGGCCGTGTTGCGTGCGCTCGGTGCACGGCAGCGGCAATTGGGACGTGCCTTGCTGGCCGAGTTCATTGCCCTCGGCGCGTTGACTGGCGTGCTCGCCGGCATCGGCGCCAGCTTGATCGGCTGGGGTCTGGCGAGCTTTGCTTTCCGGCTTGATTACCTGCCGAATCCCCAGCTATGGGTGATCGGGCTGCTTGCGGGCGTGGTTCTGGTCGGCGGCGCCGGGCTGTTGGGTGTGCGCACTATCCTGCGTCAGCCGGCATTGACGACACTGCGTTCGGCTTGAGTCCGACGTAGAATCGAACCATGAATTCCATGACGACGAACTCCTCCGTCGATCTGCTGTCCGGTGCGCCCTTCTGGGTCGCTGTGGTGGCTGCCTATCTGTTCTCGGCTGCGTTGTTTGGTGCGTTGATGGTCCGTGAATTGCGGCAGATTGACGAAAACACGGAAGCCGTTGCGCGCGAACGTGGCAGCGCACTCTTCAATCTGATTGAACTGGCGCGTGACTGGAATGCGCTGCATGGTGGCGTCTATGTGCCAGTTACCGAATTCACGCAGCCCAATGCCTACCTCAAGCATCCGAAGCGCGATGTCACGACCAGCGACGGCGTTGCGCTGACCATGGTCAATCCGGCTTTCATGACGCGTCAGTTTGCCGAGATCGCAGCGCGCAAGGAAGGGGTGCAGATCCACATTACCAGCCTCAATCCGATTCGCCCGGCCAACGCCGCTGATCCGTGGGAAACCGAGTCACTCAAGTCGTTCGCCGCCGGCGCCAAAGAGCGGCTCAGCCTGCTGGCCGAAGCCAATGAAAGCGTTTATCGTTACATGGCACCCTTGCTGGTCAAGCAGCCTTGCCTGAAGTGTCATTCGATTCAAGGGTACAAGCTGGGCGAAATTCGTGGCGGCATTGCGGTCTCGATGCCGGCGCGTGAGTTGATAACGATTCGGGCAGACCAGCGTAAGAACGTGGCATGGCGCTATGTGGGTGTCTTCCTGCTCGTCGCCACCATGCTGCATTTAATGTTGTTCGGCGGGCGCCGCATGGTGCGGACGATCCAGAAAGTCAATCGTGAGCAGGAAGCCACGATTGCCGATCGCACGCGCGACCTGGCCGCAGCAAATATTGACCTGGCCAAGGAGGTGGAGCAGCGTAGGCGTCAACAACTCACGGTCGAGGAAAGTGAATCGCGTTATCGCGCGGTGGTTGAAAACTCGGCGGACGGTGTATTCATTGCGGATCGCGTCGGTATCCTGTTTGCCAATCAGCGCTTGGGCAGCCTGATTGGCTGCCCGGTTGAGCGTTTACTGGGTAGCGATCCACTGAGCTTCGTACACCCGCTCGACGAGCAGAAAATGATCAAGTGGCGCAATGCATTTCGTCGCGGTGAGTTTTTTGACAATCCCCTGCGTCTGCGCCTGCGCTACGCCAACAGCGACCGGATTGTGCACGTGGATTTGTTCGCGACCACCATTGCGGGCATCGATGAACATAATCCACGCGTGCTGGCGACGGTGCGCGATGTCAGTCTGGAACTCGATGCGGAGCGTGAATCCCAGATCGCCGCCGCCGTGTTTGAGAGCGCAGCCGAAGGCATCCTGGTGACGACGCGCGATGCGACCATTGTGCGCGTGAACCCGGCCTTCACGGCGATCACCGGCTATACCCCGCGCGATGTGATGGGTCAAACGCCGAAGATTCTCTCGTCAGGTCGCCACGGCCCCGAGTTTTATTCAAACTTGTGGCAAGCTCTTCTCGAAAAGGGACGGTGGCAAGGCGAGATATGGAATCGGCGCAAGAATGGCGAAACCTATATCGAGTGGCTGTCGATTACCCGTATCGAGGGCGGCGAGGAGCACGGCGGTTTCGCGGCAACCTTTACCGACATCACCAAGCGCAAGGAAGCTGAAGAGTTGATGGAGCACAAAGCCCATCACGATGCACTGACGGATCTGCCGAACCGTTTGCTGTTCCGCGACCGATTACATTCGGCGCTTTCGATTGCCCGCCGCTATCAGCGTCAAACCGGTTTGCTCTATATCGATCTTGATCTGTTCAAACATGTCAATGACACGCTGGGGCATGCCGCCGGTGATGCGCTGCTGATCGAAGCGGCGCATCGCTTAACCGCAGCGATACGTGATTCAGATACGGTGGCACGACTCGGCGGCGACGAGTTCGCGGTGGTACTGCCCGAAATCAATGGACTGCTGGAGGCCGAAGAGGTCGCTCAGCGGATTGTGCATTCAATGCGGCAACCGTTCCATCTGAAAGAGGGTACGGGGCAGATTTCCGCCAGTATCGGCATGGCGGTTTTCCCCGATCACGGTGTCGATGCCGAGGCCTTGCAGAAACACGCCGACATGGCGCTTTACGCCGTCAAGAAAGGTGGCCGCAACGCCTATCGAGCGTATTCGCCACTCATGGCCAATCAATAAGCTTGATTCGGTTCCGACTGTTGCTGAACGACTGTCGCTGAACGTCGTATCAAACCAACCCAGTCATAACCTGCACCATCACTGTCTCGCCAGCACCGACTTTTTCGCGCTCGGGTTCGAGCACGATGAAGCAATCGGCTTCCGACATCGAGCGCAAAACGCCAGAGCCCTGCGCACCCACGGGTCGCACTGACCATTCGGCGGGGAATGCCGGATGGCGAAAGAGGACGCCACGCTGGAATTCGGTGCGGCCGCGCCCCTTTTTCAGCGCGTCAACGCAGCGCGCCGGGAAACTGGGGAAATCGTCATCGGGTGCGATGCCCGCCAACTTGAGCAGGGCAGGGCGCACGAACTGGTAGAAGGTGACCATGACGGCAACCGGATTGCCCGGCAGGCCGAACAGGAAAGCGCCGCCTTTATTGTTATTGGTGCCGCTGTTGATCCGGCCAAACGCCATCGGTCGTCCGGGTTTCATGGCGATTTTCCAAAACGCCACTTCACCGAGACGGGTCATCAGTTCCTTGATGAAATCCGCTTCGCCGACCGACACGCCACCGCTGGTGATAATGGCATCGGCGCTTGCAGCGGCTTCACGCAAGGCGGCTTCAAGAGCGAGCGGATCATCCTTGACCACGCCCATGTCCAGCACCTCACAGCCCAACCGCTCAAGCATGCCCCAGAGCGTATAGCGATTACTGTCGTAAACTTTACCCGGCTTGAGCGGCGTACCAATCGAGCAAAGTTCGTCGCCGGTCGAAAACAGCGCCACACGTAGGCGGCGGTGCACGGTGACTTCGGCGATCCCGAGTGAGGCCAGGATGCCGAGTTCCGCCGGTCGCAGCCGTTTGCCACTAGCCAAGGCCGGCTTGCCGGCAGTGAGATCTTCGCCGGTGCGACGAGTGTTCTGTTCGCGCTGCTGGCCGGGCGGAATGACGACCATGTCGCCTTCGATGGCGGTTACTTCCTGAACCACGACGGTATCAATGCCATCTGGCAACACGGCGCCAGTCATGATGCGCGCCGTCTCGCCAGCACCGACTTTTTGCTGGAAAGCACGACCGGCGAAGGCGGTACCGATAAGCTTCAGTCGCGTCGGGCCATCCGTCGCCAGATCGGCAAAGCGCACGGCATAGCCATCCATGGCCGAGTTGTCATGCGCCGGAACATCGATCGGTGAGATGACATCGTCAGCCAGCACGCGGTCAAGCGCCTGACGGATGAACACGCGCTGACGGCCGGCGACCGGCTCAATCAGCGACAGGATCAAGGCGCGCGCACGATCGACCGGTAGCGAGTTGGGATCGTAGTCGTCGGCACAAGAAAGTGCTTGCAGGATGGATGTGGTCATTTAGCCGCCAATGTAAGACATTTCTATTTTGCGATTCCGTGCTGTCTCCGCCGTCCGGATCTCCGAGTAGCGGTCGTCACGACCACGCCAGATGCCGGCAATCGTGGTACGCAGCGCATCATCACTGTTTGCGTCGCGTAGCAGCGCGCGAAGATCATGCCCGGACTGGGCAAAAAGGCATGTGTAAAGCTTACCTTCCGTGGATAAGCGGACCCGCGTGCAGGTGGCGCAGAAGGCCTGCGTGACCGACGAAATCACGCCAATCTCACCTTGACCATCAACAAAACGCCAGCGTTCGGCCACCTCGCCGTCGTAGTTGGCACCGATCGGTTCGAGTGGGAACTCAGCGTGGATGCGTGCAATCACGTCGCGTGAAGGCATCACTTCCGTCATATTCCAGCCGTTTGAACTGCCCACATCCATATATTCGATAAAGCGCACGATGTGGCCGCTGCCGCGAAAGTGGCGTACCAGCGGCAAAATCTGTTCGTCATTCGTGCCGCGCTTGACGACGCAATTCACTTTTAACGGTGCCAGTCCCGCAGCGGCGGCGGCGTCGATACCGGCGAGGACGTCGCCGACCGCGTAGTCGACATCGTTCATGCGCTTGAAAACGGCGTCGTCGAGGCCGTCGAGACTGACGGTGACGCGGGTCAAGCCGGCATCCTTCAACGCGCGCGCCTTCTTCGTCAATAGTGAGCCGTTGGTGGTCAAGGTTAGTTCCACCGGCAGGCGAGCGAGTTCTTCGATCAGGTTTTCGATATGCCGGCGCAATAGCGGTTCACCACCGGTGATACGGATTTTTTCGACGCCATGGTCGACAAAGACACGCGCGATGCGCTCGATTTCCTCGAAGCTGAGCAAATCGCCGCGCGCAAGGAACGGATAGTCACGGCCAAATACCGTTTTGGGCATGCAATACACGCAGCGAAAATTGCAGCGATCCGTGACCGAAATCCGTAGATCGCGAACACGGCGGCCACGCTGATCAGACAGAGTTTCGCCGGACGCGATCACAGTCGGGCCAGCAAAAGTCGGTGCTGGCGAGACGGCGTCGGCGATACGAATGGGTATCACACGCCCGCTCATTGCGATTCCGGGGCTCTAGGGAACGGCGCTGCGATTCGGTGAGATGGCATAGTTGTCGATTGTTGGTGCAGGCGCGAACTATAAGCGTCGCCACCGTAACAGACAAGGCGCGACCGCGAGACCATTTGACAGCGCAAATGACGACGGGAACCCGAAGGTTCCCGCCGGCTTTTCTTTGGTAACAAGGCTCAAGCAGCCTCGGCAAAGGCCTTAAGCGGCGATTGCGAAACGCTCATCGTTGGCGTTTAGAGATTTGCTTCATTAACGTCGATCGCCTGACGAGTTGCCTGCTTTCCTTCACTCACCCCGTCGAAACCAGTGCACCCCCAACTAAGAACACTACGATGCGATGCTTATGATGCTCTTAGGTGGAGGTGGCGGGAATCGAACCCGCGTCCGAAGCGCTTCCAGATTGCCGGAATTACAACCATGCGATCATTATGGGGGCAACGGCTTCGCTTTTCAAGGAACTTACAGAGTGCTGCGTTACGCCAGACGCGCCCGAACCAAGTAATTTACGTCGGTGTCGCTGCCAAGACTGGCGTTGCGCGTAAACGGGTTGTAGCGCATTCCAACCACTTCTTCTACTTCAAAACCCGCGTGGCGGCAATGCGCGACCAGTTCGGCGGGGCGCATGAAGCGTGCATAGTCGTGAGTGCCGCGCGGTAACAGGCGCATGACGTATTCGGCACCGATCACTGCAAGTAAATAGGCTTTGGGATGGCGATTGATGGTCGAAAAGAACGCTGTTCCGCCGGGTTTGAGTAAGCTGGCGCACGCTTTGATGATGCTTTCCGGTTGCGGTACGTGTTCGAGCATTTCCATGCACGTTACGACGTCAAAACAGGCTGGCGATTCATTCGCCAGTGCTTCGGCGGAAATCTGCCGGTAGTTGATTTGATAACCACTTTCCAACAGGTGCAGTTTAGCGACGGCAAGCGGTCGCTCGGAAAGATCAATACCCGTGGTAATGGCGCCACGGCCAGTCATTGCTTCACTCAAAAGACCACCGCCACAGCCGACATCGAGAACTCGCTTGCCCTTTAGTGATGCGTGGCGATCGATCCAGTCTAGACGCGCTGGGTTGATATCGTGCAGTGGTCGAAATTCGGAGTTGGGATCCCACCAGCGGTGAGCGAGATCGCCGAACTTATCAAGTTCGCGTGGATCGGCATTAACATGTTCCATAAATTCCTCGACGAAAAAAAAGCCCTGCAACGCAGGGCTTTTGCTGAAGCAAAGGCAGATTACTTAGTGCCAATGACTTCGATATCGACGCGACGGTCAGGCTGCAAACAGGCGATAACCTTGGCGCTCTTGCCACCCTTACACTGATCGGCTTTGGTGACTGGCTGCTTTTCGCCCTTGCCTTCCGCGTAAACACGGTTCGGCTCGATACCCTTACCGACCAGGAAGGTCTTCACCGCAGCAGCGCGCTTCTCAGACAGCTTCTGGTTGTACGCATCGCTACCCAGGCGGTCAGCGTGGCCGACGGCAATGATGACTTCAAGTTTCATGCCTTGCAGGTCATTGACCAGCTTGGTCAGCTTTTGGGTACCTTCAGCACGCAGGGTGGCTTTGTTGAAATCAAACAGAGCGTCAGCAGCGAGAGTTACCTTCTGGGCGGCAGGCTTCGGTGCGGCAGCAGGCGGTGCAGCGGCTGCAGGTGCGGCAGCCTTCGGTGCAGCGGGTGCATCCTTTTTGACCAGATCCGGATCGCACTCGGCGATTGCCATGGCCGGGGTCCAGTAACCGGTGCGCCAGCACAGGCCAGTGCCACTCTTGGCGACGACTCCACGCTGGTCGATGACGTAACCGACTGTACCCTTCATATCAATTCCCGGCGTTTGGGCCAGAGCGGATGCTGAAATACCCAGCATGGCAGCGAGCAGCAGGGACTGTTTAGCGCGAATCATCATGTTGTTTTCCCTAAAAATTGGAGTTTGGAGTTGAAAAATTGCATACGAGCGATCTATCTACGGAAACGCAAGCCCCGCTTGACCTCAAGTTGTGATAACAGTATGCCATAACTTGACCATCTCACTCAATGACTGATCGGGGATGCCCACTAGCTTTCCGTCCTGCAACTGTTGTTTTCCCGCAACCCACACATTGCTGACGTGTTCGCGCCCGGCGACATACGCTACGTGCGACGCCGGGTCATAACATGGGCCAGTGATCCAGTCGTCGAGTCGGATGCTGCACATGTCGGCACATTTTCCCGCGACCAAGGAACCTATTTTCGCCCCGAGTCCCAGCGCTTTGGCGCCGGTGAGCGTGGCGGCTTGCAAAACTGCATGCGCATTGACAACGGCCGCGTCTCCGTTCGCGCCTTTGGCCAGCAGCGCGGCAAGGCGAATCTCATGAAACATATCAAGGCGATTGTTCGATGCGGCGCCATCGGTGCCGAGACCAAATGGAATTCCGCGTGCCTCCATTTGTGCCACCGGGGCAATGCCGCTGCCGAGCTTCAGATTGGATGTCGGGCAGTGCGCGACATAAGCGCCTTCTCGAGCGAGCAGATCGAGTTCGGTGGAATTCAAATGTACCGAGTGAACAGCAATCAGGTGCGGCCCAACCACGCCAAGTTGATGTAGCCGTTGCAAAGGACGGACGCCGTGCATGGCGATGCTTTCATCGATTTCGGCTTGCGTTTCATGGACATGGAGGTGAATCGGAAGCTCCATCTGGGACGCCAGCAACACAATCCGTTCAAAGCTCTGATTTGAAACGGTATACGGCGCATGGGGTGCCCAGCAGAAGCTGATCAAGGGATCATCGATCAAGGATTGTCGGATGGCCATGCCCTTGGCCAGGTAGTCTGCGGCGTCATGTGCGTACGCACTGGGAAATTCGATCACGATCAGACCGAGTGCTGCGCGAATTCCGATCCGCTGTACCGCCCGAGCGGCCGCATCGGGAAAGAAGTACATGTCGTTAAAGCAGGTGATGCCGCCACGCAACATTTCGGCGCAAGCGAGCAGCGTTCCGGCCTCGACAAAGTCGGTGCTGGCGTGACGGCGCTCGGCCGGCCAAATTCGTTCCTGCAGCCAGCGCATCAGCGGCAAATCGTCGGCATAGCCGCGCAACAAGTTCATTGCGGCATGCGTGTGCAGATTGACAAAGCCAGGCAGCAGGACTTGGCCGGGGAGAGCCTGTACACGGACAGGTGCAAAACGCTGACGGGCTTCTGCTGTCGGCAGCACCGCGACGATTCGATCACCACGTATGGCGACGGCGTGTTCAGTGAGTGTGATGCCGGCTGGTTCAATCGGAATCAGCCATTCCGGTTCGAGTAGCAGATCAACCGGTATGAGCGCGTCGACTAGTATGGAATTCGGTATCAAAGTGGTCGAATTTCAACAGATTTCAGTGCATTCGGGTACCCGAATCTGACAAGACTGGCATGATAGAATCGCAAAGTTTCCCGCAAACCCTACAAAAAGCCTAAAAAAGGGCTGCCCCAGGACTTGTTTCGCTGTGGCGGGCGAGCTAACCCGGGCCGAAGATCACATGACCTCATTTGCCAAAGAAACCTTGCCGATTAGTCTCGAAGACGAGATGCGGCATTCCTACCTCGATTACGCGATGAGCGTCATCGTGGGACGAGCCTTGCCGGACGTTCGTGATGGTCTCAAACCCGTGCATCGCCGAGTGTTGTTCGCCATGCATGAGCTGGGCAACGACTGGAACAAGGCCTACAAAAAATCGGCACGTATTGTTGGTGACGTGATCGGTAAATATCACCCGCACGGCGATACGGCGGTGTACGACACCATCGTACGCATGGCACAGAATTTCAGCTTGCGCTACATGCTTGTCGATGGCCAGGGTAACTTTGGCTCGGTCGATGGCGACAGCGCGGCGGCGATGCGTTACACCGAAGTGCGCATGGCGCGTATCGGCCACGAACTGCTGACCGACCTAGACAAAGAAACTGTCGATTACGGCCCGAACTACGACGGTTCCGAACGAGAGCCGTTGATCATGCCGGCGCGGATTCCGAACCTGCTGATCAATGGTTCGTCGGGTATCGCGGTTGGCATGGCGACCAATATCCCGCCGCATAACCTGAATGAAGTGGTCGATGCGTGCTTGGCATTGCTGGCAGATCCAGCGATCGACATCGAGGAACTGATCAAGATTGTTCCAGCGCCAGACTTCCCTACCGCCGCCTTGATCTACGGCGTTTCCGGCGTCCGCGATGGATATTTGACCGGTCGCGGCCGTGTAATCATGCGGGCGCGTACCCATTTCGAGGATATTCCTCGCAGCAACAATCGGCAGGCCATCATCGTCGACGAACTGCCCTATCAGGTAAATAAGAAGACGCTGCAGGAAAAGATCGCCGAGTTGGTCAAGGAAAAGAAGATCGAGGGCATTGCTCACATTCAAGACGAGTCGGATAAATCCGGCATGCGCCTGGTGATTGAGCTCAAGAGCGGCGAAGTGCCCGAGGTGGTCTTGAACCATCTCTACAAGCAGACCCAGTTGCAAGACACTTTCGGCATGAACATGGTGGCCTTGGTGGATGGCCGCCCGCGCTTGCTGAATCTGAAGGACATGCTCGAATGCTTCCTCGCCCACCGGCGCGAGGTGGTGACACGGCGCACGGTGTTCGAGTTACGCAAGGCGCGCGAACGCGGCCATATTCTCGAAGGTTTGGCCGTCGCACTGTCCAACGTCGATGAAATCATCGCCCTGATCAAGGCAGCACAGACGCCGGCTGAAGCCAAACGTAGCCTGATGGCGCGCACCTGGCGTTCGGCACTGGTCGAGGAAATGCTGGTGCGGGCAACTAGCCCCGAAGCATCCCGTCCCGACGGCTTGGGCGCAGAGTTTGGTTTTTCGGCGCAAGGCTATTTGCTCTCTGATGCGCAAGCTCAGGCGATTCTCGAATTGCGCTTGCAACGCCTCACCGGTCTGGAACAGGACAAGATTGTCGCCGAGTACAAGGATGTCATGGCTCAGATTACCGACCTGCTTGACATCCTGGCGCGTCCCGAGCGCATCACCGCCATCATTGGCGATGAACTCGTGGCCGTGAAGGCGCAGTTTGGCGACAAGCGCCGCTCGGAGATCGTGTACAGCACGGCCGAAATCAATCTGGAAGACCTGATCGCCCGCGAAGACATGGTGGTGACTCTCTCGCATACGGGTTACATCAAGCGTCAGCCGCTCTCGGATTACAAGGAGCAGCATAGAGGAGGGCGTGGCAAGCAGGCGGCGGCGATGAAGGAAGATGATTTTATTGATCATCTGTTCGTCGCCAACACGCACGACTACATGCTGTGCTTCTCCAGTCGCGGGCGCGTCTATTGGCTTAAGGTCTATGAGGCGCCGGAGGGCACGCGTATCTCGCGCGGCAAACCGATCGTCAATCTCTTCCCGCTTGAAGAGGGCGAGAAGATTACCGCCGTCCTGCCAACACCGACTTTTGACGAAGAGCATTTCGTCTTCATGGCCACCGCCATGGGCACGGTGAAGAAGACGCCGCTGACGAGCTTCGCCAATCCGCGCAAGGCCGGCATCATTGCGGTTGGGCTGGATGAGGGCGACAGCCTGATTGGCGTGGCGATCACCAACGGCCAATGCGACGTGATGCTGTTCTCCGACGCCGGCAAGGCCGTGCGATTCTCCGAAGATGATGTGCGCGGCATGGGCCGCGAAGCACGTGGCGTGCGCGGCATGATGCTGGAAGACGGCCAAAGCGTCATCTCGATGCTGGTCGCCGATAGCGAAGAGTATTCGGTGCTGACCGCTGGCGAAAATGGCTTTGGCAAACGGACGCCGATCGCGGAATACACCCGCCACGGTCGCGGTACCAAGGGCATGATCGCGATCCAGACCTCCGAGCGCAATGGCCGCGTGGTTGGCGCAGTGCTGGTCAAGCCGGGCGAGACGTCGGAAGGCGTGATGCTGATTTCCAACGCTGGCGTGCTGATTCGCACCCGTGTACGCGACATCCGCGTGATGGGGCGCTCGACGCAAGGCGTCAAACTGATCAATCTGGATGATGGCACTTTGCTTGCTGGCATCCAGAAAGTTATTGAAACCGAAGACGAAGTCGACAACGAAATCGAAAAGGAGTAGTCACATGGCACGTTTATTCAATTTCAGCGCAGGTCCGGCAATGTTGCCTGAGGAAGTTCTGAAGCAGGCCGCCGACGAAATGCTCGACTGGCATGGTTCCGGCCAGGGCGTGATGGAGATGAGCCATCGCGGCAAGGACTTCATGAGCATCGCCGCACTCGCCGAGGCGGATCTGCGCGAGTTGATGGGCATTCCGGCCAATTACAAGGTGCTGTTTCTACAGGGCGGAGCGACGTTGCAATTCGAGATGATCCCGATGAATCTGATGGCCGGCAAGGCCGCCGATTACGTGCACACCGGCGAGTGGGCAAAGAAGGCGATCAAGGAAGCCAAACGTTTCGGGACGGTGAATACTATCGCGTCCGCCGAAGACAAAAAATTCACCTACGCCCCGCGCGACTGGAAGATCAATCCGGATGCCGCCTATGTGCATTACACGGCCAACGAAACCATTGGTGGCGTGGAATTCCACTGGACACCTGAGACGGGCAACGTACCGCTGGTGTGCGACATGTCATCAAATATCTTGTCTAAGCCGATCGATGTCAGCAAATACGGCTTGATCTATGCCGGTGCGCAAAAGAATATCGGTCCGGCCGGCCTGACCATCGTCATCATCCGCGACGATCTGATCGGGAAAGGTGTTCCGACGCCGCAGACCATGCTCGACTACAAGATCCACGCGGAAGCCGAGTCGATGTACAACACGCCGCCTACCTACGGCATTTACGTCGCCGGTTTGGTATTCCAGTGGCTCAAGCGCAATGGTGGTTTGGCCGCGATCGAGAAGTTGAATATCGAGAAATCCAACCTGCTGTATGACTACCTCGATTCGACCGACTTCTACGCTAACCCCGTGGCCAAGCAAGATCGCTCGCGCATGAATGTGCCTTTTACCTTGAAGGATGCCGCGCTTGACGATGCCTTCATCAAGGGTGCCAAAGAGGCTGGAATGGTGCAACTGAAGGGCCATCGCTCGGTCGGCGGCATGCGCGCCTCGATCTACAACGCCATGCCGATCGATGGTGTCAAGCATCTGGTGGCGTTCATGAAAGACTTCGCAAAGAAGAACGGGTAATCATCATGGCGACTCAATTCCAGATCCAGGTGCTCAACGCAATTTCGCAAGTCGGCCTGAAACGTCTTCCGGCGGAAACCTATAACGTTTCAAAGGAATCAACCGCACCGGATGCCATCCTGGTGCGCTCTGCCGACATGCATGCGCTGGATATTCCAAAGAGCGTGCGCGCCATTGGTCGTGCTGGTGCCGGTACCAACAACATTCCCGTCAAGGCCATGAGTGCGCGTGGCGTCCCGGTATTCAATGCGCCAGGGGCCAATGCCAACGCGGTCAAGGAACTGGTGATTGCTGGCATGCTGATGGCGTCGCGCAACCTGCCTGGCGCGATGCGTTTTGTCGCCGGGTTGGACATTGAAGACCCGCACATGGAAAAGAAAGTCGAGGACGGTAAGAAGAATTTCGCCGGCTTCGAACTCGCCGGACATACCTTGGGCGTGATCGGCTTGGGCAAGATTGGCTGCCTGGTCGCGGATGCGGCAATCAAGCTCGGCATGAATGTCCTCGGCTACGATCCGGAGATCACCGTCGATGCCGCATGGAGCCTGCCGTCGCAGGTCAAGCGTGCAACCAGCGTGGCAGAGGTGTTGAAGAACTCCCACTTCGTCTCGGTGCACGTGCCTTTGCTGCCGGCTACCCGTGACTTGATCGGCGCGTCGAACATCGACACCATGAAGCACGGCGCCATCGTCCTCAATTTCTCGCGGGATGGCGTGGTCAATGAAGAGGCCGTTCTGGCGGCACTCGATGCCAAGAAGCTCGGGGCGTATGTGTGCGACTTCCCCAGCCCGAAGGCCAATCGTCATCCGCTGGTCATCGCTCTGCCGCATCTGGGCGCGTCCACGCGTGAAGCCGAGGAAAACTGCGCCGCCATGGTCGCCGATCAGGTGCGTGATTTCCTTGAACACGGCAATGTGCTTAATGCCGTGAACTTCCCCAACGTCGCCATGTCGCGCGAGTCGAACTTCCGTATCGCCATCGCCAATGCCAATGTACCGAATATGCTCGGGCAGATTTCAACCACCCTGGCGCAGTCGGGACTCAATATCCACAACATGGTGAATAAGTCCAAGGGCGAGATGGCTTATACCTTGGTCGATGTCGATAGCGCTGTTCCGCAGGCTGTGGTCGATACCATCGCCGCCATTGACGGCGTGCTGATGGTGCGTTCTCTACCGACCAACTAAGCGGAGCAAGCATGGCGGAAAGCCCTCAGCAGCAGGACGATCTGGCTGAACTCGCTCAACTGCGCGAAGGCATTGACCGTATCGATAACGACGTATTGCGCTTGGTGAGCGAACGGGCGCGCCTGGCGCATCGCATCGGTGAGATCAAGCACGGCAATGTCTATCGTCCTGAACGTGAAGCTCAGGTCTTGCGCCGGATCGCCGAGCTGAACCCTGGGCCACTTTCCGATGAGGCAGTTCAGCGCATCGAACGCGAGATCATGTCGGCCTGCATGGCGCTGGAGCAGCCATTACAAGTGGCCTATCTGGGGCCGGCGGGGACATTTTCGGAAACGGCCGCACGCAAGCATTTTGGTGGTTCGCCTACTTTAGTGGCTTGCCCGGCGATCGACGATGTTTTCCGCGCGGTCGAGGCTGGCAACGTGGATTACGCCGTGGTGCCGGTCGAGAATTCCACTGAAGGTGCGATCGGTCGAACCTTGGACCTGATGCTGGCCTCGCCGCTCAAGATTTGCGGCGAGATCAATCTGCGCATTCACCAGAACTTGTTGTCCAAGCTCGAATCGCTGGATCAGGTTCAGCGTATATACAGCCATTCGCAGTCGCTGGCTCAGTGTCACGAGTGGCTAAATCGTAATCTGGTGGGCATCTCGCGCACGCCGGTGGCGAGCAATGCCGAAGCCGCGCGCATGGCCGCCGAGGACGAAAGCGCAGCCGCGATTGCCGGCGAGGCGGCCGCGCGCCGCTATGGTCTCAATATCCTGTCGGCCGGGATCGAGGATGACCCAAACAATACGACACGCTTTCTGGTGCTAGGGCGGCATGATGCTGGCCCATCAGGCGTGGACAAGACCTCGCTCGTTTGTTCGACTCAGAACAAGCCGGGGGCAATGCACGATCTGCTGGTTCCGTTCGCAACCAATGGCGTCTCGATGAGCAAGTTTGAGTCGCGTCCGGCGCGTGGCATGATGGGCGGGCGTTGGGCCTACGTTTTCTTTGTCGATATTGAAGGTCATCAAACCGACGAGCGGGTGGGCCAGGCGTTGGCCGATTTGAACTCCCGTGCTGGATTTGTCAAAGTCCTCGGCTCTTACCCAGCCGCTGTTGTTTAAGGAATTCACATGTCACTGATGCAGCAAGCGCCGGACTACATCCGGGCAATATCTCCCTACGTCTCGGGCAAACCGATCACCGAGCTAGCGCGCGAAATGGGGCTTCCAGTCGAAAGTATCGTCAAGCTCGCGTCAAACGAAAACCCGCTCGGCATGAGCCCCAAGGCAAGGCAGGCGGTTGAGAAGGCATTGGCAGGTATCGAGCGCTATCCCGATCAATTCGAGTTGATCGCCACTCTGGCCGAGCGCTTTGGTCTCGCCAACAATCAGATCGTGCTCGGCAATGGCTCGAATGATGTGCTCGATCTAGCCGCACGTGCTTTTCTAGCACCGGGCCGGTCGGCCGTGTTTTCGCAACATGCGTTTGCCGTGTATCCCTTGGCCACCATGTCAGCCGGTGGCACTTGCGTCATGGTGCCGGCAAAGGACTACGGCCACGATCTTGCCGCCATGCGGCAGGCGGTGCGCGCCGATACGCGGGTGATCTGGATCGCCAATCCGAACAATCCCACCGGTAACTTCCTGCCCTACGACCAGATGCGCCGCTTCCTAGAAGATGTGCCATCTGACGTGGCCGTGGTGCTCGACGAGGCCTACAACGAATATCTGCCGCCCTCCGATCGCGTCGATACCTTGGGCTGGATTCGCGAATTCCCGAATTTGATCGTCACCCGCACTTTTTCCAAGATTTATGGCCTGGCCGGATTGCGCATTGGCTTTGCTGCCGCCGCGCCCGAGATTGCGGACCTGTTGAATCGCGTCCGTCAGCCCTTCAACGTTAATAACCTGGCCCTGGTTGCTGCTCGCGCCGCGCTCGACGACCATACCTTCATCGCCGAGAGTTTTGAATTGAATCGTCGCGGCATGGAGCAGATCCTTGCCGGCCTCAAGCGATTCGGTCTCGCGCATATTCCCTCGCATGGCAACTTCATCACCTTCGCGGTGAATGACGGCGCCGCAGTCAACCAGAAATTGTTGCGCCAAGGCGTGATTGTGCGCCCGATCGGTGGTTACGGATTGCCCAACCACCTGCGCGTCACCATCGGTACTGAACGCGAAAATCTGCGCTTCCTTGAAGCGTTGGACAAGGCGCTGCACGCCTGATGCTGGATAAGGTCGTCGTCTGCGGCGTTGGCCTGATCGGCGGCTCGTTTGCCCTGGCCCAAAAGTCGGCGCTGGCGGTACGGCGCATTGTTGGCATTGGGCGCACACCGCAACCGCTGATACAGGCCCGCGAACTGGGCGTCATCGATGAAATCGCGATCGATTGGGCCAGTGCCCTGCAGGGTGCCGATCTGGTGCTGCTCGGCATGCCGGTTGGGCAAATGCCCGCCGTGATGCAAAGCCTGGTGGCGCACCTTGAGCCGCAGACTGTCGTCACCGACGGCGGTAGCACCAAGTCAGATGTCGTCGCCGCCGCACGCGTAGCGTTTGGCGACAAGATCGCCCAGTTCGTGCCCGGCCACCCGATCGCTGGCGCCGAAAAGAGCGGTGTGGTGGCGGCCACCGCCGAGTTATATCGCGACAAACGCGTTGTCCTCACTCCCTTGCCCGAGAATGCGCCTGCAGCAATTACTCGTGTGCGCACCGCGTGGGAACAGTGCGGCGCGAAAGTCTCCGAACTCACCGCAGAAGACCACGACCGCGTCTTTGCCGCCGTCAGCCATTTGCCGCATCTGCTGGCCTTTGCCTTGGTGCACGATTTTGCGCAGCGCAAAAACTCCGATCAACTCTTTGGCTTCGCCGCCGGCGGCTTTCGCGATTTCACTCGCATCGCCAGCAGCCATCCCGAAATGTGGCGCGACATCTGCGTCGCCAATCGCACCGCTCTGATCGCCGAACTGGATGCCTACCAGGGCGAACTGATGCGGACCCGTGTCTTGCTCGCCGGCGCCGATGCAACAGGTCTCGAACAGATGTTTTCCGCCGCCCGCGACCGGCGCGATGCCTGGCTGGAAAGTTTGCAACCCGTCGGCGAGTAGGCCATTGCATTGAGCACCATGGAACAATTAACACTCCCCCCCATCAAACATGTTTCGGGTGTGGTCCACCTACCGGGCTCAAAGAGCATTTCCAACCGCATGCTGTTGCTCGCCGCATTGGCGACCGGCGAGACGGAAATCCGCGATCTCCTCGATTCCGACGATACGCAGGTGATGCTGGCAGCATTGAAAAAAGTCGGTGTTGGCGTGACGGCGTTGGGGCACAACGCTTATCGCGTGATCGGTTGCGGTGGCAATTTTTCGATCAAGGATGCCGATCTGTTCATGGGTAACGCTGGCACGGCGATCCGGCCGTTGACGGCCGCTTTGGCTTTGACCGGTGGCGATTACCGTTTATCTGGCGTTCCACGCATGCATGAACGGCCGATTGGCGATCTGGTCGATGGCTTGCGGCAACTCGGGGCGCGGATCGATTACACCGGTAACGATGGTTTTCCGCCGCTACATCTGCATCCCGCGGTGATCACCGTGCCACAAACGATCCGTGTGCGCGGTGATGTCTCGTCGCAGTTTCTCACCGCCTTGTTGATGGCGCTGCCGCTCACCGGGCAGGGTGCCGTGATCGAGATGGCGACGGAGTTGATCTCCAAGCCGTATATCGAAATTACCCTGAACCTGATGGCGCGTTTTGGTGTCGTCGTTGAGCGCGAAGGCTGGGAACGTTTCACGATCAAAGCCGGCCAGCGCTATCGGAGCCCCGGCCTGATTCATGTCGAGGGCGATGCTTCCTCGGCCTCGTATTTTCTTGCGGCCGGCGCGATTGGTGGTGGTCCGGTGCGGGTGGAGGGCATTGGTAAATCCAGCATACAGGGGGACGTGCGCTTCGCCGACGAACTCGAAAAGCTGGGCGCGCAGATTACCTGGGGCGAGAACTGGATCGAGGCTCGTGGTCCTGCCGGCAAACTCAAGGCCTTCGATCTTGATCTCAACCATATTCCCGATGCGGCGATGACGCTGGCGGTGGCGGCGTTGTTCGCCGATGGTCCGTGCCGCTTGCGCAACATCGCCTCGTGGCGCGTCAAGGAAACCGACCGCATCGCGGCGATGGCGACCGAATTGCGCAAGCTGGGAGCCACGGTGGAGGAGGGCGTCGACACCATCGCCGTCTCGCCAGCGCCGACTCTTTTGACCAATGCGGTAATTGATACCTACGACGATCACCGTATGGCGATGTGCTTCTCGCTGGCCGCGCTGGGCGGTGTGCCGATCACGATCAATGATCCGAACTGCGTCGCCAAGACTTTCCCTGATTATTTTGATGCCTTTGCCCAAATTGCGGCGCCGGTGATCGCTATCGATGGGCCATCGGCATCGGGCAAGGGAACCGTCGCCGAACGGGTCGCTGAACACTATGGTTATCATTTTCTCGATAGCGGTGCCTTGTATCGTCTCACTGCGCTGCACGCGCTGCGAAACGGTATTGCGCTCGATGATGAAGGCGGTGTCGCTACGCTGGCGGCTACACTTCCAGCTGAATTTACCGAGGGACGGGTCATGCTCGCGGGTGACGAAGTAACGATCGCCATTCGTCAGGAAGAAATTTCGATTGGCGCCTCGAAAGTGGCCGCGCTACCCGCTGTACGCGCAGCTCTTTTAGAGCGTCAGCGTGCCTATCGTCGCTTCCCCGGACTGGTCGCCGATGGCCGCGATATGGGATCGGTCGTCTTCCCTGGTGCAGACGTCAAGATTTTCCTCACCGCGTCCGCTGCTGCAAGAGCCGAAAGACGCTATAAACAGTTGATCGAAAAGGGACTCCCTGCTAACATTCACGCCCTTTTGCAGGATTTGCAGGAGCGCGATGCCCGCGACGCGCAGCGTAGTGTGGCTCCCCTTCAGCAAAGTGCTGATGCAGAGCTCGTGGATACCACGCCGCTCGGTATCGACGAGGCGGTCGCTGCGGTGCTGGCAATTGCTCGGCGCGAGCTTCCGGTAGTAAGCAAGTAGTTGTTTTAAATGTGGTAAAGGTGTTCAAGCCACCGCCCGGTGGCTTGAGCGAAGAGTAATCAACCCCGTCGTGAATTATCAAAACGCTAATCGCGACGTTAAATCTCTGTAAGGTTCATCACTAATGTCTACTGCTGCTAGTGCCGTCGATTCCACCATGGAAAGCTTTGCCGCGCTGTTCGAAGAAAGTCTGTCTCGCCAAGAGATGCGCGCCGGTGAAGTCATTACGGCTGAAGTTGTCCGCATCGACCAAAACTTCGTGGTCGTCAATGCGGGTCTGAAGTCCGAGAGCATGATCCCGGTCGAAGAGTTCCACAATGATCGTGGCGAACTCGAAGCCAAGGAAGGCGATTTTGTTCAGGTCGCCATCGAAATGCTCGAAGACGGTTACGGCGCCACCCGCCTGTCCCGTGATAAAGCCAAGCGCATCGCCGCCTGGAACGACCTCGACAAAGCTATGATCGACAGCGTTCTGGTCAAGGGTATGGTCACCGGCAAGGTCAAGGGCGGCCTGACCGTCATGGTCAATGGCATCCGTGCCTTCCTGCCCGGTTCGCTGGTCGATACCCGTCCGGTCAAGGACACCACGCCGTTCGAAGGCAAAGAATACGAATTCAAGGTTATCAAGCTCGACCGCAAGCGCAACAACGTCGTTGTTTCGCGCCGCGCCGTGCTTGAAGCCAGCATGGGTGAAGAGCGCCAGAAGCTGCTCGAAAACCTCGCCGAAGGCACCATCATCAAGGGCGTCGTCAAGAACATCACCGATTACGGTGCATTCGTCGACCTCGGCGGCATCGATGGCCTGCTGCACATCACCGACCTGGCCTGGCGTCGCGTGCGTCATCCGTCGGAAGTGCTCAATGTCGGTGATGAAGTCACCGCCAAGGTGCTCAAGTTCGACCAGGAAAAGAACCGTGTCAGCCTCGGCATGAAGCAGCTGGGCGAAGATCCGTGGGTGGGAATCGCCCGCCGCTATCCGCAGGGCACGCGTCTGTTCGGTAAGGTCACCAACCTGACCGACTACGGTGCATTCGTTGAGATCGAGCAGGGCATCGAAGGCTTGGTCCACGTCTCGGAAATGGATTGGACCAACAAGAACATTCACCCGACCAAGGTTGTCCAACTGGGCGACGAAGTCGAAGTGATGATTCTCGAAATCGATGAAGAGCGCCGCCGTATCAGCCTCGGCATGAAGCAGTGCCAGGCCAATCCGTGGGACGATTTCGCGATGAACCACAAGAAGGGCGACAAGGTCACCGGCGCGATCAAGTCGATCACCGATTTTGGTATCTTCATCGGTCTGCCGGGTGGTATCGACGGCTTGGTTCACCTGTCCGACCTCTCCTGGTCCGCCGTTGGCGAAGAAGCCAAGCAGGCGTTCAAGAAGGGCGACGAAGTTGAGGCCGTGGTGTTGTCCATCGATGTCGAGAAAGAGCGCATTTCGCTTGGCATCAAGCAACTTGATGGTGATCCCTTCACCAGCTTCATCGCCATGCACGACAAGAACAGCATGGTGGCTGGTGTGGTCAAGAGCGTTGATCAGCGCGGTGCGGTGATCGAGCTTGGTGACGATATCGAGGGTTACTTGCGTGTATCGGAGTTCTCGCGTGATCGCATCGAAGACCTGACCCAGCACCTGAAGGTCGGCGAGAAGATGGAAACCATGATCATCAATGTTGATCGCAAGACACGTTCGATCAATTTGTCGGTCAAGGCCAAGGATCAAGCGGAGCAGTCGCAGGCGATGCATAAACTGGCCTCCGAAAGTTCCTCGGCGAGCAGCGGCACGACCAATCTCGGCGCCCTGCTCAAGGCCAAGATGAACCAGCAGTAAGCAGGTGACCTCGCTCTCCATGACCAAGTCGGAACTCATCGCGCGGCTCGCCGCGCGGTTTCCGCAGTTGGTGGCAAAGGATGCCGATTTCGCGGTAAAGATGATGCTTGATGCGATGTCCGCCGCTTTGGCGCGTGGCGATCGGATCGAGATCCGCGGTTTCGGCAGTTTTGCTCTCAACTACCGGCCGCCACGGGTCGGGCGCAATCCGAAATCCGGTGACAAGGTTCAAGTTCCGGAGAAGCATGTGCCCCACTTCAAGGCGGGCAAGGAACTGCGCGAGCGCGTCGATTATCTCGCGTGATTCACCATGCCGCGAGGGCACAATTGATTCCCGGCGGCACCTCAACCAGGTGCCGCTTTTTTTTGTCTACGCGGCACCATCGCTATGATGCCGAGTTTTACGGTAAGTAAATGATCGTGAATCGTCTGCTGACACCTTTGATCTGGCTTCTAAGGCTGGCGGCTTTTATCGCGCTATTCGGACTCGCGCTCAAAAATGGCGATTCCATTCAGCTTCGCTTCTACTTTGACCAAGTGTGGCAGGCGCCCGTGTCGGTCGTTCTACTGGTTTGCTTTTCGCTGGGTGTTCTTCTTGGATTAACAGTTGTCGCTGGGCACTGGTTCGTGCGCAAAGCTGCAGATCGTAGCGACTGATCATGGAATTCGATCTCTGGTGGCTGCTGGCCATTCCAATATTTTTTGCCCTTGGTTGGGTCGCTGCGCGCATCGACATCAAGCATCTGTTGCAAGAATCGCGGGCGCTGCCGAAATCCTACTTTGAAGGCCTCAATTTCCTGCTAAACGAGCAACCGGACCAGGCCATTGAATCCTTCATTGAAGCCTCACGTGTTGATCCAGAAACCATCGAGTTGCATTTCGCCCTGGGCAGTTTGTTTCGGCGTCGGGGTGAGACTGACCGTGCAATTCGCGTTCATCAGAATCTCGTCGATCGTGACGGTCTGAGCACTGATCAACGCCTGTATGCGTTGGCAGAGCTTGGTCAGGATTACCTGAAAGCAGGATTGCTTGATCGCGCCGAGGAGATTTTCCTTAAATTGAAAGGAAGCCCGCGCGACGAAGAAGCTCTCGGTAATCTCCTCGAAATCTATCAGCAAGAGAAGGAATGGGCCAAGGCGATTGCCATTGCCGAGGCGATGCCAGAACATGCCGATCACCTCTGGCAGAAAGAAATTGCCGAATTTCGTTGTGAAATGGCCATGCTGGCGATGGCGGATGAACGCCATGATGACGCACAAAAGCTGCTCGATGAGGCCATTGCTTCGCATCGCAAATGTGTGCGCGCGACGATGCTGTTGGGTGATCTGGCCCTGAAGGTAGGCACGAGCGCGGGGACGACATCGGAACAGCCAAAACTTGCGGCCATCGATTACTGGAGGCGGATCGAACAGCAAAACCCGGTCTACCTCGCTCTCGTCGCGGAAAAACTGATGCAGGCGCATCGCGACGCTGGCCGTGCACCGCAGGGCTTGGCACTGCTGCGTGGCTACCTTGAACGCTACCCTTCCCTGGATTTGCTTGATTCCGTCTATCAAGCCGAAATGGATAGCGTCGGTCCCGAAGGCGCCTATACCCTGGTGCGCGACGAGCTACGCCGCAATCCGACCTTGCTGGGGCTCGACAAATTGCTCGAAGCACAGTTGATGGCGGCACCGCCGGAAAAGCGCCCGGATCTGGAATTGATCAAAAACCTGATTCATAGCCACACCCGTCGCGTCGCCCGTTATCGTTGCGATGCCTGTGGCTTCAAGGCACGCCAATTTTATTGGCGTTGCCCGGCCTGCGGCGGCTGGGAAACCTATCCGCCCCGGCGCACCGAAGAGTTTGATCTCACTCCCTGAATATGCTGAGTCGACATGAATAATCGTCCGCTTCCCGATACATCAAAAGCCCGCGTACTCGTCGTGGGTGACGTCATGCTTGATCGCTACTGGTTTGGCGATGTGACACGAATCTCGCCGGAAGCTCCCGTGCCGGTGGTCAAGGTTGAGCGTACCGAGGAGCGCCCAGGGGGCGCCGCGAATGTGGCACGCAATTGTGCCGCGCTCGGCGCGCAGGTGAGCTTGCTCTCTGTGGTCGGTGCCGATGAGGCCGGGCAAACCTTGGCGCGTCTGATGGCGAGCTCTGGCATCGATTCCAGCCTGCACGAAGATGCCAAACTGAATACCACGGTCAAGCTGCGCGTGCTCGGCCGTCAACAGCAACTGCTGCGGATTGATTTTGAAAACTCACCCGATCATGAGGTGCTGCGTGCCAAGCTGGCCGAGTATCAGCAGCGTATCGCGGCCTGCGACGTGGTTATCCTTTCCGACTACGGCAAGGGTGGATTGACTCATATCACGGAGATGATCGGTTTGGCGCGCGCGGCCGGGAAACCGGTGCTGGTTGACCCAAAAGGTGAAGACTACGCACGCTATGGTGGTGCGACCTTGCTCACGCCCAATCGTGCCGAAATGCGACAGGTGGTCGGGCGTTGGGCCAATGATGATGAACTGGCAACAAAGGCCGGCGCATTGCGCCTGGAACTTGGTATTGAGGCGCTCCTGGTGACGCGGAGTGAAGAGGGCATGACCCTGTTCTCGGCCGCCGGAACTTCCCATGAACCCGCACTGGCGCGCGAAGTCTATGATGTCAGCGGCGCTGGCGATACCGTAATTTCGACCTTGGCGGTGATGCTGGCCAGTGGTACCGAGTTGCCGCACGCCATGCGTTTGGCGAACATCGCTGCGGGTGTCGTGGTTGGAAAGCTGGGAACAGCAACCTGTTCCCTTGATGAATTGCGTGCTGCTTAGGAGTTGAAATGAGTTACTACGTTGTTACGGGCGCTTGTGGATTTATCGGCGCCAATCTGGTCAAGGCACTCAATGATCGCGGTATCGAGAACATCATTGCGGTCGACAATCTTAAGAAAGCCGACAAGTTCCTGAATCTGACCGATTGCGAAATCGCCGATTATCTGGACAAGCATGAATTCCTCGATTTGGTCGAGAATGGCCAGATGGACGGCGCCGTCGAAGCGATCTTCCACGAAGGCGCGTGCTCAGACACCATGGAGACCGACGGTCAGTACATGATGGCGAACAACTATCGCTACTCCTTGTCATTGCTCGATTTTTGTCAGGAGCAGGAAGTGCCTTACCTCTACGCCTCATCGGCATCCGTCTACGGTGGTGGTGGCGTGTTTCGTGAAGAACGCGGTTTCGAGTCACCATTGAATGTCTACGGTTATTCGAAGTTTCTGTTCGACCAGGTGGTGCGGCGACGTCTAAAAGACTCTGACTCGCCGGTCGTTGGTTTTCGCTATTTCAACGTCTATGGTCCTCGCGAACAACACAAGGGGCGCATGGCTTCGGTTGCCTTTCATCACTTCAACCAATATCGCGCAGAAGGCAAGGTCAAGCTTTTTGAAGGCTACGGTGGCTACGGCAACGGAGAGCAGCAACGCGATTTTGTCTACGTTGGCGATGTCGCCAAGGTCAACATGGATTTCCTCGATCGAGGTGTTTCCGGGATCTACAACCTTGGTACCGGTCGCGCCCAAAGTTTTAATGAACTTGCTACAGCGACCGTAAATTCCTGTCGCGCTCTGGAAGGCAAGCCTGCATTGCCGCTCGCTGAATTGGTAGCGCAGGGTCTCATCGAGTACATCAGTTTTCCGGAAGCCTTGAAAGGCAAATACCAGAGTTTTACCGAAGCGGATCAGAGTCAGTTGCGCGCGGCTGGCTACAGCGCAGATTTCGCCACTGTCGACCAAGGCGTCGCCGAATACGTCAAATGGTTGGCGCGATGAGCACGTTAGAGGACTTTGTCGGAAATACGCCGCTGGTCGAATTGCAGCGAATTCCGGACGCGGCCATCCGTGCCCGTGGCAACCGTATTCTGGCCAAGCTTGAAGGCAACAATCCGGCGGGTTCTGTCAAGGACCGACCGGCGCTGTCGATGATTCGCCGTGCCGAAGAGCGGGGCACCATCAAGGCCGGCGATACGCTGATCGAGGCCACATCAGGCAACACCGGCATTGCCCTGGCCATGGGCGCGGCCTTGCGCGGCATGCGCATGATCCTGATCATGCCCGAGAACCAGAGCGTCGAGCGTTGCCAGACCATGAAGGCCTACGGCGCTGAATTGATTCTGACACCGAAGGCCGGCAGCATGGAAGCTGCGCGTGATCTGGCCGAACAGATGGTGCGCGATGGCAAGGGCATCATGCTCGACCAGTTTGGTAATCCGGACAATCCGCTCGCCCACTACGAAGGCACGGCGCCGGAAATTTGGCGCGACACCGACGGCCAATTGACGCATTTCATTTCGAGCATGGGCACGACCGGCACCATCATGGGCTGCTCGCGCTACTTCAAGGAAGTGAATCCGGCGATCCAGGTTATCGGTTGCCAGCCGGAGGAGGGCTCACAGATTCCTGGAATCCGCAAATGGCCGGAAGCCTATTTGCCCAAGATCTATGACGGCTCGCGGGTCGATCGTATCGAGTACGTCGGGCAAGCGCAGGCGGAGGAAATGACCCGCCGTCTGGCGAAAGAGGAGGGTATCTTCGCCGGGATCTCGTCGGGGGGTGCCATGTGCGTTGCACTGCGTCTGGCGGCGCAGTTGGAAAACGCCACCATCGTCAGCATCGTTTGCGATCGCGGAGACCGTTATCTCTCGACCGGTGTTTTCCCGGCTTAGTTTTCCAGCTTAGGTTGCTTCCGGCAAGGCGATCTTGTCGTCCGTGCTGAACTGATAGTCCTGAAACACATGTTCGGCCGACAGTAGCTGATAACTACCGCTCGCATCGACGCGCGACGTATCTTTGAGCCGATAGGTGTATTGGCCGCAGGTCCAAAGCTCGAAATTGCGCATCTGCGTGCAAAGACAGGTCTTGTCCCAGACCTTGACTTTCTTTTCGCCCGGATGCGCCGCCACTTCGCGGTTGTAGGCCTGGATGTACTGGCAGTTTCCGGTGGCATCAAGCAGATAGCCATAGGCCTCGCAATTGGGTCGGATGCCATCGCCGATCGCGGGACTGTTTTTCAACATGCGCATCGGGTAGCCGGTCGGAGAAATGCCATTGACTTCAATATCCGATTCGCTGGCCTTGAAGTATTCCTGCTTTACGTCATCCGGTAAACCGCACTCATGGGTGACAGTGAAGCGCGTCGCGAGTTGCACCGCGCCGGCCCCGTTTTCGAGGAACCGGGTCGCGTCGGAGCCGGTAAAGATGCCGCCGGCGGGAATCAACGGGATGTCCAGTTTTTCAGCGACCAACCAAGCCTGGATTTCGGCCACGATGGTCGCCAGATCATATTGCGCCCAATCCATGCCAAAGCCTAGATGACCGCCGGCCAGCGGGCCTTCGACAACCACATAGTCAGGCAAGCGATTGGTACGGGCGCTCTTCTTGACGAAAAGCTGCAGAGCCCGCAGGGACGAGACGATGATGCCGAGCTTGGCATCGCGAAAACGCGGATGGTCTTCCAGCAAACCAAATGAACCGAGGTGCAAGCCGGCTGCCAGGGTGATGCCATCGATGCCGGCATCGAGCGCCGAACGCATGCGCACGCGCAAGGTTTCCTTGGGCGCATTCATGGTCAACTTTTCCATGCAGTTGATGAAGATCATGCCGGGACCACGCTTGGCCTCCATGCTGTGGCGGACATGGTGTTCGGTCGCTTCGGCGAGGAGCCCGAGGTCGAACTGGACAACTGCCTTGTCGCTGTTGGCGACGTTGTACTTGTAGAGCTTGAGCTTGTCCTTGACGTACTTGGTGTTGTAGCGCCGGTCGGAGACCGTGGGCACCATGGCATCGGAAATATGGCCGATGCCGCCCAAGCGCGCGGCTACTAAGGAAAGCGCCGTCGTCGAAATATCAACCCCCATACCGCCGATCATGATCGGGACCAGTTCCTGGGTACCCAGCTTAAGGCGGAAATCGTCGACGCGCTTCATGAACAGCTTTCGGGATTTAAAGTGGGCGGAATTATCGCTTACAAACCTGCTGCTCAGGGATGATCTGGGGCAAACATCTGCAACAAACTTTCACCATAACGTGTTGCCTTGGCTTGGCCGATGCCGGGAACCGCGAGCAGATCGTCCATGCACTGTGGTGTGCGCACGGCCAGTTCGCGTAGCGCCTTGTCGTGCAGGATCACATAGGCTGGCACACCTTGCGTGCGCGCCTGTTCGGCGCGCCAGGACCGCAAGCGCTCGAACAGCGTCGCCGCAGCAGGGTCAAGGCCAATGTCGGCGCCCAAGCGCCGTCCTGCCAGCACCGACTTTTTGTGGCTGCCTTTCACGCGCGGCTTCTGGCGCCGCAGCGGCAGCGTGGCTTCACCTTTCAGCACAGGCCGTGCCGCATCGGTGAGCTTGAGCGCGCCGAAGGCTGCGGCGTCGGCATGTAGCAATCCAGCCGCCAGCATCTGCCGAAATACCGAGCGCCAGGCCACGTCATCCAGTTCGACACCGACCCCGAAGGTGGGCAACTGGTCGTGACCGAACTGAGCGACTTTTTCGGTCGACTTGCCGCGCAGCACATCGGTCAGATGCGCCGCACCAAAGCGTTGTCCGGTGCGCAAGGCCGCCGACATCGCTTTGCGTGCCGCCTCGGTGCCGTCCCAGATTTCAGGTGGATCGATGCAGGTGTCACAGTTGCCGCACGGTGTCGATTCCTCGCCAAAGTAACGCAGCAGAGAAACCCGCCGACATTCCGCGATCTCGCACCAGGCCAGTAGGGCATCGAGCTTGCCGCGCTCGACACGCTTCTGATCCTCGCCGGCGACTGATTCGTCAATGCGCTGTCGATGGATCACCACGTCGTTGAGGCCATAGGTCATCCAGGCTTCGGCAGGTTCACTGTCACGTCCGGCGCGGCCAGTTTCCTGGTAATAGGCTTCGAGACTCTTGGGCAGATCAAGGTGAGCGACGAAGCGCACATCGGGTTTGTCGATGCCCATGCCAAAGGCGATGGTAGCCGTCATGACGATACCGTCTTCCCGTAAAAAACGTTGCTGGTGCTTGGCACGGGTTACGGCGTCAAGCCCGGCGTGATACGGCAGGGCCGTGATGCCTTGCGTGTTCAGCCAGGCTGCCGTTTCATCCACTTTTTTGCGCGACAGGCAATACACGATGCCGGCTTCGCCACGGTGGGCAGCGAGAAAATCCAGCAACTGCTTGCGCGGGTTCTCACGGTCCACCACGATGTAGCGGATGTTGGGTCGATCGAAACTGGAAATGAAAATTCGTGCCTCGCCCAAGCCCAGCCGAGTGATGATTTCCTGCCGCGTCAATTCATCGGCCGTGGCGGTCAGCGCAATGCGTGGAACACGCGGAAAGCGCTCGTGCAAGAGCGATAGCTGGATGTATTCCGGGCGGAAATCGTGACCCCACTGCGATACGCAATGCGCTTCGTCGATGGCAAAGAGTGCGATGCGATTATCCGCGTCAAGCTCATCCAGCAAACGCAAAAAGCGGTCGGTGAACAAGCGTTCCGGGGCGACATAAATCATGTCCAACTCACCGCTACGCAAGGCGCGCTCGGTGATCATCGCCGTTTCGAAATCTTGCGTCGAGTTGAGGTAGGCCGCCCGCACGCCGACCTGCAACAGGGCATCGACCTGATTTTGCATCAAGGCGATCAAGGGCGAAACGACGACGCCAACGCCGCTACGCAACAAGGAGGGAATCTGGTAACACAAGGACTTGCCGCCGCCGGTCGGCATCAGGACCAGCGCGTCGCCGCCGTGCACGACGTAGTCAACAATCTCACCCTGCGGCCCGCGAAAAGCGTCGTAGCCGAAGACGCGACGCAGGGTTTCGAGGGCAGTGGTCATGGTCGGCAAGGTTAGGTCAAAAAGTCGGTGCTGGCGGGACGGCGATTGGGCGCATTTGCCGCTGCGCATTATCCGACGATTCGAATACCCGTCGTCCGTGCGAGACTACGTTTTTCTTCCGCAAGCGAGTTGTCATGGCTGGTCCCGTTGAAATCCGCCCCGAGCAATCCGAACTGCTGCTCAAGGCACTGCACATCCTGACGCGCGACGGCAAACTGAATCAGGACAGCCGGCGCAAGTTGAAGCAGGTTTACCATCTGGTGCAGTTCATCGAGCCGCTACTGAATGAGATTCTGGACAGAAATGGCGACCTGACCTTGGCCGATCACGGCGCTGGCAAATCCTACCTCGGCTTCATCCTGTATGACCTGATCCTGAAATCACGCCCAACTGGACGCGTGTTTGGCATCGAAACGCGGCCCGAGCTGGTCGACAAATCGCAAGATCTCGCTCGGCAGCTGGGCTTTGAGCGCATGTCATTCCTCAATCTCACGGTCGAGCAATCAATCGCGGCGCCTGAATTGCCGGATCGAATCGACGTCGTTACGGCCTTGCATGCCTGTAACACGGCGACCGATGACGCGATTCGCTTTGCACTGGCGAAACAAGCTGAATTCATCGTGCTCGTCCCTTGTTGCCAGGCCGAAGTGGCCGCAGAGCTGCGCCGTTGCAAGAATCAATCACTGGCGAAAACGGCGCTCGCCGAACTCTGGCGGCACCCGATTCATACCCGTGAATTTGGCAGCCAGATCACCAACGTGCTGCGCTGTTTGCTTCTCGAATCTCATGGTTACCAGCTCAGCGTGACGGAGTTGGTGGGCTGGGAACACTCGATGAAGAATGAATTGATCGTGGCACGCCAAACGGGTGTGTCACGTGGCAATGCGCGACAACGGGCACTGGATATTTTGAGGGAATTGAACCTCGACGAACTTCAGCCGCGCTTCGCTTATTGAATCACTGTACCAAGGTGCTTAGCCGCGCCAGAATGCGACTCAGGCTGGCGTGTACACGCATCAGGTAACGGCTCTGCTTGGCCGGATTTACAGAATGGTAGTTGGCGACACCTTCCCAGACATTGCCACTTTCGGCGATTTTTCGCCCCAGAATCCAGGCCGCCGCCGCGACATTCGTGCAGCCATCGCTGGCCAGGCGCTGTTTGATCTCATCCTCAGAAACCTTGTATCGCTTTGCCAGGGTCGGCAACCATACCGAATTGATGCTCATTGGCCCAAGGTCAATCGTACCGTTTCTGTTTAGCGCGAGTTCGCCCGCCCGTCCGCCCTCAGTTTTCATCACGGCCATTAACACATAAGGGTCGATGCTGTGACGGTCTGCCTCTTGCACAAAGCATTGCAGTGTCGGCAAGGTGGTGCGTCCCGGTATCAGGTTGTTACGCTTCAGTTCGGTCGTGAGGATCAATGCCGGCGGGGATTCAAGCGGAACGGGCGGCAGGTCGGGAAGCATTACGCGATTGGAAGATATGCAGGTAGGGGCCGGATTCTACCTTTCCAGCAAATGAAAACTCCGAGCAGCGAATATTCTGAAATATTCTGCGTGATTTGAAGTTGCGTCGAGTCATCCACCCTTGCGGGCATCCGATCAACAAACCACGAACAGCGATTCCGCGTTATACGCCCAAGGCAAGAGCCTTGGGCGGTAGTTCAGCTCGAGGGACATCGGGGCTGAGAGTAAGCTCTGTCTCTACCGCGATCCCCTTCCTTTGGTGGTAGGGTTTGGCGGCAATAAGGAATTACTTGACGCGGTTTTTATATTCGCCGGTACGGGTATCGATTTCGATCTTGTTGCCGATCTCAACGAACAGCGGCACGGGGAGTGTCATGCCGGTACTGATCTTGGCCGGTTTCATGACCTTACCCGAGGTATCGCCCTTGACGGCCGGCTCGGTGTAGATAACCTCGCGCACGACGCTATTCGGCATCTCGACCGAGATTGCTTTGCCATCGAAGAAGACCACTTCTACGGGCATGCCGTCCTCGATGTAATTCACCGCATCGCTCATGTTTTCGCCTTCGACCTCGTACTGGTTGTACTCGGCGTCCATGAAGACGTACATTGGATCGGCGAAATAGGAATAGGTGCATTCCTTGCGCTCGGGAACGACCTGATCAAACTTGTCGTCGGCCTTGTAGATCCCCTCCGAAGCGGTGCCGGTAAGCAGATTCTTGAACTTGAACTTGACGACCGCGGAACTGCGGCCACCCTTGTTGTATTCGGCCTTTTGCACGACGAGCGGGTCATTGCCGACCATGACGACGTTACCGGGGCGGAGTTCCTGAGCGGTTTTCATAGTTAACGCGATTCTTTCTTGAACTGGAGGCTATTGCAGCGGGAGGATTTTGAAAACCCGCTATTCTAGCCGCTCGCGATAAAGCTTGACAAGCCGGCTTGCTAGATCGGTTTGACGCGTGAGCGTCTGCTGCCAAGCCTTTGCCGCTTGATTCAAGGTGGGCAGTTCCGAAACAAATGAACGCCACGCTGAGTATAGCGGCGATGCTCCTGGGGCCAGATTCCACGCCTTCCACAATGGTTCCATTTTATTTCCCGTCGGATAGCGCTGCAGGAAAGCATCGAGTTTGGCGATATGCGCAAATTCATCCTGTGGATAGATGTGCCAGACCAATGGTTTGCCGGCCAATTGCGCTCGCACAAAGGAATCCTCGCCGCGAACGAAATTGATGTCGCTCAGCCAAAGCAGTTCGTCATAGCGCTGCTGGGGCAGGAAGGGCAGGGGACTAAGCGTAAGCGAACCGATTTTGTGGGCCGTGTCAGTGCTTCCCGGAAGCAGTGCGTGTATTGATAGCGGTGAATCTGCCCATGCGGTGATCAATTGCGGTAGCAGCGGCGTCGGGTAACTGAACAGTGAAATGGTCAGGGTTTCCGGTGGCTCATTGTCCGGTAGACCGAACTCGCGCCGGAAGTCCGCCGGATCAAAGGAGTTACGGCGTTGCTCATAATCCGCTTCACGAAGCAACCCGCCGGTTTTGTCGGTAAAGCCGGGAAAGAAGAAGAACTTCACGAGCGGAAGTTGTGGATGACGTGATTCCAGCCCATGACAATCATCAGCCCACGACTCGGCGGTCAAGTACTCCAGATTGAGCCATAGCGGCTGTGGCGCCATGCTGATCATTGCGTCAATGTAGCTTTTCGGTAGATCGCAGCCAAAAGCTTCGATGGCTATCGGCGCCGGATTCGTAAAGCAGCAGCCAGACGCCCCATCCCATTTTTCGACGATAACCGGCTCCGACGAGACGTTCGGCACGAGCTTGTCCAGAACATCGGGCCGGTCAATCAGTAGTCGAACTTTCCACCCATGTTCGCGGCACAATTGTCGCGAAAGCCGCCAACACACGGCGGCGTCACCAAAATTGTCGATGACCTTGCAGAAAATGTCGCAGCGGGGTGGTTTGCGATTCATGGTGTGGCGGTATCCTAGCCGAATGACTCTTTCTCTACATTCTGCTTCATCAAGCGCCTTGCATACCTGTGTCGATTGTCCTCGGTTGGCCCGTTTTCTCGACGAAGTGCGCAAAAAGCATCCCGACTATTTTTGTCGTCCGGTGCATCCTTTTGGTGATCCGAAAGCGCGGCTATTGATCGCTGGGTTGGCCCCCGGAATGCACGGTGCAAATCGTTCGGGACGCCCATTTACCGGCGATTTTGCCGGAATACTGCTGTACCAGACACTCTACGATTTCGGCTTTTCTTCCAAGCCTGTATCAGTGGCGTCAGATGACGGTTTGAGCTTGATCGATTGCCGGATCACCAATGCCGTGAAATGTCTTCCTCCGGAAAACAAACCTGAGCCGGCTGAGATCAAGACCTGTAATCGTTTTCTTGCTACCGAGTTGTCGGCATCGCCAGAGGTGCGGGTCATTCTTGCACTCGGTTTGGTGGCGCATAAAGCCGTATTGATGGCGTTGGGGATGAAGCAATCGGCGCTGGTGTTTGGCCACGGTGCGCGCCACGAACTACCGGGGAACCGTCTTCTCATTGATAGCTATCATTGCAGCCGCTACAACACGCAAACGCGCCGTCTCACCAGCACCGACTTTCAGCAGGTGTTTCGATTGATCCGTGCCGAACTTGACTGAACCCACGATGGCGTTCGACGCTAAGTCCTTTCTGGCTGGCCTGACGGAAGCGCCAGGCGTCTATCGTATGCTGGCGAGCGATGGTGCCGTGTTGTACGTGGGTAAGGCTAAGAACCTGAAGCGACGCGTGTCCTCCTATTTTCAGAAGACGGGGCATAGTCCGCGCATTGCGTTGATGTTGCAGCAAGTGGCCGCGATGGAAGTGACCACCACGCGCTCCGAAGCCGAAGCGCTTATCCTCGAGAACACGCTAATCAAAAAGTTGGCGCCGAAGTACAACATCCTCTTTCGCGACGACAAATCCTATCCGTATATCGCCCTGTCTGGCGGCGAATTTCCGCGACTTTTCTACCATCGCGGGCCATTTGCGAAGCAATCGCATTACTTTGGACCATTCCCGAGCAGTCTTGCGGCCCGCGATAGCATCCAGCTGATCCAAAAAACATTTCTTCTGCGGACATGTGAGGAAGCGGTCTTCGCGCATCGTTCGCGGCCGTGTCTGATGCATCAGATCAAGCGCTGCAAAGCACCGTGCGTCGGGCACGTCACGGCGACAGACTATGGTGCTGACGTGCGTTTGGCCGAACTATTTCTAAAAGGCCGTCATTCCGAGGTTATCGATGGACTGACTGCTCAAATGGATACCGCCGCCGCAGCGCTTCGTTTTGAAGAGGCGGCCACATTGCGTGACCAAGTGCGCGCGTTGCAGGCGGTGCTGCATCGCCAGTATGTGAGTTCAACGCGCGATACCGATGTGGACATCATTGCGGCAGTCGTCGAACATGGTGAACTGTGTGTCAATCTTGCGATGGTGCGCGGCGGCCTGCATCTCGGCGACCGCGCGCAGTTTCCACAAGGCGGCGCTGAAGCGGATGCCGAAGAGGGCTTGAGTGCCTTTCTGACGCAACATTACGCTGATCAGACGCCGCCGCCGCGCATTATTGCTGCCCCCTGGCCTTTGTCGGATGCACCTGACACACTGAGTATCGCGGCGCCACGCAACGAGATGGAGCGGGCGTGGTTGGAAATGGCGATGAACAACGCTCGCCTCGCTGTAACTGCTCGTCGCCAGAGCCGAGGGCGGGCCGAGGGGCGCCTTGAGACTTTGCGTCTTGCGCTCAATTTGTCCGAACTCCCGCGTCGTATTGAATGTTTCGACATCAGTCACACGATGGGCGAAGGCACCGTCGCCTCATGCGTCGTGTGCGTCGATGGAACGATGAAAAAGAGCGACTATCGTCGATTCAATATCGAAGGTATTACGGCGGGCGACGATTACGCGGCCATGCGGCAGGCCCTGACGCGACGCTACGAGAAAGTTGCGTTGGGCGAGATCATTGCCCCTGATTTGATCCTGATTGACGGCGGAAAAGGTCAGCATGGAGTTGCCCGCGAAGTGCTGTCAGAACTCGGGCTCGATTACCTCGGCAGTATTGGCATTGCCAAAGGCGAAGAGCGCCGTCCCGGACATGAAACGCTTTTCGTGCATGGGCGTGATGGCGCACTCGACCAGCCTTTACAATTAGCCATGGACAATCCAGGCTTTCACCTGATTCAAGAAATTCGCGACGAGGCGCATCGTTTTGCGTTGGTGGGCCATCGTGCTCGCCGCGCGAAACCACGTGGCCGTTCGCATCTGGAAGATGTGGTTGGTATCGGGCCGACACGTCGGCGAAAGTTGCTCGCCCAGTTTGGCGGACTTGATGGAGTCAAAGGTGCGACGGTAGAAGACCTTTGTCGTGTCGACGGCATATCGCGCCGCCTGGCTGAAGAAATACATAAGCAATTGCACTGATCTTCCCATGTCCATCCATCTAAATATTCCCAATCTTTTGACGTGGGCGCGCATTGTCCTGATTCCTCTGGTGGTCGGCGTTTACTACCTACCGATTCCAATCGCGGAAGCGAATCTGATCGCGACGAGCGCTTTCGTTGTCGCAGCAGTCACCGATTGGTTTGATGGCTGGGTGGCACGCAAGCTTGGCCAGTCATCGGCCTTTGGTGCTTTTCTTGACCCGGTAGCGGACAAGCTGATGGTGGCGGCCGCTTTGGTCATGCTTGTGCAACTCGGGCGGGCCGACGCCGTGCTTGCGTTCGTCATCATCGGACGCGAAATCACGATCTCGGCTTTACGCGAATGGATGGCTAGCATCGGGGCACGCAAGAGTGTTGCTGTTTCTTTCATCGGAAAGCTCAAAACAACCGCCCAGATGATTTCGCTCCCGATGCTGCTGTACAACGATCCGTTAGGTCCGCTAAATGTCAAATGGATTGGTGGTTGGTTGCTTTGGGTAGCGGCGGGTTTGACTCTTTGGTCGATGGTTTATTACCTGCGCAAAGCCTGGCCCGAAATTTCTGCGAACAGTCGTTGACAGAGGGGATTCCCTAGCTATAATGCGCCTCGGTTCTGCGGGAGTAGCTCAGTTGGTAGAGCGATACCTTGCCAAGGTATAGGTCGAGAGTTCGAGACTCTTCTCCCGCTCCAGAATTCTGGGGGAAAGCAATGCTTTCCCCCTTTTAACTTCCAAACCTCATCTTGCAACTCACGGGATAGCGGGTTTCGGCGCGATGGCAGAGTGGTTATGCAGCGGCCTGCAAAGCCGTGTACCTCGGTTCGATTCCGGGTCGCGCCTCCAGTACGAACGTGTAAAGACAAAAAAACGGACCTCTGCGGTCCGTTTTTCCTTTGCTATTTGCTGAAGTGAATCATTATTGCGCCATGGCCAATACCATCATGTGGCCATCATCGGCAAAGGCAACCTTGTAGCTGTTCTGCTTGTAGGTCTTGCCATTGCTGGCGAGTTCAGTCTTCACCGTATAGGTTTTGCCCTTGGCTTGAGCCGGCAGTTTGAATTTTGAACTGGTCTGGTAACGTCCGGCGCCATCGACCGCAGCGACTTTTTCGGTCTTTTCTTCCACCAGTTTGTTGTTCTCGTCGTATATCGCATATTTTTGTGTGACGGCTGGAACTTTATCGCCATAGCCGATCAGGTCAGTGTTCGATGTGATTTGTACTTCCTTCTGCCCTTGTGAATCGGGAGGCGCCTCCTTGACCTGAGTGGTGAACTTGGCCGGGATAACATCGTTCTTTGGTGGCTTCGGTGCGTCCTTGGCCTTGGCTTGCGCATATTCCTGGTTGACGACCTTGGCTTCGGCGAGTTTCTTCGATTCGAAGTACCAGCTAATGATGAATCCGGCGATAGCGCCGACCACGGCACCTTTGACGCAATCGCCGCCAGTGGCTGCACCGAGTGCGCAGCCTGCCGCAGCTCCCATCAGGGCGCCCTTGGCTTTGTCATCCATGATGAAGGCGCCATCCTTGCCCTTTTTGAAGCTACCATCCGGGTTGGTGGCACAGCCGGTAATAACGGCCAGCGCAATGGCGGCAGCGATGGGAGTGCGAACTGTGAATTTAAATGACACGGGAAGTGCTCCTTGAGTGGTTATTGGGTCTTTGATGCGATGGGATCGTCGATGCCGACAGTGAAAATTACGGGACGTTGCTCATTCTTGGTTAGGGCGCGGACACGATCATTCACGTAGGCTGAAAGATAAGTGGGGCGAATCAATCCAGTCTTGTCCTTGTCAGCCTCGCCTTTGATGCCTTCGATGATGGCCTTGGTGAAGGCGCCGTTGCCCCAGGCATCATCCTCTTGCGACAATTCCTTGCCGGTCGAGGAGGCAAAAATGATGACGCCCTTTTCTTCATCCAGCGTGTTCAGTGCCCCGGTCATGTCGCCGGAAGAGGTACGATTGGCTTGGCGTGCAAGATTTCCCGAGTGGCAGGTATCGACAAAGAATGCACTGCGGCCCTTTAGGCTAAGCAGGGTCTTGGCGATTTCCTCGCCCGGTACCCAGCGCGACGCCGCATTTTTGACTTTCCACGCATCATGCTCCGCCGTGCTTTTGACTTCGCCCTTGGCCGGGAAGGCCTCCGGGTCACCTGGAATAAAGAAGTAATTGGGCCCCAGATTGTCGCCATGTCCGGCAAAAAACACGATGCCGGCATCTTTTTCACCGACGCTTTCGCGTAACCACTTAAGCCCATCCATAATATTTTTTCGGGTGGCCTGTTCATCTATCAACAGTTTCGGCACTGCGCTGTTGTAGAGCTTTCCCGTCTGCCGTGCCATGTGATGACTGAAATCACGGGCATCTTTATTGGCAAGGCCGAGCGTAAACGGCTCTGGATACTTGGAAATTCCAACGATCAGGAGATAAAGCTTGTCGTATTTTTCAAACGGGGCAGCCGTCTTCTGGGTTGCCGAGCGGGAGACCTTGACCGTGACTGGATCCGACTTGCCGTATTTGTTCTCGGCAAAAAGCAAAATTTCGGCATCGGAGGAGGGGATCGGAACTTCAACTTCTTGCACCCCGGCAGCCCGGAGCGACTTACCGGTGAGACTGCGCACCAACTTGCCATTGACTCGCGCCTTGATGCCGGCGACGGGCGCATTGCTGGGGCTGCGAACTTCAAATCGAACCGGAACCGTGGTAGCCGTTGATTCGATGGTCGGTTCAGAGCGCAATTCGATAATCGGCGGCAGCACCTCGCTAATGCCGTTTCCCGCGACCAGCATGGTGACAGCTTTGGGCGGTGGTGGCGTGGGAGCGGAGGCTTTGATGGCGGGTTTTGCTGCTTCAGCATTCGCTACCTCGAGTGCGGCGAGATCAGCTTGAGCCAAGCGGAAGGCTTCTTTTTCATCACCGCTGGCTAAAAGTTTCTGGATCACATCCGGTCGATATAACTTGTCGCGGAATCTGCCCGCACTGAAAAAATCGGCCGATTGATTGAAGGCCCGGTTCAGATGCCAGCCGACCAAGTTCTCTCCACCAACGGAGGTATCGTAGTAGCCGGACGGCGTCCATACGATCCAGCGCGCACCATCGGCATGAACAAACAGGGCGAGTTGCTCCGTGCCGTCACTGAGCCGATACCAGCGAATACTGCCATCGCCCAGACCGGCAACGACCCATTTGCCGTCGGTACTGGCATTGATGGTCCAGGCGGCAGCGGGAACACGAGTTTCCCAGAGTGCGCGGCCATCGGCCGTGTAATGGCGTAGATTCCACTCCGTTCCCAAGACGACACTCTTATCATCCGCTGTAGCCGCTGTGCTGCGAACCACTTCACCAGCTTTGAGAACAAGCGTTTTACCATTCAGGCGGGGGGTGCTGGAGTTTTTCCAGTCGGAAAGTGCCGAACTGACTCGCGGTGTCAGGGTCGTTGCCGGGGCGGCAGCGGTCTTGAGGCTGCCCATGCCAAGATCAAAGAACTGGCTGTCTGCGGTCGGTGAAAATCGAAAGGCGACCAATTCGGCATTCGGGCTGATGCGAAACTGATTGGCGCTGTCGCGGAAATCAGCTCCTTGGGGACGACTTGCTGAACGTTCCTGCGCTTGACGGTCGATGACCTGCCATCCAGGTTCGGCCGAGGCGGCAGCGACGGACCCGTCAGGGAGCGTGGCGAGACCCATGATGGTGTTGGTGAAGCTACCGACTTCCCTGCCTCCCCCTTTGCCTGCATTGTCAAAGGCGAGGATCGGGAAGCGACCATTATTGGTAAAAGTTCCTGCGGCATAAAGCGTTTGTCCATCCGGCGACCAAGCGATGCGGCCCAGATTGCCGCTGTTGCGGGTGATGGTGTGCAGCGTGCTCAGCGTCGTGGAATCGAGGATATCGACGCGGCTGCGGTCCTGATAGCCAATCGCGAGGGTCTTGCCATCTGGAGAATAGGCGACGCTGTAGGGTTTGCCACCGGGCGCCTGTTTTCTTGCAAGGCGTTCCATCCCGCCTTTGCCGAAGCCATACACCCGTACAAAACCGTCAAGACTGACGGCTGCTAGCCGTCCATCCGGGGCAAAGTCGGCGCCAAAAATGGCTTCATTGAATTCCGGATCGGCACCGACGAACTGCAAGTTGCGACGGAACACGCGCAAGCCCTCTTGACGCAGGCCAATCGCGATCACTTGGCTGTCGCGCGACCAAGCGAGTTGCGTGATGGGTGCCTCAAGGCCGGTCAAGGTGCTTTTGGCGGGCACAGTGCCGCTGGCACGATCAAACAAGTGGACGAGATGACCCGTGCCGTCAAATGACGAATTTCCACCCAGGACGACGGTCTTGCCGTCCGGTGAAATTGCTGCCGCATACAGAGCGCCGAGGCTTTCGCTGCCGATTGGTGGCCGGAGTACTGAAATCAGCTGGCCGCTGCGGGCATCCCATACCCTTGCCGTCTTGTCCTCCGAGGCGGTAACCAGCCAGCGTCCATTGGAATCGGCACTGATGCGAGTAATCAAGGCCAGATGACCGCCGGTTTCGATACGCAAAACAGGATCCCGTGGCGGTGTCGGGGCCGCAACGGCGGGCACGGCAATGGCACACGCAATGGCGGTGGCTGCACACAAAAGCAGTGCTTTGGGAAGTGCGCGATTCCACCGCATGGCGAGCCTCATCGAACGAGAATTTCAACCCGCCGGTTACGCGCTTCCGCAACCTCGTCAGCGGTCGGAACCAGTGGTTCGCGTTCGCCGCGACCAGCTGTCTGGATGTTTTCCGCGATCACACCGCGGGTTTCGAAAATCTGGCGAATGGTTCCGGCGCGCCGCAGGGCAAGCTTATCGTTATCTTCAACCGATCCGACACGGTCGGTGTGGCCGACGATGACCAGATCCGGAGCGGGTCGTCGTTTGATTTCCTCGAGAATCGCGTCTAGCTGAGTTTGTGAGTCTGGCGTCAGTTGATCGCCACCTTCAGCGAAATACAAGCGATAGTTGGATGGGGGCAGGGGCTGCGCATCCAGGGTCGATTGGAACATTTTCTTGACGCTGTCGGAATCCATCTTGGCGGCTTCGATGGCGCCGCCGCGACTTTGTGCGTTGGTGTTCTTGGCATCAAGAACGAACCCTTTGCCTTCTTTGGAGGTCGCTCGCATGGATCCAGTGGAGCCATCTTTTGCCGGTTGCAGAACGAAGTACTCGGAAGGTCCGGCGCATCCAGCAAGGAATGACGCAACAAGACCAAGGCCGACGAAGTAGGCGGGGAAGCGAGTAGCAGAGGTGGCGGAGAATTGGCGCTTCATTTTCATTTCGCCTCGACGTTGATCATAAGTTGCTTGGCGTTCCCGGTGAGCTGGGTCTGCGGTGTGGAAATACGGACATTATCAGGACCGCTCTGGGCCAGATTGCCAGCCTGAAGTGATACCGTACCTTGCTTCACATAGGCGTCGAAAGCGCCCATGTAGGTGGTTGGGTCGTAGGTGAATCCTTGCAGGGAAACCTCGCCTTCGGGTCCCATGGACAAGGTGGAATTGTCAGCGAACATCATGCCGACAGATCCGTTACCGCCGGTGGCGATGACATCGTCGACCTTAAGCCGGGTTCCCACCGGTGCAGGAAATGCCTGACCGCCACGTTGAATTTTGACCACGCCTCGCGAAACCTTGACCTGTGCAACAAACGCGGCGGCGTCGGCAGCTAAGGTGTGAGACGGGATACTGACCATCACGGCGAGCAAAGGGATGCACGTCAAGCCGAAGTTCGAGTGTCTCATTGAATGTCCATTGTATCGGTTGATGAGTAAGTCTAGTTTAGATTCTACCGATAACAAAGGACTCGGGGCGATTGGCTTTTTCGAGCAGCTCTGTCGGTTCAATTGGTGCCAGGATTGGCTGTTCCAGACTGAAATTTCATTTTTCTGTCGCCGCCTTTTGTCCCCGGCACAGGTACCATTGATGAATCGTTAAATTAGCATTTTGGCTGGTTAAGGGCCCGTCCAGATTTAACCTGAACAGTTCTTATCGATGGTGTAGTTCCATTCGCCGTGGAATGCTGCCTTGGTCAGGTTGACCATTTCCAGTTCATCATCGCTGACCCGAATGCCTTTGGGGTAGATATTGGTGTCCAATTCGGC
>CAMDMZ010000022.1 GCA_945902805.1 Propionivibrio dicarboxylicus | reverse complement strand
TTGCTGAATTCCCGATCGATTTCGGCGAGGATGGAGGGGCGCGGTGGGATTCCGATTTGACGAATTTCGATCCGCATCCGACTTTCGATCGGAAACGGGGAATCGTTGTTCCCGGCGTCTGGTATCGCTGGATTACTCATGGTTGCATTGGTCCGTTAAACAACGATCGTGTCCAATCGAGAAATTAACTGGCTGATTGAAGTCATTCTGGCTTCTTAGCCTCTTCCACGGCTGGCTAATTCCACAATAGCTTCCTTTGTGACACAACTTTGCCTTACCAGATGAAATTTCTGGAGTGGCGGAGTGCTGGACAGTCGATCTTAGTGGTTCATTGCGCTCCTTGGGCACTAATTTTGTGGGACTTCAAGGGGACATAGGCGACGCAGTTCACGATATTCCACACCGCCAATAAGACGTATTTGTCGGTTTCTTCAGGCGCGATTCGTTTCAACCAGTTCGCTGTCTCAAGCTGCACGTAAGCAAGCAGATCTTTCTCGGGATGGTCTGCAACATAGTGCTGCATCGATTGATGGCGAAGACTCTCGCTCAAGTCATAGCCAAACTTGACAATAGCAACAAACCGCTGTGATTGCCGATCCAGATCGTCTTCGGTAATGAGGGGCCAGGCCAAGCCCGATGCCTTCATGGCTTGAAAAGATATGCACAAGATGTTGAGCAAGAACTCCATCTTTTCTAGCGACACGCCCAACCGCGATTGAACTAGAAACGAGCCAAACAGATGGGGTTGAATTCGGGTTATCTCATAGGCAAGCCCTTCCTTCTGATTACTGTCCATTGCCCGTACCTGAGTGATGGCTTGCACCATGGCGTCGTGCGAAATTCGGCTCATTGAGGCTTCTCAGGCTTTGAAGCGGGAATAAACGGGATCAGCCCTTTGTCGAAAGCCACCTGCTGCAACTCGATAGGCGCATGCCGGATGTCAATCATCAGACCGTTAACCTGTAGTAGCCACACCATGGGGTTGTCAGCGACTCGACTGGGCAAGGTCCACTCGGGGGAGAATGGCCCCATCTTGAGCAGTTCGCGGATTTCCTTGGACTTGTTCTGCCCAGTGCTTTCGCCGATGCCAAAGAATTCGTAGATCGCCTTCGGCTTGCAAAACGGGGTTTGCGATGAGTCATCCAGGAAATTCACACGCCCGACAGCATGCACTACCGCAGCGGCCCAGACGCTCTCCTTTCCCCGTAGCAATGGCGAGGGACGCTTCCTGGCCAAAGTGCCTACAACCCGATGGATCATCACGCGGTATTCTGCGTTGAGGTACTTCTCACAGAAAGCATCGGTCAGAGTCGTGATGGTGGAAAATTTATCCATCATGGACTGTGGAATTTTTTCGGGCATTGCGATAGTGGCGTGCGTGGAAGTCAGTATTTTCGCCGATTGGTCTGCGAAATACGATCAGCGGCAGCGACCGCCTTTCAGGATGCTACGGGACAATAATCGAACACGATTTGATGCGCTGCTTTCTGGTGGCAAACTTGGCAGGGTCGGTAGTCCTTGGCGCCCCACTCTGCGGACGCAGAATTTCATGCTCAACGACAACAAGGCCGCGACTGTAGGCTGATGTCTTCTGTGTCTGCAATACATGTTCAGCCCACCAACAATCGGCGATCTTTGGCGATTTGACCGGTGTGATGGACCACGCAAAATCAAGGCGCTGAGCTTCTCACAAATAGTTCTTGAAACAATATTCTCAAACTACTACCATGACAACGAGTTTCGATAAGGAGTAGCGCCCATGGGACAACTGAATCGCATTACCCAACAACCCGATGTGATGGGCGGCAAAGCCTGCATCCGGGGAATGCGCGTGACCGTCGGTATGGTCGTCGGCCAGGTGGGTGCCGGCCATAGCGTGGATGAAATATTGGCGGATTACCCGTATCTCGAACGCGAAGACATCATGCAGGCCCTGCGCTATGCCGCGTGGCGTGCCGAAGAACGCGAGGTCATGCTGGGCGCAGCATGAAACTCTTGATCGATATGAACCTGTCTCCACGGTGGGTCCGTGTGCTGACAGATGCGGGTATTGATGCCTCACACTGGTCTTCGCTTGGGCTGGCCAATGCGCCAGACTCGGAAATCATGCGCTACGCCAGCGCCCAGGGCTACGTGGTTCTGACCCACGATCTGGACTTCAGCGCGATTCTGGCAGCCACCCACGGTGAGAAGCCTAGCGTTGTGCAAATTCGTGCTGAGGATGTCAGCCCAGACGTGATTGGCGCCAACGTCATTACCGCGTTGCGTCAAATGACCGAAGAACTGGCGCAAGGCGCGTTAGTGACCGTCGATCCGAATCGAACCCGCTTGCGCGTCCTCCCCCTGCAAACACGAGGCTGACATGCTGATCGGCTATGCGCGCGTATCAACGCTGGATCAAAACCTTGATCTGCAGATCGATGCACTGAAGAAAGCGGGTTGCAAGAAAATCTTCGACGACAAGATCAGCGGCAGTCGTGCCGAACAACCCGGACTGACCAAGGCACTGGACATGCTGCGCGAAGACGACACACTCGTGGTGTGGAAACTGGATCGGCTAGGACGTAGTGTCAAGAACCTGGTGGATCTCGTGTCGGCGTTGCAAAAGCAGGGCGTACATTTCAAGAGCCTCACCGACGCGATTGATACGGGCACCACGTCGGGACGCTTCTTCTTTCATGTCATAGCGAGTCTGGCCCAGATGGAGCGTGAGCTCACCGCCGAGCGTACGCGTGCCGGGTTAGAGGTAGCGCGGCAGTTGGGACGTAAAGGGGGGCGCAAACGACAGATGACGGACAGCAAGATCGAGTCTGCCAAAAAGTTGTTGGCGACTGGCATACCGCCAAGGGATGTGGCGGCCAACTTGGGGGTGTCAGTGCCTACGCTTTACCGCTGGCTACCGGCGTCTTAGGCACACTCTTAGCCAACGTTTTCTGAAGCGCCGATTCCTTAACGTGCTTTATTTTCCGTTTTCTGAGACGACCCCTATGACGACGCAGACTACCGGAGTTGGCAGGGAATGTTCGAAACCGAAGGTCGGGAAGTCTTCGAGAAGCGCGAGGCGATTATCCCTGCGCTCGACATTTGTCCCGGCATGGCGATCGCCGATGTCGGTGTGGGAACCGGGGTCTTCTCGTTACCGCTGTCCCGAAAGGTGGACATCACTGGCAAGGTGATTGCTCAGGATATTTCTCCGGAGTTCCTGCGCGGGATTGAGGCCCGTGCCTGCAAGGAAAACCTGCCGCAACTGGACTCACTGCTCGGCGCTGAAAAATAAGCACGTCTTCCCCGAGCATTGTCGACATGGTGCCTGCACACAGAAACTCAAGTGAGGCATTCGTCGCCGCCAGTCGTGTCCCGTCATGGCAGGAACTCGTAGCTCAGCGTCTTGATCTGCCCAACAAAGTACGCCTTGCGCCCTGCCGGCCGCACCCAGGCCGCTTCACCGGCCATCGGCACCAGCATACCGTCTTGTTGCTTGTAGTTCGACAAACCGCAGTCCCACGGCAGCATGACCATAACCCCGTCCTCGCCCACGCCTGCACCCCGCGCCTCTGCGTGCACCGAGGCGATCAAGCCGGCATCGTTGAACCGGAACAGCAAGGTCAAGCGGATTGGGCCGTCGACGATGGTGGCGTTGGCGGTAGTGTCATCCATCGCCTCCCACTGCACGCCCTGGCTGGGCAGCAATGCGGTGGGATACCAGGCGGCTTCGGCAAAGTAGCGCATGAACTCGCCGCGTGCGTTCTCTCCTTCGCCTTGCGAGTCGGCCACCGTGAACAACCCCAGCAGCTTTGCCATCAAACGCCCCCGGCCCGCGATGTAACTGTCCTCCACGTAGGCGGACATACCGGGAAACATGTTTATCCGGGCGTCCCACAGGAAGCCCGGCTTGCGGGTAATCACCCGCTGACGCGATGTGAACGGCTTCCATTGCGCGGCAGTGGCAGACAGGTTCATGACGCCATTCATCTCAATGGAGGTCGCGGCAATCATCGGCTGTCCATCCGTCAGAACCGCCCGGAAGTAGCGTTGCACCGGCACGGGTAGCCCTTCGAGTTCATGCGCGTCAAAGCGTGTGGGCTGCAGCAGACGGCCTTGGCCGCCAACGCTGCCCGATTCCAGTTGGATCGTGTGGAAACGAATCAGCGCGGCCCAACGCGTGGCACCGACCGTGCCCAACCCCACGGCAATGATGACCACAGCGATAATTCCGGAACCCAACCACAGCAGCCACGTCATTGCAGTGCCTCAGTTTGTGCCATGCGAATCACACCTGCGCGGCCTCACTCGACCACCTTAGCCTGCAGCGCGAAATGCGCCTGGCACGTGTAAATGGCGGCGCAATTGGGAACCAGCGTGGCGGAGTAAAAGGGAGCCAGTCGGTTCGTAAGACGAGCTCAAGGGAGCTCGATGGTTACTGCCTGGGTTTTGCCTTGCCTTGGGCAGTAGGCGAAGCGTAGCGTAGCCTCGGCGATCAGTTCGATCGATCATGCAGCACCGCATCAACCTGTGCTTCCGCTTCCATCCAGTCTTCTCCGGCACTACGCCCAGAAAACCCACGCTTTTCGGCGAGGTAATACGCGGCAACCTCAATCATTCCGTGGCGTAGCTCGGCATGAGTAGCCGCATTCGAGGCTGCTTCCGCTTCTTCCGTCTTGATCCAGCCTTCGTGGGGGCCATCACTTCCAAGTCCAAGTCTTTCGGTGTGATATTGGATATCTTCCGCAACCATCCGTTGCCGTAGATTTGCGTTGAAATCGGCTTGGCGCTCGATTTCTGCTCCAGCCTGCTCCCTGGTGATCATCGATTGGGAAAACGAACCTGTTTTTTCCATGGTGTGCTCCGATAGATAAGGTAATCAAACTTCAAACTGAACCGCGATCCAGTTTATGGAAATGGCGGGGCCTGTCTGTACGCTGTCGCACAGATTGCAAACGCGGCGGCTTGCCGAGATCAGTTTGCAGGCCACGATTTCGGCAGGTGTGACAAAAAAATGGCCCGAACCAGGAGAATGGTCCGGGCCTAACTCATCAGATGTTCGGTGCGTAAGGCAGGTGACACACGCGAACATCTGCATGAATGATGTCACGCCGCTACCAGTGCGTCTGTGCGTTGGGACACATTACGGGCGCTGCATGGATTGTGGGCCATGCGGTTGAATGGTCCATCTGCGCGCCAACACGCGTGGCGGCGATTAAGGCCCTGGGCGATGAGCAAAACATAAACAAACCGTTACAAACCGTTGCGCTGTGTTCGTTATCGAACGGACTTCGCACGATGCCCGATTCATGCTCTACATGTCTTTGTCAGGAAGCCTACAACCAAAAGGAGATTGAAATGTCGAGTATTGGCTATCACGAACCCATCGATGAACTATCCGCCGAAACGCGCAACATGCACCGCGCAATTGTTTCCCTGATGGAAGAGCTCGAAGCCGTTGATTGGTATAGCCAACGTGCTGACGCATGCAAGGACATCGAACTCAAGGCAATTCTTGAGCACAATCGCGAGGAGGAAAAAGAGCATGCGGCCATGCTGCTGGAGTGGATTCGGCGGAAAGACCCGGCGTTTTCCATCCAACTCAAGGATTACTTGTTCACCGAAAAGCCGATCGCACACTCATGAAAACTGACGCCGGCGCTGCCACTGTGCCGCTGGCGATTCAGGGCGGCCCTCCGCCCACATCCGAGCGCGATCAGATCAGCCAGAACATCGGGGCCGTGCTGGATTTCTACGCTCGTGAAGAGCAAAAGATCAGCCATTCCCAGCGCTTTCTGGAACGCATCAGTTCGTTCATTGGGCAACCGGTCTTTCTCGGCATCACGTTGCTGTTGGTCACGCTATGGATGCTTGCAAGCGACCGGCTGCGGCGAACGACGACGTGGGATTTCGATCCGCCACCGTACTTCTGGTTGCAAGGACTCGTTGGCTTGGCGGCGTTGCTGGCCACGATTGTGATTCTGTCCAAGCAAAACCGCCTTGCCAAGCTTGAGGAACAACGCGCCCATCTGGATTTGAAGGTCACGCTGCTGACCGAACAGAAGGTGGCCAAGCTGATTGACCTAATGGAAGAATTGAGACGGGACTTGCCAAACGTCAAGAATCGTCATGACCCCGAAGCGACCGTCTTGCAACAGCCGATGAATCCTGAAATGGTCCTTGCGGCGCTGGATGAACGCAACGAGACAGAGGAGCCAACCACACCGATTGCAGTACCCGATGCCTGAGTGGTCTGGCGCACAGAAAACCCGCATCGGCTGCGGTATAAGTTTCTAACAATGAACCCGTTGATAAAGGCAGCACAGGCGGTATCGAGAGCCAAAACGACCATGACACTCCACGACGAAATCGGCAATCTATCCACAGAATTCGGCAGTATGGCGGCCGACTTGAAGAATCATCAGGACAAGCTGTTGTCTTATGGTCGTCAACTCGAATCCATCATTGCCGACCGGACGGCCGAACTGGCACACGAGAAGGCCAATCTTGAAATTAGCGTTGCCGAGCGCACCTCGCAACTCAATGCGGCCAACGATGTCCTTACCAAACAAGCCGCCGCACTCCGCAAGCGCAACCAGGAAATCACCCTGTTCAGCAAGATGAACGACTTCTTGCAGTCGTGCACTTCAGAAACCGAAGCCTATTCGGTCATTTCTGAAGCCGTGACGCAGTTGTTCCCCGACGATTCCGGCGCTGTATTTGTGCTCAATGGATCGCACGATACGCTCGAGTCGGCCGCCATATGGGGGCAGCAACCGCCGGCCAAACTGAGCTTCGCCCCCAGCGAATGCTGGGCCTATCGACGTGGCCAGGTGCACCTCGCGATCGGCCAGGCGCAGCGCTGCGCGCATGTGGACGACGACGGACACATGTATGCCTGTCTGCCGCTGTTGGCCCAGGATGAAACGCTCGGTGTATTACTTATCCTCGACTGTGCTGCGGTACACGACCGTGCCGATGAACAGCGCATGATCGAAAAAAGCGCACTGGCGAAAACGCTGGCCGACAATATTGGTCTCGGCATTGCCAACCTGAAGTTGCGCCAGGATATGCGTGATCTATCGATTCGCGACCAACGTACCGGACTCTTCAACCGGCGTTACATGGAAGAAGCCTTGGCCCTCGAACTGCACCGCACCACGCGCAACAACGAGCAACTGGCGGTGATCATGATCGATATCGATAAATTCAAGCACTTCAATGATTCCTTCGGACATGACGGTGGCGATACGGTTCTCGGCGCCCTCGGCGCGTTTCTCCAGAAACACGTGCGCGGCAGTGATATTCCCTGTCGCTGGGGCGGGGACGAGTTCATCCTGATCTTGTCACCCACCACCACAGAGGGTGCGCGGCAACGTGCCGAGAAGATTCGGCAGGACGTGATGCTGTTGAATGTCAGCCTTGCCGGCCGCGATCTGGGTCAAATTACCTTGTCGCTGGGCGTTGCCATCTACCCTGATGACGCGGCCGAGGTCAAGTCGATCCTCAAAGCGGCGGATGTTGCACTCTTTCACGCCAAAGAAGCCGGACGCAATCGGGTGGCCATGTTCGACCGTGCGGCCGCTTCAGTGCCTGATTCAGACGAGTAAATGAAGGTGTAGTTCGACTCTTACTGCCGTCTCCGCCGTCTCGCCAGCGCCGACTTTTCCCAAACTGTCGGCGCTCGTGAGTTCGCGCAGAGTCACTCAAAGCGACTACTTCTTGGGATCGCCCTTTGCCGCATCTTGAATACTGTCGCCCACCTTTTCGACCTGTCGGCCGACCGAGGCAACCGCCTTGTCAGCCTCCTTGCCGGCGCGTTCCGCCGGGCCTTCCTGCTTTTGGCAACTGGCCAGCGTGATGGCCAAAACGCTCAGTACCATCGTCGCGATGGTGGTGGTTTTCCATTTCATGGTGTGTTTCTCCAGGTAAGCCAATGCATCACCCTGAGCGCGATTGGCTCAGGAGTCGGTGTGGCAACAGGTCAGGATTTGCCAAAGCGCGCCGTGGCCTGATTCAGGCAGGTGTCTTTCGCCGTTCCCGAGAACGTGTCGCACTTTTCCTTCGCGACCTTGTAGGCGGCGTCATTCTTTTCGGCGTTGGCATCCTTGCGCACTTCAGTCACCTTTTCTTTTGCCTCGGCACGCGCGTCGCTGGTCTTCTCCATCGCTTTGGCATTGGCGTCGGTGCTCTTCATTTGCACTTCGGCGTCGGCCTTGGCGTTGGCTTCGGCGGCCTTGGCTTCCTTGATGCAGACATCCTTCACGTTGCCCGACTTGTCGTCGCAGCGCTGCTTGGCGACATCGTAGTCACCTTCTGCTTTGGCGACGCGCACCTTGTAGTGGTTCTTGACGGACGGCTTGTAGCTGTTCTCCAGCTCGGCCAGGGCCAATTTCTCGGTGCCCTTGGCTTCTGCGATGCAGATGTCTTTAGCATTAGCCGACAGCGAACCGCAGCCTGCCTTGGCCGACTTGTAGGTGGCACTGATCTTGTTTTTGCCCGCCTTGTAGTCGTCCTTTGACATGCTTTGTGCCATGGCACCGGCACTAAAGACGAAGCCCAGCGCGAGCGCCATGACCTTGATGTTGAGTGTTTTCATGATGTTTCCTTTATGTAATTGGTTTGAATGTAAGGCACCGGCAACCGCTGTACGGCAAACATTTGGCATTGCCAAACTGGCATGGCTCCGATGACGCTAGGCTAGAGACCGGATCGAGCAGGGTCTGTTCGCTGTCGCACCTATGCCGATTGCGCACAGGAATGCTGGTCTTTGGATGTTGGCCTTCGAGGCTCAGGCCGAACGGATGGCGAGGATCGCCCGACACGTTGAAACCAATCCGTCGCTTGGTGTTGTAGCGTACAGATCTCGTGGTTCCGCCTTGTCATGATTCAGCTGCCCAGAGAACCCCACTTGCGAGAGGTACCCGACAATGCCAAGCTATCTAGTACCGATTCCGCTGCGCGTTCCCTACGCGGCAAGCAGCTATCCATGCCCGCTGTGCAAGGGGGCGACCTACCGCATCCACCGGCGTCTGGCCGACCTGTTCGTCAGCCTCTTCACGCCCATTTATCGCTACCGCTGCACTCAGTATTGTTGCCACTGGGAAGGCAATTTGCGCGTGAAGCGAGAATCATCGCCCCATCCCTGACGGCTTTTGAGCCGTCAGGGATGGGCAACTTCCTTGTCTGGCTAGTTCGTCGCTGCCACGTTATTCATGGGCATAGGCTTTTTCTTCTTGCGTCGTTCGCTGACATTCCGCCGTTGGCGTTTTGGCTCCTCGGCACCATCGGCACCATCGGCCACGGGTTTTACTTCTGGGTGATGCACGCGCTTGATTTCCCATTGTTCGCGGTTCATGGAGCTGTCCTCGTCGGTGCGGAATGCACAAGGCGAGACGCTACGCCTATTCCCGCCAGCTTAATGTGCGCTGCCCCACAGAAAGCTGCGACAGCGCGGAGTATGCTGAGCTCATGCCCAATACCGAACTCCAGAATCCCCGCCAAAACCTGATCCTCGGCGCCCTCCGCGTGGAGGAGTTCGCGCGCCTGCAACCGGAACTCGAAGCGGTGCAATTGACCCTCAATCAAGTCATCCATGAAGCGGGCAGCCGGATCAACGATGTCTATTTCCCCACCACCTGCCTGGTCTCGCTCAACTCGACGGCCGAGAGCGGTGCCTCGGCGGGTCTGGCGATGACCGGCAATGACGGTCTGGTCGGCATTTCCGCCGTCCTCGGCGGCGAGACCAGCCCTTACCGTGTCGTCGTCCAGAATGCCGGCGGCGCCTATCGCCTGCATACCGAACTGCTGCAGTGGCATCTCGATCACGGTACCGAACTGCAGCGCCTGGCACTCCGCTACACGCAAAACCTGATGTTGCAAATGGCGCAGACGGCGGTCTGCAACCGTCACCATACGATCGACCAGCAGCTCAGCCGCTGGTTGCTGACCAGTCTCGACCGCTTGCCCGGCAACACGCTGACCACGACCCACGCGGTGATTGCCAGCCTGCTTGGCGTTCGCCGCGAAACGGTGACCGAAGCCGCCGGCAAACTGCAAACCGCCGGCCTGATTACCTATAGCCGTGGCCACATCACGGTACTTAACCGGCACGGTCTTGAAAGCCGCAGTTGCGAGTGCTATCGCGTTGCGAAAAGTGAGAGTATGCCGATGCCCGAGCCCTTGGCGGATGGTCCGACGCCCTTCTCATCACGCCCAAATCCGGCCAACCTGCGCAAGCTGGCCCTGCTCCGGCTCCAGGACAAACCGCCGCTGCCACGGGGCGAACCGTCCGGTTTCGGTCCCCTGATGCACGAACTCCAGGTGCACCAGGTCGAGTTGGAAATGTATAACGAGCAACTGATCGAAGCCTACGACGAAGCCGATAGCCTGCGCCTGCGCTATGCCGATCTCTACGATTTCGCTCCGGTCGCCTTTATCACCATCGATGCCCTGAGCGTGATCCACCAGATCAACCTGACCGGCGCCATCATGCTCGGCATCAAGCGCTCCGAAGCAATCCGGCATCGCTTTGGCAGCAGCGTCACGCAAGCTGACCTGCCGCAGTTCAATCAGTTTCTCGACGACGTCTTGAATGGGCGCATTCGCAAGCAATGTCAGATCACGCTCAATCCGGCCACACATCGCGGCCCGGCGACGGTGCTGATCGATGCCATCCCCAACGAAAACGGCCAGGAATGCCGCATGGTGGTGAGCGACATCACCGTGCGCCACCAACTCCTGGCCAGGCTGCACGCCTCGGAAGAACGTTTTCGCGACCTGATCGAGAAACTCCCGATCAGCCTACTCATCACCCAGGACGGGTTGGTTCGCCTGACCAATGCCGCGCTGCTGAATCTGCTCGGCTATAGCCTCAACGACATCGTCGACCGACCTTTCCTGCCCCTGATCGCCGCCGACGATCAGGCCATGGTGATGGCCATGCACAAAAAGCGCATGGCGGGCGACGATACCCCGCTCAATCTTGAAACGTGCCTGCTGCGCCAGGATGGACAACGGGTGACGTGCCAAGTTTATATACACAGCGTGGAGTGGCACGGTCGCGTCGCCTCCTTGGCTGTGCTCGATGATGTCACCGAGCGCAATCGCGTTCGCGACGCGCTGGCCGCCACTGAACAGCACTTGCGCACCCTGATCAGTACCGATGAACTCACCGGCCTGGCCAATCGCCGTCAATTCTTCATCCGCTTGAACGAAGAACTGGCCCGCGTCCAGCGCAACCCTGGCTACGGCGCCATGCTGATGGCGCTGGATATCGATGACTTGAAGGCCATCAACGACAACTTCGGCCATGCCACGGGCGATGCCGTCCTGCGCGAGGTGGCCGCGATTCTTGGCAGCGAACTGCGCCAGGTCGATACGGCCGGCCGCATCGGTGGCGAAGAATTTGCGGTGCTGCTGCCCGCTACCAGCCTCAAAGATGCCACCAACTTTGCCGAGCGTCTGCGGCTCAAGATCGAGAATTTCATTATTGCCGCTGCCGCTGGTGTCGATGTTGAGGTCACGCCGCCAGTCGTCAAATTCACGGTCAGCATCGGCCTCGCTGCCATGGCGTCCACCGACAAATCGATCGATGCCGTGCTCGCCCGCGCCAATGCGGCAATCAAGCGTGCCACGAAGAGTGGCCGTAATCGGGTTGAAGTGATCGCATGAACGACCAGCCCGATTTCTCCAAGCCATCGCCTGATCTGCGACGCCAGGCCGAGCGCCGAATGCCGGCAGGCGCCGTCCCGCCAGCACCGACTTATTTGGAGCGAGTGGTGCACGAGTTGCTACCTGACAACGGCACCATACTGTATGCGCGCCTGCACCTGGCCAAGCCCAGCACCGTCAATAATGTAACAGCGCGTGTGGCGGTGGTCGACATCAGCGAAATCGAGTACCGTGGACTCGATTGGCACACAGCGTCAGCCAAGCCGCCCAGGCCAACAGGCGACCCGAAATCATGACCCAAACCAAATCCGCACCGCACGCCCTTGAGGCGGAGACGCAACCCTCGACCTCGTCGCCAGCACTGTCGCTGGTGCGCACTGCCGAGCCGGCGCCGGACGAGCGCTTTCCTGTGGTCGGCATCGGCTGTTCAGCCGGCGGGCTGGAAGCGCTCGAAGCCTTCCTGGCAAATGTCCCGGCGCATAGCGGCATGGCGTATGTCGTGGTCCAGCATCTCGATCCCGATCACGTCAGCACGCTGGCCGAGCTCTTGCAGCGGTCCACGCCGATGCCGGTGGTCGAAGTCACCGACCGCCTGTTGGTGCGCCCGGAGTGCGTCTATGTGATTCCGCCGAACAAGGATCTGTCGCTACTGCACGGCCAGCTCCATTTGCTGGAGCCCACAGTGCGCCGTGGCCTGCGCCTGGCGGTGGATTTCTTCCTGCGTAGCCTGGCCGAAGATTGCCAGGAAAAGGCGGTCGGTGTGATCCTCTCCGGCATGGGTTCGGACGGCATGCTCGGCCTGCGCACGATCAAGGAATACGCTGGCCTGACCGTGGCCCAGGAGCCCAAAACCGCCGGTGCCAGCAGCATGCCGCAAAGTGCCATCAGCACCGGCATGGTCGATATCGTTGCCCCGGCCGAGCAGTTGCCGGCGCGCATTCTCGATTTCCTGCGTCACCGTCCGCTCCCGGAACCCGCCGCTGTAACGCTTGTCGCCGACAACGGCAGCGGGCTGGAAAAGATCCTCATTCTGCTGCGCGACCGCTGCGGGGCTGATTTTTCGCTGTACAAGACCAGCACGCTCTACCGTCGCATCGAACGCCGCATTGCCCTGCACCAGATCGCCGGCATCGACGATTACGTGCGTTACCTGCAGGACAATCCGCAGGAACTGGACCTGCTGTTCAAGGAAGTGCTGATCGGCGTCACGCACTTTTTCCGCGATACCGCCGTCTGGGAGATGTTGCGAACCGAGGTCTTGCCCGCCATGTTTGCGCGCCATCCCGCCGGCAAGGCGCTACGTGCCTGGGTGCCCGCCTGCTCCAGCGGCGAAGAGGCCTTTTCGCTGGCCATCGTGTTTCGCGAAGCGCTGGAACGCGCCCAGCCGCCGGGACGTTTCACGCTGCAGATCTATGCCACCGATCTTGATCCGGACGCCATCGCACGGGCGCGCAAGGGCAGCTATCCGAAAAATATCGCCGGCGATGTGACACCGGAGCGGTTGGCGCGCTACTTTGTTGCCGACGAAGAAGGCTATCGCGTCGGCAAGGCGATTCGCGACATGGTGGTGTTTGCGCCGCAGAACATCATTTCCGACCCGCCGTTCACCCGCCTTGATCTGCTTTCCTGCCGCAACCTGTTGATCTACTTCCACGCCGATTTGCAAAAGAAGCTGATGCCGGTTTTTCACTACGCCCTGAACCCGGAAGGCATTCTGGTGCTCGGCACCGCCGAGACCGTCGGCGGTTTCGGCAAGCTGTTCGCCGCCACCGACAGCAAGGGACGCATCTTTCATCGTCTGGGCCAGAGCACACCGCTGAGCGGCGTCGCCTTTCCGCCACGACTGCCCATGGATTTCATTTCCACCACGGATGTGCTGCCGACAGAACGCCACGACAGCCTGGAGCAACTGACCGACCAGCTGATTCAGCAGACCTACGCTCCGGCGGCCGTGCTGGTGAATGCTGACGGCGACATTCTCTACATCAGCGGCCGCACCGGAAAGTATCTTGAACCGGCCGCCGGCAAGGTCAATATCAACATCCACGCCATGGCCCGCGAAGGCTTGCGTGACGCGCTGATCGGCGTCATCCCCCGGGCGCTGCGGCAGAGCGAACCCGTGCGTCTGACGGGCATCAAAGTTGGCACCAACGGCGGCACGCAGATCATCAACCTCATTGCCCAGGGCATGGACAACCCGGCGCTGTTGCGTGGCCGCGTTCTGATCGTGTTTGAAGACGTCGCCACACCCCCGGCCGGGCGCCGCTCGCGCAAGCCCTCGGTGGCAGCGACGCAGGATGCGGTGATGCAGGAACTGGCGCAAACGCGCGAATCGCTGCGCCTGACTCACGAAGAAATGCAGGGGTCGCTGGAAGAGATCAAGAGCGCCAACGAAGAGCTGCAATCGACGAACGAGGAACTGCAATCGACCAATGAGGAACTGACCACCTCGAAGGAAGAAATGCAATCGCTCAACGAAGAACTGCAAACCGTGAATGCCGAACTGCAATCCAAGGTCGATGACCTGACCTGGGAGCGCAACGACATGAACAACCTGCTCAACAGTACCGAGATCGCTACCGTCTTTCTCGACAATGCGCTGAAGGTACGCCGCTTCACGGGACATGCCACGCATCTGTTCAAGCTGATTCCCGGCGATGTCGGCCGCCCCTTGTCAGACGTGGTGAATGACCTCGACTACCCACTGTTGCAGGCAGATGCGCAAGAGGTGCTGCATACCTTGGTGTTTCGTGAGCTGCAGGTGAGCACCCACGACGGCCGCTGGTATCGCGTCCGCATCATGCCCTATCGCACCCAGGACAACGTGATCGACGGCGTGGTCGCCACGTTTATCGACATTACCGAAATCAAACAACTCGAAGCTGGGCTACGCCAGCAAGGCCAACCCCACACATGAACGATCCCATCGCCAGAAAAGCCGCCGCCGAATTGCGGCAACGCGCCGAAGCCGCTCTGCCGCCCGCGATGGTCGGGATGCATAAAGGCTACAGTGACCTGCAGATCCTGGTGCATGAGTTGCGGGTGCACCAGATCGAGCTGGAAATGCAGAACGAGGCACTACTGCTTTCCCGCGCCGAGGCACAGGAGAACCTGCGTCACTACACCGAGCTCTATGATTTCGCCCCGGTCGGCTACATGAGCTTTGACCGCCAGGGCAGCATCCGTCAGATCAACCTGGCCGGCGCGCGTTTGCTCAGTACGGATCGGAAGCTACTGATCGGCCGCCGCTTCGTCGATTTTGTCCAACCCGGATCACGCACGCAATTTGCCACGCTGCTGCAGAATGCCTTCGATAGCCATGCGCGTGAAACCTGCGAAATGGCCCTTATGCCGGAGCAACTCGAGACCAATCAGTCCTTCGCCCATATCGAGGTTCAGGCCGACGAATCCGGGGAAACCGAGCGCGCTGTGGTGATCGATATCACCGCCTCGAAAAAGCTGGCCGAAGAACTCAGTCACTATCGCGAACACCTCGAGGATCTGGTCGCCCTGCGCACCAGCGAACTCAAGCTGGCCACCAATCAGGCGCAGGTCGCCAATCTGGCTAAGAGCACTTTTCTCGCCAACATGAGCCACGAAATCCGCACACCGCTCAATGGCATCATCGGTATGACGCACCTGCTGGCGCGTGACAATCCGACCGACTCGCAACGCGGCCGCCTGGCGAAGGTCGCGAGATCGGCACAGCATTTGTTGTCGGTGCTCAACGACATTCTCGATCTGTCAAAAATCGAGTCCGGCCACCTGCACCTGGAACAAATCGACTTCGCGCCAGCGACGATCATCGACAATGTCCGGCAACAGATGGGCGAACGTATCGCGGCCCGGGGTCTGACTTTCACGACCGATATCAGCACCTTGCCGACGGTACTGCATGGCGATGCGACCCGCCTGACGCAAGCGCTGCTCAATTACGTATCGAATGCCTGCAAGTTCACCGAGACCGGCTCGATCGAACTACGCGGCACCGTGCTTGAAGACGGCGACGACAACCTGCTGCTGCGCTTTGAGGTCACCGACACCGGCATTGGTCTCACACCGGAACAACACGCGCGCCTGTTCACCAGTTTTGAACAGGCCGACAGTTCAACCACGCGCAAATATGGCGGCACCGGGCTGGGTCTGGCCATCAATCGGCATCTGGCTGAACTGATGTCCGGAAAAGTCGGTGCTGACAGTACGGCGGGTGAAGGCAGTAGCTTCTGGCTGACCGCTCGCCTTCGGCGTGGCAGCCCGGATTCGATCGAAACGACGCACGCCACAGGCGACGACGCACTGCTGCAATTGCAGCAACGCCACCACGGCACCCGTGTGTTGTTGGTTGAAGATGACCCCGTAAGCCGCGAGGTCGCCCGCATGCTGCTGGAAGACGCCGGCCTAGCGGTGGATGTGGCCGAAGACGGGGAAGAGGCAGTCGCTCTGGCGTGCAAGACGACCTACGCCGTGATCTTGATGGATATGCAGATGCCGAAAATGGATGGCATCGATGCCACACTCGCCATCCGGCAACTGCCCATCTACGCCACCACGCCCATCATCGCCATGACCGCGAATGCTTTCAACGAGGACCGCGAGGTCTGTCTTGCCGCTGGCATGACCCAGCACATCGCCAAACCAGTCGATCCGCAAATGCTCTACGAAAGCCTGGTCCGCTGGTTACCGGCACCGATATGAGTGACGTGACCCCAGCAGCGGACGATCACCCATATCAATCACAGGAAAGCACTGGCCGCGACGCCGCCGAGAGAGGCGCCCGGGAAGTGATTGATGCCCCCGAGCATTTGATGCCCTATGGCGCGGCCGCAAAAGCCATCTTCATCAAGGCCAACGGCCTGAAGGCTTACAACACGACCATGCGCTACCGGCGACGTACAGAGTAGATCCTGTTGATCGATAAAACAAAGACGCCAGCTTTTCAGCTGGCGTCTTCACTTTATGTCGCCGAAAGGGGGTCAGCGTACGATCAACGGCACGCTATCAGCCGCGTGTTTCTTGACCTGCTTCGCGGTCCGCTTTTCCTTGGGCGTTAACACGGGTTGCTTCTTGGCCAGCTTGCTGTTGGGCTTTCCCTTGCTCATGACGTGGTTCCTACTTCAAACGCATGTCGTTCTTGACCGACTGCACACCTGCAACACCGCGTGCCAGCTCGACCGCCCGGTTTTCCGCCGCTTTGGAACTGACGAAGCCACTTAGTTGAACGATGCCCTTGAAGGTCTCGACATTGATTTCGGTGGCTTTTGTGGTTGCGTCGTCGAATATCGCCGCCTTCACCTTGGTGGTAATAACGCTATCGTCGATGTACTGACCGGTACCTTCATGCTTGGCCGACGAGGCGCAACCGACGGCCGAGGCCAGCGTCACAGCCAGGAAAAGTGCGGATAGATACTTTTTGAGTTGTGTCATGATTGAATCTCCTTAGATAGGTAAATCAGAACGGCCTGAACAGGTTTGGAACAAAATCTGTGTCGAAACCCTGGATTCAGAGTAGCCCGAAAAGTCGGTGCTGACGGTACGGTGCCGCACATAGCGAGGTGGGTGAAACAACTTCCGCCGCTGTGCAATCCAGGGTTGAAATTCACCCCCCGTTTTCCATTCGCGAACATTGACTGTCCCCTTCGTTATGCGCGCCAGCGTACCGATTGCCGGCGTTGCATTGCCTAAGCTCTCGATCACGGGTACCAGATCGCAACACAGGCACCCGCCCCCCGATTCATTTCATTATCAGGAGTTCAGCATGAACAAAGATCAAGTCAAGGGTCATATCGAAGAAGCCAAAGGCAAAGTCAAGGAAGTCGCTGGCAGCCTCGTCGGCAACGACGATCTGGAGTTGAAAGGAAAGATTCAAAAGTCCGGTGGCAAAGTCCAGGCAGCAGTAGGCGACCTGAAAGAAGACATCAAGGACGCTCGCAAGGGCTAATGAGAATTGAAAGCGCTGGCCGCACTTGCGGCCAACACTCTTTCCTCATTTAGTAATTTCTCAATATATTTCAGGAGCATCAAATGAATGACATGATCAACACCGCTGTAATCAATGCCGCCCACCTTGGCTCACGAGTCCTCAGCGCCAGCACACTCAGCAGCGACGATGTGTACAACCCGAAAGGCGATAAGTTAGGCAGCATCAAGGAACTCATGCTGGATATCGACAACGGCAGAGTTTGCTACGTCGTGCTGTCCTTCGGCGGTTTTCTCAGCTTAGGCGAAAAGCTCTTTGCTGTGCCATGGAGCGCCCTGACGGTTGATACCGAGAACAAGCGCTTTGTCATGGATACCGACGAAGAGCGCCTGAAGAATGCCCCGGGGTTCGATACCGACCATTGGCCCAACATGGCCGATGCCACGTGGGAAAAGAGCGTCCACGCCTATTACGGCACGACGTACTGAAGCAACTCGATAAGCTTGCTTGAAACTGATGCGCCACCGCGTGTGGCCGCATCAGGCGATCAGTGCCGATGGGGGACTTACCAATTGCCCATCGGCACTCTATCCATACACAGTAACAGTAGGGCCACTTGTTGATAGCCGTCAGTGTGTTCGAGACTTCGCTGGGTGCTCCAGCAAGTTTGCAAACTCCTCGGCCGACAGCGGGCGCCGGAACAGGAAGCCCTGGCCGCCATCGCATTGCTGGGCCTGTAGAAACTCCAGTTGCTCGGAGGTTTCCACGCCTTCGGCAATCACTCGTTGCTTGAGGTTGCGGCCGATGCCAATCACCGCACTGACGATGATTGCGTCATCGCTGTCGGTGGTGAGATCGCGCACGAACGACTGGTCGATCTTCAGGGTGTCAATAGGGAAGCGTTTAAGGTAGGTCAAGCTGGAATAGCCAGTGCCGAAATCATCGATGGCGAGTCGCACGCCCATGTCCTTGAGCGCGTTCAGCACTTTTGCCGACGACTCGGCATCGTGCATCAGGATGCTTTCGGTCAGTTCCAGCTCAAGGTAGCGTGGCGGCAAACCGGTATCGTGCAGTACCTGTCGAACGCCTTCCAAAAACCCACTCTTCCTGAACTCGGCGGCGGAAATATTGATCGCCACCGGCACGGCCACAAGTCCTGCCGCCAGCCATGCTTGCGTTTGCCGACAGGCTTCGCGCAGCACCCATTGGCCGATCGGGACGATCAAGCCGCATTCTTCAGCGATGGCGACAAACTGTCCCGGATAGGTAAGGCCGAGTGCCGGGTCTTGCCAGCGGATCAAGGCTTCGGCTCCCGTCATCTCGCCTGACGCAATATCGACCTGAGGCTGGAAATGCAACAGGAATTCGCCGAGCTTGAGAGCACGGCGCAGACCACTTTCGACCACTTGCCGACGGACCGCGCGGGCATTCATTTCGGCTGTGAAAAACTGGTAGTTATTGCGGCCGCTGGCTTTGGCGTGATACATCGCGGTGTCGGCGTTTTGCATCACGGTGTCGACATCGTTGCCGTCATCCGGATAGACGCTGATGCCGATGCTTAACGAGATGTGCAGCTCTTGCCCGCTGATGAGGTGCGGCAAGGCGAATGCCGCGAGCAACTTTTCGGTAATCTGGGCGGTGTCCTGTGGCTGTTCGATCTCGCTCAGCAAAATGACGAATTCGTCGCCACCCTGACGGCATACCGTGTCCGACGCGCGGACGCAGGTGGTCAGACGATCCGCCACCGACTGCAGCAGCAGATCGCCGATGGTATGGCCGAGCGAATCGTTGATGTGTTTGAAATGATCCAGATCCAGAAAGAGCAGTGCGACCTGCTTGCGGTGTCGCTTGGCCAGACCTATCGCTTGGGCCAGGCGCTCGGTCAGCAGCACGCGATTTGGCAGGTCGGTCAGAAAATCATGCTGCGCCAGATGGGCCATTTTCAATGCCATGGCCCGTGACTTGCTGACATCGTGAAAGACAATCACGGCACCGGCATCACGTCCGTCGCGGTTATGGATCGGGGCGACGGAATCCTCGATCGCGGACTCGAAGCCATCACGGCGGATGAGCACGCTATCGGCCGCCAGCCCCACGGTGCGGTCTTCCTTGATGGCGCGCCGCACCGGATCGGCCGCGATCTCGCGCGTTACGCCATCAATGATATGGAACACCTCGCCCAGCGGCTGGCCCACGGCTTCTTTCCATGACCAACCGGTCATTGCCTCGGCTACCGAGTTCAGATAGGTGACATTGCCGTCGGGGTCGGTGCTGAGCACGGCATCACCGATCGAATTGAGCGTGACCTGGGCCCGCTCACGTTCATCAAACAAGGCGTCTTCGGTCGAGTGTAAGGCCATCTCGGTGGCTTTGCGCTCGGTGATGTCCTCGACCGTCTTGACCCGTCCGTGAGCTTCCAGCCCGTCGTCCATGGCCGCGCTGTTGAGGCGGGTCCAGACGATGCTGCCGTCTTCCTGAAGAAAGCGAAACTCGGTCTGAAATGGCTCCTCGCCCTGGATGGCGGCGCGCCATTCGGTCAGCACACGTTGCCGGTCCGCCGGGTGGATCGCCACACTCCAGTTGGTGCCCAGGGTTTGCTCAAAACTCAATCCGGATATCTTTTGATAGGCGGCATTGGTATAGACGCAGGCGCCCTTGGCATCGGAGACAAAAATACCCAGCGGCGAGGCATTGCTCATGGCGCGAAAGCGCGCTTCGCTGACTTTCAGGGCATCGCGGATAGCCTTGCGCTCGATCAGGTAGTGCAAGGCACGCGGTAACCAGTGGGCATCGACATGACCCTTGACCAGGTAGTCGTGCGCGCCACGCTGCACCGCCTGGCGCGCGGTCTCTTCATCGCTGGCGCTACTCAGGACCAGGATCAGGGCTTGCGGTGCCGCCGCGAATATCTGATCGAATACCTCGATACCCTGCCCGTCCGGGAGTGTCAGGACCAGCAGGACGACATCGACACTGCCCGTGCCAAGACGCGCCAAAGCCGCCGCACAACGCGTCACCCATTCGACGAGAAACACGCGCCGGTCCGTGGCTCCGGCCAGCGCATCGACAATGATTTGCGCCGCCAGCGGGTCATCTTCGACCAGCAATACGGTGGTCGGAACAGTGGGCACGGCCAAGCCGTTGGCAGATAGCGTTGGCGCAGCCATGGCGGAATCTTTGGCCGCCGTCAAAGAGCGCTGCGTCCGCCGATGACCCGCAACAGGATCATCACGATGGCAATCACCAGAAGAATGTGGATGAAACCACCGACGGTGTAGGACGTGACCAGGCCAAGTAGCCAGAGGATGAGCAGAACCACTGCGATCGTATAGAGCATGATGAGTATCCTTTTTTCGGTAATCGCCCATTTCGACGAAGTCCCAATTGTTGCCCCCCGATCGCGGTACATCTGTACGCCGGCGCACAAACGGCGAACGTCGTTTCACCTATGCTCGGCAGCACCATGCAAGCCGCATCGACACTCGCCAATCTGGGTCAACTTGCCGTCGCCATCTACGAGCAAACCATGGCGCTGTTCGGCTTTATTGGCGAATGCGCGGCAGCCCTTGCTGGCAGTGTGGCGCATCCGCGCCGCCTGCGCTGGCGCCCGATCCTGTTCAACATCCGTAGCGCCGGCTTCGATGCGCTACCCATCGTCGGGCTGCTGTCCTTCCTGCTCGGTATCGTGGTCGCCTTCCAGGGCGCCGACCAGTTGCGGCAATACGGGGCCAATATCTTTGTCGCCGACCTGGTTGGCATTTCCATGCTGCGCGAGTTTGCGCCACTGATCACCGCCATCATCATCGCCGGGCGTTCGGGTTCGGCCTATGCGGCACAGATCGGGACTATGGCCGTGACCGAAGAGATCGATGCGATGCGCACGCTTGGCATCCAGCCACTGGAAATGCTGGTGCTGCCGAAGATCATTGGCCTGCTGATCGCCCTGCCCCTGTTGACCGCTTTCGCCGATATCTGTGGCGTGTTCGGTGGCATGATCATGGCGCAAGCCAAACTGGGCGTCGGCTTCGCCGAGTTTCTCGACCGCTTCAGCAAGGTGGTCAGCGTCACCAGTTATCTGATCGGCATCGGTAAGGCGCCGGTGTTCGCCGCCATCATTGCCGTGATCGGCTGCTTCCAGGGCATGCGCACGCGGGGCGGGGCCGACAGCGTCGGGCGCCAGACCACACGCAGCGTGGTGCAGGCCAGCTTCCTCGTCATCGTGGTCGATGCCCTATTCTCGATAGCTTTCAGCGTGCTGGATCTTTGACATGCCTGACCCGACACCCGCAGATGCTCCTGTGATCACGATCAGTCAGTTGTCGACGCGCTTCGGTGACCACGTTGTGCACGCCGACCTCGACCTTGAGGTGCGCCGTGGCGAAATCTTCGCCGTGATCGGTGGCAGCGGTTCTGGCAAGTCGACGCTGTTGCGCGAGATGATCCTGTTGCAACGCCCGAATGCCGGCTCGATCCGGGTGCTGGGCGTTGACTTAAAAGACATCTCCGATGACGCCGCACTCGCCTTGCGCCTGCGCTGGGGCGTGATGTTCCAGCATGGCGGTTTGTTCGGCGCCTTGACGGTGCTGGAAAACATCGGCCTGCCGCTCCGCGAGCACCGTGACCTGGATGACGCGGCGGTCGATGCGGTGGCGGCAGAAAAGCTCGCCTTGACCGGCCTTGAGCCTGAAGTCGGTGCGCAGTATCCGTCCGAGCTCAGCGGCGGCATGCTGAAGCGCGCCTCGCTGGCCCGCGCCCTGGCGCTTGATCCGGAGCTGTTGTTTCTCGACGAGCCAACGGCGGGACTCGACCCGGAAAGTGCGGGCGAGGTCGACCAACTGGTGCGCAAGCTGCGCAACCGCGGCGGGCTTACGATAGTCATGATCACGCACGACCTTGACCTCTTGTGGCAATTGGCTGACCGCGTTGCTGTGCTGGCCGAGGGCAAGGTGCAAGGCGTCGGCTCGATGGCCGAGCTGGCGCAGATCGAACAACCCGCTTTCCGCAAGTTCTTTGACGGACCGCGCGGCCGCGCAGCGCAGGAACGAGCCAGGAGTCAGTGATGGAAACCAAAGTGAACTATGCCGCTGTCGGCGCCTTCGTCATCGTCCTCGGTGCGGTGCTGATTGCCAGCGTGCTCTGGCTGGCGTCGGGCGGCGCCTGGCAGAAGAAATTCGACCTGTATCTGGCGATCGAGGACGAATCGGTGGCCGGCCTGAATCTGAATGCGCCGGTGAAATACAACGGCGTCGACGTCGGCAAGGTGCAGCAGATTCAGCTCGATTCCGGCAGCCCGGAGCGGGTGAATCTGATCTTCGCTATCGAACGCGGTACGCCGATCAAGGAAGACACCGTGGCGGTGCTGAAAACCCAGGGCCTGACGGGTATCGCCTATGTCGAACTCAGCGGCGGCACCAGCGCCGCGTTGCCGCTGGGCATCGTGGCCGGCAATCGCTATCCGGTGATTCCGACCAAGCCGTCGCTCAGCGCTCGGCTGGAGAATGTGCTCACCAGCGTCCTGGCCAAACTGGACAGCACATCGAACAACATCAATGCGATTCTCAGTGACGAAAACCGGAGGGCATTCACTAGCATCCTGGCCGATATCGCGACCGTGGCGCGAACGATTGCCGCCCGCAAGGACGCCATCGATGCCGGCGTGGTCAACGCCGCGCGCACGCTCGAACATAGCGCACGCGTCGCGGCGCAACTCGAACCGGTGATCAAGCGCATCGGCAAGGGTGCCGACGCTGTCGAGAGCATGGGCAACGAAGTGGCCAAGACCAGCAACAGTGCCGGCAAGACGGTGAATGCCATCGGTGCCGACGTCAAGCGCTTCACCGCCGAAACCCTACCCGAACTGGAACGTTTGCTGGGTGAACTGAGTGTGATTTCCGCCTCGCTACGGCGCCTGACCGAGCAAACCGAACGCAATCCGGCCGGCTTGCTGTTTGGTCGCCGACCGGTGCCGGACGGTCCGGGCGAATCATCAGCCGAATCTTCCAATGGAGCACGCCAACCATGAGCAATCCATCGTTCGTCCGCCGCCGGCTTTATGGCGGCGCCTTGTTGCTGTCACTGGTCACCGGTTGCAGTGCGCTGAGTTCGACGGCAATACCTCCGCCATCATTCTTCGCGCTGGATCGGACCGGGGCGCCGACCGCAAAAAGTCGGCTCTGGCAGGGCGGCGCAAAAGCGACCTCTGCACCGACTTTGATCGTCAATCCACCGCATGCCGCTGCTGGCTTCGATAGTCAGCGCATCGTGTATGTGCGCAAGGCTCACCAGCTTGAATATTTCTCGCACAGCGAATGGGTCGATACGCCGGCGCGCATGATCGTGCCATTGATTGTGGCGGCGACGGAAGAAAGTGCGGCATTTCGGGCCGTGGTGCTGACGCCAAGCGCAGCAGCCGGCGACCTGCGGCTCGACACTGAAATCGTCCGTTTGCAGCAGGAATTTGGCGCCACGCCCGGTCGGGTGCACTTCACGTTGCGCGCTTCGCTGGTGGATAACACGACGCGGCGGGTGCTGGCGCAGCGTGAGTTTGACGAAACCATGAGCACCGCGAGCGACGACCCCCGCAGCGGCGTCGTTGCGGCGAATCAGGCAGTGCAAGTGGTGTTGGAAAAGTTGGCCGGCTTTTGTGCTGAAACGGCACGAGCGTTCAGTAGCGACAATCCGGGGACACGTTAGAAACGCAAAAAAGAGTAACGGAAAACTGTGCGTTCCCCGAGCAGCCATGATGAGTATGGACTCGGGAGATCGCTTGGGTTCGCTTAAATCGCTTTCTTCAGATCTTCCTTCAGATCGCCATAACCAGCCTGGATCTTGCCGGCGGAGTTCTGTACCCGACCCTTCAGTTCAAGATCGCGATCCTTGCTAAGTTTGCCCGCAACTTCCTTTACTTTTCCTTTGGCTTCTTCGATACGGCCTTTGACTTGATCCTTGTTCATGGTGATCTCCTGACAATGACAACTGACAAGCTACGATGGACGGGAGTGCCATGTTCTAGCTGACACCCTCCATGAACCAGACTAGGCTTTGAGACGATTGCGTTCTGTACGCTTGCGCACGTAGATCGACCAAGACGCGACCTGTGTGGGCTGGCGAACGGTGAGTGCGCCGCGTCTGGCTTAGGGTGAAGCTCTCAAGGAGAAAACAATGACGATGCCCTTTGAAGAGATTGATGCAGTGGAAGCCATTGAGGCCGTCGGTGCGGTTGGGTTCACAGAAACCGCGAGCACGGCCGGAATCAGGTCGGCCGAATCAAGCCGATCCACCGCCACGACCTCTGCCCAGACGAAGGCCCATACGCAACTGAATGTCTCGATCCTTCAGGCGTCGGTCGATGTCTCGATCAGTTCCGGCAATGAGCCACTGGCCTTGTTGTTGCAATCTGCCATCGCCGGGATCAACGATATTCTGGAGCCTGAGTTCGGCAAGAACGCGATCCAGAATGCAGCCAGTCAGGACAACACTCCGGACGGCACGGCGGAACGGATCGTCTCGCTATCCACCGGATTCTATGAAGCCTTCAAGCAACAGCATGTCGGCGAACCTGCAGCTGACGTGCTGAAGCAATTCATGGCGACCATCCGCAGCGGCTTCGAGCAAGGCTTCCAGGAAGCGCGTGACATCTTGCAGGGCATGAATGTGCTCGGTGGTGACATCGCCAGCAATATCGACAAGACTCACGAACTGGTACTCAAGGGCTATGCCGATTTTGCTGCGGCTCACGCTGGCGATTGATCCGGCTACTGAGCGAAGCGGTAACGATCTTTCGCATACAGTTGCCACGAGCCATCGCCGACCAGCTCCAGGACTTGCGGGTGATACTTCAGGATCGAGGGCCGATGGCCGACGCTGATCAGCGTTGTCCCGGTGGCGGCAAGCAATTGATAAAGACTGAGCTCATTGGCAATATCCAGCGCACTGGTGGCTTCGTCGAGCATGGCGTAGCGCGGCGCGTGGAGTAGCACCCGGGCAAAGGCGACGCGCTGTTGTTCGCCCACCGACAGTACCTTGGACCAATCCAGTTCGGCATCCAGTCCGCCAAGGTGATCGGCGGTATTCGGCAGATTGACGCTTGCCAGCAAATGCAGCAGCTCCTCGTCGGAAACATCTCGTTCCTGCTGCGGGTACAACAACTGGCTGCGCAAACTGCCCTGACGCATGTAGGGCCGCTGTGGCAAGAACAGCATTTCGCCCCCCTCCGGGCTAAGGATGCGACCGCTTCCAACCCGCCACAATCCGGCCATGGCCCGCAACAGCGAGCTTTTGCCACAGCCACTGGCGCCGACGATCATCAGACCCTGGCCGGGTTCAACGCACAGCGAAAGGTCCTTGACCAGAATCCGCTCGGAGTTCGGCGTTTTCAAGGTCAGATTCTGGATCGCGAGGACAGGCCCGCTGACGAAGGTGATGTGATGGGTGCTGCCAGAACTGTCCTGCTCCTTGCCATTGAGAAATTTTGCAAAGTTGTCGAGGCGATCGATTCCCGCCGCAAATTTGCTGACACTGTCGAAGTTATCGATGATCACCGTCAGGGCACTCAGAATTGCAGCGAAAGCCCCGGCCGCTTGCGTCGCACGCCCAACTTCCAACTCGCCGGAGATCACGCGTCCGGCGATGATCACACTGGGCAGAATAATGGTGAGGAAGCTGTAGCCATACTGAAATAGATTCAGATTTAGTTGGACTCGAATCAGTTTGTTGAAATTGCTGAACACTGAATCGAAGAATTGCCCGACCGAACGGGATTCCTGCGCTTCACCGCGATAGAAGGCAATGGCCTCTGCGTTCTCACGAATGCGTACCAGACTGAAGCGAAAATTGGCTTCACGCTTGAGTTGATAGTAGTTGAGTCCGATCAGAACCTTGCCGAACACCAGCACCGTCACCAACGTGCCAACCACCGCGTAGATGATCAGAAACGCGACCAGCTCCTTCGAGATTGACCAGAGCACACCGGAGAAGGCAATCAGTTGCAATACCGCACTGATCAGCACCAGTAGAAACTGAAGCGATTTTTGCGTGAAGGTGCCGATGTCTTCGGCGACACGCTGATCTGGATTGTCGATTTCGGTGTTGGCATTCAGTTCGTAATACGCCCGATGACTGAAATAGCGACCAAGAAATTTTCGCGTCAGCCAACGCCGCCAATGCACGCCGAGCTTGTCGCGCACATAGTAGTAAAAGGCGTAAACCGGAACACCGACGACGAGAACGGCGAGACACTTTTGCATTGATAGCCAAAACCGATCGGCATCCCTGGCGGCAAGTGCCGAGGTGAATTCGCCGGTCTGCTCGTTGAAGAGGACAGCAAAACCCGTTTGCCCCAGCAATAGTAGCCCCAGAAGTAGAAGCAAGCGCCATGCTTGCCACTTTTCCGCGCCGGCCCAGTACGGTATTGCCAAGCCTTTGAAACGTTGCCAGAGGAGCAGATCAAGGCGAATCACGATCTGTTTTAGTGATCTATTGGGGTGGTTCGCGGCCAATAAAGCTGAAGAGAAAAACCCGGCCGGAGCCGGGCTCTATTGCAGCTTATATCGCTGGCGCAGAGGACTACTGGCCTTTGATCTTACGACGCATGGCGCGCATGCCAATGAGCCCCAGACCGAGCAGGCTGATTGAACCTGGCTCGGGCACGGAATTCGGCGGTGCATCGCGCGTTTCAATCAGGTCGAGATTGGCATCAAGGCCCGGTGTGGTCGAGTTTATCGTCATGCGAATGGAATCTGCAGACGAAAGGGCGGCGACATTGGTGAAGTTACTGAACGAAAAAAAGAAATCAGAGCCTTGAGCCCCGGCGGGAAAAGTAATCGCGCTTGAGGCAGTGGTTGATGTTCCCACATCAGTGATATCAAACGCCAGAGACAGTGCATGATCCATTGCCGTGGGGAAAGCGAGATAAATCCCGGTCGCTCCACCGGCATACAAATCGAGATTTCCCAGGCCAAAACTATTCGCATCCCATGTCAGCATGACCTGGGTGGCCGCGCTTACGGAATCATTGATATCGAGTACGCCCGCCACCACCCTGACGTTCACGTCAGCTGCGTCATTTCCCGCGTATAAATCTACGTCTGTTTTTCGGAATCCGCCAAGGATGTTGGCAGCGGCCCCGGACTGCATGTTGTCAAATGAGGTCTTGGGCGCCGGGCCGGTTAGATATATAGCGCTTTGAGATACTTCAAAGTCATCAATGATCATGGCGTTGGCGGAACCGGCCGCGAAGAGGCCGGCCAGGGCGGTAACAATTGCTAGTTGGGTTTTCATTGCGAAACTCCTTGTGTGAATGCCAGATTGGCTGAGTGGCGGCGTGTTGCAGATAATGTCCGCCTTAACGAGGTGATTTTTTGCTTCAAAAGGTATATGCACTGCCTGAGCAGACAACACCGCGGGGTCTCATGCCAATGGCGCAACAACTGCGTTTCCGTAGTTAACATCGGGCAGGTCATCTGCACTGTTGCGATTACTGCAACACCGTAGACGCAAGTGAAGAATGACATCCGCCACGAGGCGAGTCGGTGCGTTGCCACACACATATTGAATTCAATGTATCAAGGACATTGGCGCCTTCACTGCCCTTCTGTTAGCGCCGTCCCGTCAGCACCGACTTTTTGCATAAATTTCACTGCACCAATGGAAAGAGCCACAGCGAATTGACGCTGTGGCTCTTGTAAAATCTGACTGATCGCTTCTAGCGAATCGGCGTTTACTATGGGCGATATTTTTCATAGCGCCGAATCTGCTCTTCGGCTTCATCTCTGCTTATGCCATAGGCTTGCTGAACCTGCCCGGCCAACTCGGTACGACTACCGGCGATCATCTCCAGTTGAATATCCGTCAGATTGCTCCATTGCTCTTGCAGCTTGCCGCCAAAATGCGCCCAGTTGCCCTCAATTATTTTCCAGTTCATATCAAATTCTTTCTAAGCAAAAGTCGATTGACAACAATGCCAATCGGGTCACCACTCAACGCCGGTTGGCAAGAACACCCACGATGACGCCGGCCACTGTTGCTGCCGCCGCGACGCCAACAACTTTCCACGGGTTTTCAGCGACGTACTCATAGACGATGTCGGCGGTTTCGTGTGCAGTTCCTGAAAGCGAGTTGCGCGCACGTTCAACTCTGGATCGCGCATCCGTCAGTCTTCCTTCGATATCTTTCCGTGCCAAGGCGAGTTTGTCGGTGGTGGCGCCGGTCACTTCGTTCAACAGTTCATCAGCGTCGTCGGCGACACTCTTCAAATCGTCGATCAGTACCTGTCGCTTATGGCCTACGTTCCGATGGTTTGCAAACAATTCAGCAATCATGATGTCTCCCGGGCTTGCGTTTATGGTGTGTGAATCAAAAGAACTTTGCCACTGCGTTCACCGAGGCAGTGCTGTGACTCAGGTATCCATACTGAACGTTGCCGACCATCAAGTCTGTGTGCCAACGTACCGATGGGCAGGCTGATTGCACCTGTTGCGGTCCAAACGGAGCCCTCAGTGCTTGCAGATGGCTGCGAGTTGCGATCGCAAAGCCTTGACCTCATCCAGTAACTCCAGCGCCAGCGCAGCACCGGCTAGATTGACGCCAAGATCACGCTGTAGGCGCCAGGCCACCGAGACGCGATGCTGGTGGGCGCCGCTGAAACGCCAGCAATAGGGCTCGGCACCGATGGGTGGCATGGGTGCCAGCACGCCTTCATCGACTAGCTCGACAACGTATTCCAGCTGAACAGCACAGACGCGACAAAATTCAGCCAAAGTAAACTCAGTTTGCGACTCCAGAATGATGGCATCCAGCGGTGGCTGGCGTGGTTCGTTTTTCATACCTAGATTCCCAGTTTGGCGCGTGGATTGAAGGCTTTGAACTGTTCGGCCATGGCTCCATACAAAGCGGTGGCCGCTTCATCGTCGGCAGGAGGCAGAGTAAGGTGGAGTACCGCATAGAAGTTGCCCGGAGTAGTGCCAGGGATGCCGCGACCTTTCAGTCGCAGTTTGCTTCCAGGCACTGAACCCGGTGGAATTTTGAGTTCGATCGGACCATCCGGCGTGGGTGCGCTTACTGTCGCGCCGAGTACTGCCTCCCATGGCGCGACGGGAAGATCGAGATACACGTCGCGCTGATCCACGCGATAGTAGGCATGGGGATTAAAGCCGACTTCAAGATACAGATCACCCGGCCTCCCTTGCCCAACTCCCGGTGTGCCCTGTCCGGTCAGGCGGATATTCTGCCCGCTGCGAATGCCGCGTGGAATCGTCACGTTGAGCATGTGAGCGCGCATCGAAACATGACCATGGGCGTCGAGCTCCGGTGTTTGCAGAGTGATGGTTCGACTGGCGCCGGAATAGGTATCTTCAAGATCGATCAGTACTTTGGCATGATGATCCTGGCCATGGGCGTTGAACGGCGTGTGATGGGGCGACTCGCCACCCGCGCCGCGGCCGAAAATTGACTCGAAGAAGTCGCTGAAACTTCCCCTGTCCGCGTGATTGCCATCTTGTCTGCCCGCGCCGGAAAACTCGAACCCGGCGTTCCAGTCTGGCGGGGGCTCAAAGTTCTCACCCGCTTTCCAGCGCCGGGCCAACTGATCGTAGGCCGCGCGTTTCTCAACATCCTTCAGCACCGCGTTAGCCTCACCCAGATCCTGGAAGCGGGTTTCGGCATCCGCCAGCTTGCTGACATCCGGATGGAACTTCCGCGCCAACTGGCGATAGGCACGTTTGATTTCATCCTGGGTAGCGTCGTGCGCCACGCCCATGATCTTGTAGTAGTCCTTGAATTCCATTCAAGTCCCCGGCAGGAGTTAACCGTCAGTTGTTTAGGAGAAGTTCCATGATGATGCCGGTCGCAATGGCGACCAGGACATAGTCACCACCGGTTTGAATCCAGTGGTAACCACGAGGCGGCGCACTCAGATGATGGCCGCGCCAGTCGTCGACCACATACTGGCGGTGGTTGTAATCCCGCGCCAGATAATCACCCCGGTGAAATTGATGATCAGGCCCGGCGCCGCGCTCGTAGCTTCCATCGAAACGGTTGCTGCGCCAGTTGTTTGGCCGGTGTGCCGGTGGCCGCGCTTGGCTTTGGCGACCTTCGTAGCGTTCGCCACGTTGTGCTTGTTCGTTGCGACCACGACCATTCTGCGCGCCATCACCTTTGTCATTACGGGCGAAGGAAGATTCTGTAGTGGTTAAGAAAATTGCCATGAGCGCGGTAATCGCCATTCGCTTGTTCATATAAAACTCCTTTGGTTTGCCAAATGGCGGCCATGGACCACTCAGGTCCGTGGTTCGCCTTTGCGATTGACAGTAATCGTGGCGCCGGGATTGGTCGTCATCTGTATCTGATGTTCCTGACCACGGAAGCTATACGTCACGTCCCAGTATTCGGGTGGCGCCTTGCTCGGTTCGCTGGCGCAGCGCTCGACATTCCGGAACGACTCGTGCTGCCCGCCACTATCTCGGCCCACGCTGGAACCGACCGCCGCACCGGCCACCGCGCCACCTACCGTCGCCAGATCCTTGCCACGACCACCACCCACCTGATGTCCAAGAATGCCGCCAATAACGGCCCCGGCGATGACTCCGGGCACATTGCTCCGGCCTCTATCGGTCACCACCACGCGTTCGCGCTCAACCCAGCAGCGCCTTTCCGGTGGTCCCACAACGGCACGCACGGAACTAACCTCTGCTTCGAATAGCCGCTCCCCACCACGTCGTCGATTGTCATAGACTGGCGCAGGCTCGGGCGCATAACGGCTTTCATCGATCTGTGCATACCGGCTGACCGTACGTACGGAGGAAACACGGTTATCTAGCCGCATCGCCGCCAGGGATGGATAGCGGCCGGGTCGTAGTACGACACAGCGGCCACGAAATTGCGCGTCATCACAGACTTCCCAATCGTCACGCAGGACAACCACTGACGACGCTCGGTCATTGAAACCCTGACGTTCAAAATTCCGGATTGGCTTCCCTGTCGAAAACGTTCGGCCTTCAAATTGTTCACGTTCGTAAAACGTGACCTGTGCCACCACTTGAGCGGCAATCATCATGCCGGTGATCGCTACGACTGCTTTCAACTTCGTTCTCATTTCCATCTCCTCGATGCTGCTGCGAGTGATCAGCGACCACGCTGCCTTAGCCGGTTAGCCTGCATGCAGACACGGTCGCCAGGTTGACGCCTTGGTGATCAGCGCTTATCAACCTCATGACCAATGACGCCGCCAACAGCCGCGCCGCCAACGGTGCCGATCGTGCTCCCACCGGTCAAAATGGAACCGCCAATCGCTCCGACGCCGGCGCCGATCGCCGTGTTTTTGTCCTGCGTCGACATTCCGGAACACCCCACCATACCGAGCATCGCTGCTGCGACGACTACGCTAATGGTGAATCTCTGAATTGCTTGCATGGAATTACCTCGCTGTAAATCGTTGAGCTTCTAAGACTTCGGATTCGTGCAGTAACGCTGCTATAACCTGCAAAATCGTGCCGCTGCCAGACTCTGGCAGTTGGTGGCGCCGATGACACTAGGCTAGGGTCAGTGTGCATCGACGTCTGTTCGCTACCGTACATGACTGTCATTTGAATGAACATGTTGTGACGCACACTGTTCGGCTGATGAGTTCGCCTCGCAGCGAGTTCATCAGTCATGAACAATTAACGTGGTGGTGTCGCCGGGGGAACGACAATGACGGTATCGCCACCACCGGTCTTGCCACGCTCCCCAGTTGCCCCGGTATCGCCAGTCGAACCCATCGAACCGGTGGCTCCGGTAACTCCCGTCGATCCCGCTGGGCCGACGGCGCCAGCCGGACCCGCAGGACCAGGCACTGGAGTCGTTACCGGAACCGTAACCACCGTCGCCGGAATCACGGCTGTTGGGCGGTCACAAGCACTCATTGCCAAGCCAGCCAGCAACACTGAAATTACTATTGAATAGTTCATGGAAGCTCCTTCATCAAAGATTTTCGAACGTCGATCTTGCGGACTACATCGCAGCCGCCTCGACCCCGGTATAGAAATACGCTTTATCGACCGACAGCTCCGTTCGCTGGCGCACTTAACCGCGTGCGCCAAGCTCATTCGCCAAGCAATTCACCCACTGGCTTTAACTCATCGATGTGTTCGCAAACCACTTTGACGATTCCAACCAGGGGTGCCCCCAGTAGCAAGCCCCAGATACCCCAAAGCCAACCGAAGAACAGCAGTGCAATGAACAAGACCGTCGCATTCACGTGCGCGGCCCGGCTCTGCAGCCAGGTCATGAACACCAGCCCAATGGCACCGGCAAACAGCAAAGCCACCCCAGCAACCATGAAGGCGTACAGCAGAGAGCCAAACTGGAGAAATGCGGCAACCCCGCTGCCGAGGACGATGAGCGCTGCGCCCAGATACGGGATGAAATGCAGCAGACCCGCAGCCACACCCCACACAGCGGCATACTCCATGCCAAACGCCGCGAAAGTCAGCCAGGTACCGATTGCAACCATGGCGTTTGCGAGCAGGGTCGCAAACAAATAGCGCTGAACCTGAATGTCGATATCGGCGAGAATTCGCACGGCATCTTTCTTGCGCGACAATGATGGACCAACAAACTGTATGAGTTTGCGGCGGAAATGCGTGCCGGATGCGAGCAGAAAGTACGTCAGCAGCAACACGATCGGTGTTTGCGCCACCACCGCGAACAGCAAAGCGGTTTGCGCCAGCGCGTAGTCACGCAACCAGGCGGTAGGTTCGGACGGTCTTAACGCCACGACCCGCGCACCCAGCTTGGCGCCGGCGTCAGCAGCAGCGCCCTGGATTTCGTTCGCCGCTTCCTGCATGTTCTGCAGTGGTGTTGGCCCCTCGGCCCGGGCCGCACCCAAGTCGTGGCGCAGTTTTCTGGCGGCGTCGGGGAGCTTGTCTATCATTGCCGCCGCATCGTCACTCAACGTGACCGTCATCCACGACACGCCTCCCACCAGCACAACCAGCACCGCTACAGCGGCCAGTGCCCTCGGTACTCGCCACCCCTGCAACCAATCCACCAGAGGACGCAGGGCGTAACTGGCTAACATACCAAGCAGCAGCGGCACCAGAAATGCCCGCGCCAGATATAGCGCGGCGACGATCGCAATCACACACAACACGCCAACCAGCATCGTCAGCACAGAGATCCGTGATTGACGTCCAATGGCCACTACCGACTCCGTTACAAGGTCGGCAGCAACAGGTTGTTGGGGACTACTCATAGCGGTCGCGCGTCGAGGCCGATTGAGGCCGATTGAGGCCGATTGAGGCCGATTGAGGCCCATTGAGCCCCGTTGAGCCCCGTTGAGCCCCGTTGCGCCCCGTTGCGCCCCGTTGCCCCCGGTGCGATCCGGTCCGATGAATCTCAATACCGACGCAGGACGCCGTTGTCGATCTGGACGCGATCACCTACCCGGATATCCGGATTGCTGCTTTGGATCAGCGTTTGATGGCCGCCATCGCTCATGCGAATAGTGAATCGATACGCATCACTGGATTGCCGCTCGCGCTTTTCCAAGGCATGCCCGACATAGGCGCCGCCGGCCGCACCAACCACCATCCCGGCCGTATTGCTACTCCCGGAGCCAATCTCGTTGCCAACAATGCCACCCACCACGGCACCGGCGATAGTGCCAAGACCTAAGCCGCTACGGGCATTCTCCTGCCGCACCAATTCAATCGACTGCACGGTGCCACGCCCCGAATAGGTGCGGTCTGAAGAAGTGGGGCGGTAGTAGGGTGTGTCCTGGTTCGAACTGCTGCCCGTGCTGTTCATGGTTTCGCAGCCACTGAGGGCAAGCAGGGCGGCCAGTCCAAGTAGCGGGCCGAATCGATTGAGGCTGGTCATGATGGTTCTCCTGTATTGGGGAATGTTGTGTCAGAGCTTGTGGCTATAAACGAGCCTATGTCGACTACGGCAGCATTGAGGGTCCGCGATCCTGCAGCGGGCCGAGTGGTTGGACGGATTCCTCAGCTTCACTGATCGCCGGCATTCCAGTCCATGACTTGAAAACAACTACGTCACTGACCACCACGATCACCGCCGCGAAGCGCCAACCGCTGATTTGGGTACGGCGTCGAAAGTTGATGAAATCGAGAAAGAAGTTGCCCACTCGATCACGATGAATTTGGCGATGGTCAATCGAAAATGCACTACACAGAATTCGCGCTTGCAGGCATTGACGAATCCCCGGTTCGACGAAATCGTCACGGACCGCATGCGGCGCGTACTTGCCGAGCACGTCGCTGTAGTGAAGCAAGGTCACGTTGCTATTCTGGAATGGGTCATAGCCCAACTGTTTCAGTTCTTGTAGCGTGGTTCGTCCCGGCTCAATGCTGTCGAAAGCACCTTTGACTTCTTTGAAGGTCTTCCAGGGCGCGTCGGTTTCGGAGCGGGAACTTGGTAGCAGCGAACTACAACCTGCCACCATGATAAGCATCAGCACCCACGTTAGAACCCCGAAAAAATGGGCGAAGGTACGAACTTTCAATGGCGACATGGCACGCCGGCCATCGTTATCAGGAGTGCATGCCATGTTCGTCACAATGAAGGACCGTGAAAAATTCGTGCGGATTAAATCTGCGATTTGAAGTAGCTGAAAGAATGGATGAAGGCATCGCGGACTTTTTCCATTTCGGCGGTCATTGCATCCCAGGAATCTTCACCAGACGTCTTCATTTCATCCAGCTTATCTACCGCCAACTTCGATTGCTGACGCAGCTTGTTCATTTCTTCCGTGTATTTTTCACGGGCTTCCTTCTTGGCTTCTTTGGCTTTGTCTTCCAGTTTTCCCATCTTGGCATTCAGCTCATCCAGTTGGGTTTTCATCGTTTCAATATAGGCGTCGCGTCTTGACATGGTGATAGATCCTTGCAGTTGAGAACCTCAAGCAGAACCTGATCTGGTTTTGCTACGTATCGCATTTGGCATGCGGAATACATGGGGTCAGCGTAGTCCGTCAACGCGTCAGGTTCTGTTCGCTGGCGTACACAAGCGTCAATCCGTAAAAGTCGGCGCTGGTGGGACGGCGGTCTACAGCGGCAGGTACGCCGCTATGTTCGATACCGAACGGACCCAGCGGATTCGCTGGCCTATAACGGCTTAGAGCACGAAATTTCGCTCGCTCAACCGGAGAAATACGATGACAAAACTATCAAACCTGGAACTTCTGATCTTGTGTTGCGCGGCAGTGGTGATGGGGGTCGGCTGTAGCAGTCTGAAGACGCCGGCAACCGCTGACGTCGCGGTCTCAAAAGCGGCCGTGGAGAATGCGGCCGGTGCCGGTGGTGTCGAGTTTGCGCCCGTAGAAATGCGCGCCGCGCGCGAAAAGATGGCACTGGCCAACAAGGCCATGGGCGCCAAGGACTACAAGCAGGCGATTGATCTGGCGGGACAAGCGCAGGCCGACGCCAAGCTGGCACAAAGCAAGGCCAACTCGAGCAAGGCACAAATGGCTGCCGATGCCCTGCAAGATGACATCCGTGTTCTGCGCGAAGAACTCGAACGCGCCAGCAAGTAAAACTCAACCCACATCAAGAGGTTTCATCATGACAAGAAAACAATTTACGCCGACCCTGCTGGTGATTGCTGCCATGCTCGGTGCCTGTTCCTCGCTGCCAACCTCCACCACACTGCTGGAGCAAACCCGAAGTGATTACCAGGCTGCGCAAAACAATCCAAAAGTAGCCCACTATGCCGTGCTGGAAATGAAGCAAGCCGGTGATGCACTGGGACTGGCCAACGCCGCAGCGAGCAATAATGACAGCACTGAAAAGGTCGACAAACTGGCTTATCTGGCCAAGCAAAAAATCGCCTTGACGCAAGAGGTGGCGAAGCAGAAATCGGCTGAAGCAGACGTCGCTAGCGCCGGGAAGGAACGTGATCAGATGCGTCTCGATCAGCGCACCAATGAAGCCAATCAATCCCGAGCCATCGCCGAACAGGCCGTAGGTGTGGCTATTGCTGCGCGCGATAGCGCCGCCAATGCCGAGAGCCGAGCTCGTCTCGCGGAGCGTGACGCTGCCGCCTCCGACCGGAAGACACAAGATGCCGAAGCGCGGACAGCAGAACTGGAGGCGCAGTTAGCCGCTCAGCTGGCTGATCTGGCCGCCAAGAAAACCGCACGCGGTTTGGTCATAACACTCGGCGACGTTTTATTTGGCACGGATCTGGCACGGATGAATCCGGTTGGCATGCGTACCGTGCAAAAGCTGGCAGATGTTCTGCAGCAACATCCGGCGCGGACGGTACTCATCGAAGGCTTTACGGACAGTACCGGCACCGCTGCCCACAATCAGGAGTTGTCTGAACGTCGAGCCATGGCCGTGCAAAAAGCCTTGCATGACATGGGTGTGGCTGATCAACGCGTCTCCATGCGTGGCTATGGCGAATCGAATCCGATCGCCGCCAATGACTCCAATGAGAACCGCCAGCTAAACCGGCGTGTCGAAATTGTGATTTCAAACGCCAACGGCCTGATCGCGCAACGCTGATTTGGTTTTCTCGTAGTTCCTAGTAGTAACGGCGGCATGAATCATGCCGCCGTTTGCTATATCAACAGCGCTGATTTACTCATGCCGCAGAGCTTCGATCGGGTCCATCTGTGCCGCCCGGCGTGCCGGGAAGAAGCCGAAGACCACGCCGATCGCGGCTGAAAAAACCAACGCTAAGAGGTTGATCGACAGATCGAAGCTGTAAGGTACGTCCATCACGAGGGATAGCCCATAGGACGCCCCGGTAGCGATGATGATCCCGATCAGCCCGCCCAGCGCCGATAGCACGACCGCCTCGATCAGGAACTGCAGCAGGACCTCACCTTCCAGCGCACCAATGGCCAAACGCAGGCCAATCTCGCGTGTTCGCTCGGTGACGCTGACCAGCATGATGTTCATCACACCGATGCCGCCGACCAGCAGACTCACGGCTGCCACGGCACCAAGCAGATCCGTCAGCACGCCCATGGTGCTGGACAGTGTTTCCGCCAATTGCTGGGTGTCAAAGACATTGAAGTTATCGTCATCTCCTTCGGCCAGTTTGCGCCGCTCGCGCATCAACTCACGCAGGCTGGCCTTCAATGGCGCGCTGTCAGCCCCCTCCGCCATCGATATTGACAGGCTATTGACCTTGCGACTGCCGGTGACGCGCCGCTGCAGCGTATGCAAGGGCACCACCACCGTATCGTCCTGGTCACCCATGCCACCCTGCCCCTTGCCGGCAAGGATGCCGATCACATCGCAGGAGAACTTCTTGATCCGCAATTGCTGACCGAGGCCGGTCTGGCCCAGCGTGCCACCGTAGATTTCACGCCGCACGGTTTCGCCGATCAGGCACACCGCTGCGCCAGCGAGTTGCTCCTCGGGTTCGAAGATGCGTCCACTGGCGAGCTTCCAGTTGCCTGTAATAAACCACTCATTGGTGCTACCGGTAACCGTGGTGGCCCAATTGCGGCCATTTGCTACCACGGTCACGCTGGTACGACTCTGCGGCGCCACGGCGGCGACACCACCGATCTGCGACTGAATGGCGGCGGCATCGGCCTCGGTGAACTGCGGCACACCACCCCCGCCTCCTCCGCCACCACCACCACCGGGGCCACCGGGTCCGCGCTGGCCGGGTGTCAGCATCAGCAAATTGGTCCCGAGACTGGTGATCTGCATCTGGATCGCCTGCGTCGCTCCGTTGCCGAGCGTGACCATGGTAATCACCGAACTGACACCGATGACGATGCCGAGGATGGTCAGGAAGGAGCGCAGCATATTGCGTCGAACTGAGCGCAGTGCCAGCATGAAGACACTGAACAACATCAGGCAAGCTCCGTTGCGGTTGTTTCGTCAGCGACTGCAGCTATGGCTGCATTGATGACCGGGGCGGCTGTTACCGGATGCGGATTGACGGCATCCTCGGCTAGTCCGCCATCGACAAAGTGCACCATGCGTCGTGCGTAGACGGCCATATCCGGTTCATGCGTCACCATCAGAACCGTAATGCCATGGTCGCGATTCAGTGCCAACAGCAGCCCCATGATTTCGTGGCTGCGCTGGGTATCGAGATTGCCGGTTGGCTCGTCGGCCAACACCACCGCCGGTGACGTGACGATGGCGCGGGCGATCGCCACGCGCTGTTGCTGTCCGCCGGAAAGCTCGGCCGGCGTGTGTTGCTCCCAGCCTCCCAGGCCGACTGCCTGCAAGGCTTTGGTGGCGGCGGCGCGGCGTACGGTGGCACTTTCACCGCGATACAGCAGTGGCAGTTCGACGTTCTCCTGCGCCGAGGTGCGCGCCAGCAAGTTGAATCCCTGGAACACAAAACCGAGAAAGCGCCGGCGCAGGCGAGCGCGCTGGTCACGCGACAAAACCTCGACATGGGCACCCTTGAATAGATACTGGCCGGCGGTTGGTGTGTCAAGACAACCCAGGATATTCATCGCCGTCGATTTACCCGAGCCGCTGGGCCCCATGATGGCGACAAACTCGCCGGCAGTGATATCGAGATCGATGCCTTTGAGCGCCATCAATTCGGACGCGCCGCTGCCGTAGCGTTTGGTCACACCGCGCAGACTGATAAGCAACTCACTCACTTGGCTGCCGCCGTCATTTGATCGGTGATCACTCTCATCCCGACTTGTAGATCGCCGTCAGTGATTTCGGTCATATGGCCGTCGCTGATGCCCGGCGTCACCGCCACCGCTACCGGACTGCCGTCGCCGCCGGGTGGCAGCACCCACACCTGCTTGGCCGTCGCCGTGCTGGCTCCCTCAGCAGCCGTCTTGCGTGTGCGATTACCCGGCATGCGCGGCGTCAGACTGGCCATGACTCCGGTCTTCGCGGCGCTCGCTGCCGCTTTGCCAGAGGTCGGCGTGAAGCGTAACGCGGTATTGGGCACCAGCAGCACATCCTTGCGTTGCATGGCCGTTATGCTGGCGGTGGCCGTCATGCCCGGCCGCAAACTGAGGTCGGCGTTGTCTACGTCCAGATACGTCAGGTAGGTGACGACGTTATCAGTAATCGTCGAGCCAAAGCCGACACGCGTGATTTGGGCCGGAAATTTCCGGCTCGGGTAGCCGCTGACGGTGAAGGTCGCATCCTGCCCCGCCTTTACCGAACCGACATCGGCTTCATCCACATAAACCCACAAACGCAGCTTGGCCAGATCCTCGGCCACGGTAAATAAGGTCACCGCCTGCAGCGAGGCCGCCACGGCATTTCCGGGATCAACATTGCGCGTCAGCACCACGCCGTCGGCCGGGGCTCTGATCGACGACTTGGACAAATTGATCTCGTCGGTTGCCAACGCGGCCGTGGCATCGGCGACGCTGGCACGGGCGCTGCCTTCGTCGGCGATGGCGCGATCGAGTTTGGCACGCGCACCATCGAGCTCGGTCTTCGACGGAACCTTGCCACCCGACAGGCGCGCCACCTCTTCAAAGCGACCCATACTCACCCGCGTCTCGGTTACCGTCGCCTCGGTCTGCCGCACCTTGGCATTGGCAACGGCCAACGCTGCTTTGGCGCGCAGGATCTGGCCGCGCAACTTGGCCGAATCGAGTTCGACCAACACCTGGCCTTTGGTAATGCGGTCATTGACGTCGACATTGACCTTGAGCACCGTACCCGAGAGCTCGCTGCCGATGTTAATGGAACGCGTCGGCTGAATGGTGCCATTAGCGGTGACAGTCAGCGTCAGCTTGCCGCGTGCTACGGTTTGTGTCGCGTAACTCGGTGCAGCCAAATCGGCCTTGCGCTCAAGCCACCACCACAGCCCGCCTGCGATTAGCAACAGGACCACGGCGCCGGCCCAAACCAGGCGGCGACGGTACCACGCTTGCGGCGCCGGTTCGGCCAGTAACGCGGCGAGATCTGCGTCTGTCTGAGGTGCCGCGGACTCCGTGCTGGGCGGCGTTGAATTGACGGGCGGTGCGGTGCTCATGAGTGAGGGTTCCGGACGGATTCTGTGTTGGGATAGGTGATGGAGCCATCAATGGTCGGAATCCAGCCGCCACCAAGGGCCTTGTAGAGACGGACGTGGTCGGCACTCAGATCAGCGCCGGAACTGGCGACGCTGTCTTCGGTGGCCAGCTGGGTGCGTTGAGTTTCCAGTACAGTCTGGAAGTCCACCAAACCACTGTTGTAGCGCTGTCGGGCAAGCGCTGCGGCATTACCTGCTGCGACGGCCGCTTGTTGCAAGCGGGCCAGACGCTGTTGTTCACCGCGTAGCGCGACGAGGGCATCTTCGACTTCCTGCAAGGCGTTGAGCACCGCAGCCTGGTAAGCCAGAATGGCTTGATCGAGCGCGGCCTGCTGCACCCGCACCTGCCCGCGCAAGGCCCCGCCGTCGAATATCGGCAGCGACACGCTGGCCAGCAGCGAACCGATCACCGACGCGCTGTTACCCAACGTGCCCAGCGTCGCGGCGCTGAGCCCAAGGGAACCACCGAGTTTGAAACCCGGCAGGCGCGCCGCATCGGCCTCCGCCACCTTGGCCGCAGCAGCGGTCACCCGATGTTCGGCCGCGCGCACGTCAGGCCGCTGGCGTAGGGTCTCGGCGGGAATACTCAGAATCAGGTCATCGACCGGATAGGGCAGCGGACCCGTCGCCGCCAGCACAGCGGCCAGGGCCGCCGGTGCTTGTCCGGTCAGCACCGCCAGCGCGTGCCGCGTCTGCTCGATGCTGGTTTGCAAGAGCGGCACTCTGGCTCGCGTCTGCTCGGTGGCGCTCCGTGCCTGCTCGGTCTCGATCGAGGTCACCAAGCCCGCTTGCAAGCGCCACTGGGTAATTTGCAAGGTTTCCTGCTGGGTCGCCAGATTGACCTCGGCAATCGCCAGGCGGGCCTGTGCGCCACGCAGCGTGATGTAGGCCAGCGCCACCTCGGCAGCAATCGAGACTTGCACATTGCGCAGGCTGGCGGCACTGGCCTGCGTGGTAGCTTCACTGGCATTCAGTGCGTTGCGGTTGGCACCGAAAATGTCGAGTTCCCAACTCGCATCGAAGCCGGCCGTAAAATTGTTGGTGGCGTCACTATCCCCTGATTTGCTACGTCTGGCTGCAGCCGAACTGCCCAGCGTTGGCGAGAGCCCGGCGGCAGAGATATCCCGCAAGGCACGGGCCTGGCGCAGCGCCGCCTCTGCGGTCTTGATGCTGGTGTTGGCCTGCAAAGCTTGGGTTACGAGCCTGGCGAGTAGTTGATCATCGAATCGCATCCACCAATCGGCAAGTGAGCTCTTGCCACCTCGGGCAGCGATACTGTCCACCGACCATGCGACCGGAACATCAACCGCGAGTTGCGCGCGCGGCGGAACCGGCGTGGCGCATCCGTAAAGCCCCAGCAGCAGGCTACCGATCAAACCCTGCAGGTGCATGGTGTGCTTACCTGACCTCTTGCGGCTGGGTTGAAGCGTCGACAGACCAACCATGGTCATTCAGATCCGAACCGAACAGCGATCACCTCGCCGTTGATTTTGGATTTGAGATTGATGCCCATGACTATTGCCTTTTCTCCAAGATGGAAGAATCGGACTCTATGCGTCTCGGGCCTGTTGTTCTGTGCGCTACCAGACGAAGCGGACAGCTGGCCTCATTTCTCGCGATGGTTCGCCAGCGAACAGACGTCGCCTGCGCTGACGGCTAGAGTTCCTTCTTACCATGAACCTCACGTCAGCCAATGTCACATTTCTCTGCATTGCCGTCGCCGGTTGCGCCAGCGTCAACGGTGGGCTACCGGTGGTGCTGGCGCAACCGGTCAAGCCGACGGTTGCCATGGTCGAGCCGGTAATAGCTGCACGCACCGAAAGCCCGCGACGGCCAAGGGCTGCCACCGCCACCCCGAAAAAGCCGCCAACCAAGGCGCCCCCCTTAGTCGTCGTTGCCAAGGTCGCGCGACCCGTAGCACCTGCTGCCCGCGTGCCCGATCCGCCGCTGGACGTTGCTGCTCTCAAGCTGCGACTAAAGAATACGGAAGCAATCGGTTTGTTTACCAAACTTGCTCTCAAGAATCAGGTCGATGATTTGCTGCAACAGTTCCGGGCCCATTACCTCGATGGTCAAACCACCAGTGTTGCCAAGCTAAGGCCGCCATACGATCTCCTGGTACTCAAAGTACTCGCCCTCCTGCAAGACAACGACCCGCCCCTAGCCCACACTATCTCGGGATCACGCGAAGCGATCTGGGGCATCCTGGCCGATCCCGAAAAATTCAAGTTGGTCATCTGACGCAAGGAGAAATGTCTTGATCACACACATCAGGGTTTCGGCCCTCCTGTTTTCACTAATGGCATTCCTCGTCGGATCAGTGCGCGCCGCAGAAGACACCACGCTCCTGAAGGATTTGACCGCTGTCATCATGTTGCTGGGTTTGCCTTGCGACCAGGTCATTAGTGCCACGCGACAAGCGGAATCAGACCATGTTGCAACGTGCCGGAACGGCATTCGCTACCGGGTATTCCTCAATCCGGAGGGACGGGTTGTCGCGCAAAAGCAGTAGCTTCGACCACCGTCGCCAGAATCTAAAGCAAGCGCCCAAACAAGCCACCGACCAATTCTTTGAATCGAAGAATCAGGGATCTGCGCTCCCAGTGTTCGGGTTCGATCAACTCCGATGCATCGAGGTCAGCCTTAAACATCGCCTGCATTTGCATGGCGAATTCACGCCCAAGAACCACCGCGTTGATTTCATCGTTATCGAGAAAGCTCCGCCAATCAAGGTTGGTCGAGCCAACACAAGACCAGACGCCATCGATCAGTGCGGTTTTTGAATGCAGCAAGGATCCATGGCGCTCATAGATCTTGACGCCGGCCTTAAGCAATGCGGAATAGTGAGCGCGACCGGCATGAAACACTATCGCCGAATCGGAATGACTGGGCAATATCAGCTTTACATCCACACCGCGTTTGGCGGCCTCGATCAGCGACTGCAGCAATTGCGGATCCGGAACAAAGTAGGCATGGGTGAGCTGTATCTGCCTTTCGGCATTTCCGATCGCCGAGATCAGCGTCAGATAGATCAGGCTGTAGGGGTCATCTGGCGTGCTGCCGATGGCGCGCACAATGTCCTTGCCGGCCGGCGCCAACGCTGGAAAATAGTCTCGACTTGCCAGTGGTTTGCCGTGCTGCTTGATCCAGGTTTCAATGAATAGCTTCTGCAATTCACCGACGACCGGGCCCTCGATCTGCAAGTCGGTATCACGCCAGGCGGCGTTTTTGCCAACCCCGTTGGGAACCGATTTGCCGCCGAGGTTGCCATGCGACTTGGCTACGCGCCGGGCGATCGACCCCGAAGAATAGACGCTGCTGATATTGATACCACCGATGAATGCCACCCGCCCGTCGACCACCAGCAGCTTCCGATGATCGCGGTTGTTCGGTAGCCAGGGCGAACCACCTGCCAGTGGGTTGATTGGATTGAATTCGAGCACGGCGATCCCGCCTGCCACCAACCGGTCGAAAAATGAACGCGGCGTTTTAACTCCACCAAAGCTGTCATAGATGATATTGACCTGTACCCCACGCGCTTGCTGTTCCAGCAACAGGGAGGCGAACTGCCGGCCGATCTCGTCGTCTTCGATGATGTAGGACTCGAGATTGATATGGTCACGGGCGGCGCGAATGGCGGCAAACATCGCCGCATAGGTAATCTCGCCGTTTTGCAGCAGACTGACCTTGTTGCCAAGGATCAGCGGGCTGCCGACGATGGCTTGCTCCAGCGCGATCTGTTTGTCGAGGATGTCGATATTGCCTGACGTGCGCTTTAGCGCGGCCAGGATGGTCGCACTTTGTTGCACGGAAAGTGGGCCGCGGGCATTCTCGAATCGGGCAATTTGGCCGGCATGACGTTCGATGAGAGCATCCGTATCCGGCAGGGTCGCACAGCCAACGTTGGCGAGCAGACCAAAGATCATCAGCGCAACGTGCTTGATAACTTGACTCAACATTGACGGGGACTTTCTGCGCGATGCGCGATCAACAACCCCGGTCAGCCTGATCAACCTGCCGGTCGAAAAAACTTCCCTACACCACATCGTGTTCTTCGCCGCGCTCCGCGTCTGTACGTCAGCGCACGCGTGACGGTGATACCAAGCCGCTGCCACGGAAGATTGCGTGTTCGCCAGCGCACAGACAATGGCCATCGTCTGCGTAGGCTGTGAGCATGTGCACAGGGACTGATTTCTGTGCCCTAACCCGCTCAACTCTGGAGACACAAAATGACACTCGGAACGATACTGTTAGTCGTCGTAATACTGATGCTGATCGGTGCAATACCCAGTTGGCCCCACAGCCGGAGTTGGGGCTACGGTCCCAGCGGCGGTATTGGCCTTATCTTGGTGATTCTGATTGTCCTGCTGCTGATGGGCCGGCTATAACGCTCACAACATACGCTCGCGACAATAGAAAAGCCCCGCGATGCGGGGCTTTTCTATGCGGCTGAAGTGTCCAGCCAGACCATCAACGGGGCATCACTTGGCCATGCGGGTACCGATAATTTCAACATCAACGCGGCGATCAGGTTGCAGGCAGGCGATTACCTTGGCGCTCTTGGCACCCAGACATTCACCGGCCTTGGTCTTAGGCTGCGTTTCGCCGCGACCCTCGGTCTTGATCCGGTTTGCATCGATACCTTTACTGCGCAGGTAATCATTGACGGTCGCCACGCGGCGCTCGGAGAGCTTCTGGTTGTAGTCCTCCGAGCCGAACCGATCAGCATGACCGACAGCAAGAATGACTTCCGGGCTAATGTCCTTTGTCTTGGCGACAAAATCATCCAGAGCGGCTTTCCCTGCCGGACGCAACACCGCCTTATCAAAGTCGAACAACGTATCGGCATCCAGCGTTACACGCTGTGCCGCCGGCTTCGCGACTGGGGCTGGTGTCGCGGCAGCGGGCGTGGCGGCGGCAATCTCTTGCGATTTGGCCGCGACCCTTGGCACCATGGCCGGTGCTGCAACAGGATCGCATTCTTCGATGGCCAGAGCCGGCGTCCACGAACTGGTATGCCAGCACAAACCATAGCCGCTCCGGACGACATTGCCACGCTGGTCGGTGAGATAGCCTTCCTTGGCCATATTGGTTTGGGCGCTGACGGCACCCGATGCAACACTGAGTCCAAGGCCGAAGGTGCAGAGTATGGCCAGTGCCATTTGTTTTTTGAGCAACGAGTTTTTCATGATTTCCCGATCCATAAGAGTTGTTTCAAGTGCTGCATTCTTTTTTCCAATGAGTCATTCCGGCTTTCATCGTGCAGCGTGAGTTCAATCATCCATGCGGAAAGCTCATAGCCAACATCATCGGCTTGTGGACACAATCCATCTGTGCGCTAGCGCGCATAGCCGCGGCACGCAATCACCCAATCGATAGCCATTTTGTATATGTATCCCGGCGTACAGATGATTTCGGTGGGCCGGGTATAGTGAGATTCAGAAATAGTTCAGTTGATTGCGAGAATTACTATGCCGGACCTCCAAGATCCCCGCCTGAATCACCTCCTCGCTGCCTTGCCGGCAGACGAATGTGAGCGGCTGTTCCGTCATCTGGAGCTGGTGCCGATGCCGCTGGGGCATTCGCTGTACGAATCGGGCACACAGATGCGTCACGTCTATTTCCCTACCGACTCCATCGTTTCACTGCTCTATGTCATGGAAGATGGCTCGTCAGCCGAGATTGCCATCGTCGGTAACGAAGGCATTGTTGGCGTCTCGCTCTTCATGGGCGGCGAAACCACGCCCAGCCGAGCCGTGGTGCAAAGTGCCGGCCACGCCTATCGTTTGACCGGACAGATGCTCAAGGACGAATTTCATCGCGCCGGCCCCATGCAGAATCTTTTGTTGCGTTACACCCAGGCGCTATTGACTCAAATGGCGCAAACCGCCGTGTGTAACCGCCATCATTCCTTGGATCAGCAACTCTGCCGCTGGCTGTTGCTGAGTCTGGACCGTCTGCGCGCCAACACGCTCACCATGACGCAAGAGTTGATCGCCAACATGCTCGGCGTGCGCCGCGAAGGCGTTACCGAAGCGGCCGGCAACCTGCAACGGGCCGGGTTGATCGACTATCACCGTGGCCACATCACGGTCCTTGACCGCCACGGACTGGAAGCACGGGCCTGTGAGTGCTACAGCGTGGTGAAGAAGGAATTCGATCGTCTGCTGCCCGAGGTTGTCAGCCAATAGTCCAGGCGCCGTACTCGCTGCGGGGCATTTCATCGCACCACCGCCGACTTCACTCCTGTTTCAAACGTGGAGCGCCACTGATGACGAAACCGCTCGCCCAGAGCTTGTCGCATGAGCGAACGGCGCAAACTCCTGCCGATAGCGTACATCCGAGAGCAGGCGCTTCAACTCCTGTTTTACTACGTCGTAGCACTCGCACGCGTGCTCTTCCAGTCCATCACGTTCAAGCACGGCGATGTGACCACGACGGTAACGAATAAAACCGGCCTGCTGCAACTTTCCGGCGGCCTCGGTAATGCCCTCGCGGCGCACGCCGAGCATGTTGGCGATCAATTCCTGCGTCATGATCAATTCGTTGCTCGGCATGCGATCCAGCGTAAGAAGCAACCAGCGACAAAGCTGCTGCTCGATCGAATGATGCCGTGTACAGGCCGCCGTCTGCGCCACCTGCGTCATCAGCGCCTGCATGTAGCGCAGCAGCAGGTGCTGCAATAATCCAGCACGATTGAATTCCTGTTTCAGCACGTTGCCTTTGAGGCGGTAAGCGTGGCCGGCCGTCTGCACGACCGCCGAGCTGGGCGTGGTGCCACCACCCATGAATAGCGAAATACCCACTACGCCCTCGTGGCCCACGCCGGCCGATTCCGCCGAGGCACCTGTGGCCATCACGTAGTGCAGGGAAACGATGGCGGTGGTGGGGAAATAGGCGTACTGCAGCTGGCTGCCCGGTTCGTAGAGCATGGTGCCGAGTGGTAGCGGCACCCATTCCAGGTGCGCTTCAAGCGCAGCGAAATCGGCAGCGGGCAACGCCGCCAGAAGATGGTTTTGATTTGGGCTATGGTTCGGACTGGGGCTATGACGTAATGGCAGCATGGCGGACTATTTCTTCGCGGTGAGTTCGAGACCAATGCCACGGTAGCCGATGAAGCGCGACGACAAATTGAACATCGGCTCGCCGCTCACCTGGTAGCGCTGCTCCGAGCCATCCGGATTGGTGCGGCTGAAGACGAAATCGAGGAAAGGTTCGCGTGCCGCAATACGTGCTTGCAGCTGTTCCCGCTCCATCTCGTTCCAACCCGCCACCGGGGCAACTTTGGCATCTCCCGCTAGACCTTCAACGCGGATGCCCAGCATCTCCAGCACCGGGCCGGAAACGCGGGTGAAGTTGCCCTCTTCGTCCTGCTCCCAATACCAATCCGAGGCCAGCTCGGTGAGGCTACGATAACGGGCTTCACTCTCGCGCAGTTCTGCAGTGCGTTCCTGTACCGTCTTTTCCAGCAAGTGATTGTAGTTTTCAAGTTTTTTGTACAGCAGACGCACTTCCAGCATGTTACGAATGCGTGTGCGCACCTCGATCAGATCAAACGGCTTGCTGATGAAATCCCGCGCGCCGGCTTGTAAGGCACGCAGCTTGTGGGCAGGCTGGGCGGTAATTACCAGCACCGGCAGGTAACCGTCGGCCAGGTTGGTCTTGAGCGCTTCCATGACCTGGAAGCCGTCCATGACGGGCATCTGCAGATCGAGCAGGATCAGGTCGTATCGGTGCTTGCGATGCAGCGCACAGACTTCCTGTGGATTCATGGTCGATGTCACGTGCTGATAACCGGCCTCGGCCAGCATTTGCGCCAGTAACAAGACATTCGATTCCTGGTCGTCAACAATCAGGATTCCAGCGGCGAGAATTTCGCTATCGTTAAGCATCATGCATTTCCCTTTGATGGCTTTGAGGGTATTCGACCGGGGTGGTTGCGCGAAAATTTCAGTGCCACGTCCAATACCTCCATAAAGTGACCGACCTTGATCGGTTTGGTCAGGTAGTCAAAGAAACCGGCTTCCAAAGCGCGCTCGACATCGCGCGGCACTGCGTTGGCACTCAGCGCAATGATGGGAATGTGCGCTGTCGTCGGGTCGGCGTGCAGAATCTTCATCGCCTCGATGCCACTGATGCCGGGCAGGTTGATGTCCATCAGGATCACTTCGGGGAGGTAGGCGCGGGCAAACTCGATGCCGAGATTGCCATCGGCGGCCGAGAGCAGGTGCAGATCGGGACGGCGGGCGACGAGTTGTTCGACCAGTTCCAGATTGGCCGGGTTGTCTTCGACATACAGCAAGGTACTTGGCGCCGCACCCGAAAAAGTCGGCGCTGGCGGGACGGCGCCAGACACGGCATCATGCTCGCCAAGCTGTGGTGCGGTGGTCAGGTTCATATCAACCCAGAACACACTCCCGATGCCCACGGTACTATCGACGCCGATGGTGCCGCCCATCAGTTCAACCAGGCGTTTGGTGACGACGAGACCGATCCCGGTGCCTTCTTCCACACCGGATTCCTTGCCCAGACGATTGAAGGGCTGGAAAAGTTGCGCCAACTGATCCGGTGACATGCCAGCGCCGGTGTCGCGAATGCTGATGCGGATTGAGCCTGGGGAATTCAGCGCACATTCCACGGCCACCGCGCCACCTGGTCGGTTGTATTTGATAGCATTGAACAGCAGGTTGATCAGCACCTGCTTGACGCGCGTGCGGTCGGCCTCGACAGAATACGGAATCTCTAAGCGCGGAAAGCTCATGTTGATGTTGCGCTTCTGTGCCTGCGGCTCGATCATGGCGCGGCATTCGAGCATGACCTCAACCAGTGAGACCGGCTCAGGCGACAGCGTCACCCGGCCCGACTCGATCAGCGCCAGATCGAGAATTTCATTGATCAACTCCAGCAGGTACCAGCCGGCCTTGAGAATCTGGTCCAGATTGCGTTGCTGCGAGGGCGTCGGTTGCGGTGTGCCGGTTTCCATGAGCTGAGCAAAACCGAGCACGGCATTCAGTGGCGTACGTAGTTCATGGCTCATGCTCGACAGAAAATCGGTCTTTGCCCGATTGGCCTGCTCAGCCGCCGCCATGGCCGCGTTGAGTTCCATCTCGACACGCTTGCGGACGGAATTGTCGCTACCGATCAACAGGTAGCCAATAATGTCTTCGTAGTCGTCGCGCAGCGCGGTAATCGACACAATGGCCGGAAACCGACTGCCATCCTTGCAGATATAGGTCAGCTCGTAGATATCCTCGATCCCGCGTGACGCCTTGAAGGCCAGTGCCTCAAAGCCCGGTGCGATCGGGGTATGAAGTTCGATGCTGAGTGTCTCGGCACGGGCCATGACTTCCTGCAGATCATGAATATCGCTGGGCCTGATCTTGTTGATCACTTCGGCCGCCAGATAGCCCAGCATGCGTTCGGCGCCGATATTGAAAAGCTGAATGATGCCGCTTTCGTCGGTGGCGATAATCGCAAAATTGGCACTGTTCAGGATCGCGTTCTGCAGCGCCCCCGTCTTCAGCAAGGCGACCTTGAGTCTTTGTTCATTGATGCCTGCTGCTGCCGCAAGGTCGGCGGCAAGTGTCGGAGATTTGCCGGTTTCAGGCATAGTTGAGCGGAATCCAAATAGTAGAAAAAATAGCTACAGCTACAGGATCGTGGGTTTCGTCGCCACCGTCTGTGCGTTGCCACACATAGCGAAAACTAAGTGGTCTGGCCGGTAAAAAAAGTGACGCTATGAGCCCTAGCGTACAGAGCCGCTGGCGCCGGATGCCTAGTTTGAGAAGCAACGGGTGTGCATTGCAGTAATCGCCGACTCGTTGCCGCAGTTGTAGCGCCGGCCCGATCTGCCAGCGTCGATTATTCCCACCAGAAACTGATCGAATCTGGGGCAGCACCCTCATCGATGAGGGCTGCTCACACCGCAAATAGGAGAAATCATCATGAAACTTACACACCTGGCCGTCGCGACATTGATGTCGCTTTCATTGGGCGCTTGTTTCTCACTTCCCGCCGGGCCGCCCGGACCACAAGGAGCCACCGGCGATACCGGAGCAAAAGGTAACACGGGCTACACCGGTGCCACCGGAGGTACCGGGGCCACTGGTTACACCGGCGCTACGGGCGCGACCGGAGGCACAGGCGCCACCGGCGGTGCCGGCGCCATGGGAGCTACCGGCGATACCGGTGCGACGGGTTACACCGGCGCTACTGGAGCTACCGGATACACCGGCGCCACTGGAAGTACGGGAGCCAAGGGCAATACCGGCGCCCGTGGAACCACAACCGGCGACACCGTAGTCATTGTCCCGGCCCGCTGAGACACTGGCTTGCAAAGGCAAACAAGTTCATGGTGCATCGACGATCGATCACCATGAACTTGTGCTGTGTAGTACCAAACTTGGTCGTCGTGATCAGGTTACGATTTTGAGGCAATCCGGGCGCGGTAATTTTGCTTGACGTTTGATCTGGCAGCCGTACAATTCTCCCAAAATGGGAGCGCCGCTAATGCGAGTTGTAGCCAAGAGTTCATTGGTAAAGTTTTGGCGTCAGCCAGGGTGTGCCGATTCGCAAGGCGCACTGCAAAGCTGGTACGACGAGGCGATCAAGGCAAACTGGAGAACGCCGCAGAACGTAAAGGATCAGTACAGCAGCGCAAGCATCTGTGCCAATAACCGGGTAGTGTTCAACATTGCCGGGAACAAGTACCGTTTGGTCGTGGAGATGCAATACCGAGCGGGGATCGCCTGGGTCAAGTTTGTCGGAACCCATGCGCGGTACGATCAAATCAATGTGGAGAACATCAATGAATATTAAGCCGATCCGCAGTGACGACGATTTGCGTGCTGCATTCAAACGCCTGGAACGGGTATTCCAGGCGCAGGAGGGAACGCCAGAAGCGGATGAGATGGAGATTCTGGTAACGCTCATCGAGGCCTATGAGCACAAGCATTTCCCGACATCTCCTGCAGATCCGGTCGATGCCATCAAATTCCGGATGGAACAGCAAGGGCTCACCCCAAAAGACCTTGAACTCTACATTGGATCGAGTGGTCGCGTCTCTGAAGTGCTGAATCGCAAGCGTCGGTTAAGTTTGCAGATGATCAAGCGCTTGCACGATGGATTGCATATCCCCTATGAAAGCCTTCTGGCGGCCGCATAGGCTACCAAGGCTGTTTTAGGCCAAATTTTTTCGGCGCTGGAAACTGCGTCATTTCCTGCGAACGTGCACCTCGACGCGATGTTCCCGCCCGTCGTCCAGCAGTCGGACGGCATTCCCCGCTTCTTCGACACCGTCAATCGTCATGCGCGTGATCAGATCGCCCAGCCCAGCGCCTGCATCCGTTTGCGTGACGACGATTCGATACTGAGTCGCGCGATATCGATAGTCCATCGTGTAGCTCGGCCACTCGGCCGGCAGGCAAGGTGCGAGATACAGCCTGTCGCCTTCAAGGCGTAAGCCCAGCAGCGACTCGAGCACCAACCGGTACATCCAGCCGGCCGATCCCGTGTACCAGCTCCAGCCACCGCGACCGACATGCGGGTCACAGGCATAGACGTCTGCAGCCACGACGTACGGCTCGACTTTGTAGGTGGCGACATCGGCAACGGATAGCGCATGATTGACCGGGTTGATCATCCGCATTAATTCCCAGGCACGCTGATTGTCGCCCAGTGCAGCGAAGGCCATCGACGCCCAGATCGCGGCATGCGTGTATTGCCCGCCGTTTTCACGCACGCCTGGCACATATCCGCGAATGTAGCCGGGATCAAGGGTCGATTGATCGAAGGGCGGATCAAGCAGTTGCACCAATGACGCATCGCGCCGCACCAGGCGTTCGTCCACGGCCTGCATGGCCAGGCGCGACCGCAAGCGACTGCCGGCTTCGGCAGGCTCATCGGTGCCAGACAGTACGGACCAGCTCTGCGATATTGAATCGATGCGGCACTCCACGTTGGCCGCAGAGCCCAGCGGCGTGCCGTCATCAAAGTAGGCGCGGCGATACCAGGCACCATCCCATCCGTGCTGTTCAAGGTTCAGCCGTAGCTCGATCGCCCTTTGCCGACAAAATTCGGCAAATGTTGAATCTCCACGCGTCTGCGCCAGTTTGGCGAATTGCTTTAGAACGTCACACAGGAAAAAACCCAGCCAGATGCTTTCTCCCTTGCCCTGCATGCCAACCAGGTTCATTCCATCGTTCCAGTCACCGGAACCCATGAGCGGCAAGCCGTGCTCTCCGAATCGTAGTCCGTACCGGATCGCGCGCACGCAGTGATCGTAGAGGTTGGCAGACTCGGCCGAGTGGCACGGCAAATCATAGTAGGAGTCGTCCTCCGGATTGACGCGCCGGCCGTCAAGAAAGGCAACCGACTCATCCAGTACGCCAGTGTCTGCGGTGCCCGTCACGTAACGACAAACCGCCAGTGGCAGCCATAAATAGTCGTCCGAACAATGCGTGCGCACGCCGCGCCCTGATGGCGGATGCCACCAATGCTGGACATCGCCCTCGACAAACTGCCGGCTCGCGCATAGCAAGAGATGTTCGCGCAACAAGCCAGGTTTGGCATGAAGCAGAGACATCGCATCCTGCAACTGATCGCGGAAGCCAAAGGCGCCACCCGACTGGTAATAACCGGTACGTGCCCAGATTCGACAGGCCAACGTTTGGTAAAGCAACCAACCGTTGGCCAGTACGTTAACTGCCGGATCGGGTGTTTCGACCTGTACCATGCCCAGCGTTTGGTTCCACTGCTGCCACACCGCTTCGAGGGTACTGCGTGCCGCCAGCGAGCCGTGAAAACGCTGTGCCAGCCGGCGAGCTTCGTCGGTATTGGCACCGACACCGAGTCGGAACACAGTTTCGTGGTGCTGTCCGACGGCCAGATCAAAACTCACCTGGATCGCCGCGCACGGATCGAGACCAGCCCCCACCTTGCCGGAAAGTCGTGTGCGCCGCAGCGCGGCTGGATTGCTCAGCGAGCCATTCCGGCCAATGAATTCGGTGCGGTCGCCGCTGATGCTGCGCTGCGGTTCATCCACATCGAAAAACGCCACTCGCTCGGAGAATTCGGTGCTGTAGGGGTTGCGCGCGAACAAAGTGCCGCTTTGCAGGTCCACTTCGGTGTTTATGTGCATGGCCGATTTTGCCCGCAGATCGCCCAATACCCATTCGACGTAACCGGTAGCTGACAACTTCCGCGCCCGCCCGGACTCGTTGCGTACTTTCAGAACCGAAAACTTGACCGCCGCATCAGTTGCCACATACACCCAGAGTTCCGAGCAAATGCCGTCGACACGGGTTTCGAACACGCTGTAACCAAAGCCGTGGCGGACGATGTAACGCCCCGCTGCACGGACCGGCAGTGGTGTTGGTGACCAGACGTGACCCGTTTCTTCATCCCGCAGATACAGCGCTTCGCCACTGGCGTCGGTGACCGGATCATTGGGCCAGGGAGTCAGACGGAATTCATGTGCGTTCTCGCTCCAGGTGTAGGCCGCACCGCTCTCGGAGACTACCGTGCCAAAAGTGGAATTCGCCAACACGTTGGCCCACGGCGCCGGGGTCACTTGTCCATGCGCCAGGGCTATGACGTATTCCTTGCCGTCGGGCGTAAAACCACCCAATCCGTTGAACAAGATCAGGTCGTCGCGTGCCGCCTGCTCGACCGGGTTGACGTCGGACCTATAGGTGCGTCGTGGTACCAGTCGCGGCATGCGTGGCTCGGTAAAGGCGTGCGGCTCGAGTTGTTCGGCCAACGTGCCGCGACTGTCGGTGATCACGGCGCGGGCAACCGATTGAAGCAGAATGCGGTCCTCACTGGAAATCTGTTCCGCCGGTCGGACGAAGATGCCGCCCGGCCGATCGATGACGCTAGCCTCGATGCCGGAGGCAATCAGTCCCATGATCTGCGCCTGCAGTTGCTGCCGATAGCCAGCGTGATCCTCATTCCAGATCACCAGATCCACCACTAAACCCTTCATCCGCCAGTAGGCATGCGCCTGCACTAATTGGCGGACGAGATCGATATTCGCCGCATCGCCGATCTGCAGCAAGACGATAGGCAGATCGCCAGAAATCGCGTAGCCCCAGAGTCCTGATTGACCGCGCCGGTTGGCGATCAGCACCGATTGTTCGGCACGTATCGAGGCGTTGGCGTAGATGACCGAACTGGCGAGTCTGGCATAGAGTTGTGCATCCGCCTCGGTGGCATTGAGCTGACGCAGCACAATCTGGCTGTGGGTCCAGGTCAGATCAAAGACGCGATCCGACAGATGCCGGTCGCGGTATTTGTCGATCAGGAGCAGTGCCAATTCACGCGTTTCACCCATACCCAGGACGATGTCGATGGTGGCCGACTGTTCCGGATCAAGCGTCAGCGCACAACGAATGGCGACGATCGGGTCCAGCACCGAACCATCGGTGTTGGTCAGCGCAGAGTGGTCCAACATCGCCAGCGGCGCGACAGTGCTGCGCGCTCGGCCAATGAAACGCAGGCGATCTGTTTCGTAGGAAGACTCACCGACCTCGCCACCGCGTACGGTCATCAAATGCAGCAGCGCCGGTACCGGCTCGCCGTGCGAGCGCGGGCGGCGTGTAGCCAGGATGGCGTGCCGCTCATGCAGGATCTCGGTCTGCACGAACAAGTTGCTAAACGCAGGGTGCAGTTCGTCGGCGGCGGCCAGTGCGATCACCACGTCGACGTAGCTTGTGACGTCGATCTGCCGGCGCTGCCGCGTGCGATTGGTGATGCGAACCCGGCGCAACTCGATATCGTCTTCTGGCGAGACAACGATATCGGTATGTGTCTCGAATTCGCCATTGCCCGCGCCAATGGAATCGCGCCGGCGGAATTCTGCACGACCTTCGGAAAAGATTGCTTCATAGCTTTCCGGACGCTTGAGCGTCGGCTGGTAGGCACTCGACCAGAGCGTGCCACTTGCCACGTCACGGAGGTAACAAAAACTACCGCGATCGTCGCGGGTGGTGTCTTCGCGCCAGCGTGTCACGGCCAGATCTTTCCAGCGACTGTAGCCGCCGCCGGCGCTACTGACCATGACATGGTAACGGCCGTTGGACAGCAACTGCACCTGCGGAACCGGCGTGTTGGGGCTGGTGAATACCCGGATCGGCATCTCGGTGGCGTCCGTTAGTGCACGTACATCGGAAAGCCTGGCCGTGTGCGAAAACAGCGCCGTCGCCTTGGGAATCCGCTCCTGAAGCAACAGCATCACCGCCTGGAACAAGCGGTCAGATTCGAAACGCTTCTGCATTGGACGCCCCAGTAACAAATACGACAGCGCCAGTAAACTCATGCCCTGGTGATGAGCCATGAAGGAGCGGACGACGGTGCTGGATTGCCGGCGACGTTGGCGTGCCGGTGTGTAATCGATCGCTTCAAAGAACCCAAAGCGACCCATGAAACCATCGGCAGCCAGGCGCTGCAGATTAAGACAAGCCTCCTCTGGCGCCACCATCAGCGCCAGGGCAGACGCATACGGGGCAACGACCAGATCCTCGGCCAGGCCACGCTTGAGTCCGAGGCCGGGCACACCAAAGGCGCGGTACTGATAATTGAGATGTACATCGACCGTGTTGTAGCCAGACTCAGAAATCCCCCACGGTACGCCGCGTTGCCGTCCATAGTCGATCTGTCTAGCGACGACAGCCTTGCAGGTCTGGTCGAGCAGCGTGTTGTCATAGGTCGGCATCACCAGCAGTGGCATCAGGTACTCGAACATGGACCCGCTCCACGACAGCAGCACCGGTTCGCCACCCGCACTGGTGAGCAAGCGTCCGAGGGCAAACCAGCTTTCCTGCGGCAGCGCGCCTTGGGCAATGGCGACAAAGTTGCACAATCGCGCTTCGGAGGCGAGTAGATCGTAATAGCCGGTATCCGCGCGGCGATCAGTCACGTTGTAGCCGATCATCAGCAAGCGCCGTGTCTTGTCGAACAGGAAATCGTAGTCCATGCGCGCAAGATTTCCCGCCTGGACGGCCAGACGTTCGATGACAGCCAAGCGTTCAACGGCGCGCGTATTGCCAAGTTTTGCCAGCTCGCGCAGTGTCGGTATCGTGTCGGGCGGAGATCTGTCGCTCACGCAATTCAGTTCATTCAGGGCCACTCGCAATTGCAGGTCGAACGCCCGCGCCCACGCGAAAGCTTCGCTGCCGATCGCCGTGTTGTCGCGGGTATCGGGGTTGGTACTGATTGCCGCATTGAGTTGGCCACTGAGTTCGGCGCTCAGCCGGCCAACCGCTGCGGACAGGTCTTCGACCAGCAGTCGGACCGCAGTAATGCTGACGGGCCGGGAAGCCCTCGCCATATCGAGGATCTTGCGTAGGGCTTTCGCCGGAGCGATCGCCGGATGCTCCATCGTTTCAAAGAGAATCCGCGCGGTATCGCTGAAGCCATCCAGCAGACGCGGGGGAAGTACCGCATCGTCGACCAGGGCCAGCAGCCCAGCGCGCAGGGTCAACAAATGGCCGGCAAGGTTGCCACTGTCGACGGTCGAGATATACAGAGGTGTCAGCGGTTGCAAGTTTTGCGTGTCGTACCAGTTGAAAAAGTGTCCGCGGTAGCGCTCCAGACCATCCATCGTGTTCAGCGTGTTGGTAGTGCGTTCCAGCAGCTGCCCGGTGGTGACATAGCCGAAGTCGTAGGCGCTCAGATTCGCCAGCAACGCTAGCCCCATGTTGGTGGGCGAGGTCCGATGAGCCACGGCACCGGCTCGATATTCCTGATAGTTGTCGGGTGGAAGCCAGTGATCTTCCGCGCCGACAAAGTTTTCAAAAAAGGCCCAGGTTCGCCGCGCAAGACCATGCAGGAAATAGGTCTGCTCGATAGTCAGCGCCGCTGGGCGCGGCACCAGCGGGCGACTCAACCACCATGCCATGGCGGGTGCCACAAACCAGAGCAACAGGATCGGCCCGGCCGCCAGCAGTGTTTCCGGCAATGCCCTGAATTGAACCAGTTGAATCGCAGCCGCTACCGCGAGCGTAGGCGCCAGCCACATCGTCCTGATACTGGCGATCAAATCACCGTGGCCAGCGCCAGCCGACTCACGATCGGCGTCACTGGATGGATTCCATTCCAGCAGTCGTTGGCGCGACACGAGCATCCGCCAGGCCGTGCGCATCATCGCGTCCAGACTGTAGAACGCTTCGTAGGGCAGACAGGCTAGTTCGAAGACGATCTGCATAGCGCGCCGTGAGGTCGAGTGGGCAACCGCACTAAGGTGTTGCCGCCACAAAACCTCATCCGACTTGCGCAGCAAATCGAGCGTGGTGCCGCACAATGAAGGAATCAACAGGATGCCGATCACCACAGCGGTCCACAGCCAGGCCGGCGACAGAAGTATCCAGCCCAGTAACAGGAGTGCCGTCAAAGTGGCCGGCACAAGACTGCGGCGCAGATTGTCGATCAGCTTCCATTGCGATAACGCCGACAGTGGATTGGCCTGGCGAACGCCTTGGGCACCAGGAACTCTACTCAGGAGCCATCCGGCCAGTTGCCAATCACCACGAATCCAGCGGTAGCGCCGGCTGACGTCGGCGCGGTAGCGCGGCGGGTAGTCCTCATACAACTGCACATCGCTCAGGAGCGCCGACCGGGCATAGCATCCTTCGAGCAGATCGTGGCTGAGAATGCTGTTTTCGGGGAAACGACTACCTACTGCCTGCTCAAAGGCATCGACGTCGTAGATACCCTTACCGATGAACGAACCTTCACCGAACACGTCTTGATACACGTCGGACACGGCGCGCGTGTAGGGATCGAGGCCAGGCTCGCCGCCATACAGGCGGGCATAACGCGAACGATTGGTGCCCGGCAGGCTGATCGCCACTCGTGGTTGCAGGATGCCGTAGCCTTGGCCGACCCGCGTGCGGTCGTTATCGTAGCGGGCGTGATTTAGCGGATGCGCCATGGCACCGACAATCTGTCGCGCCGCATCGCGTGGCAATTGCGTATCTGTGTCCAGGGTGATGACGTATTTGACAGTGGACAGAATCGCACTACCACCTACCACTAATGAAAACGCATCGCCTGCAACGCCACGCAGCAAGGCATTCAAGTCGGCGAGCTTGCCGCGCTTGCGTTCGTAGCCCATCCAGCGCTGTTCGCCGGGATTCCAGCGCCGCGAACGATGGAACAGGAAAAATATATCGTCCCCGGTGCGACCATCGCGGTTGCCGTATTTTTCATTCAGCTCGTCGATCCTGAGTTGGGCCAGGGTAAGCAGTGCCGCATCACCCGCCAGCACCTCCTGCAGCGCATCGCCGAAATCAGTCAGCAGACCAAAGTGCAGGTGCTGATCCTGATTCGCCAGATACCTGACTTCCAGTGCTTCGACCAGATTCTCGATGCCCTCTGCGTCGCCCAGCATGGTAGGAACCACCACCAGCGTGCGCGATGAGGCCGGGATGCCCTTGGAAAAATCCATTTTCGGCAAGGGATGCGGGCTAACCAGTAGTGTTGCCAGCCAGTTGACCAGGCCAATCGCCAATTGGCTGGTAGCCAGCAGCAACAGAAAGCTGATTGGCAACAGCAGCCAAGGCGACATGTCTAAGAAACGCGCTTGCGCCAGCAAAACCGCTGTCATGCTCGCGGTAAGCAGCGCAATACTGCCGAGGTAGGCCAACAATGGTGTTTTCCCCAGCGCGCGCCGGAAGCTCTCGATATTGGGCAGACGGACGGCCGTCGCCTGCTCAAGATCCGCCAAGCCCTTGTCGATCAGATAGAAGCCAACGTGCCGCTCCCTGTCTGCGGCCACGTCTTGGGCACTTGCCAGCGCTACCGCCTGGCGCGCTACATCGCCTTCAGAGGCATTGCTGGCTTTCGCGATCCGTTCCGTACTGTGTCGATAGCGATCACGGGTACCGAAATCCATCGCCCCATAGATGCCGCCAGGATCGTCACGCAGCGTCTGTTCGACCACGCTCATGGTTTCGACGAACTCGCGCCAATCGGTGGCACCGAGAACGCGCAGGCTGCCGATACTGTTGCTGATCGAGACCTGGTTCGCCGCCTGGCGCTGGTTTTCGGACTGCACTGAATGTTCGATGGTCAGGCCTGATTCGGACAGGCGCTGCTCTATCCAGGTCAGCGGCAATGCCAACGCTGGCCCCTGCCCTTGCAATCGTCGCGCCAGTTCGGCGACGAAGACACTGGTCATCGGCGGCGCCGATCGCGCCATATCCGAGATGACCAGGATCAGGCTCTTGGGATCATTTTCGGCGGCATCGATCATCTGATTCGCCCAGGAATCGGCCAGGTTGCGTTCGGCCCAACCGGCCGCGATCCAGACCGCTACACGCCGCAGATTCTCGATCACGGCAAGCCGCAGCATGATCGGAATGGCCCACAGCTCGCCCAACTTGAGCTCGGTGACACTTTGGTAAGCGGCGACAAACCGCGCGAGCGTTTCGGTATCGACGCGCCCGTCGCCATGCGCCACCGTCTCCAGTGCCAAATCGTACACACGCGGCCGACCGGCTGAGGGGCCATGCGCCAGCCGCGGCAGTTCGCGGCTATAACCTTTCGGCAGGTGCCGCTTGGCAGTGCGAATCTGTTCTTCAATCAGGTAGAAGTTGTCGAGCAACCACTCACCGGCCGGCGTCACCCGCTGCTTCGCCGTAATCGACGTCGTCAGTAGTTTGCAAACGCCGACCAGGGTGCCTTCGTTGTCGGCCAGGCGTGGCAAGAGTTTGTCCGGGGCGCTTCCCGGCGCCAAGGAATGCGCGGCAGCAAGATACTTACCATGCAGTTCCATCTGATCGGCGCTGAATAGCTCGGACCGTAGCGGCGCTTCTTCATTCGGGGTCAAGCGCTGCCACTTGCTGTGGCGCCACCAGAGTTTCAAGCTCGGCAAATATGGATTGGACTTGCTACCGGGAACCGTCAGGGAGAGCGACTTGAACATAAGAAATTACCGGCGAACGAGCTTTGCGGTAGCGCCCACATCCGGACGACCTGCAAAAAGTCGGTGCTGACGGGACGGCGATCTAGTTAAGGATTCACGAACCGTTCGATGATGAAAAGGCGAAATGACGCTCGGATTGAAGTGAAAGCCCTGTATACAGCGTCAGACAGCGTCGGTTTGCACCGTGTCAAAACCTTGCTGCCACACTAAAGAGGACCGAAGTAGCCGTCGGTGCGGTGGCGCACACAGATCAATGTGGCGTCGATGTGGCGTATGTGTGTGACAGCGAACAGAGGTCGGCTGACATATATGCGATAAGTGTTACCAGATTCAGAAACACCTTCGCGCCAGCTTCTCTTGACTCGTTTTTTCGGGGGGTGGCGTTCCTCACTTGATATGCCAGTCAATTGTGGATTTGTCTTTTGGCGAAATGCTCGAACGTCGGAAGGAAAGAAAAATGAAACTGATCTATGCAATGATTGTGGTCTCCATGTTGGGTACCTTAGCTATGTCAGCGTGCGACAAGCCTGGGCCAGCCGAGAATGCGGGCCGCAAGATCGACCAAACGCTTGATAACGCGGGCAAGAAGATGGGTACCGCCGCTGATACGGTCGAAAGAAAAATGGATGCTCAAAGCGAAAAAGCCGGCGTCGCCATCGAAGACACCGAAATTACGGCGAAGATCAAGGCCGCCATCTTTGCCGAACCGGGGCTGAAGACATTGCAAATCAGCGTTGATACGGTGAAAGCCGTGGTGACACTCAGCGGCTCGGTGGATTCAGTCACGAACAAAGCTCGAGCCGGCGCTTTGGCTGGGGCGGTAGCGGGCGTGAAAGGCGTTGACAACAAGCTGGTGTCGATGTCGCCAAGATAGGTCGTGATGATCATCGCAGCGGCAAGCCGCGACCTTGCCGCCAACGGGACACTTTTTTCCTGTTGATGAATTGCGGCACACCGATCCTGATGCTATCGATTGCGGTAACCAGGAATTTTTTTGGTGCCGAGGCAGCGCAGGGTGAAATTGTGTCCCAGTTGGCGGGACTGGTCGGTCCGAATGGTGCGCTAGCGATCCAGGCCGTGCTGGCAGCAGCCCGGAACACCGCATCCGGCATCCGGTCTGGTCGCGATATTTGGTCGCGGCAGCCTTGCGGCTGTTCGGAACCACCGGTGTCTTTGTCGAACTAAAGGGTAGTCCGCTGGGTGTCGCCGACCACGATGCGTTATTCGGGCGGTCGCGATCTACACGCACTCGCGCGCTCGTGTCGTGACGTAGATGTGCCACACGGCGATGAACATCGCCGCAATTGTGGGGCCAAGGACAAAGCCATTGATGCCGAACAGAGTCATGCCACCGAGAGTTGAGATCATCACCAGGTAGTCCGGCATGCGTGTGTCCTTGCCCACGAGTATCGGCCGCAGCACGTTGTCGACCAGACCGATCACCAGGACGCCATAGGCTATCAGCACGATGCCCTGCCAGAGCGCTCCGGTGATCAACAAGTAGATCGCGACGGGCAACCATACCAGGCCGGCACCGACCGCCGGCAGCAAGGACAGAAAGGCCATCAGCACTCCCCAGAGCAAGGCGCCATTCACGCCAAGGAACCAGAAGGCGATGCCCCCCAAGGTTCCCTGAATTGCCGCGACAAGCATGTTGCCCTTGATGGTCGCCCGGATCACGGTACCGAACTTCTCGAGCAGTTCCTTCTTGTACGTGGAGTTGAGCGGAATCGCCAGGCGAATGGCTTTCATCACGCCTTCGCCATCGCGGATGAGGAAAAATGCAAGGTAGAGCGTGATGAACAGGCTGGTGAAAAACTTGAACGTATTCTGACCGAGGCTGAAAGCCTGCGTTGCGAAGTACTTGCTGCCCTCAGCCAGCGCAGCGCTCAGTCGGCGTTGCAGGGTTGAAAAATCAACCATCCCAAAGCGGTCGAGCAAGCCTGTGATCCAGCCGGGCAGCGCATCGAATACCCCACGGAAGTAGAGCCCTGGATTCAAATCACCGGTTTCCAATTGGGCATACACCAGTGCCGTTTCACTCGCCAGTGATGCCGTGATTAGCGCCAGCGGAAGAATGGCAATCACCAGCACGATCAGCAGCGTGAGCAAAGCCGCCAGCGTGTGTCGCTGCTTCAACCGTGGCAACAGGTGCAAGTACACGGGCGAGAAGAGCAAGGCGATGATCGAAGCCCACATGATCGTCCCGTAGAACGGCCACAGGACCCATCCAAATGCCACTGAGACAACAAGCATCAGGAGCAAGAACGCATTTCTCTCAAAATGCTTCGTGCCATTTTCGTCGAAGGCAGTCATTCGATTGCTCGATGCAGGAAAGTAGTCGGCCGAGGTATCGGGCCAGATGTGCCTGATCCAACGGGAAGGACAGCGATATCGGGCTTCATCCTTTCATGATGCTTGTTCCCGATTCGCGTGGCTGTGCGCTATCGAACACAGCCAGATTCCGGCCATCCTGGATGCTCTTCTGGTGCTGCCAACAAGATTGGCACTATGTATGGCAGCGCACTGATCCTGCTGGTGATATGGCGCTATAAATATCCATACGACGTACCAAGCGTGATCCGGCAATTACAGCGATGGAAGACAGAGCGCGTCCATCGACAACTCTAGCTATTCCTATCAGGACAAAAAACAGCATGAACATGCACGCCAATCGACGGATTCCTAACCCAGTTTGACGTCTTGCTCAAGGCATTCACATGAGCAATGAATCTGTACCAGCGTCGGGGCACACTGTTGGAGTCAGTGCCGTGTTGGCTGCAGAGCGACTGAAGCAGGACGGATTCAACGAATTGCCCTCGTCGGAAAAGCGCGGTTTCCTGCGCATTCTTTTCGAGGTGGTACGTCAGCCCATGTTCGCGCTTCTGATCGGTGGCGGCGTAGTCTATCTGCTCCTCGGCGACCACGTCGAAGCGCTGCTTCTTGTGTTGTTTGCCTCGTTCTCGGTGCTGATCACCATCGTCCAGGAAACGCGCAGCGAAAACGTCCTGGAAGCGCTTCGCAACCTTGCCAGTCCACGGGCGCTGGTGGTCCGAGATGGAAAGCGGATGGTGATTCCCGGCCGCGAAGGTGTGCGTGAGGATCTGATCGTGATATCGGAAGGAGACCGCGTTGCTGCCGACGCCACACTCATATCCGCACAAGACCTGTTGGTTGACGAGTCGCTGCTCACCGGCGAGTCGCTTCCCGTACGCAAGCTTGCACCGGATTCATCAAGAAAAAGGGGAGAACCCGCTGCCCCACCAAAACCAGGCGGCGAAGACTTGCCGCACATATTTGCCGGCACACTGGTCGTGCGCGGTACAGGTCAGGCACTGGTCATCGCGACAGGCGTGCGCAGTGAGATGGGCAAGATCGGGCATGCACTGGAAGCCATCGAAACGGAGCAGCCACACCTGCAGAAGCAGATACATGGCCTCGTCCGTAACTTTGCCATCATTGGCGTACTCGCCGGTGGATTGATCGTTCTGCTCTACGGACTGCTGCGCGGATCATGGCTTGAAGCCATGCTGGGAGGCATCGCCATTGGCATGTCACTGCTTCCCGAGGAGTTTCCTCTCGTGCTTGCGGTGTTTATGGCGATGGGGGCATGGCGCATATCGCGGGCACGCGTGCTCACTCGCCGCGCCTCGGCGATCGAAACACTCGGCGCAACGACCGTGTTGTGCACCGACAAGACGGGAACGCTGACCGAAAACAGAATGACGCTCGTCGCGATACAGAGCGAAGACGCACGCTGGGATCCGGAAGCAAAGACCCCTGTCGCAGACAGAATCCGCGAGATACTTGAAGCCGCCCTTCTCGCCTGTCCGCGCGAACCCAGCGATCCGATGGACGTCGCCGTACACACTCTCGCGGCGGTGCAGATTGGCAAAAACGCAGAGTTTCTTGCGCGACACAAACTTATTCGTGCCTACGGTTTGAGGCCGGATCTTTTTGCGGTAGCAAACGTACAGTCCGACGACGGTGATGAAAAGAACGGTACCGCCTACGCAAAAGGTGCGCTTGAAGCGATAGCTGAGTTGTGCAAGTTGCCCGCTGATCGGCTCGCAAAGATCAAGCAACAGGTTGATGCGCTTGCCGACGGAGGTGTTCGCGTCCTGGGTGTGGCGAAAGCCAGCGTAGCAAACGCCATTGATGAAAAGATCCTGCCAGAGACACCGCGCGGCCTAAACTTCGACTATCTCGGACTGATCGGTTTTGCGGACCCAGTGCGTTCCAATGTACCCGCTGCCGTGGCTGAATGTCGAACGGCGGGCATCAGGGTGCTGATGATCACCGGGGACTATCCAGCTACCGCCCGCGCCATTGGCGAACAAGCGGGCATCGAGTCAACGGAAGTGCTCTCCGGTGATGACTTGGAAGTCATGCCCGATGATCAACTTGCCCTGCGCGTCAAGACGATATCGATTTTTGCGCGCATCCGCCCCGAGCAGAAGCTGCGCATTGTTCAAAGTCTCAAGGCCAGCGGCGAGGTCGTCGCCATGACCGGTGATGGCGTCAACGATGCCCCAGCAATCAAGGCCGCGCACATCGGCATCGCCATGGGTGGGCGCGGTACGGATGTCGCCCGCGAAGCCTCGGCGATCGTCCTGCTCGACGATGATTTCGGCTCAATTGTGAAGACCATCCGCCTCGGCCGGCGCATTTACGACAATCTGCGCAAGGCGATCGAGTTCATTGTCGCTGTTCATATCCCGATTGCCGGTCTTGCGCTCTTGCCGCTGCTGCTCGGCCTGCCGCTAATTCTCACGCCGATCCACATTGCCTTTCTGGAGATGGTCATCGACCCGGCTTGCTCGATCGTGTTTGAAGCCGAGAAAGAGGAAGACGATGTGATGCAACGCCCACCACGCGACCCCGCAAGTCCTCTCTTGCTCCCGAAGCGAATTTTGTGGGCTGTACTTCAGGGTTTCATCGTTCTTGCCATTCTGGCCAGCATGTACGTTGGTGCCGCGCGTATGGATTTGCCCGATGAGGACTTGCGCTCACTGGTGTTCACTGCGCTAATCCTCATCAACATTGGTCTCATTCTGGTCAACCGCTCCTTCAATTCGTCCCTCATCCGTGCCTTCATGCGACCTAACCGCTCACTGTGGATTCTGATCGGCGGGATTGGCATTCTTCTGGCGACTGCCCTATCCTGGCCGCCCGCACAATCGCTCTTCCATTTCGGTCGCTTGCACTGGGGTGAGCTTGGGTTTGCCGCCGCCGCTGGCTTCTTTAGCCTTTTCATTCTGGAGGCGATCAAGTCGCAGTGGTTTCGTGGTGCCAAAAGGACGAAGACCGCGAAAGTCGTGTGAATAGCGGCGGAAACTGGGAACCATTGACCGCCACTATTCCCGGGTACGCAGCAATTTATGGATAATAACGAACGACCGATCGAGTGTATTCAGAGACTCACCGTGCCGGTCGTTTATCCACTACCACACTGAAAGGCTTGGACTCGGAAGCCAGGGCAGCCACGAAGGATGGATCAAGGCGGAAGCCAACATTGACGCGACGCTGCACGAGTCTATCTATTGATCGCTTAGGCTAACCACTGACAGACGGGCAAGTTCAGTCTCTTGTCCGCCCGTTTCAGCAGCAATTTGTGTGGTGTTGCATACCTGATGGGATATATGCAAAGCGCACACCTCATTCCCGCGCAGGGGAAATCCAGATCCTGACCGCAAGAGGCGCTGGGTTCCTTCCTGCGCGGGGCCGTACACACCCGAGCCTCGGCGAGCAACGGCGCGGCGTCAGGCCGGCCATTTCCAGTCGCGGATTTCCGGCATGTCCTGGCCGTGCCGGTCGATGTAGAGCTTGTGTGCCACCAGCTTTTCCGCCAGTTGCCGCTTCAGTAGCTGCCCCCGCTCGCCGCTTTGCGGCAGGCGGTCAATGGCGTCCATGACGAGATGGAAGCGATCGAGATCGTTCAGCACCGTCATGTCGAAAGGCGTGGTGATGGTGCCCTCCTCCTTGTAGCCGCGGACGTGGAAGTTGTCGTGATTGGTGCGCCGATAGGTCAGCCGGTGGATCAGCCACGGGTAAGCGTGGAAGGCGAAGATGACCGGCTTGTCCGCCGTGAATAGCGCGTCGAAGGCGGCGTCGCTCAAGCCGTGCGGATGTTCGCTCGGCGGTTGCAGCTTCATCAGATCGACCACATTGACGACGCGCACCCTCAGCTCCGCCAGATGCTGGCGCAATATCGAGACGGCGGCCAGCGTTTCCAGCGTCGGCACGTCGCCGCAGCAGGCCATGACCACGTCCGGATCGCTGCTCGCCAGCTCGTTGCCGGCCCAATCCCAGATACCGATGCCGTTGCTGCAATGGGCGACGGCGGCGTCCATGCTCAGCCAGTGCGGCGCCGGGTGCTTGCCGGCGATCACCACATTCACGTAGTTGCGGCTGCGCAGGCAGTGATCCATCACCGACAGCAGACAGTTGGCGTCGGGCGGCAGATAGACGCGCACCACCGAGGCCTTCTTGTTGGCGACGACGTCGATGAAGCCGGGATCCTGGTGGGTGAAGCCGTTGTGATCCTGGCGCCAGACATGCGAAGCCAGCAGGTAGTTGAGCGAGGCGATGCCGCGCCGCCAGGGCAGCCCGGCGCTGACCTTGAGCCACTTGGCATGCTGGTTGAACATCGAATCGACGATGTGGATGAAGGCCTCGTAGCAGTTGAACAGCCCATGCCGTCCGGTCAGCAGATAGCCTTCCAGCCAGCCCTCGCACTGGTGCTCGCTGAGCATCGAATCGAGCACGCGGCCCTCCGGCGCGAGAAACTCGTCGTTCGGCAGCGTCGCGGCATCCCACTGGCGGTTGGTCGCCTCGAACAGCGCCCCGAGGCCGTTGGAAAGCGTCTCGTCCGGGCCGAAAACGCGGAAATTGCGCTGCTCGGTATTCAGTTTCGCGACGTCGCGCAGAAAGGGGCCGAGCACCCGCGTGTCGCCAGCGCCGACTATTCCCGGCACCGGCACATTCGCCGCGTAATCCCGGAAGTTCGGCAGCTTCAGATCGCACAGCAGCAGGCCACCATTGGCGTGCGGATTGGCGCCCATGCGCCGCGTCCCGGTGGGCGCCAGCGCCGCCAGTTCGGCGCGCAGGCGACCGTCGTCGTCGAACAGTTCCTCGGGCCGATAGCTGCGCAGCCAGTCCTCCAGCAGTCCGAGATGCTCGGGATTGGAAGCCGGCTGCAAGGGCACCTGATGCGCGCGAAAACTGCCTTCCACCTGATGTCCGTCGACCACTTTCGGCCCGGTCCAGCCCTTCGGTGAATTCAGCACGATCATCGGCCAGCGCGGACGCGTCAGGTTGCCATTGACGCGGGCGTCGTGCTGGATCGCCGCGATTTGCTCCATTGCGATGTCCAGCGTCGCCGCCATTGCCTCGTGCATCGGCCCCGCTTCGTGACCCTCGACGAAGTACGGCGTCCAGCCATAGCCGCGCAGCAATTGCTCCAGTTCCTCGCGACTGATGCGCGCCAGCACCGTCGGACTGGCGATCTTGTAGCCGTTGAGATGCAGAATCGGCAGCACCGCGCCGTCGCTCGCCGGATTGAGAAACTTGTTCGAATGCCAGGCCGTGGCCAGCGGCCCGGTCTCCGCCTCGCCATCGCCGACGACGCAGGCGACGATCAGTTGCGGGTTGTCGAACACCGCGCCGAAGGCATGGCTGAGCGAGTAACCGAGTTCGCCGCCCTCGTGGATCGAGCCCGGACATTCCGGCGAGGCATGGCTGGGGATGCCGCCGGGAAACGAGAACTGGAGAAACAGCTTGCGCAGTCCGGCGGTGTCCTGGCTGATCGCCGGATAGACCTCGCTGTAAGTGCCTTCCAGATAGGTGTTGGCGACCACCGCCGGCCCGCCGTGACCGGGACCGGAGATGTAGATCATGTCGAGGTCGTACTTCCTGATCACCCGGTTGAGGTGGGCGTAGATGAAGTTCTGGCCGGGCGTGGTGCCCCAGTGTCCGAGCAGCATGTGCTTGATGTCCGCCAGGGTCAGCGGCCGTTGCAGCAGCGGGTTGTCGCGGAGAAAGATCTGGCCGACCGAAAGATAGTTTGCGGCGCGCCAGTAGGCGTCGATGTCGTGGAGCTGATCAGGGGTAAGGGTGTCAAGTGTCATGGTGTGGACTTAGCGGCGAAGGATGGGTTGAGATGCGCGCTTTTGGCCGCGATGCAGGCCAGCAACTTGTTCCAGGATTTCGTAAAGGCGTACGCGCCCTCTTGCTGGAGCGACTCAGCGAGTGCCACGACGTCGATGCCGGCGCGCGCAAACTCGGCGAGTGTGGCCACCGCGTTGTCGCCATCGGCGGCCATGACGCCGCGTACCGCGCCGTGTGCGCCAAAGGCCAGCAGCGTTTTCTCGGGCATGGTGTTGATGGTATCCGGCGCCGCCAGCGCGTCGACGTACAGCGTGTCGGCTGCCGCCCGGTCCTTGGTCCCGGTGCTGGCCCACAGCAGCCGCTGCGGGCGCGCGCCGGCTGCCGCCAGCTTGCACCAGCGCGGCGATGCCAGCAGTTCGCGATAGGCCTGGTAAGTGGTTTGAGCGATGGCAATGCCCAGCAGGTTGTGCAGCTCGCACGGCACCCGATCCTTGACCGCGACATCCCAGCGGCTGATGAACAGCGAGGCCACGGAGTGCACCACCGGATGGAGCTCGGCGGCGATGCGGCGTTCTATGCCACGCATATATGCCTCGGCGGCGGCGAGGTAGTGTGCGGGCGAAAACAGCAGCGTCACATTCACTGGTACCCCGGCGAAGATCGACGCCTCGATCGCCGCGATGCCGGCACCAGTGCCGGGAATCTTGATGAAAAGGTTGTCGCGCTGCGCGCGCCGATGCAGGTGTGCGGCGGCGACGACGGTCGCCGCGCTGTCGTCCGCCAGCAAGGGCGACACTTCCAGCGAAACCCAGCCGTCAAGGCCGTCGGTGGTGGCGTGAATCGGACGGAAAAGATCGGCCGCCTGGCGCAGGTCTTCCAGGGCCAGTTCGAAGAACATGGCCTCGCCCGCCAGACCAGCGCGGGCTTTGGTATCGATCGCGGCGTCGTAGGAATCACCGTTGCCGATGGCGTGCTCGAATATCGTCGGATTCGAGGTGAGGCCCGACACCGAGAAATCCTCGATGTAGCTCTGTAGCGTGCCGCGACTGAGCAAGCTGCGAGTGATATTGTCGAGCCAGAGGCTTTGGCCCATATCGCGAAGTTGCCGTGTGGTGCTGGTCATGTCTTCTCTTGATCTCCGTGGTTGGCGCGGCTTCAATCGACGCTGCCCGCCGGAACGGGGGTGAAGTCGTTGCCGTCATGCTCAAAGATTCGTGAAGCGCGGTCTGTTCGTCAGCGCACCGACGCTTGGCCAGAAGATGACCACAATCAATCGCCTTTTCTTCGATACACCTTGGATGGAGCCAGGATGACTCACGTACTGACCATCTGTCAGCGTGCAACCACCGGTTGCAACAGACTTCCACCATCCGGCCTTTAAGCTATGTCGAACGCTATCCATGCCACGTCAAGTTTGGTACGGCGCCTGAAAATTGTTTTAGTCCATTCGCTAATTTCCTGGATTGATCAACGGGGGGCCAGCAAAGGAGCGGCGCTGGCCTTTTATACCCTGTTCTCCATGACCCCAATCTTGATGCTATCGATCGCGGTAGCCGGGTATTTCTTTGGGGCCGAGGCAGCGCAAGGTGAAATCGTGTCCCAGATTGCGGGGCTGGTAGGACCGAATGGCGCGTTGGCGATCCAAGCCCTACTGGCGGCGACCAGTGACGCTAGCTCCGGTCTGATCGCAACACTAGCAGCAGCAGCCTTGCTACTCTTGGGAACTACCAGTGTCTTTGTCGAACTCAAGGGTAGTCTGGACGAGCTCTGGGGTGTCAATAGGCAATGTCAGTCCGTATTCCGAGATCTCCTACGGACGCGATTGTTGTCGTTTGGTATTGTTCTGGTACTTGCTTTTCTGTTGCTGATTTCCCTCGTCGTCAGTGCCGCCCTGGCGATACTCGAACGTTATGCTGACGGTGCGTGGAGCGGTTCGGTCCTTGCCCTCGGAACCGTTTCATCAGTGATTTCGTTCGCCGTCATTACCTGCATGTTCGCGGTAATTTACAAGACTCTTCCAGCCGCTCCACTTTCCTGGCGCGATGTCGTGATTGGAGCACTATTCACCGCAGGTTTGTTCAGTCTGGGGAAAATTGCTATTGGCGCATATTTGCGAAATAGTGGAGTCGCTTCGGGATTCGGTGCCGCCGGATCCTTGATCGCGCTGTTGCTATGGGTGTACTACTCGGCACAGATATTCTTCCTCGGCGCTGAATTCACCCGACACTATGCATTGAGTATCGGCAGCTTGCGGAAAGCTCCTTTGCCGTTGGCGAAATAGTATTGCGCAACGATAGAACTGGATGAAACAACCCAACGCAGGGCGCAGCAGTTGAAGGTGTCACGGGAAGCAATCTTGATCGAGCTTGCCGGGGTGCAGCGAGATCACTCTATGCCGATTGAAACTCTGAAACCGAGTCAGATAGATGGCTTTGCTAAGGCATTGCACCGCCGGCTGTTATCCGGGGACACCGGCTTTGCGAAAAGCTATCTGAATCTGCTGGTGGATGAAGTCGTGGTGGAAGGCAAGACGGCCACGATTCGTGGGAGCCACTCGACCTTGGCGGCAGTAGCAACCCCAGAAATGAAAGTGGGCACCTGCGATCAGGTGTCCGCTTTTATGGGTGATTGGTGCGCCCGAGATGATAAATCCGGGCACTGGACCGAGGTTATTTCACTTCCATAATGGCCGCCATAACAAACTGCAGCCAACTGTGGGTTTCACGTCTATGCCCGCTTGGCAGCTACCGCCCCAACAGATCACGTTGCCGACCTGTTAGTGTCTCGTGTGAATGAGTTATCCTGAAATCAACCTTGCAATGGAGGCAATAATGCCAGAAGCAACTACCCGTAAAGTCGCAATTTATGCCCGCACTAACCAAGATCCAAGAACAGTATCCGAGTACCGACGTCTGCAAACACAAATCGATCTGTGTTTATCGGTTGCCGAATCCCATGGGGTCTCCACGGATGACATACACATCTATAAGGATGAGGGCTTGTCGGGTAGTGCGAAATCAGCCCCTAACCTCGACAAATTGCTTTCGAAAATAGCCGAATACGGATCAATATATGTTTCAAGTTTGACCAGGATATCAAGGGATGGTATCCGCGCAGCGGAGGCAATTAACCGCATCTTGAGTTCAGCAACCACGATATGGTGTTGCGACACAGGGGAACAGATTACAAATCTGAAGAAACCTTCGATTATCGCGAAACGCGACTGATAGCATTCGGCAATTTTTCGTAAGGCGCGTTGTTCATACTTTCTGCGCCAGCTGCGGCCATCACGAGTCGTTTAACCAAGACAATGCAATCGTGTAGGTCCAAGCGGCGAATAGACGTTCGCTAATCCGTGGTTTTCTGACTCTGTACTCAATTTGGATGCTTTAAATTGAGTGGTTCCAAAGTCCCCTACCCAAGGCGCAGCAGACTACCGTGATCGCATGGATCTCACCAAAACGGATTGCGTGGTTGCCACCTCTCGCCCCTCACCCTTCTGTCAGAGCCGTAGTAAACCGCCTAAGAATCGGCCGTAACAGATAATTCAGAAACGAGCGCTCCCCCGTCTTCACCATCACCGTACACTGCATCCCCGGATACAGCCTGAGATTCTTCACCTTACCCGTCTCTGCCGCCGGGATCGTCACCCGCAGCGTATAGAACTGAGCCCCCGAACGCGGCTCCGTCATCACATCCGCCGACACCACCTGCACCACCCCCGCCAGCACCGGCCGGTTCGCCAAACTCACATACGCATCGAAATGCACATCCGCCGGCAAGCTGGCATGCACCCGGTCGATGTACTGCGGTGGCAACTGTGCCTCCACCACCAGATCATCCCCCTCCGGCACGATATCCATGATCCGGTCCCCCGGCTTCACCACCCCACCTACCGTACTCACCGCCACATCCACCACCGTCCCCGCCACCGGCGCCCGGATCGCCAGGCGCTGATACGAATCACGCAGACTCGTCAGTCGCTCCGCCTGCGTCGCGAGTTCCTTCTGCGCCTCAGAGAGCTGCGTCTCCACCTCGCGGCGGAACTCCATCACCCGCTGCTGATCGCGCATGCGGAATTCCGCCAGACGCGCATTGATCCCCCCG
>CAMDMZ010000021.1 GCA_945902805.1 Propionivibrio dicarboxylicus | reverse complement strand
GGCGGGTTTGACGGGCACCACCGCCTTGATCTCCGGAACTTATTCAACAACTGGCACGGCAGCGGTCCCCATGGCCAACGCAGCCAGGGAAATCCGTGGCGACTCCTTGGTCTTCGGCGCTACGGGTTTGGCAGCGCGGCTCTTGCTGGGCGCTGTTGTGGCTGTGGCCGCCGTGACGGCTTCAGTCGTCACCACCGCTTTCGGCACCACGACAGGCTTGGTGACTTTCGCGACGGGCTTGCTTGTTTTCGCAGCGACGGCGACTTTAGTCGCTTTGGTCGCCTTGGTCGCGTCGGCATTGGTGACAGCATCGATTGCTTTCTCGGCTTTTCCGGCGGCTTTCTTCTGCATTTGCGGTGTCCTCTTGAAATTTCAGTCGATGCCGATTTGATTTCGGCCCAACGATAGGAAAGTTTGCGCTAACAACCGGCACGACTAGCCACGAAGCAGTTTGCAACGATCGCGCCACTATCCAAATCAAACTATTAGCAAACGCTAATATACAGAATCAGCCGCCACTTATCTTCAAATGCTCGAATGCGCCAATTGATTGACCTTATAAATTCGCGTACCGGAATCGTTCGCGATCGAGCGCAATCGAGCGACGCGCCCGGTCCGCTTCGCCGGTTATAAAGGTACACTCACGCCACAAACGCCGCAACGCAATTGCATCAACGCACTTCCGTCCAAAGCCCCCGAACCAGTGTGTCATGGAGCCACTATGTCTTTTCTTTCGGACCTTGCCGGTCTCGCCCATCTGGAATCCCAAAGTGATTACAAGGTCAAACATCCGCACCAGGGCTGGGCTGTCCTCAGCATGTTCGGGCCAACCTCTGAAACCGATGTCGCCGGCTTCTGGAAGTATCAGCGTGGATGCGAGGAAGGTGAAGCCATAGAGCGTTTTTTGGAGCGATATCGCGGACGCGTGGAACTGGCGCTCGTCTCGGCAGAAGAGGTTGGTTTGGAATACAAGGGAACTCCGCAGACGGGAAAGAACGTCTTGGTCGTGCGCCCCGTTGCTCGCGCTTGACGTCGTTGTACCAACCGTCATTTGAATGATTCCTTTCGCGCATTCGCCGAACTTGTTTGATTGGCCAATCGGCAGGTTTCAACAGATCTCGCCGCTAACTCGTGCAAATCCCGTCTGCGCTCAGGATCCCGGCATCTGAGTCTGATTCAAAACCAGGAACCTACCCGATGCCCAACGTCCGCCTGCCCGACCTGCTACTCGACCACGAGCAGATTCGCCGCCGCTCGATGCAGTCGCTTTTCGAAAATCTGGAGAGCCTGTGCGAAGGCACGGTGGTGGTTGATCGCCAAGCACGCATCGTCTGGATCAACGAGCGCTATGCCATGCGCTTCGGTGCCATCTCGGCCACCGATGCGATCGGGCGCGCGATCGAGGATGTGATCCCCAACAGCCTGATGCGCGAAGTGGTCAACAGCGGGCAGCCGATCCTGCTCGACCTTCTGGAAACCCCAGACGCCACCTTTGTCGTCACCCGCATTCCGCTCAAGGACGATCGGGGTGACGTCATCGGGGCAGCCGGCTTCGCACTTTTCGATCAGGTCCAGTCACTCAAACCGCTGTTTGCCAAGTTTGAAGGCTTGCAGCGCGATCTGGCTGCGGCCCAGAAACGGCTCGCCGAAGAACGTCGCCCGAAATACAGCTTTTCCAATTTCATCGGTTCCAGCCCCGTCTGCATGGAAGTAAAGCGCCAGGCACGTCGCGCCGCACAGCTTGACGCCACCGTGTTATTGCTTGGTGAAACGGGAACCGGCAAGGAACTGTTGGCACAAGCCATCCACACCGCATCGACGCGGGCAACCAAGCCATTCGTCGGCGTCAATGTGGCGGCGATTCCCGACACGCTCCTGGAAACCGAGTTTTTCGGCGTGGTTGCGGGCGCTTTCACCGGCGCCGACCGGCGTGGCCGTGAAGGCAAGTTCCTGTTGGCCGACGGCGGCACTCTGTTCCTCGACGAGATCGGCGAAATGCCGTTACTGCTCCAGACCAAGTTGCTGCGCGTGCTGCAGGAGCAGGAGTTTGAAGCAGTCGGATCGAACCGGGTGGTGCGTATCAACGTGCGCATCATTGCCGCTACCAGCGTCGACTTGCAGCGGCGAGTCGACGAGGGTCGCTTTCGCGCCGATCTGTTCTATCGCCTGAACGTTCTGTCGATTCAGGTTCCCCCCTTGCGCGAACGCGCCGCCGACATGGCGGCTCTCTGTGAAAGCATTCTCGAGAAGATTGAACAACGTACCGGGCTGGCGCACCGCGAGTTGACACCCATGGCGATCGACCGCCTGCGGCGTTGCGCCTGGCCCGGAAATGTCCGCGAACTGCAAAACGTCCTCGAAAAAGTCGCCATGCTCTCGGATAAAACCCGCCTCGACGCGATCGATCTGGATGGGATCGTGCAACGTGAAAACCTGCGCGCGCCAGTTAACGACGGTCAGATGACCGGAATCAGGGACACCTACGCCGCCGCAGTTGAGGACTTCGAACGACAACTACTGACTAAGGCCCTGTCGGAAACCGGCGGACGGGTCGAAGACGCAGCAAAGCTGCTCGGACTGGCACGCGCAACGCTGTATCGAAAAATGCAGGCGCTTGGCCTTCATTCTCAATAACGAGACATGTCTCATAATTGAGACTTCCTTACTGGGAATCGATTTCTGCGTATTTTTCTAGGAAATACGTCTCATAAGTGGGACAAAAAGGCAGTCTCACGCTGCCCGAACGGCTCCCCATCCAAAAAGTACCACTTAAAAACAATGCCTTGCATCAACTGGCACGGCATCCGCTAGAGAAGAATCAGAGCACGACCGTCGAAGAGTTCGGGCCCCGGCAATGAGATGCGCGTGGAGCCGGGATATAAGAAACAACGGCGGCCGATTCAGGCTGATTTTTGCGCTTTAGCTGTAGTAACCAAGGGCGTCACTGATGCCCGGAATGAACTAACGGAGGAGTACTTTCATGATTGGTGTAATCGGCATCGTCTTATCCCTTGGTCTGCTCATGTACCTCGCGTACAGGGGCATAACCGTCCTTATCCTGGCACCGATCCTGGCCCTGGTAGCGGCCGCGTTCTCGGATATGCCCATCATCGCCACGTACACGCATGTCTTCATGCCCAACCTGGCGAACTATCTCAAACTGTTCTTCCCGGTCTTCCTCCTCGGCGCGATATTCGGCAAGATCATGGAAGACACCGGATGCGCCAAGGCCATCGCCCATGACATCGCCGCGCGGGTAGGCAAGAGCCGCGCCATCCTCGCCGTTGTGCTTTCCTGTGGCATCCTGACCTACGGCGGCGTCTCGCTGTTCGTCGTCGCCTTCGCGGTGTACCCGATCGCCGCCCACCTTTTCAAGGAAGCCGGCACACCAAAGTTCCTGATTCCCGGCGCCATCGCCCTCGGCTCCTTCACCTTTACGATGACCGCGCTGCCCGGCACGCCACAGATCCAGAACGCCATCCCGATGCCGTTCTTCAAAACCACGGTCTATGCCGCCCCGATTCTCGGCACCATCTGCGGCATCTTCATGTTCGCTGCTGGCACCTGGTGGCTCATGGCCCGCGCCAAGAAAGCCAACGCACGCGGCGAATTCTATGGCAACCACCCGAACGAGGTCGTCAAGGAATTTGACAATGCCAATCTGCCCAATGTCTGGGTGGCTCTACTGCCGATCTTCATCGTCCTCGTCCTCAATTTCATCCTCTCCGAGTATGTCTTCTCGGCCAACGCAACCGGCTTTGACTACCTCAAGGCCAAACCCTTTGAAACAAATCTCGGTGCCGTTCGCGGTATCTGGGCACTGGTGATTTCTCTGGTAGTGGCTGTCGTATTTGCCATTACGGTCAACTGGAAGCGCTTCACTAACGTCAAGGAATCCGTCAATGCCGGCGTCTTCGGCTCGATGCTCCCCATCCTCAACACCGCGAGCGAAGTCGGCTATGGCAATGTTATAAAGACCCTTGGCGCCTTCGCCATCATCCAAGCGGCCCTGCTCGGAATTTCCGACAACCCCCTTATCACATCAGCAATCGCCACCAATGTCCTGGCCGGCATCACTGGTTCGGCATCAGGTGGCATGAGCATTGCCCTCGGTGCGATGGGCGAAACCTTCTACCAGGCGGCTATCGCCCGTGGTATCGACCCGCAAGTTCTACACCGTGTTGTGGCCATCGCCTGCGGAGGCCTCGACAGCCTGCCGCACAACGGCGCCGTGGTTACCCTGCTCGGCATTACGCAGCTGACCCACAAGCAGAGCTATGCCGACATAGGCATGGTATCGGTCGTGATTCCCGTAATCACTTGCGTCCTTGCCATCATCCTCGGCACGCTCGGCGTAGTCTGACCCTCGCTTTACCGAGCGCCCGCAAGGGCTCCCGGTATCCGCCAAATTCCTGTCGCGCCCGACAATCCCGCTGGCGACCAGTTCTTCGTATTGCACGATAAGATGCTCCCATCGTCCCTCCCCGATCGGGAAGGTTTGTGGTAACCACAACCCGAGGCGCAATGAAATGCCTATTACGTCCCATCCGCTACTCACTAATCCCCAACAACTCCCCGGCAAGCGCAGCAAGGTCGTCAGCGCCGCCGAGGCCGTGCGCCTGATTCGCGATGGCGACACAATCGCCACCGGCGGTTTCGTCGGCATCGGTTTTGCCGAGAACATTGCCGTTGCCGTCGAACAACGCTTTCTCGGGGCCGACCCGCTATCACCCGCTGGCAGCCCGTGTAACCTGACGCTCACCTATGCCGCCGGCCAGGGCGACGGCAAGGAGCGCGGGCTCAATCATTTTGGCCACGATGGACTGGTGGCGCGCGTCATTGGCGGTCATTGGGGCCTGGTCCCCAAACTGCAGCGACTGGCCGTCGCCAACCAGATCGAAGCCTACAACCTGCCACAGGGAATCATCACCCACCTTTTCCGCGACGTTGCGGCGGGAAAACCCGGCCTGCTTTCGCGCGTCGGCCTCGGCACCTTTGTGGACCCGCGCCACGGCGGCGGCAAGCTCAACCCCATCACCCAGAAAGATCTGGTCGAGCTGATGCTCATCGACGGCGAGGAATACCTCTTCTACAAGACCTTCCCGATCAACGTGGGCATCTTTCGCGGCACCACGGCCGACCCCGACGGCAACATCACCATGGAAAAGGAGGCGCTAACCCTTGAAGCGCTGGCCATTGCCATGGCCGCGCACAACTCGGGCGGCATCGTCATCGTTCAGGTCGAGCGCATCGCCGAGCGCGGTTCGCTCAATCCCCGGCAAGTGAAGATACCCGGCATTCTGGTCGATTGCGTGGTGGTCGCCGAAAAGCCGGAATATCAGATGCAAACCTTCGTCGAGGCGTACAACCCGGCCTATTCAGGCGAAATCCGCGTCCCGATGTCGTCGATACCGACGATGGGACTGAGCGAGCGCAAGGTTATCGCCCGTCGCGCGGCGCTGGAACTGAAACCGAATGACATCGTCAACCTCGGCATTGGCATGCCCGAGGGCGTCGCCAACGTTGCTGCCGAAGAAAAGGTCATCGACCTGATGACACTCACCGCCGAACCTGGCGTGGTCGGTGGGATTCCCGCCGGCGGCCTGAGCTTCGGCGCGGCTACCAATGCCGAAGCGATCATCGACCAGCCCTACCAGTTCGATTTTTACGACGGTGGCGGACTCGATCTTGCCTTCCTCGGACTGGCACAGGCCGACGCGCACGGCAATCTCAACGTCAGCAAATTCGGCCCGCGTCTGGCCGGGGCCGGCGGTTTCATCAACATCAGCCAGACCGCCAAGAAGGTTGTCTTCGTTGGCACTTTCACGGCCGGCGATCTAAACGTCGTCCTCAGCGAGGGCACGCTGAAAATCGTCAAGGAAGGCGAAACGGCAAAATTCGTCCCACTCGTCGAGCATCGTACCTTCAGCGGCGAATATGCCTTCAAGCGCAAACAGACTGTGTTGTATGTCACCGAACGCTGCGTCTTCCGCCTGATCGAAAGCGGGTTGGAATTGATCGAAATCGCCCCCGGAGTCGACCTCGATCGCGACATCCTGGCGCAAATGAGCTTCCGTCCCGCGATCAGCCCCGATCTCAAACTCATGGATGCACGAATCTTCCGTGACGAACCGATGGGCATGCGCGAGGACATGCTGTCATTGCCGCTTGACCAACGCCTCGCTTTCGACGAGAAGCACAATATGTTCTTCGTCAATTTCGCCGGCCTCAACGTGCGTACCCATGACGATATCGACAACATACGCCACGCCGTGGAAGCCAAGCTGAGACCGCTGGGCCGCAAGGTTTATGCCATCGTCAACTACGACAACTTCAGCGCCAATCCTGACTTGCTCGATGCCTACATGGACATGGTGCGCGACGTTGTCGAACGTTTCTATATCCGCGTCACGCGCTACACCACCAGCACCTTCATCCGTGCACGCATTGGCGACGCTCTTGCGAAGCGCGATGTTGCTCCCCTTTTCTTCCACACCCCGGAAGAAGCCTTGGCCCAGCTGCAAAAGTCGCCCGAATAACACCGGCAATTTCCGCACAAGCCAATCAGGGATGTCGCCGACCAGACCAAGCTGCTGGCGTTGAACGCCGCTATCGAAGCCGCCCGTGCTCACGCGGGGACGACGCAAGTGAGATCTACACGGTCCGCTTAGCTCGAAACCCTGCGCTAAATGTCCTTCAGGCCATCTACGACGGCGCTCAGTTGAGCCGATACTAGGGCAAATAAGTCCTTGCAGCGATCAGCGTCATCCATGGCAATAGCCATTTCCAGTTGTTTCGCACTGTCACTCAGATCTGTCGCACCGATCGTTGCCGCGACGCCCTTCAAGGAGTGCGTCAGGTATTTGGCCTCCGTCCGATTATTGGCTGCCAGTGCTTGCGTAAAACGCTCAACAAAATGTCGTCCCAGGTTGTTACGAAAAAGATTCAATACCTTAAGAAGCGTCGGCACCCGACCGCCGACGTGAAGCAGTCCCACCGCAACGTCTATACCGGGAAAAATCGGCAGACTGACGCTTTCCAGAGGTTTGGTCGCCGCAGCTAACTTGACTAACTCGGCTAACTCGGCTATCCCCGGCTGTGGCTTGCTATCCGGGAAACATTCCAGAATCCGCTCGAATAAGGCTTCCATCCGGATCGGCTTTGCCACGTGGGCGTTCATTCCTGCAGCGAAGCACTCTTCTTGCTCTTCTTGCGTGGCATTTGCAGTCAGGGCAATGATAGGCAGATCTCGATATGCCGGATCTTGCCTCAGCCGGCGGCTAGCCTCAAAGCCATCCATGACCGGCATTCTGCAGTCCATCAGGACGAGATCCGGACGCTTGACCGCCACTTCGGTGAGTGCTTCGCCTCCATTCGTGGCGACGCGCGCCTGAAGTCCAACGCCAGCCAAAAGTTCCGTCATGACTTCCTGATTGACGGGCATGTCTTCCACCAGCACGATATCAAGGCCGGCGAAACGCGACCAGTCAATCAATCTGGCCGTACCCCGGCGACGCTCTTGCTCATTTGGTAAAGGTTCAAATACGCCCAGACTGCGCGCCAACTCAACATAGAGATGGCGGTGACTCACCGGCTTGGCCAACACCGCGTCCACCACACTGGAGGCTTCCGACAACTCTTCGTGGCTGCTGTAGGCAGTCACCAGAATCATGGCTGGCATCCCACTTGCCGCTGAGGCAAAGTGCGCACGGAGTCTGCGTATGGTTTCCAATCCATCAATGCCCGGCATTCGCCAGTCCACCAGGCAGGCCAGCCAATGGTTCGAACGGTGTTCTTGCACCCGGGCGAGGGCGGTGTCGGAATCCTGCGCGGTAAGAACAGGCAGGCCGAGCTGCTCTGCCAAGCGAACCAGGAGCTTTAAGGTCACCGGATTGTCATCGACGATCAACACGGGTCGGTGAGCCTGGGCGGCGAGCTTATGAGCGAACTGCGCCAAACCCGTGCGACGGTCAGGGCCCGCGATGCCTAAGCGCACCGTGAAATGGAACGTGCTGCCCATGCCTGGCGTGCTCTCCACCCAAATCCGGCCACCCATGAGCTCCACCAGATTCCGACTGATCGTCAACCCCAACCCGGTCCCCCCGTACTTGCGCGTGGTCGAGATGTCCGCCTGGCTAAAGGGTTGAAACAGGTTGGCAAGCTGCTCGGGCGTCATGCCGATACCTTCGTCGCTGACGCTGAAGTGCAACTCGACGTCCTTTTCCCCGATGCTTTCGCGCGCAACCTTGATGACGACGTTGCCTCCCACAGAAAACTTCAGGGCGTTGGTGACCAGATTGACGAGCACTTGACCCAGGCGCAGCGGGTCTCCGAGGAGAAGAAGGGAATCGTCATTGATGTCGTAACCCAGTTCGACGCCTTGCGCCTCGGCCCGAAGTGCAGTGACACTGGAAACCTGATCGAACACCGCTTCCAAAACAAACGGAATGGACTCCAGCTTGATCTTGCCTGCTTCGATCTTGGACAAATCCAGAATGTCGTTGATGATGCCGAGCAGGGCTTCCGACGCCGACTTGATCTTTCCGAGGTAGTTTTGCTGCCGCTCGTTCAGCGCGGTGGCCAGACACAGTTCCGCCATTCCGATGATTGCGTTCATCGGTGTGCGAATTTCGTGTGACATGTTCGCCAGGAAAGCACTTTTCAATCGTGTGGCTTCTTCGGCCGCATCCCTGGCCTCACGAACCGCCTGCTCGGCCCTCTGACGCCTAGTGACGTCCATTACGGAAGCAATCACGCATCGCTTGCCATCGAAATCCAACGGCGCCAGCGAAATTTCAATGGGGATCTCATGACCATCCTGGTGCAATCCATGCAGACCTCCGACCTCACTCATGATCCGCTTGGTCGGAGATGACAAGTAGGCCTGACGCGTATCGGCATGGCGCGTACGATTCGGCGCGGGAACCAGCGCTTCCACTGCCTGGCCGACAAGAGAGCCAGATTCGTAACCGAAAATCTGCTCCAGGCGCTCGTTCGCATGCAAGATTTTCCCCTGATCGTCGGCAAGCAACACGCCTTCGGCCATGGCGTCAATAACGGTGCTTAGTGCGATACCCAGTGTGCTATTCATGTCTCAACTCATGGTAATGACTGACAACAAAGTTACTCTGGCAAACATACCCAATTTTGACTGAATAAGCTGCTGTCGAGCAAAAATCCGCCGAGCGACAAGAGGCGTGTCAAACTCGATGTCGCCCCTCTGTTTTTGCACACGTCGGAAGAAGCCTTGGCCGGGTTGCAGGAATCATCCGAATAGCAGCGGCAATTTTCCCAGCGCCCGCTTCGCGTGAGGACGCTCATGTACGAAACGGTTCGCCACAGAAAAGTCGGTGCTGGCGGGACGGCGCCCCGCACCCACTCAGGTATATTTGCACGTTGGCCCTTGGCCGCTCGACCTCATTCCCACACGGATTCTCATGGACGAAATCAAGATTCGCGGCGCGCGGACGCACAATCTCAAGAACATCAATCTTGACCTGCCGCGCAACAAGCTGACGGTGATTACCGGTTTGTCCGGTTCCGGCAAGTCATCTCTGGCCTTCGACACACTGTATGCCGAAGGTCAACGGCGCTATGTCGAGTCGCTCTCGGCTTATGCCCGGCAGTTCCTGCAGATGATGGAAAAGCCCGATGTCGATCTGATCGAAGGCCTCTCGCCGGCGATTTCGATTGAGCAGAAAGCCACCAGCCACAATCCGCGTTCGACCGTCGGCACGGTCACCGAAATCCACGACTACCTGCGTCTGATGTATGCCCGCGCCGGCACGCCGCATTGCCCGGAACACGACCAGCCGCTGGAGGCGCAAAGCGTCTCGCAGATGGTCGATCATGTCCTCGCCTTGCCTGAGGAAACCAAGTTGATGATCCTCGCTCCAGTGGTGGCCAACCGCAAAGGCGAGCAACTGGAGCTGATCTCCGAACTACGCGCGCAGGGCTTCGTGCGCCTGCGCATCGACGGCACAGTGCATGACATCGATGCCGTGCCCAAGCTGACCAAGAGCCAGAAACACAATGTCGATGTCGTCGTCGATCGCCTAAAGATTCGCCCGGACATGCGTCAGCGCCTGGCCGAGAGCTTCGAGACCGCGCTGCGGCATGCCGAGGGCCGCGCTTTGGCAGTCGAAATGGACAGCGGCACGGAGCATCTGTTCTCGTCAAAATTCGCCTGCCCGATCTGCAACTATGCCTTGCAGGAGCTCGAGCCGCGCCTGTTTTCCTTCAATAACCCGATGGGTGCCTGCCCGAAATGTGACGGTCTCGGCCAGATCCAGTATTTCGATCCGGCGCGGGTGGTCGCCTATCCGCACCTGAGCCTTTCCGGGGGTGCGATCAAGGGCTGGGACAAGCGCAACCAGTTCTATTTCCAGATGGTGGAATCGCTCGCCGAGCATTACGCCTTCGACACCACCCTCCCCTTTGACCAACTCGATGAATCGATCCGCAAGGTGGTGCTCTACGGCTCGGGCAACGTGCAGATCCTGTTCCGCTATCTCAACGAAAAGGGCACGCGTTTCGACCGCACCCACACCTTCGAGGGCATCGTGCCCAATCTGGAGCGGCGTTACCGGGAAACCGATTCGGTCATGGTGCGCGAAGAGCTGTCGAAATACCTGAACAACAAGCCCTGCCCCGAATGCGGCGGCATGCGCTTACGCCGCGAAGCGCGCCATGTCTTTGTCGGCGGCAAGACAATCAGCGATGTCAGCCGTCTTTCACTCAACCATTGTCGCGATTTCTTCGCCAATCTCACCCTCAGCGGTAACAAGGCGCAGGTGGCGGAAAAGATCATCAAGGAAATCACCTCGCGGGTTTCCTTCCTGATCAATGTCGGCCTTGATTATCTCTCGCTCGACCGCTCGGCCGAGACACTATCCGGCGGTGAAGCGCAACGGATTCGACTCGCGTCGCAGATCGGCTCCGGCCTCACCGGCGTGATGTACGTGTTGGACGAACCCAGCATCGGCCTGCACCAGCGCGACAACACGCGCCTGCTCGAAACCCTGTTTCACTTGCGGAACCTGGGCAACACCGTGATCGTGGTCGAGCACGATCAGGAAGCCATCGAGTCGGCCGATTATGTGGTCGATATGGGCGTTGGCGCTGGTGAACATGGCGGCCGTGTGGTGGCCGAAGGCACGCCAGCGCAAGTCGCGGCGAGCAGCGAATCGCTGACCGGCGCCTACCTTTCCGGGCGACGCGAAATCGCCATCCCGGCCAAGCGCACGCCGCCGAATCCGCTGCGCGAACTGAAGATTCTCGACGCCACCGGTAACAATCTCAAGCATGCCGAGCTAACCATTCCGGTTGGACTTTTCACCTGCGTCACCGGCGTCTCGGGTTCGGGCAAATCGACCCTGATCAACGACACGCTCTATGCCGGCGCCGCCCGCCATTTGTATGGGTCAGCCACTGAACCTGCAGCACACCAGGAAATTCTCGGCCTCGAATTCTTCGACAAGGTGATCAACGTCGACCAGTCGCCCATCGGCCGCACGCCGCGCTCAAATCCCGCCACCTACACCGGTGTACTGACCCCCATCCGCGAACTCTATGCCGGCGTTCCCGGCGCACGCGAACGTGGCTACGGCCCCGGCCGTTTCAGCTTCAACGTCAAGGGCGGACGCTGCGAGGCCTGCCAGGGCGACGGCATGATCAAGGTCGAGATGCACTTCCTGCCCGACATCTTTGTCCCCTGCGATGTCTGCCACGGTAAGCGCTACAACCGCGAGACGCTGGAAATCCGCTACAAGGGCAAGACCATCCACGAAGTGCTGGGCATGACGGTCGAGCAGGCGCGTGAATTCTTCGACCCGGTGCCGGTAGTCGCCCGCAAATTGCAGACGCTGAGGGATGTCGGCCTTTCCTACATCACCCTGGGCCAAAGCGCGACCACGCTTTCCGGCGGCGAAGCGCAGCGGGTAAAGCTTGCCCTAGAACTCTCCAAACGCGATACCGGCCGCACACTCTACATTCTCGACGAACCCACTACCGGTCTGCACTTCGCCGACATCGAGATGCTACTCACCGTCCTGCATCGTTTGCGCGATCACGGCAATACGGTCGTGGTCATCGAGCACAACCTTGACGTGATCAAGACCGCCGACTGGGTGATTGACCTCGGTCCCGAAGGCGGCGATGGTGGTGGTCTGATCATCGCCACCGGCACGCCTGAAGCCATTGCGCAAGTCGAGCGCAGCTATACCGGGCGCTACCTGGCACACTTGCTGGGCGCGCGAACCCCGCCGGTGCCCAAGGCCGGCAAAACGGCGAAGGCGAAGAAATCGGCGGCCTAAAGGATTACCATGTCCGCCCCAGCTTTCGCGCTACGCCGATAAGAGAACCCCGAGTGCACCTTCACGCCGCACGCGTCTACGCCTTCACCGCCGTCCTGGCCGTGGGGCTGGCGCTTGCCTCGTGGCAAGTGGAGCGCATCAACGATCAGCGCTATCAATCGCGGATTCGCGCGGAGACGTTGGCACAACTGGTTGAGGCGCGTGACCGGCTGGAATCCAGCCTGATCGGCGATGTCCAGCTCGTGCAGGGCCTGATCAGCGTCATCGCCGCCGACCCGACGATAGACCAGAAACGCTTCGAGCGCGCCGCACGCCCGCTGTTTGCCGGGCGTACCCAGTTGCGCAACATTGGCGGCGCACCGGACATGGTGATCCGCCTGATGTATCCACTGGCCGGCAATGAAAAAGCCATCGGCCTCGATTACCGCAAGACCCCGGCGCAATTCGCAGCCGCCGAGCAGGCGCGCCTAGCCCGCCAGGTAGTGCTCGCCGGGCCACTGAAACTGGCGCAAGGTGGCAACGGCCTGATTGCCCGCCTGCCAATCTATCTCGAGCCCGAATCGGGCAAGGAAGAGTTCTGGGGCCTGGTCAGTGCCGTGATCGATGTCGACCGACTGTATCAATCGAGCGGCCTCAATGATCCTGCTTCGCCACTCGAGATCGCCATTCGGGGGCGTGATGGCAAGGGCGCGGAGGGCGACGTGTTCTTTGGCGCGCCGGAATTATTCTCGCGCGATGCCGTGCTGGCGACGATCCAGTTGCCGTCCGGGTCGTGGCAACTGGCCGCCGCGCCGCGCCAGGGTTGGCCGGCCCATGCCGACAACCTGTGGCTGCTACGCGGCGCATTCTTGCTGATCGCTGTGTTGGTCGTCGGCAGTTTCCTTGCTCTGGGTCGAGCCCTGCAACACGCCGCCGCCGCACGCCAGCGTGCCGAGGAACTGCAGAAACTGGCCGAGGCCGCCAGCGAGGCCAAGAGCCGCTTTCTCGCCACCATGTCGCACGAAATCCGTACCCCGCTCAACGGCATCCTCGGCATGGCCCAGTTGCTGCTGATGCCGGGAAACGACGACAACGAAGTACGCGATTACGCCCGCACCATCCACAATTCCGGGCAAACCCTGCTCACCCTGCTCAATGATATCCTCGATGCTGCCAAGATCGAAGCCGGCCGAGTCGAGTTGGATCACGGGTCGTTCGCGCCGCAACAAGTTCTACACGACGTCCATTTGCTGTTCCGTGAGCTGGCCGAGGCCAAGGGCTTGCGCCTGGAAGAGCTGCGCCAGCCGTCACTTCGAGTGGCATACCATGGCGATGCGTTGCGCATCCGACAGATGCTCTCCAACCTGACTGCCAATGCGATTAAGTTCACCGAGCAAGGTTTCGTGCGCATCGACTGCCAGGAAGTCTCCACCAACAACGAAACTGCGGTGCTGGAATTTGCCGTCAGCGACAGCGGCATCGGCCTAACAACCACGCAACAGGCGCAACTGTTCCAGCCCTTCAGCCAGGCCGATAGCTCGACGACGCGCGAATATGGTGGCACCGGTCTTGGGCTTTCCATCGTCCGCGATCTCGCCCGTTTGCACGGTGGCGAAGCCGGCGTGGACAGCGTCCACGGCCAGGGGTCGCGTTTCTGGTTCCGTGTGAAAGTGGGAACCATCGCCCCCGGCGAGGACAGGCGCGCCGTCGCGCGATAAGGCAAAAAGTCGGCGCTGGCGAGACGGCGGCAACGACACCGCTTCAACATATTTCTTACAGGACAACGCATTCCATGCTGACAGCAACGCCCCAAACCATATTTCTCAAGGACTACACCGTACCGGCATGGCTGATCGACACCGTTGATCTCCAGGTATCAATTCTTGACCACCATGCCGAAGTGCGTGCCCGCCTCGCCTGTCGACGCAATCCGCACGGCGCCGGCGGTGACCTGATCCTGAATGGCGAAGAGCTCACCTTACTCGAAATCGGTATCAATGGCGTCGCCATCTCGGCGGCGCGCTACCACCTCGACGACGAGTTGCTGACCTTGGTCAACGACCAGACCACGCCGCTACCGGACAGCTTCACGCTGGAAACGTTGGTCCGCATTGAACCGGACCGCAACACACAGCTTTCTGGTCTCTATAAATCGAAGGACGGCTATTTCACACAATGCGAGGCGCAAGGATTCCGGCGCATCACGTTTTATCCGGATCGTCCCGACGTCATGGCGCGCTTCACCTGCTCCATCGAGGCCAACCGCGAACGCTTCCCACAACTGCTATCGAACGGCAATCGGGTGGACACGGGCGATGCCGGCGACGGTAAGCACTGGGCGAAATGGGAAGATCCATTCGCCAAGCCGGCCTACCTTTTCGCCCTGGTCGCCGCCAAACTCGATGTGCTTGAAGACCTCTTCACCACGGCCTCCGGTCGCCAGGTACGTTGTGCCGTGTATGTCGAACCGGGCAAGCTCGACCAGTGCGACCACGCCATGGCGGCGCTGAAAAAAGCCATGGCCTGGGACGAGCAACGCTTCGGCCTCGAAATGGATCTCGACCATTACATGATCGTCGCTGTCGGCGACTTCAACATGGGCGCGATGGAAAACAAGGGCCTCAACATCTTCAACACCAAGTACGTGCTGGCGCGCCCCGATACAGCGACCGACACCGATTACCAGAACATCGACCGCGTCGTCGCCCATGAATACTTCCACAACTGGACCGGCAATCGCATCACCTGCCGCGACTGGTTCCAGCTCTCGCTGAAGGAAGGTCTTACCGTGTTCCGCGACCAGGAGTTCGGTGCCGACGTGCATTCGCGCCCGGTGACGCGCATTCAGGAAGTGCGCACCCTGCGCGTGGCGCAATTCCCCGAGGATGCCGGCCCGATGGCGCACCCGATCCGCCCGGCTTCGTATGCCGAGATCAACAATTTCTACACCGCCACGGTGTATGAAAAGGGTGCCGAAGTGGTGCGCATGATCCACACCCTGATCGGCCGCGACAATTTCCGCAAAGGCATGGATCTCTACTTCCAGCGTCACGACGGCCAGGCCGTCACCTGCGAAGATTTCGTCGCGGCGATGCAGGATGCATCGCTGGTAGATCTCACCCAGTTCCGCCGCTGGTATGCCCGCGCCGGCACACCGCGACTGAAGGCCGAGGGCAGTTACGACGCCGCCGCACAGCGCTACACATTGACGCTGACGCAGAGCCTCGCCGCCACTACCTATGAACAGCGCTTGCAGGAAGCCGGCCTACCGATCGTCGACGGCCCCCTGCATGTCCCCGTCGCCGTCGGCCTGGTCCTGCCCGATGGCCGCGATGCCTTGCCTGAAATCACCCGCGTGCTCTCGCTCAAGGAAGCAACGCAAAGTTTCGTTTTTGACAATGTCGTTGCGCCGCCCGGGGCTTCGCTGCTGCGGGATTACTCCGCTCCGGTGCATCTCGAATTCGAACAAACCGACGCCGAACTGGCGCAACTGATGGCGCACGACTCGGATGCGTTCAATCGCTGGGAAGCCGGCCAGCGCCTGGCCACCCGCGTACTTCTAGCCGGCATCACCGTCGGCGGCCATGGTACGACATGGATTCCGTCGGCCCTCGTGGCGGCCGTCGGCCGTGTTCTCGATGACGGCCTGACCGGCGACGCTGCCCTCGCCGCCGAAGCCCTGGTCTTGCCGGCCGAGCAGGTGCTGGCGGAAGAAATCGCCGGCCTCGGCCAGATCATTGATCCGGAAGCCATCCACCTCGCTCGCGTGAACCTGCGACGCTACTTGGCAAGTGCGCTCCGCAACCAATTCGAAGCCGCCTGGACCGCCCTGGCTCCCCGCGAAGCCTATGCGCCCGACGGTGCCCAGACCGGCCGTCGCAGTCTGCGCAACCTGTGTCTTGGCTATCTCGCCGAAAGCGAGAACAGCTATTTGCGCACCGCCGTGCTGCCGCGTCTGATGACCCAATTCACCACCACCGGCAACATGACCGATGTCATCGCCGCCTTGTCCACGCTGGCCAACCTCGACGTGCCAGAGCGCCAGCAAGCGCTTGATGCCTTCTACGCCCGCTGGCAAAACGAAGCGCTGGTGGTCGACAAATGGCTGCAGGTGCAATCGACCTCACGCCTGTCCGACACCACGGCGCGTGTACGCGAACTGATGCAGCACCCGGCCTTCGATCTGAAGAATCCGAACAAGGTCTACGCCCTGGTGCGCGCTTTCTGTGGTGCCAACCCGCGCCATTTCCATGCCATCGATGGCAGCGGCTACCAGCTCGCCGCCGATGTCATCATCGAGTTGCAGGCCATGAATCCGCAAGTCGCTTCGCGCATCGCCCGCAGCTTCGACCGCTGGCGCCAGTTCGATGACACACGCCAGAGCCAAGCCCGTGCTGCGCTGGAACGCATCCAGGCCTGCCCCGATCTGGCCCGCGACGTCGCCGAAGTTATCGGCAACGCACTCAATTAGGAGGGCTCCCATGAGTGGCTTCGAAAATTACGATCGCGAGACGGCCGAGCTTGAACTCCAACTTCAGCGCAAGGGCATCGCCCTCAATATCGACTGGAACAATGCCATCCAGGTCCGCGAAATCGCCTGCGCCGCGCTGCACTGCAAACCGGCCGTGATGGATTGCGACCGCCACGATCCGGAACAAATGGCGCGCCTGGATCTCTATGGCATTGCCCAGCTGATGTTGCGCGTCATGACAGAAAGCGCCCGGGACGACATTCTCAGCCACGGCGGCCCAATCTGGAAAATCTTCGCCCGCGCGCTGTGGGCCGAACACGATGCCCAGGTGACTGCCGAAAAAGTCCGCGCTGGCGAGACGGCGCCATAGATGGCGTCCCAAGCCAAATGAACTCGAAGAAGCCCAAACCCGCAGAACCCGGCAGCCGTGGCTACAGTGCGACGGCCAAGATCGCGTTGCAGGAAGGTGCCGCGCGCGTGCAGGAGATCCACGGTGCCATAGCCAATACCGCCTTCGATGTGTTGCGCAAGATTCCCGCCGTCAGCGGCACCGCCGCCGTCGTCGAAACAGTGCACAACGCGATTACGTCCGGCGTCTACGCCGCCATCCACCATGGCGGCGGCGGGCTACTCGATGTCGCTGCGGCGCTGGAAAAACGCGTTCCGCCGGCCGCCAACGCGGCACCACCGAGCCGCCTGGCAAGCAATCTGCGCAGTGCCATCAACGGTGCTTTTGGCGACCATCTAGCCGATAGCGGCAGTGTGCTGGCCATCACCATGGCGCTATATCAAAACGGTCATCCGGTCGCGCTCACGCGCGCCGCGCTCGGCCAGGTCTGGCCTCAGAAGGGCGAGCGCCTTTGTCTCTTCGTCCATGGTCTGGGCTGCAACGAGCAGTGCTGGCAGGCAGACATCAAAGCCGATCCCATGGCGACCGACATCCCGCGCCGCCTTGCCGCCGACACCCGCTACACCTGCCTAGAGCTGCGCTACAACACCGGCTTGCCGATTGATGACAACGGCCAGCAACTGTCCGAACTGCTTGAGGAACTGCTCGCGGCCTGGCCACACCCCGTCGCCGAACTGCTGATCATCAGCCACAGCATGGGCGGCTTGCTCACCCGCAGCGCATTCACGCAAGGCGTCGCGGCGGGTTGCACGTGGCCGCAAACACTTCGCAAGGTGATCTGTCTCGGCACGCCCCATCTGGGCTCGCCGGTCGAACGCCTGGGCCAGTTCACCACCGCGGCACTGAGCCTGTCTCCCATCACGGCGCCGCTGGCACGATTCGCCGCCAAACGCAGCCAGGGCATCCAGGATCTGCGCCATGGCCCTGGGCGCCACGAATGCACATCACATGTGGCCTGGCGCTTCATCGGCGGCAGCCTGAGTGATGACCCGGAAAGCCCACTCAGCAAGCTGGTTGGCGATGGCCTGGTTACCCCCGAAAGCGCCACCGCCCACGAACCCGAGGGCGAGGGCGATAGCTGTAGTGTGCGCCTGGGCAGTGTCAGCCACATGGGCCTGCTCAACGATCCCCGGGTTTACCAGCAAATCCTGGCCTGGTTGGATGAAGACGATGGACCAGATTGACGCGGTCGTCATCGGCGCCGGCGTGGTCGGCCTGGCCTGCGCCCGCGCCCTGGCGCAACAGGGTCTCGAAACCCTTATCCTCGAACGCCACGATGCTTTTGGCACTGAAACCAGCGCACGCAACAGCGAAGTCATCCACGCCGGGCTGTATTACCCGACCGGCTCGCAAAAAGCGCAACTGTGCGTGGCGGGCAATCGGTCGCTCTACGTGTTTTGCCAATCGCATGGCGTGAGCCACCGACGCTGCGGCAAGCTGATTGTCGCCACATCACCGGACCAGGAGGTCCGGCTGCTGGCGCTGCAGGAACAAGGGTGCGCCAACGGTCTGACCGAGCTGCGGTGGCTCAACGCTGATCAGGCGCTGGCACTCGAACCCGCGCTGCACTGCACTGCCGCCCTGCTGTCACCCACCACCGGCATCATCGATAGCCACGGCCTGATGCTGGCCTTACTCGGCGATGCCGAGCGCGATGGTGCAGTGCTCGCCCTGCGCAGCCCACTGCGCCGTGGCCGCATCACCTCAGACGGCATCGCGCTCGACATCGGCGGCACAGCCAGTGGCCACGGGACGCAACTCATGGCCGGAATCGTGATCAACGCCGCCGGACTTTCAGCGCCGCAGGTCGCCACCACGTTCGACGGCTTTCCGTCGACACATGTTCCAACCCGCTACTACTCCAAGGGCAACTACTTCGCGCTCACCGGGCGCCCGCCGTTTTCACACCTGATCTATCCGCTACCGGAACCCGGCGGACTCGGCGTGCATCTCACCCTTGACCTTGGTGGTCAGGCGCGTTTCGGTCCCGATGTGGAATGGATTGCCGAACCCGACTACAGCATTGATCCGGCGCGCGCCGCAGGGTTCTACCGTGCAGTGCGTCGCTACTGGCCCGAATTGCCGGATGAAGCGCTCACTCCAGCCTTTGCCGGAATTCGCCCAAAGATCGCCGGCGCACAGGACAGTGCGGCGGACTTCCTGATCCAGGGTCCACCTACCCACGGGGTACCGGGCCTGGTCAATCTGTTCGGTATCGAATCGCCCGGATTGACGGCCTGCCTGGCGATTGCCGACAGCGTGGCGGCGCTGGTCAATGGCGGCTAATGGATGTGCAATGCCTCGGCGATGGCGTCACTGAGATTGGCAACATCTTCTTCGCCGAGCCCGAAGTGTTCCATGATCGGTTCTTCAAACTGAATCCAGTCAGCATCACCGGAATTGCCCATCACCCGACTCTGCATATATTCCGCCAAATGAACCAGACCGATCAGATTGCGTACCCCACCCGGCGTGTGTTTGTCCCTGAAGGCGCTCAGGTCGTGATGCAGCAACACCCCCTGACACAGTTCATCCGGCAGACCCCATGACTTGGCCAGGAAGTAGCCCAGAATCGAGTGACTGGTACCGGTGTCATCTTCCTCGATCGTCGTGAAGTCGCCACTTCCCTGCGTCTTTGCTTTCGCCAGGGTGGCCTTGTAGCGCGGGAAACGCATCATCAGCAACGGCACGCCGCAGTCATGAAACAAGCCAAAGGTAAATGCGACGTCCGATGCAATGCCGCGTAACTGGGTGGCGAGATAGGCACTGATCAACGCAGTTTTTTCGGCCGCATCCCAGAACGACTGAAACGCCTTGCCGTCCCCGCCGCCTTTGAGCGACTGACGAATCGCAACGCCGGTGGCGATGTTCGAAATATTCTTCAGTCCCAGCAGACTGAGTGCCTGGGAAATACTGCCAACTTTTCGGTTGAGCCCCAGCAGCGGCGAATTCGCGACCTGCAAAACGCCGGCGGTCATGGCCGGATCAGATTGGACAATCTTGCCAACCCGGTTGAGGTCCGGATCGTCCTGGCTCATTTCGGCAAAGATGCGCGTCAGCGCTTCCGGACGCGGAGGAATCGACAGGTCTTTGAGGATACTTTCGTAGTTGCTGATGTCGGTGGGCATGATCTTCTCGGTAGGCATTGGTACAGCGGCGAGCGTGGTCAAGTCTTCCACTACGTCAGTCTATGCCTTTAGTAATAAAGAACATTTTTCCATCGACACTGCGCTTTCCATCCTAGGGCCTGCAACACATCGTGTCAATTATGGTTGCCGAAAATATTGTTGCTCTCCGACCGCAGCAAGCTACACAACCGTCAATGCCCGAACCCAATCCGGAAAGACCGTTGAAAGCCGCTCAAGATCGGCGGGACGATCGACATCCCAAAGGGTCACGGGTTCTTCCCAACGCCGACCGAGCGCGGCAAGACGCTCGCGGGTTTGCGCCATGACACTCTCGGTACCCCAATCGACGCCGGCAAAGGCACCGGCGATGGGCTCGCGCATGCCGATCAGCACATAACCACCGTCCTCGGCGGGCAAAACGACTGCATCCGATGTCCGCAGACTCTTCGCCGCCGCACGCAGATGCGCGGACGTGAGTACCGGGCAGTCGGTGCCGATAACCAGCCCCCCCGCTGTCGGCGATTCGGCCACTGCCGCCAGCATGCGTGTGCCAAGGTCACCTTCCGGTTGTTGTCGTAACGTCACCGCCGCAAAGGTACGACAAAGGGCGGCATCGGGATGCTGCATGTCACCAGCGCACCACAGCGTCACCGGACCGACATCTGCCGCCAACGCTGTGGCGATGGTCCGCTGCAGCAGCCAACGCTGCAAATCGGCCGCTCCCTGTGCGCCCAGCATCGCAATCAGCCGGGTCTTGGCGTAGCCGGTAATCGGCGCTTTGGCCAGGATCGCGACGCCGATGCGGGGCACCGTATCAGGGGTCGGGCGGTGCATAACCGTACTCGATGGCCAGGCAATGGGGATCGGCGCCGAAAAAATATCGCAAGCGCAGCCAAGCCATGAAGACGATGGTGCGCCACACGCCATGCGTCTCCCAGCGACGCCCGGAAGTGGTGACACGGGCGGCAAGACACACCGGCCGCGACACCTTCAGGAGTAAGGTCGAAAGCGCGATATCTTCCATCAGGGAAATATCGGGAAAGCCGCCGACATGCTGAAAAGCGGATCGCGAGACGAACATCGCCTGGTCGCCGGTAGCGATACCGGTGAGTCGCGAGCGCCAGTTCATCATCGTCGCCACTAACCGCAGCCAGGGCGAGCGGCCGGCGATACGCACATCGAAGCGACCCCATTGGCGTCTCGAACGGTCCCGGTCAATCAGCTCAAGAATCTGCCTGACGAAGTGATCAGCATCGTCAGGCAATACCGTGTCGGCATGCAGGAACAACAACACCCGACCCTGGGCAAGTGCAGCGCCAGCATTCATTTGGCTGGCCCGGCCGCGCGGTGCCGTCAGTACATGATCGGCCAGTGATGTCACCAATTCCAGTGTCGCGTCGCTGCTGCCACCATCGACGACGATCACTTCCGCGCCCTGCCGGCGCAGCGGCACCAGCGCCTGCAAGGCAACAACAATGCCATTGGCTTCGTTCAGCACCGGAACGATGATGGTGAGATCAGTGAATGGGCGCACGACTCAGAGTTCCGAGTTCAATTGAAAAAACGCGCCGTCCCGCCAGCACCGACTTATTGCCCGGTTCGCTATCGCACCACCCAGCCGCCGCAAACCGGAAACACTTGCCCGACAAAGCAGTTCGCCGCTTCGCTGCAAAGGTAGGCAGCAAATTCAGCGTCTTCCTTCGCGCCAACAAGGCGCCCCAGCGGAACCTCACGCTTCAGGCGCTCCTGAAACTTTGGATTGCTCTGCACTTCGGGCGGAAAGTAGGTCGGGTTATCGACGAAGTTCTGCGCGATTGCATTCACCTGAACATTGTGCGCAGCGACCTCCACGCCAACCGCCTGCACATAGGCAAGCTGGGCGCCACGTGCCGCGCTGTAGGTCGAGGCACGTTTCATCCCGCGCAATGCTGATGCGCTACCCATGACGAGGATCTTGCCCGCACGCCTCGCTATCATGGCTGGCAAGACAGCGCGGAACAACCGAGGCAGGGGATTCACCAGGGCAGCAAAGGTATCGTCCCATTCTTCGTCTGACGCTTCCGTGGCCGAAGTGCTCGGTGCCGGTATCGCCAAATTGGCAACGAGGACATCAACCTGCCCCGCGTCGGCAATGATGGAAGCCGGCGCATCGGCAGCGATGAGTGGATCAGTACTGGAAATCACCGTGGCACCGTGATTGGTGAACACCTCACACAGGACAGGCCCCATGAACGCATCGGCGTGGGTGATGAGCACCCGTTTGCCGGAAAGAATCTGATTGGACATGAACTCTCCTTCGGATAACGAGACGAAAGTGTAACGGGACACTCAACAAGAAGTCAGGCGACCACTGCCATGCCGGAATGCTAACCCAACGCCCCCCCGCAACTGCTTCCTTGCCCGGCCGTGCAGCCATAGCAGTGATCGGCGACACGAATGGGCAGACCGTCGAATTCAGTTGCCAACAAGTCCGCCAGCGGCACCGGAGCACTCGCCTCGCCCAAGGGCAGGCCAAGCATCTGGTTGAAGTCGCAGTCGTACACGAAGCCCTGCCAGTTGACCGAGATCAGGGATTTGCACATCACGCCGGCCAGGTTGTCGTCGCGGTGCGCCGCCTTGAGCAAACCCATGTAGTGGTGAAACCCGTCGTTTGCGACAAGCTGGCTGCCAAAGCGCTGGATTGGCATATTGGCGAGGGCGTAGAGTTGGTTGAAAACGATGCCGTAGCGGCTCGCCAACTGCTCCTTGTAGGCGACCTCCAGTTTGACCTGATCAGGTGGCAAGCTCGGGCCGGCGGGGTTGTAGACCAAGTTCAACACCCGGCCGCTGCCCGTCACGCCGTATCCCAGAGCATTTAGCTGGCGCAGGCCGGCGAGGCTCGACTCGAACACGCCGTCGCCTCGCTGCCGATTGACGTTCTCTTCAAGATAACAGGGCATGGAGGCAACAATTTCGACCTCATTTTCCGCGAGAAAATTGGCCAGACCTTCCTGTCCCGGCTCATTCAGGATGGTCAGGTTACAACGATCCATGACCTTCAATCCCTGAGCACGGGCCGCCAGTACGAGACGACGAAAATGCGGGTTGAGCTCCGGTGCGCCACCGGTCAGATCGAGCGTGGCAACACCTTGCCGCTGGACAAACTGCAATAGAAGTTCCATGGCTTCCCATGACATTTCTTCGGTCCGCCTGGGACTCGCCGCGACATGACAATGCAGGCACGACTGGTTGCAGCGGTAGCCCAGATTGGCCTGCAAGGTATCCAGCCGGGTCCGTTGCAGGGCCGGGAAATCGGTTTTCAACAGTAAGGAAAAGGTATCGAGCATAAGTTGACTGGACTGCGGAAAAGAACGAGTAACTTTAGACGGATGGCCGACGACGCACAAATTTCTCGCCTTCGACAATCAGGAAGGCGAGCGTGGCAACGGCTGCGATTTGCAACCATGCCCTGGCATCGATCGGTGCGGTAGCGAACACCGCGTTAAGCGGTGCCCAGTAGGTCAATCCGGCTTGCAGCACGGCCATCGCGCCGACGCCCCACCACACCCACGGATTGGAAAATGGCGCCAAGGAAAGAGCCGGCTTTCGCAGACTCCGGCAATTGAACAGGTAAACAATTTCAATGGCGACAAAGACATTGACCGCGATGGTGCGTGCAACCGCCATGCTTTCACCATTTTGTAGGGCGATCATGAAGAGGCCGAACGAGCCAGCCAGCATCAGCGCACCGACCAATACGATGCGCTCGATCAGCACGGCATCCAGAATCGCTTGCCCCGGCGGTCGTGGCGGCCGCCGCATGATGCCGGCCTCGGCCGGCTCGAACGCCAGCGGCAGGCCGAGCAAGACGGCGGTGGTCATGTTGATCCACAGGATCTGCAGCGGAGTAATCGGCAAGGTGACACCGGCAACAATGGCGGCGAGAATGACCAGGCCCTCGCCGATGTTGGTCGGCAAGGTCCAGGTAATGAACTTCACCAGATTGTCATAGATGCCGCGCCCCTCTTCGATCGCGGCTTCGATGGTGGCGAAGTTGTCATCGGTCAGCACCATCGCCGCTGCCTCCTTAGCGACGTCGGTGCCGGCAAGGCCCATGGCGATGCCAATGTCGGCGGACTTCAACGCCGGTGCATCATTCACGCCGTCACCCGTCATCGCCACGACTTCGCCGCGTGCTTGCAGCGCACGCACCAGACGCAATTTTTGTTCGGGTTCGACGCGGGCAAAGACATCGTGAGTCTGTGCCGCCTCCTGCAACGCCGCATCGTCCATTTGCGCCAGTTCGCGCCCGCTAATGGCGGCCTGCTTGGCGTGTCCGATGCCGATTTTCCCGGCGATTGCGGTGGCCGTAGCGGCATGGTCGCCGGTGATCATTTTGACCTTGATGCCGGCCGCATGACAGGCCTTGACCGCCGCCATGGCGCGCGGACGCGGCGGGTCAAGCATGCCGACGAGACCGAGAAAAATCAGGCCGCTGGCCGGCGTCGCCTCGGTCAGCAACTCAGCCACTGCCATCGGCCGTCGCGCCAGCGCCAGCACCCGCAGGCCACGCGCCGCCATCATGTCGCCAATCGCTTCGATCACGGGCGGCGCAATCAAGACCTCGTTGCCACGCTCATCAAGCATGGTGCGGCACGCCGGCAATACGCGTTCCAGCGCCCCTTTGAGATACAGCACCGGATTGCCTTCGACACTGTGTTGCGTGGCCATGGTTTGTCGCGTGGCATCAAACGGCAATTCATCGGTTCGCGGAAACAGCGTGCGCAGCGTGCCTTCATCCTGCCCGGACTTGCGCGCCACCACCAGCAAGGCAGCTTCAGTCGGATCGCCGGTGATGTGCCAGTGGCGCGCTTCATGGCGCAGCGTGGCATCGTTGCAGAGCACACCGGCGAGCAGGGTTTCGCGCAATGCGGGATTGATTTGTGGCGCCGCCGTCTCGCCAGCGCCGACTTTTCCATCCGGCACATAACCCAGACCCGTTACCTCGATAGCGGTGCCGCCAGCCCAGAGTTCGGTCACCGTCATCGCGTTATCGGTCAAGGTACCGGTTTTGTCGGAACAGATCACCGTGGTGCTGCCCAGGGTTTCCACCGCCGGCAAGCGGCGGATAATGGCGCGGCGCTTCGCCATGCGTGACACGCCAATCGCCAGCGTGATGGTCATCGCCGCCGGCAAACCTTCGGGAATGGCCCCGACGGCGAGCGCAACCGCCGCGATGAAGAGGTCGAACAACTGTCCGCCGCGCAGCCAGCCGATCAGCATGGTCAGCGACGCCAATCCGAGAATGACCCACAGCAGCAGATTGGCAAATTCGGCCATCTTGCGCGTGAGCGGTGTCGCCATGTCTGGCGCCGCCGCGATCAGCGTCGAGATGCGGCCCGTCTCGGTCTGGTTGCCGGTGCCGATCACCACACCGTAGCCACTCCCGGCGACCAGGGCGGTGCCGGCATAGGCCATGTTGCGTCGGTCCGCCAAAGACGTATCGGTGGACAAGGTTTCGCTGTGTTTATCGACTGGCGCCGCTTCGCCGGTGAGTGCGGCTTCCACGGTGCGCAACTGGCGGCCACCGAGCAGACGCAAATCGGCGGGAATCCTGTCGCCAGCGGCCAGCCAGACAATGTCGCCCGGTACCAGGCCGGTCGCATCCATGCGCCGTCGCATGCCACCGCGCAAGACAGTGACGTCGGTCGCAACCGCGCGCGCCAGCGCTGCCAGCGCCGCCTCGGCCTTGCCTTCCTGAAAGAAGCCGATCAGGGCATTGACCACCACGACGCCGAAAATCACGCTGGCATCGATCCATTCGCCAAGAAACGTCGTGATCGTTCCGGAGCCGATCAGGACCAATACCAATGGCTGGATGACCTGATCGGCGAGGCGTGAAAAGATGCTGCGACCGCCACTGACCGTGGGACGATTCTCGCCGTAGGTGAGCAGACGACGGGCCGCTTCGTCGTCACTCAGGCCGACCGCCGGATCGACCTCGAGGTGGGCGGTGACACGCTCAGCGGCGAGGCTGTGCCAGGATTCGGAATCCCCGATTTTTGGCAATCAGCCCGCCACCCGCTTGGCAATATGCGCCAGCGCTTCCTCCACCTGATCAATCAGGATGAGGCACAGGTCACCCGGCTTTAATTTGGCCAGCGCGGTATCGATGGCAATGAACTCACCGTGGATTTCTTCCACGATCTTGGCCCGAAACGCATTTGTCAGACCTTCGCGCAACAGCCCCAGCACCTCGCCATCGGCGCGACCACGTTGACAGGCGTCCTGATAAAGCAGGACCTCATCGAAGGCACCGCCGAGGATCTGCGTCTGCTGGCGGATGTCCTCGTCGCGCCGGTCGCCGGCACCGCTGATGACGACCAGGCGGCGCTTTGCCGGCATGGCATTCACGGCACCCACCAGCGCCGCCATGGCATCCGGGTTGTGGCCGTAATCGGCAATCAAGGTTGCACCTCGATAATCGAAAACGTTGAAGCGTCCCGGCGCGTTGTCGAGGTCGGCATTGAATGTAGCCAGTCCGCGCCGGATGATGTCCCAGTCCAGTCCCACGGACCAGGCGGCCCCCACAGCGGCCATTACGTTATCGACCTGGAAGCCGATCGTGCCGTTGTGGGTGATCGGTACCGCGGACAGGGGAATGCGCTCGATGAAACTGCCCTGCTCGGCGACGATGGCATTGTCGGCCACATACACCACGCGCTGGCCCTGGGCGCGATGCGCGGCCATGATCGGCAAGCCGCGATCAGCTGTAAAGAAACAAACATGACCAGTACATTTCGGCGCCATCGCCACCACCACCGGATCGGCGGCATTGAGAACGGCGTAGCCATCGCTGGCCACGTTCTGCACAATCACGCGCTTCAAGACGGCGAGATCATCGACCGTGGTGATGTAGTTGAGACCGAGGTGATCACCCAGCCCGAGATTGGTGACCACCGCCACCTGGCACTGATCAAACGCCAGGCCCTCGCGCAGCAAGCCGCCACGCGCGGTTTCGAACACGGCGGCATCGACATCCGGATTCATCAACACATTGCGCGCGCTCTTCGGTCCCGAGCAATCACCGCTATCGATCTGACGCTTGCCGATGTACACGCCATCGGTATTGGTCATGCCGACCCGCAAGCCGCTGGTTGCCAGCAGATGCGAGATCACCCGCACGGTGGTCGTCTTGCCGTTGGTGCCGGTGACGGCGATGACGGGAATGCGCCCGTTGTCGCCATTCGGGTACAGCGTTGCCACCACCGCCTCGCCGACCGCACGGCCTTTGCCGTAGGAAGGGAAGATGTGCATGCGCAAGCCCGGTGCGGCATTGACTTCGACGATGCCGCCACTTTGCTCTTCAAGTGGACGCCCCACGCTGTCGCACACCACATCGACACCGCAAATATCGAGACCGATGGTCAAGGCGGCATCCACGGCACGCGCTGCCACATCTGGATGCACTTCGTCGGTCACATCGGTCGCCGTGCCACCCGTGGAAAGATTGGCGTTGTTACGCATCATCACGCGGGTGCCCATGGGCGGGATCGATTCCGGCGTGAAATTGTGCAGCTTGAGGCGCGCAATGGCGATCTCGTCGATCCGCATCCACGACATCGGCGTGGCATGACCATCGCCGCGACGAGGATCCTTGTTCACCTCGGCCACCAGTTCGCGAATCGTATGCACGCCGTCGCCGACCACATGCGGTGCATCGCGCCGCGCCGCAGCCACCAGCTTGTCGCCCACGACCAACAAGCGGAAATCGTGGCCCGGCAGGTATTTTTCGACGAGGATGTTGTCGCTGTACTGCAAGGCCACCTGATACACGGTGCGCAAATGTTCCTCGCTCACCACATTCGACGTCACGCCCTTGCCCTGGTTGCCGTCTTGCGGCTTGACCACCACCGGCCAGCCGATTTCCTCGGCGGCAGCGAGGGCATCCTCGACATCATCCACCGGCCGACCGTAGGGCACCGGCACGCCGGCCGCGGCCAGAAGGCGTTTGGTCAGGTCCTTGTCCTGGGCGATAGATTCGGCAATCGCGCTGGTTGAATCCACTTCGGCGGCCTGGATGCGGCGCTGCTTCGAGCCCCAGCCAAACTGCACCAGACTGCCCGAAGTCAGGCGGCGATAGGGAATGCCGTGTGCCACTGCGGCATCGACGATGGCGCCGGTCGATGGGCCAAGGCGTACGTCGGCGTCAAGTTCGTGCAATGTCGCGATGGCTGCCGCCGCATCGAATGGCTGATCGTTCATTGCTGCGGCAATCAGTTCTTGTGCCATATCGAATGCCAGACGCCCGACTTCCTCTTCGGAATACTGGATCACTACCTGATACACGCCCTTTTCAAGCGTCCGCTGGGTGCGCGAAAAGGTGACCGAGCAGCCAGCCTGTACCTGCAGATTCAATGTCGCCGCAGCGATCACATGCGCCAGCGACATCGGTTCGTTCTGCCCTTTCGGCTGCAACTGGCCAAGGCCGGGAAAGCGCTCGCGAAGCCGCGCTTCCAGGCCGACATTCGCAGCAATGTTGCAATCGGTCGCCACGCATTTGACAATGGCTTCGATCGAGGTCTGGCGACTCCACAGGTTGGGGCCGCGCAATGCCCGGATGCGGGAAACTTCCATGGACGTAATTCCTGTCAGATTCAGGAGGCAGCAGCCAGGGCCGTTGCGGCCAGACTGTCCTCAAAGGTTTGGATGCCGGCACCGATCAGCTCGGGCACGATACCAAGCGCCCAGGCCGCTGCAGCGGCCGCCAGCAGATTCTCAAGCACGTGCGGGCTGCCCGGTGCCTGTGCCGTCAGGGCGCGCAGCAAAGTCTCGCTATCGCCAGTCGCCAGCACTATCCGCCCGTGGCGCTCGAATACCGCACGACCGCCATCGGTGCGATGTTTGACGATGACCGGCTGATCGCCCGTCTCGGCGTAGAAGATCACGTCGCCATCGCACAGCTCAGCCATCTCGACCACGCGCGCATCGGCAGCATTGAGCACGGCCATGCCATCCGGCAAAACCACGTCCACCTGGGTACGCAACACATTGAATACCTGGTCATCGTCGCTCAGATAAAACTCACCAAGCTCGGCCGCGCCGCTGACATCCGTCACCACGCCAACCTGGCAGCGATCATAGGACAAGCCATCGCTCAGGATGCCGCGAGCCGCGCTCTGAATCACCACCGTATCGACGGTCCGGTTCATCAGAATCGACTGTGCGCCGTCAAAGCCGATCGGGTCGCGCTTGCCAATACAGCGATGACCGACAAACAGGCCATCGGCACAGGCGAGTCCGACATGACGGCCAGCCAATTGTGCTATCCACGCTGTCAGACGGGCGATCTGGGTCGTACCGCGCAAGCCACTGATGCCGACCACCGGAATGCGTCCGGTTTCGCCGACAGGAAACAGTTCACGGGCGATCGCCTCCCCGACCGGACGCGGCTGGCCGCTCGCCGGTTTCAGGTGCATGAGCAGGCCCGGACCGGCATTGACCTCGACAATCGCGCCGCCCTGGCTTTCCAGCGGTCGCGATATATCCTCGGCCACCACATCGACACCAGCAATATCGAGTCCAACCACGCGCGCGGCCAGCGCCGCAATGGCCTCCACCTCAGGGCAAACCTGGTCCGTGCAATCGGAGGCGACATTTCCATTGCGCTGGATCAGCACCCGTGCGCCGGCGACAGGCACCGATTTCGGCGTGTAGCCCTGGCGCTCCAGTTCGAGCCCGACCGCAGGATCTTCACTGACGGTCACCCGATTGAGCGGAAAGTCTTCCGTCAGTCCACGTCGTGGATCGCTATTGATCTGGGCATCGATCAGTCCCAGCACGGTCGAACGGCCATCGCCCGTCACCGCCGCAATCTCGCCGTGCGCCGCGGCCACGACCTTGCCACCGACCACCAGCAAGCGGTGTTCATTGCCCTTGATGAAGCTTTCGACAATAACCTCGCTGCCTTCCTTTTCGGCCAGGGCGAAGGCGGCTTCCACCTCTTGGCGATTGATCAGCTCCAGCGACACGCCGCGCCCGTGATTGCCGTCAACCGGCTTGACCACCACCGGCAGTCCGATGTCTTCGGCCGCGTCCCATGCCTCGGCCGCCGTTTTGACGATCTGCCCGCCGGGTACAGGGACGCCGCAGGATGCCAGCAACGACTTGGTCAAATCCTTGTCGCGTGAAATACCTTCGGCGATCGCCGAGGTGCGATCGGTCTCTGCCGTCCAGATGCGGCGCTGCTTGACGCCATACCCGAGCTGCACCAGGTTGCCGTCATTCAGCCGGATCGACGGAATCTTGCGTTCGCCCGCCGCATCGACGATGCACGCCGTGCTCGGCCCGAGACAATGGCGATCGACCAGATCGCGCAACTCGGCGACATTTTTGGCCAGATCGAACGGGCGATCGTCCACCGCCGCCAGGATCAGTTCGCGGCCAATAGCTATCGCCGCGCGTCCGACTCTCTCGTCGCGCGTTCGCACGGCGACCTTGTAAATACCGCTGCCTTCCGCCGTTTGCCGCGCCTTGCCGAATCCGACCTGGCTACCGGCCAGGTTCTGCAATTCGATGGTCACGTGCTCCAGCACATGGCCGAGCCAGGTGCCCTCGCGCAAACGCAGGATGAAGCCGCCCGGCTCGCCTACGCCGCAGCGATGCTTATCAAGCCCGGGCAGCAGGGCAATCAGGCGTTCGTTGAAACCGGGCAAGGTGTTCGACGGTTGCTGTTCGAATTCGCCGATATCGACCCAGGCTTCGATTACCGGTCGATAGGTCCAGATATTGGGGCCGCGCAGGTAGTTCACGCGCAAAAAGGTCAAGTCGCGCTTAGTCATGTGGGTTCATGTCGATCGCTGGTATTGAACGAGCAGATCCCGCAAACCGCGCGGGTGCCGGACGTCGGTACCTTATACTGTGGTTGATCGATTCTCGCCTGATCACAAACGCGATCCCGTAGTTTTCAGTCGCAAATCAGGCTGTCGTTGAGTGTAAACGCTTCGATGTTAACCCCTTTCCGGCCTTCCTGAATCGCGTTAAAGCACGCTGTTTCCCTTTGTTTCACTTTCCGCATCAACCATGAACCTCCGCCCTGCCTTGCCATCCCTTTCACGATTCCCCGAGTCTTTTCCCGCTACCTGGCGCGACGGCCTGAATACCGAACTGGCACCGGACGCCGTCGTCGTCGCCTGGCTGGAAGTCGATCTCGACGAGCGTCTGAATTTTTCCCGGACCTGCATCGTTCTCTGCGAGCGTGAGTTGCTCGCCCGCCGTGCCGATTCCGCCCAATGGGAACACTGGCCGCTGCACGACGAACTGCGGCTCGGGCACTTCGATCACGCCGGCATCGGTACTTTGGAGCTGTACGACCTGCAGCAACGGCTCGCCCGCTGGCGCTACACGCTGGAACAGAACCTCGCCGCACAGCGCCTGATCAAGCTGTTCGAAAGCCAACGCCTGGCGATAGCGACCGGCGCCCCGGCACCTATCGACAACAACGACGTCTGCCCCAACTGCAAGGCCCCGCTGCCACCTGACGAGGACGAGTGTCCGATCTGCACTCGCGTCGAACAAACGCCGCCCTCGACCTGGACCTTGCTGCGCCTGTGGCGTTTCGCCAAACCGTACCAGGGCCAGTTGCTGGCGGGTTTCCTGCTGATGTTGGGCTCGACGGCGGCGACGCTGGTGCCGCCCTACCTCACCATCCCGCTGATGGACGATATCCTGATCCCCTTTCACGCCGGCCAGCACATCGATCCCGCCATGGTCGGGCTGTATCTCGCCGGCTTATTCGGTGCCGCGCTGCTGTCGTGGGGTCTGGGCTGGGCCAAGACCTACATCCTTGCCCTGGCCTCGGAACGCATTGCTGCTGACCTGCGCACCACCACCTTCGAGCACCTGCTGCAGCTCTCGCTCGAATACTTCGGTGGCAAACGCACCGGCGATCTGATGGCGCGTATCGGCTCGGAAACCGACCGTATCAGCGTCTTTTTGTCGCTGCACTTGCTCGACTTCGCCACCGACGTATTGATGATCGGCATGACCGCCGTGATCTTGTTCAGCATCAATCCCTCACTGGCACTGGTCACGCTGCTGCCGCTGCCCTTGATCGCGTGGTTGATCCATCTGGTGCGCGACCGCTTGCGCACCGGCTTTGAAAAGATCGACCGCGTCTGGGGCCAGGTCACCAATGTGCTGGCCGATACCATTCCCGGCATTCGCGTGGTCAAGGCCTTCGCCCAAGAATCACGTGAGGCCAAGCGCTTCCGCGACGCCAACCAGCACAATCTGGAAATCAACGACAAACTCAATCGCACCTGGTCGCTGTTCACACCCACAGTTTCGCTGCTGACCGAGATTGGACTGCTGGTGGTCTGGGGCTTCGGTATCTGGCTGGTGTCAAAAAGCCAGATCACGGTCGGCGTGCTCACCGCCTTTCTCGCCTACATCGGCCGTTTTTACGCGCGCCTGGACTCGATGAGCCGTATTGTTTCCGTGACGCAAAAAGCTGCGGCCGGCGCCAAGCGCATCTTCGACATCCTCGATCACGTCTCCACCGTACCAGAACCGACGCGGCCCATCCATCTGGAAAACGTCACCGGCGCTGTCGAACTGCGCGAGGTCGGTTTCCGCTATGGCAGCCGTTCGGTAATCCGCGACCTGTCGCTGCAGATTCGGCCCGGTGAGATGATCGGCCTGGTCGGTCATAGCGGTTCAGGTAAGAGTACGCTGGTCAATCTGATCTGTCGCTTCTACGATGTCACGGATGGTTCGATTCGCATCGATGGCGTCGATCTGCGCTCGATTCCGGTCGCCGAATATCGACGCCACATCGGCCTGGTGTTGCAGGAGCCCTTCCTGTTCTTCGGTTCGGTGGCCGAGAACATCGCCTATGGCAAGCCTGAGGCCACGCGTGAGGAAATCGTCGCCGCTGCTCGCGCCGCGCACGCCCACGAATTTATCCTGCGCCTGCCGCAAGGCTATGACTCCCTGGTCGGCGAACGCGGCCAGGGACTTTCCGGCGGCGAGCGGCAACGGGTTTCCATCGCCCGTGCGTTGTTAATTGATCCCCGCTTATTGATCCTCGACGAAGCCACCTCGGCCGTCGATACCGAGACCGAAAAGGAAATCCAGCGTGCGCTGGACAATCTTGTCGCCGGCCGCACCACGATCGCCATCGCGCACCGCCTGTCCACACTGCGCAAGGCCGACCGCCTGGTGGTGATGGATCGTGGCTTGATTGTCGAAGTGGGTGGCCACGACGACCTGATGGCGCGCGAAGGCCACTACTACCGGCTCTATCAGGCGCAACAACGCCATGCCGAAGAACTGCTGCTGGAAGGCGGTGCCCTATGAGCGATTTCACTCTCAGCCGCAACAGTTTTGGCCGCCTCGTGCTGATCACCAATGACGGCCAACAGCATGAAGGCGTTGTCGCCGTGCGCGCCTTTCCGATCGCCGCCCCCGACGAAGGCGTTTCGCTGGTCAGCACTGACGGCCACGAACTGGCCTGGATCGCGCGGCTATCCGAATTGCCCGACAACGAGCAAACGCTGGTGCAGGACGAACTGGCCCAGCGCGAATTTGTGCCCGAGGTCAAGCAACTAGTCGCCGTCTCGGCCTTCGCCACACCCAGTCAATGGCGCGTCAATACTGACCGTGGCGCAACCGAATTCACCTTGCGCGGCGAAGAAGATATTCGCCGCATTGGGCAAGGTGAATTGCTCATCACGGACAGCCACGGCATGAACTACCGCATCCCCGACCTGTTCACCCTCGATGCCCACAGCCGGCGCTTGCTTGATCGTTTTCTTTAGAGCCTAAAAAGTCGGTGCTGGCGGGACGGCGGTTCCGACACAGCCCCGGCGCACACACCATGTCACCACCACTTTCGCACTCGCGCGCCGTCGCCCTGATGGTGCTCGCCACTCTGCTCTGGAGCATCGCCGGCGTCGTCACACGCCATCTCGATGCGGCTCGCAGTTTCGAGGTCACCTTCTGGCGCAGCCTCTTCAACGCGGTCGCTCTGGCCACAATTCTGACGGTAATGCGCGGCGCCGATCTTTGGCGCATCCTGCTGCGCGGCCCACGGGTGATCTGGATTTCCGGGGTGTGCTGGGGTGTGATGTACACCTCGTTCATGGTTGCCTTGACGCTGACGTCGGTCGCCAACGTGCTGGTCACCATGGCTGCCGGCCCCTTGCTCACGGCACTCTTCGCTCGCGTTTTTCTGCAACACAAACTCCCGCGCCGAACCTGGGCCGCGATTATTGCCGCCGTCATCGGCATTGCCGGAATGTTCGGCGAGGAGGCTACGCACGGCATGTCGCTGGTCGGTAGCCTAGTTGCGCTGGTGGTGCCCGTCGCCGCCTCGGTCAATTGGACCTTGTTGCAAGGCCTCGCCGGCAAAGCTCGCGATAACGGCACCCCAGTGCAGGATATGCTGCCGGCGATCCTGGTCGGCGCGCTACTTTCGGCGGCCGCCACCTTGCCTTTTGCCTGGCCGCTGCAGGCATCGAATCACGATCTTGGTCTGCTGGCACTGCTCGGCGTCGTGCAACTGGCCATTCCGTGTCTGATCGTCGTGCGCCTGACGCGTGTTTTGCCCGCCCCCGAAATCTCACTATTGGCCTTGCTTGAAGTGATCTTCGGCATTCTCCTGGCCTGGCTTGGAGCCGGTGAAGTGCCGACCACCAGCACGCTCGTCGGCGGTGCCCTGGTGTTGGGCGCCCTGGTGCTGAATGAACTGGCCAGCCACCGGCCGCCATGAATCTTGACGTCATCGTCATCGGTGCCGGTGCTGCCGGCATGATGTGCGCGGCCCAAGCCGGGGCACGTGGCCGACGCGTGTTGCTGATCGATCACGCCACGACGATCGGCGAACGCATCCGCATCTCGGGTGGCGGACGTTGCAACTTCACCAATCGCACGGTCAGCGCCGCCAACTACCTTTCGCAAAACCCGCACTTTTGCCGTTCCGCCCTCGCCCGCTTCACGCCGCAGCACTTCATCGCCATGATCGAGGCACGACGCATCGCCTATCACGAGCGCGAGCACGGGCAACTGTTCTGCGACGACTCGGCCGAACAGATCATCGCGATGCTGCGCGATGCCTGCGATGGCGCAGGAGTGCGCTGGGCCTTGAACTGCGCCGTGCAGAATGTCGAACGCCATGATTCCGGTGCGCCACATCGCTACACCATCACCACCGATCAAGGCCGCTTCCAGTGCCAGTCGCTGGTGATCGCCACCGGCGGCCTCGCCATTCCCAAGCTCGGTGCAACACCCTTCGGCTACCGGCTGGCCGAGCAATTCGGCATCCCGGTGATTCCACCCAAACCGGCGCTGGTCCCGCTGGCCCTGCCACCGGAACTGCTCACGGCACTGAAGCCGCTGTCCGGCGCCACGCTCGACGCCAAGGCGCAAGTCGACGCCGCGCAGTTTCGCGAAAACGTCCTCATCACCCATCGCGGCCTGTCCGGTCCGGCCATTCTGCAAATTTCCAGCTATTGGCAGATGCAGGACTACCACAGCGGAAAGAAGCAGCCGGTCGACATCGATCTGTTGCCCGGCATCGATATCAGCGCCTGGCTGGCCGAGCACCGACAGAGCAAGCTGATCCTGCCGAATCTTCTGGCGGAGCATCTGCCGCGCCGCTTCGCCCACGAGTGGTGCGCGCTGCAAGGCAATCCCCGATTGCTCGAACGCCCTATCAGCGAACTCTCGAACCGCGATCTGGCGGATGTCGCCGCCGGGCTGAAAAGCTGGTCGCTGATGCCATCGGGCACGCTCGGCTTTGCCAAGGCCGAGGTAACGCTTGGTGGCGTTAGCACCGACGCTCTCTCGTCGAAGACCATGGAAGCCACGGCCACCCCCGGCCTCTACTTCATCGGCGAAGTCGTTGACGTCACCGGCTGGCTGGGCGGCTACAACTTTCAGTGGGCGTGGTCATCGGGTTGGGTGGCCGGGCAATGTGTCTAGCACAACCCGTTCCATAGGCACAAAGTAATAGTGGATAATTGCGCCTTAAACGCAAATTGCAGGATCTTCCAACCTGCGTCAATCCATTCGGAATTTCATTCCACGCATGAACGATCGTAACGATAGCGGCGCCACTGATCGCCCCACGCCGTTCTCACTCACCAACGGATTTCACCGCTGGTTGGTGCTGGGCGTGCTTGTCGTCAACGTCCTGATGATCGCCATCGGTATCCAGAGCCTGCAGTTCAGTCGCGAAAAGACCATCGAACAGGTCAATGAGACGACCAGCAACCTGGCCAAGCTGCTGGAACACAACATCGCCGATTCGTCCCGTGGCATCGATCTGGCGTTGCTGGCGATCGCCGACTGGCTCGAACACATGAGTTCGGAGGGGCACCTTGATGATGCGCGGATCAATCGATTGCTCGAAACACACCGCAAGCGCCACCCGGAGGTCGACGCCTTTCGTGTCAGCAATACCGAGGGTCTTGCGCTCTGGGGAAAGGGCGTCAGTCGTGAAAGTCCAGCAAGCTACGCAGACCGCCCATTTTTTGCTGCCCATAAAGAGAATCCAGGGCAAACGCTGATCGTTACCGAACCACTACTCGGACGGGTGTCGAAAACGCCCGTCGTGGCTTTTACTCGTTCGTTCCGCAAAGCGGATGGCACATTCGCCGGCGTGATCTCAGCGGCGATGCCGGTCAGTCACTTTTCGCAGATCCTAGCCAAGCTCGAGCTCGGTCCGCATGGCTCTGCCGTCATCCGGAACGTCAACAAGGGACTACTCACACGCGTCCCACCCGTCGAAGGCCCGGCCGGTCAATCGGGCGACAAGAAGGTTTCTAGCGAGTTTACAGCGCTGCTTGAGTCGGGCGTCAGCCATGGCCGCTTTCACACCTTGAACGCCCCCGACGGCTATGAGCGCACCTACGCCTTTCAGCGTATTCGCCACATTCCTTACATCCTGACCATCGGCATGGCGCCGGAAGACTATTTCGATGCCTGGAACCGCGAAGTACAGAAGACCCTCATGTTGCTGGGTGCCTTTTTGCTCGGCAGTATTTTCGCGGCGTGGCTGATCCGACGCGCCTGGTTGCAAGGACAACGCGCTACCGAAACCCTGCAAGCCAGCGAATCGCGCTACCGGACCTATATCGAATCCGCACCGGAAGGAATTTTCGTCACCGACCTCGAAGGCCGCTACGTTGAAGTCAATCCATCGGCATGCCAGATGGTCGGCTACAGCGAAGAGGAGCTGCTGCGGATGACGGTCGCCGACCTGGCACCGCCGGGTCCAATCGATCAGTATGTCGAAACCTTCGAGTCCGTGAAATCGGCGGGTATGCAGGACGTTGATCTCACGCTGCGGCGCAAGGACGGCAGCACCATCGATGTCACTTTGCGCGCCATCACGCTACCCAACCAGCAGGTAATGGGCTTCTGTTCCGACATCACTGAACACAAGAAAGCCAATGCCGAGTTGCAGCAACACCGCTTGCATTTGGAAGAACTGGTCGGCAAACGCACCGAACAACTGGCCATTGCCAAGGAGGCGGCCGAGGCCGCCAACGTGGCGAAAACGGCGTTCCTCGCCAATATGTCGCACGAGATCCGGACCCCGCTCAATGCGATCACCGGCATGGCCCACCTGATCCGCCGTGGCGGTCTGCCGCCGCCGCAGATGGATCGGCTCGACAAGCTCGAAGCGGCCGGCACACACCTGCTCGACATCATCAACGCCGTGCTCGATGTTTCGAAGATCGAGGCCGGTAAGCTGGTGCTGGAAGAAGCACCGCTGCGGATCGAAAGCGTGATCGGCAATGTCATTTCGATGCTCGCGTCCAAGAGCCAGGCCAAACGTCTGCAACTGATCAGCCAGGTTGCCCCCGGGCTGCCGGATCTGCTCGGCGATTCCACCCGCCTGCAACAGGCCGTACTCAACTACGCGACGAACGCGGTCAAATTCACCGATGCCGGCAAGGTCAATTTGCGCGTAGCGCTGATCGAGCAGGATGCGGCGAGTGCCTTGCTGCGCTTCGAGGTCGAAGACTCGGGGATCGGGATCGCGGCAGAATCGTTTCCGCGACTTTTTTCCGCCTTCGAGCAAGCCGACAATTCGACCACGCGCAAGTATGGCGGCACCGGTCTCGGCTTAGCCATCACGCGCAAGATTGCGCAACTGATGAACGGCGATGCGGGTGTCAGCAGCACCCAAGGCATCGGCAGCACATTCTGGTTCACCGCGCGGCTGAAGAAGAATCTTGACGCCCGGACCGGCAACACCAGCGCCGACATCCACAATGCCGTCGACATCCTGCAGGCCAGCCATGCCGGCCGTCGCGTGCTGCTGGCTGAGGACGAGCCGGTCAATCGTGAAATCACCTCGATGTTGCTCGGTGATGCCGCTTTGGAGGTTGACATTGCCGTCGACGGCGTCGAGGCGGCGAAACTGACCCGTGAAAACACCTATGCCCTGATCCTGATGGACATGCAAATGCCCCGTATGGATGGGCTGGAAGCGACGCGAACCATCCGTCGCCAGGTTGGTGGCGAGCGGGTGCCGATCATCGCGATGACGGCGAATGCCTTCGTCGAGGACAAGGCGCGCTGCCTGGAAGCGGGGATGAATGACTTCATCACCAAACCGGTCAATCCAAGCCACTTCTTCTCCACACTCTTGCAGTGGATGCCGACTCCGGCGGCACAGACTGCCACCAGCGACACAGCACCAACCGAAGCGATTGCCGCCGCACCGAAACCGACGGCCAGCGAGGCACTGGCGCAGATTGACGGGCTGAATGTCACCGTCGGACTGAGCGCGGTGCAAGGAAAAATGGCATCTTACCTGCGCCTGCTCAAGATATTCGTCGACCACCACAGCCAGAACCACGTCCGGATTCGCGCCGCACTGGATGCAGGTAACCCGGATGAGGCGCAGGACATTGCGCACTCCACCAAAGGCGCTGCCGGCAATCTGGGCGCTATGGAAATCCAGGAAATTGCGGCAGCGATCGAACTGCCGCTGAAGCAGAAATTACCGGATGCCGAGGCCATTGCCAGGAACGCCCTGGTACGACTTGATGCTGAACTTCCGCGTTTTACCATGGCTGTCGCCGACACACTGACCACGCTGGCCTGATTTTTCTGTCATCCTCGCGCAAGCGGGGATCCAGTGTGTTGGCTTGACTAGATTCCCGCCGACGCGGGAAAGACAATGCTTTTTCCCCTATGCCGGGGCAGCCTGGAGCAGCGCCAGCGCCACGGCTTCCGCTACCTTGATGCCATCGACGCCCGCCGAGAGAATGCCGCCAGCGTAACCCGCCCCTTCACCGGCCGGGTAGAGGCCGCGCGTGTTCAAGCTCTGAAAATCCGCGCCGCGCGTGATGCGGATCGGCGATGAAGTGCGGGTTTCGACACCGGTCATCACCGCGTCTTCCATGGCAAAACCGCGAATCTGTTTTTCGAAGGCCGGCAACGCTTCGCGTAGCGCGGTCACCACAAAAGGCGGTAGGCACTGTGCGAGATCGGTCCAATGCACACCGGGCGTGTAGGACGGTTCGATTTCGCCTTGAGCGACCGAGGGACGGCCAGCGAGAAAATCGCCGACCCGTTGCGCCGGTGCGGCGTAGCTACTACCGCCTGCCGCAAAGGCCTTCGATTCCCACTCACGCTGAAACTCGATGCCGGCCAGCGGATGACCGGGGTAGTCGACTTCGGGCGTGATGCCGACGACGATGCCGCTGTTAGCGTTGCGCTCGGCGCGCGAATACTGGCTCATGCCGTTGGTCACCACGCATCCGGGTTCGGAGGTCGCGGCCACCACCTGACCGCCGGGACACATGCAGAAACTGTAGGCCGAGCGACCGTTGCTGCAGTGGTGCACCAGCTTGTAGTCGGCTGCGCCGAGCAGCGGATGGCCCGCCGCTGTGCCGTAGCGAGCGCGATCGATCAGCGCTTGCGGATGCTCGATGCGCACGCCGATCGAGAACGGTTTGGCCTCGATATGCACGCCGTGGTCATAGAGCATCTGGAAGGTATCGCGTGCGCTGTGACCAACGGCGAGCACCACATGCTCGGCGGCGATGCGTTCGCCGTCGGCGAGCGCCACGCCGCGCACCTGTCCGTTGCCATTGTTATCGCGTTCGATCTCGATTTCCTCGACCTTGGCGCCGAAGCGCACTTCACCGCCCAACTCGATGATGCTCGCGCGCATCTTTTCCACCATGCTGACCAGGCGAAACGTGCCAATGTGCGGCTTGTTGATGTAAAGAATCTCTTCCGGCGCACCGGCTTTGACGAACTCTTCCAGCACCTTGCGCCCGTGGTGCTGCGGGTCCTTGATCTGGCTGTAAAGTTTGCCATCGGAGAAAGTGCCGGCACCACCTTCGCCGAACTGCACATTCGAATCCGGATTCAATTCGCCCTTGCGCCACAAGCCCCAAGTGTCCTTGGTCCGCTCGCGCACCGCCTTGCCGCGTTCGAGGATGATGGGCTTGAAGCCCATCTGTGCCAGCAGCAAGCCGGCAAACAGGCCGCAGGGACCGGTACCAATCACCACTGGGCGCGACTTCAACTCCGCCGGGGCATGCGCCACGAAACGATACGTGGCATCCGGCGTGGGCATGATGTGACGATCATCCCGCAAGCGCCGAAGCAGCGCCGCTTCGTTGTTCACCTCGGCATCGATGGCGTAGATCAGGCTGATTGCCGACTTCTTGCGCGCATCCACGCTGCGCCGAAAAATCGAGAAGCTGATCAGTTCGCTAGCCGGAATATCGAGCCGCTGCAGAATCGCAGCACGGATCGCGTCTTTGGCGTGGTCGAGCGGGAGTTTGAGTTCGTTGATTCGCAACATGGTCAAAAAGTCGGCGCTGGTGGGACGGCGGAAGGCGTACGTTTACCGCGCTGGGGGCGCTGCAGGAGCTTCGTGCCATTTGTCCGGCGGAACGAACACTGCCTGCGGCGGCTGGGCGACAAAGTTCGGCGACATGATCTGTACGCCATGAGTATTGAATTCATCCTGGATCGCGGCCAACATGGCCGACAGAATCGGAATGCGCCGCAACGGCTGATCGATATGGGCGAACACTTCGTACTCAACGTAAAAATCCGACAATCCGCGCTGATACACAAAAGGCTTCGGTTCGCGACGGATGCCCGGTGTCTTCTCTGCGGCCAGGATCAGCATGGCGTGCACTTGGCGCCATGGAGTATCGTAGCCGATGGTGATTCGGGTCGAGATCATCGTACCCTCAAGTCCGGCAAGCTTGGAGTAATTGTGGATGGGGTTGCCGGTGAGCACGCTATTGGGCAAGGTGATTTCCTCGTTGCGCAGATTGACGATCTTCACCGCCAGCGTGCCGACTTCGCTTACCACCCCCTCAACGCCATTCACGGCCACGAAATCGCCGCGTTTGAGCGAACGCGAATAAACCACGACCAAGCCGCTCATCCATTGGGTCACCACGCCAGTTGAGCCCAGCGTAAGCATCAAGCCGAACATCACCGAGAGGCCTTTGAAGGCATCGCTGCCCGAGCCGGGCAAAAATGGATACGCCACGGCCAGTGCCAGCCCCCAGATCAGCACGCTGAACAAACGCCGCGTCGCGCCGAGAGTTTCGATATGCAGAAATGGAATCCGCAATTGACCCGACTGCACATGCTTGAACAACAGATTCAGCACATCCTGGATCGACCGCGCAACGAACATGATTACAGCTATCGTGAGCAGTCCCGGGACGGCGCCCAGTGTGCCCGCGACCAGCCATCCGCCCAGGGTATATACAAACGAGCCGAGTTCTTGCCCCCATGGCTCGGTCCAGGGGAATGCCATCAAGGCACCCAATGCGGCGAGATAGGTCGCGATCACCACCATCAGCCAGACGCCCGTGGCCGCCAAACGATATCCGGCAAGACGCAGATAGGTCAACGCATGGATTTGCGGCACCGCATCGGCGCTTTCGGGTTCCATGTGTTGCAGCACCTGCCGATCGAAATACCCATGCAGGCGCGTGGCAACCAGAAACGCCAGCAACCAGACGAAGACACAGGCCGCGCTGATCGCCAGACCACGCAACAGCGTAGTGGACTGACTCTGTGCATTACGCGCGGCAATCGCGTCCTTGACCCGGAGGCGTGCCCTATCCATGGCTTGCGCCAAATCGACACGGTCCTCGGGGTCAAGATCGGCAGCGAGCAAAGCAAACAGGGGCTTTTCGCCAACGCTCAGCAATAGACCGGCCGGCACGGAGGGGAGTGGCGAGACGCTGAGCGGTTTTAGCAAATCGGTATCGTCAAGAGCGAGAAAACGCCGTCGCGCTCGCTCGACCCGACCCGCAGCACTCAAGCCGGACTGGGTGGCTTGCAGGGTAACAATGTGACGGTTGAACAAGGTCAATGCGGCTGCTTCACTATCGGCGGATGACACTGCCGCACCTGCCGGTAGCGCCAGCAACACTAAACAGACGCAGGAAATCAGCAAACCCAGGCGACGTAGCATGACGAAATTCACCCTCACGTACATTGCGTGCGCTGCTTGGCGCGCATGATGTTGATGATCTCGATATCGGTATCGAGCATACCCTTGCGCGCGATGCGGCTGAGGTTGGCGATGGTCTGATCGACATCGTCCGAGACAATGCCCTGGCTTTCGGGGATGTGCAGGTTGTTGATTGCCATCAGTGCTGCCTTGACTGCCGCCGCAGTGGACGTCGACACCTTCATCGAGCAGGCGCTGCCCGCGCCATCACAGATGATGCCGGCGACGTCGCCGATCATGTTGTTGATGCAATGGCCAATCTGGTCGAAGTTGCCACCGAGCAGCCAGGTGATTGCTGCACCGGCACCCATAGCCGCCGTACTCGCGGCGCACAGGGCGGACAGCTTGTTCTGGTGACTCTTGATGCTGATCGCCACTAGATGGCTCATGATCAGGGCGCGGGCAAGTTGCTCGTCGCTGGCTTTGAGAAAACGCGCGGCGGCAACCACCGGCATGGTTGCCGCGATGCCCTGATTGCCCGAACCGGAATTCGACATGGCCGGTAACATGGCGCCATCCATGCGCGCATCCGACGCGGCGGCAGAGAGACGCATCGCCATCGTCATCAGATCGTCGGAAAGCAACTTGCGTTCGACCTGATCACTGAGCAGCTTGCCGATCCCCAGCCCGAGACCTTGCAGACCTTTGTCGGCCAGAGCTTGATTCATGGTGGCGGCGTCGAGAATGAAGGCAATCTCCGAATAAGGCACTTGCTCGGCGAACTCAACGATAGCGCGCATTTTCATGACTGGCTTGGTGGCTTCTTCGTTCGCCGCCGGCGTGCCCGATTGGTCCTGACGGGGCATCTGGTCAACGCCATCCTTTTCCAGCGCAACGATTCGGGTGTGACCCTCGGCGATGACTACGCGCACAACGTGTTCGCCGGCGTAAGACGTCACTTCGGCATACAGCACGTCCGGCACGTCCTTGATATCCACGGTGATGTTGGGGATCAGCGCCTTGGCTTGCTCGACATGCTCGGGGGTTAAGTCCTGCAGCACTTCCAGGCCGGCATCGGGCAAACCACCCAGCGCGCCAACGGCGGCGGCCACCGCAAGGCCGGTCATCCCGGTGCCTGGCACAACGACACCCATGCCGTTCTTGAACAGGTTGCCGCTGACCAGAACATCGATCCGTTGCGGTACCTGGCCCAGCAGCCGGCGGCCATTGGCGGCGGCCAGGGCGACCGATATCGGCTCGGTACAACCCAGGGCAGGAACCACTTCCTGCCGGATTACGGCAACAAATTCAGACCACTGCGGTTTCATCACAGGTGCGCTGCCGGCGGAACCAGGCGCTTGCTGCCATCGGCATTAAGCGCGACATAGGTTAGCTGGGCTTCGGTGACCTTGACCACAATCGGGTTGGCGGGATTGCGTTCAGCGAAGACTTGGACATCGACGGTCAGCGAGCTGTTGCCAACACGCGTCACTTGGGCGTAAAAGCTGACCAGATCACCGACCGAGATCGGTTGCTTGAAGAGGAAGGAATTCACCGCCACAGTCGCAATGCGGCCACGCGCCCGGCGCATAGCGGGAATTGCCCCGGCGATATCAACGTGTGCCATCACCCAACCGCCAAACACGTCGCCCGACGGATTGACTTCGGACGGCATCGGCATCACGCGTAACACCGGCTCAACGTCGGGCAGTTTCACACCTTCATGGCTCATCGGGTTCTCCGTGCCGCCAGTCACAAAAATGCGCATCTGGCGTGCGATAGCGGGTTCATCGGGTCGCCAGTATAAAGCGGCACCACGACTGCGAAATGGGCGAGGCAGACTACAATTGTTCGCAATCGGTGACCGATCTGTTAGCAATTTGTTCGCAATGGGCAGTTCCATAAACCATCAGGGAGGACGTATGAAAGCCGCCGTATTTTTGTCCGGTTGTGGCGTCTATGACGGCGCCGAGATTCAGGAAAGCGTGCTCACGCTGCTATCGCTCAAGCAAAACGGATTCGACTACCAGTGCTTTGCCCCCGACGTAGCACAGCACCATGTCATCAACCATCGTACGGGTGAAGAGATGGCCGAATCGCGCAACGTATTGACCGAAGCGGCGCGTATCGCCCGTGGCGAGATCAAGCCGCTGAGTGAGTTCTCCGCTGCCGATTTCGACGCCGTGGTCATGCCCGGCGGCTTTGGCGTGGCAAAGAATTTCAGCCAGTGGGCGTTTGATGGTCCGCAGGGCACGATCCTGCCCGAGGTTGCCCAATCCTTGCAAGATGCCATCACGACAAAAATTGCCATCGCCGCTCTGTGCATGGCGCCGACCACACTGGCGCGCGCTATCGGCCCCGATGGTCCGGCGCTGACGCTGACCGTCGGCACGGTCGCCGAGGCATCGCCCTACCCTATCGCCGATATCAGCGGCGGCATGGCCACACTGGGCATGAACACCGCTGCTTGCAGCGCCGACCAGGTTTGCGTCGACACCGCTAATCGCGTGATCACCGTGCCTTGCTACATGATGGAAGCAGATATTGTCACTGTGGCGCGCGGCATTGCGGCTGGGATGGCGGCGCTGAAGAAGCTGGTGGTGGGCTGAAACGATGTGCCGCTGGTAATCGACCTGCTCGTACCCTCTGCGGAACAAAAGCGTCGACAACCCGTTTGCGATTGTTGCCGGCAAGGGGGCGCCCCGCCCGATGAAACGACTCGGTGATGCGCACTTTGCCGAGGTATGGCGCATGCAGAATCAGATAGTGCGGTTGGACTGACTTGGCCTGACTTGGCCTGACTGAATGTGAAACGTAGAACATTTCGTGAAGCAGCGTCCGTTCGTGGTGAGCCTGTCGAATCATGAACGTTAGCCAAGCATCAGCAGCAGCAAGCCTAGTGCGGCCGGGGCAGCCTGGATGTAGAGGATCTTCTTGCTCGCTGTGACGGCACCATACAGACCGGCAATCACGACGCACACCAGGAAAAAGACCTTGACGCCGAATCCGGCTGCGCCGAGAGCGAGACCCCAAATCAGTCCGGCCGCAAGAAAGCCGTTGTAAAGGCCCTGATTCGCCGCCAGCACCTTGGTGGCGGCAGCCTGTGCCGGGGTTTGGCGAAACGCCTTGAGCCCGGCCGGTTTGTCCCAAAGAAACATCTCCAGCACCAAAAAATAGATGTGCAACACAGCCACCAGGCCAATGACGACGTTGGCAAGAAGGTTCATGGCGTGGCTCCATTTTCTGTTGTGTTGGCGTTGCCGTAGGCGCGCTCGACCTTGGCCACGCGAAGTTCGTAATGTGTGTACCAAGTCGTCCGTCCCAGGTCCTTGGCGGCGAGATGTTCGAGATTGGCCTTCCACTGCGCGATGGCATCGGTCGACGTCCAATACGAAACCGTGATGCCGAAGCCATCGCTGCCACGTGCACTTTCGACACCAAGAAAGCCCGGTTGCTGGCTCGCCAGCTCGACCATGCGATCGGCCATGGCACCGTAGCCAGCGTCGCCCTCGCTGCGTTGCGACGAGAAGATCACCGTGTAATACGGCGGACAGGGTGTGGCGGCAAGTTTTGGCATATCTTTCGCTCCTGCTGTGTGGCGCACTATTTGAAGTCCCCAATCCACCATTCAGTCACACCATAAAGCGGCGGATAGAACTACAGACCGAAAGCAACTGGCGATCATCCATGCGCCCGATAATGTTTCGCGTGACCGTGCCCATCACTTTCTGTACCCCCGCTAAACCCAGCGTGGCAGACTGTTGAACGAGGAAATTCGCTTTCGTCGCCTTCAGCGATTGGAGGAAGAACTCATCCAGCCCGCTGTCGGTCAGTTCCAGCACCAATTCGGTCAGCAGACCTGAATGGGCCGTCGCCTCGTCAGCACTTTCGATGATACCGAGCACATCCAGAGTCTTGTCGCGGAGCTTCTGCGAGTGATGAAAGCGCATAAATGGCGCGGGCGGCGAATCAGCGACATCCTTGCGCGGGGATGCTCGCTTGCCGGCGGCCGGTGTGACGCGTTTGGTTGGTGTTGTCATGGTCGGCTGTGGACTGTGCGCTGGTTAGGCTGCAGGAGACAAGGATTTTTTGTATACATGTTGCGTCTTGGTTGGCTCGAAGCCAAGGCGCTCATAGAAGCGATGCGACTCCGTTCGTGTAATGTTGGATCGTACCCGGATCGAGCTAAATCCATGTTGAAGTGCCCAATGTTCGGCTGATGCTACCAGCGCCCTTCCGACGCCTACGCGCCGCGCAGCGGTTGTGACGACCAGACCGGTCAGTTCCACGGATTCGCCAGACTCCAACGTTAAACGGCGCTCGGCCACGGCCCAGCCAAGCAGCCGCCCGGCTGCGGTGGAAGCAACAACGGCAACGTAGTTGGGCGAACTCAACATCTGTTTGAGGGACGCGTGAGTTTGATCAATTGTTGTTTGATACCCGAGTTCAACCGAAAGAAGGGCGATCTCTGCGGCATCCGTTTCGCGTGCGGGAATGATCGTGTACAAAGCTGGCATAGGCGGTAACCGGTGCGGCGCGGCGTTTAGCTCAGGAACGGCTGACTGCCGGGTTGCGTGTCATCTTGCTAACCCGCAATCTCGGGCTCGACGAGCGTGGCAAGTTGCGCAAGAGACTCCTGCCAGCCGAGGTAGCACATTTCAAGCGGAATGACTTCCGGAATCCCGTCTTGCACGATGTTGATCTCAGTGCCGCAGGATACCTTGGTCAACGCTATCGTCACCTGCATAACTCCAGGCAAGTTCGGGTCGTCGAATTTGTCGGCGTAGCGAATACGCTCGTGAGGCACCAATTCAAGATACTCACCTCCAAACGAATGGCCGCTTGCTGATGTGAAATTAGTGAACGTCATCCGAAAGGTACCGCCGACCTTGGCATCCATGTGGTGAACCTTGCAGGTGAAGCCGTAGGGCGGTAACCACTTTGCCATGGCGTCGGCGTCCAGAAACGCATGATACACACGCTCGGGAGGCGCGCGAAATACACGATGCAGTTGCACAATACCTGTGGACATTTACGATTCTCCTAATAAAAAGTCGGTGCTGGTGGGACGGCGGGAATTTCGTCTGTCGCAGCTAATTCCGGGAGCGGATAGGACCTTGGTAGCGCATGGCCATTGGGTTTGAGGGCTAACGTTCCTCTCGATCGAAGGGGCGGACATCAGCGTCACGGCAAGGCGTCCGCTGATTTACGCAGCACGACGCTTTGATGGGCTTCATCTCAGTCATAGTGGGTCCACATGCGCAAGACGCGAACCGTTTTCTCTTTGGTAAAAACCTCATAGACCATACGGTGCTGAATATTGATGCGTCGCGAGTAGGCGCCAGCAAGATCACCAACCAACTTTTCGAAGGGCGGAGGATTTTGAAACGGGTCATGGGAAAGAACCGCCAGCAGCTCTAGTGCCTTTGGCTTAAGACCCGTTGCAGCGAGCTTCTTTGCGTCCTTCATTGCCTGGCGGGCATAAACAATTTCCCAACTCACCACTTAAGCGCTTTCGAGCTTTTTTCGAGCGGCTCGGCCATGCCCGCTTTGATGGACTCCCGCATGCCAGGTACGACCAGTAGGTACAGGGTTTCTTGAATTGCGCTCCAATCTTCCGCAGAGAGCAGCACGGCACTACTGCGTTTTCCGGAAATGAGGATGGGCTCATGAGACTCAACTGTTTGGTCAATGAGTCGGTAAAGGTTTGCGCGAGCTTCGCTGGCGGTAAGCGTGTTCATTTCGTGCTCCTTCAAAGAAGCTACAATGGTACGCTAATACGTACGCCCGTCAATCGGGCGCTATTTGTGAGGCCCAACGTGGAGGTAACGACTCAGCTTGAATTTTCGGCTCATATGCCATGACGGCTCTTAACAGCTAACGTCCGGTGGGATGAAGTGTTAGCCCTCTTCGAGTTCCTTGAGCGATTTGCCATTAGCATCTTTCCAAGCGGTGAGGCCATTAGCTCCCCCTCCATGAATTACAGCGGCTGCGGCACTCGGACTGTCAAACTCGGTGTCCTTCGTGAATACGAAGAAACCTTCGCTTTCTACGAGCGTTCTGTCTTGGACAAGCTTCTTGCGAAGCGCGACAACATACGGATGCTGTGTTCCGGCGGAAGATCGTTCCGCAACCACGGCAGTGGAGTCTTTGAATACGACGAACCCACCCTCAGTACGCCGACCGCGAGCAACCGCCCCTTTGTTCTTGCACAGAAGTTCTTTCTGCGGCTTGGCGGTCTTGGTGGAGCCGGAAACCGGGGTTAGCAGGTCGGAGCCGAGCACAGGCAGAACTTACTGAATGCGAGATAGGAATACCTCCATGTCTTCGCGGTCAGACTCGGGTAGTTTGGGATTGCTGGTGTTGGAATTCTCAAGGCGGTAGCGACCAGCCTGCTTTGCTTCGTGCAACAGGCGGTTCTCAAGGTACCGAATATGTGCCTTGGTGAGGTTTTCGTCTTTGCTGACGAAAACGACCACGGCGTTCCAGAAATCTTTGGCCTTGTGCTGTTTCAGGCGGTCGCGAATTACTTCAGCTTCCCCAATGTAAGCCAAGGCGTCCCCGCTCTCGGGGTCTGAGCCGAAGAGGAAGTAGACCCCGGCGCTCTCTGCTTCTTCACGGAGAAGGAGGTCGTCTAGTTCCGTTCGCGGAGCAGCCAACGCCTTGCCCGTCCAGTTTGAGACTTCGCCAACGCGCAACCGCTTTGCGTCGCCGTGCGGGAGAAAGAGTTTGATAGTCGCGGATGTCATATGAGGGCTACGTCAATTGAACAGCGAAATTGCAGGGTTTCGGCAAGGGCTTGCTGTATAACCGAGACAACACGTCACTTGAATTCTCCTTGCAATCAATGGAGTAGGTGATATGCATGTGTACATGCACAGTATCAAATCCATCCACAAACCCTGCAAGGCCGCTGTTCGGCCGGTATTGCAGGCGACTAAGTTACTTGACCAGATTCGAGAACGCATTCGTTGCAAGCACTACAGCATACGCACAGAGGCAACATATGTCTATTGGGTTCGGGCTTTTGTCCGCATTAGCGGCATGAGGCATCCGCGCGACATGGGGGCGCCGAAAGTGACAGCCTTTTTGTCCTGGCTTGCCGCAGAGCGCGACGTGGCGCCGTCAGTCCCATCGACGCGCTAGGCTTGCACTGAGTTCTACGTGAATTCGGCGCCACCCAAGGGTCGCGGTTCCGCTATCGGCCCTGATAGCCGCTATCTCGCCTGGCAGCGCGAAGCGACCGATGACGGCTGGTGGAACGAGGCCGAGGCCGGCGAACTGCCCGCACCGCGTACCGAATTGATCGTCGATATGGCCAAATCGGTGATTACCTACAACGAGTCGCCGGATATTCCCTATGACCGCTCGGTCAATCCGTATCGCGGTTGCGAGCATGGTTGTGCCTATTGTTTTGCGCGGCCTTCGCATGCCTATCTGGGGCTGTCGCCGGGGCTGGATTTTGAGACGAAACTGGCCTACAAGGCTGATGCAGTAACCTGTCTGCGGGCCGAACTGGCCAAGAAGAATTACATCTGCCGCCCCATTGCATTGGGCATCAACACCGATGCCTGGCAGCCGGTGGAACGCACCCTGAAGCTGACGCGCGGCATTCTTGAGGTGCTGACCGAGACGCGGCATCCGGTGACCATCGTTACCAAGTCGGCGCTGATCCTGCGCGACCTCGATCTGCTCGCCGATCTTGCGCGCGACCAGCTGGTGCATGTCGCGGTGTCGATTACCACGCTCGATGCCGGTTTGGCGCGCTCGCTGGAGCCGCGAGCGCCGTCCTGCCAGCGCCGACTTTTTACGATTCGCGAACTGGCGGCCGCCGGAATTCCGACGGCGGTGATGGTGGCGCCGCTGATTCCGGCGCTGACCGATCACGAGCTCGAAAACATCATCGGTGCCGCCGCCGAGGCCGGCGCGACTGCCGCTGGCTACATCCTGTTGCGCTTACCGCTGGAGGTAAAGCCCTTGTTCCGCGATTGGCTGGAACGTGTGCAGCCTGGGCGAGCCGAGCATGTCTTCAGCCTGCTACGCCAGATGCATGGCGGCAAGGAATACGACAGTGCTTTCGGACAGCGTCAACGCGGTACCGGCCCCTTGGCAGACATGATCGCCCAGCGCTATCACACGGCGCTACGTCGTCATGGCTTGCAACAGCCGACCTTAGCGTTGAACTGCACCTGCTTTCGTGCCCCGCCACCGCCGGCGGCTGCGGCCAGCCGACAACAATCGCTGTTTTGATTTATCCTGAGCCTTCTTCTTCGCACGCGTCGCCTGTCGTGAAGCTCAACCTGAATTTTTCGGATTACCGGCATCTCGAAAGCAGCAGCCTGTTCCGTTCGATTGCGATCGAACGTCTGGCAACGTATCTCAATGACTGTGAGGTGCGCGAAGTAAGCGCCGAGACGCGACTGCTGGCGCCGGGTGACGAAAACAAGTCGATCTACATCCTGCTCGCCGGCGAATTGCGTGTCTACCTTGATGGGCCGGATATGCCGGTGCATGCTGTGCTTAGCGCCGGCGACTGTGTCGGCGAGATGTCGCTGATCGACGGCCAGCCGGTGTCGGCGCTGGTGGTGGCCGAGAGTCAGTGCCGGCTGCTGATGATTCCGCATGAAGTGGTGTGGACGCTGGTGGATTCCTCACACGGCATCGCGCGCAATCTGTTGTCGATTCTCTCCGGTCGGGTGCGCCGCAACAATCTCACGCTGGTCGCGGCACAGACGCGCAGCCTCGAATTCGAGCAGTCCGGCAGTGTCGACGTGTTGACCGGATTGCATAACCGTCGCTGGCTCGAATCGGCGGTGCCACGCGTGCTCAATCGCTGCGATTTCGATGGTCATGCGGCCTGTTTGCTCATGATCGATATGGATCGCTTGAGCACGGTGAACGAACGCTGGGGCCACGCCAGTGGCGATAATGCACTGCGCCAGGTAGCCAGTCGCCTGGCCGATGGCCTGCGCGGGCAGGACATGATTGCGCGTTACGGCGGCGAGGAGTTCGCGATCGTGTTGCCGCGCACCGAAATTGACGAAGCCATCCTGATCGCCGAGCGCCTGCGTGATCTGGTAGCGGGTGGCGGCGGCTTATCGACGCCCGACGGCGCGCATCCGATCACCGTCAGTTGTGGTGTATCCGTTCATGTTCGCGGCGATACCCTACAACAGCTGATCATCCGCGCCGAAGCCGCGTTGACGCTGGCTAAGGACAATGGCCGCGATCGCGTCGAGGTGATGTTTTAGCTGCCTGCCGGCGTGGTGCTGCGGTAGCTGAGAAGCTTGGCTTCGGGCATCACGCGATTAAACAGGAAGGGCGCCAGTAGGGTGGTGACGATGCCCATCAATACCAGCGTGGAGAAGGTTCCCGCCCCAATGAATCCCTTTTCGTAAGCGATGCTGGCCACGATCAGCTCCATCACGCCACGACCATTGAGTATGCAGCCCAGCCCTAGCGCCTCGCGGTGCGTCATGCCGACCATAAGTCCGCCCCACCAACCGGCAACCAGCTTGGTAATGACCGAGGCAGCAAGTACGGCGGCAACAAAGCCGACATCCTGCATAGCGCTGAAATTGAACTTTAGCCCGAGATAGGCAAAAAAAACCGGCGCCAGAAAACCGCCCGTGACGGAACCCAGTGTCTTGGTGAGATCGTCGTAACGCGAGGCGAGGAAGAAGCGCTTGTCGAGCAGGAGTGCGCCGAAAAATGCACCGATGACGAAGTGAAAGCCAAGCATTTCACTGAGCGAGCCGAAGATCAGGACAAACAAGACGACGATGCCGAAGAGGGTTTCGGCACCAAGCGTTGCCACCAGGCGTTCAGGCAGATTCTGGATCTTGACACCATTGCCTTCCAACCAAAGCAAGCCACGATTGAAGGCGAGCACGATCGCGGCAAGCGCCAACAGTTTGGCGCCCCCGGTCAGCAATGAGCTGGTCACCGCAAGCACGGTGGGCTGTGGTGGCAGGCTGAGGATCACACCGAGTAGCAGCAGCGCCGCGATATCGTTGAGGATGGCGGTCGAGATCGAGTAGCGACCGATGCGCGTATCGAGAATATTGAGCCCGTCGAGAATCTTGGCGGCTACCGGCAATGCCGTAATCGAGACACACAGCCCAAGAAACACGATCCGCATGGCATCGAGTTCGTAATAGGTGCCGACGGCGGCACCGCCGGCGAAGGGAATCAGGAAGCTGGCCGCAGCGAGCAACAATCCGCGCCCGCGCATGGCGCTGACCACGGCGTCGAATCGCATCTCAAGGCCCGCACTGAGAATGACCAGAAATACGGCCAACTCAGAAATTCCGGCCAGCGCCGGACTGGGCTGAATGACCCCCAAGACGGCGGGGCCAAGAAGAATACCCGCCAGGATTTCGCCAACGACCTCGGGCTGCTTGTAGCGCGCGAACAGTTTGCCCAGCAGGCGCGCGGCAAATACCAGGACCAACAGGGTGGAGAGCAGCGACATGCGTGCTCCTGGGACGCCGCTTTACCCGGTCCCGCCGACCGTGAGGCCGTCGATGCGCAGCGTCGGCTGACCGACGCCGACCGGCACGCTTTGACCTTCCTTGCCACAAGTGCCGACGCCCGAATCGAGTGCCAGATCGTTGCCGATCATCGACACGCGCATCATCGCTTCCGGGCCGCTGCCGATCAAGGTCGCTCCTTTGACTGGCGTGGTGATCTTGCCGTTTTCGATCAGGTAGGCTTCGGCGGTGGAGAAGACGAACTTACCGCTGGTGATGTCGACCTGCCCGCCACCAAAGTTGGCGGCATAAATGCCCTTCTTCACCGACTTGATGATTTCTTCGGGCGAGCGATCGCCGGCCAGCATCATGGTGTTGGTCATGCGCGGTAGCGGCAGGTGGGCGAAGGATTCGCGGCGGCCGTTGCCGGTCGGGGCGACGCCCATCAAGCGCGCGTTCAGCGTGTCCTGCAGGTAGCCGGTGAGAATGCCGTCCTCGATCAATACTGTGCGGCGGCTGGGGTTGCCTTCGTCGTCGATGGTCATCGATCCGCGCCGGTCGGCGATGGTGCCGTCGTCGACCACCGTGACGCCCTTGGCCGCCACACGCTGGCCGATACGACCGGCAAAGGTGGAACTGCCTTTGCGATTGAAGTCGCCCTCCAACCCGTGACCCACCGCTTCATGCAGCAGGATGCCGGGCCAGCCGGGGCCGAGTACGACGGTCATCTCGCCAGCGGGCGCGGGCTTGGCGGCCAGATTGACGCTGGCCTGATGCACGGCCTTTTTGGCGTAATCGCGTAACACGGCGTCGGTGAAATAGGCGTAGTCGAAGCGACCTCCGCCGCCGGACGAGCCTTGTTCGCGCTTCTTGCCGCTGCCCAGACCATCTTCCATGATGACGGTAATTGAAACGCGCACCAGCGGCCGCACATCGGCGGCCAAATGTCCGTCGGAGCGGGCGACGAGCACCACTTCCCAGGTGCCGGCGACGTGCGCCATGACTTCCTTGACGCGGGGATCTTCGGCACGCGCCATAGCTTCGAGACGTTCCAACAGTTTGACCTTGGCGGTGGCATCGAGCGAGGCAATCGGATCGCAGCCGGCGTAAAGCGCCAGCGGTGCTTTGCCGCGCTTCAATGCGGGGACAGCGATTTGGGCACCGGCGGCAGCAATCGCGCGGGTGGTGCCGGCCGCGGCCTGAAGCGCAACCTGACTGATGTCGTCGGAGTAGGCAAACGCGGTTTTTTCGCCCGAGATGGCGCGCACGCCAACACCTTGTTCGATATTGAAAGTGCCGGATTTGACGATGCCTTCTTCAAGACTCCAGGCTTCCGAGCGCGCGTACTGGAAATACAGATCGGCGTAGTCGATCTGATGCCCAAAGAGTTGACCGAAGATGCCGTCGAGCTGCTTAGGCGCGAGACCATGCGGATCGAGCAGGGTTTGGCGGGCAATGTCGAAGTGCGGAATGGGGGATGAGGATTTTTTCATAGGTGCGTTCATGGGCTTATGTTCTCACAGTTTTCGGTGGCGCAACGCGGGCAGGCTGCTGCGGGCGTCGACCAGACGTTCAGATTCAAGTTCGCCGTGCACTACGCCCTCGCCCTTGTCCATGCGCGCCAGCACCTCGCCCCAGGGCGAAATCAGCATGCTGTTGCCGTGCGTCATGCGGCCGTTGGGATGGCGACCGCCCTGGGCGGCGGCGAGGACGTAGCACTGGTTTTCGATGGCGCGGGCGCGCAGCAGAATTTCCCAGTGGGCGCGACCGGTGGTTTCGGTGAATGCGGCGGGGAGCACCAGCAGGTTCATCTCGCCCAGCGCGCGGAATAATTCGGGGAAGCGCAGATCGTAGCAAATACCGAGTCCGACACGCCCGCAGGGTGCATCGAAGGCCACGGGTTGTGCACCGGCTTCGATGGTGAGCGATTCATCATAAGATTCATCGTCCTTGTGAAAGCCGAACAGGTGGATCTTGTCATAGCGGACGACACGCTGGCCGTCGGGACCAAATACCAGGCAACTGTTACGCAGCTTCGCCGGATCGTTGGCCTGCAAAGGAATCGAGCCACCGACCAGCCAGAGCTTGTGTTGGCGCGCGGTTTCGGCCAGGAAGTGCTGGATTGGGCCTTCGTCCTCGGTTTCGCGAGCTGCCAGGCGCTCGGCATCGCTGGCGCCGATCAAGGGGAAATACTCGGGCAGGGCGACGAGTTCGGCGCCCTGCTCGGCAGCGTGTGCAATCAAGCGCGCAGCGGTGGCGAGGTTGGGGCCGACCGCTGGCCCCGAGATCATCTGTACGGCGGCAATTCTCATTTTTTCTCCTCGCTTGGTACCGTGGGTGCCGAGGGCACCGTGGGTACTGTGGCGGTTCTGCCCAACTTGTCGACTTTGGGGTCTTGCCAGTGGCCGGTGACGGCGTATTCGAAAGCAAACACCTGATCGAGCGGGTCTTTGAGCAGTTTCTGGGCGACCCAGGCCACGGCACCAGCGGCCGGATTGACAATCATGGTACCCACAGCGATGGATTCACCAAGTGCAGGCTGGACACGCACCTTGAGATCCTGCGTTTCTTTGGCCAGGTCGATGCTGCCGCTCATCAGGACTTTCGCCGATGGTCCCTGGATCTGCATGTTGCTGGTGTGCATCACGCCCTGTTTGACATCGAACTTGCCGGCCATACGATCGAAAGCAAAGCCATCGCTAAAGACATCGCGAAAATCAAGCGTGATGCGGCGTGGCAGCGATTGCAGGCTGAGTACGCCGAGCAGTCGCCCGACACCCGGCTCAAGCTTGGTGAATTGACCGCTGGCGGCGTTGGCATTGAGCGTGCCAGTCAAGGTCGGATAATCAATGGCGACCGGTGTGCCTTGCCATGAGAGTTGGCCGTTAAGCTCGGCGGTGCCACGATTGATGCCGTCGACATAGCCCAGACGACCCAGCAGTTTCTGGATGCTCTTGGTTTCCAACCCGATATCGAGCCGGGTTTCACTGTGTGCCGGATCGGGGCGCCATTGCAGCGTGCCCTTGAGCTTGGTTTCATCGGCATCGAGCTTGAAGTTGGCATTCCAGAAGCGGTCGCGGTTTTCGGCCGAGAGATTGACGGCACCGAGATCGCGGCCCTTGAAGGAAAGCTTGCCGATGGTGATGTCAAGTGCCGGCAACTGCTCGACCAAGGTGCCCACTTCGCTGTTCAGCTTCTCAGGTTGCGCCAACGATTCGGGAATCGCGAGTTCGCCGATCTTTCCATTAATCTTGCCTTTGCCGGTGGTATCCCACACAAAACTGCCGGAAAGGCCGGGGCTTTTTAGCTCGACTCGTGAAAGCGCTCCCTGGTGCTGACCGCTCAGACGAATGTCGCTGAAGGATTTGTCGAACAGCGTGAGTTGATCGGTACGCAGGTCAAACTGGATCGGCGGCAATTTGCCCAGGCTGTTTTCACCAACCGCATTGCCATTGCCGATGCTGGTGCTACTGGATTCGTTATTCGCCTTAATGGCGGTGCGCCAGGCATCCACATCAACGGCGGGCAAGGCGCCGGCGATCTGCAGGCCGCGTTCAGGCAGCGGCAGGCTGGCTCCGCCCAGCGCCAGGCTGCCACGAGAGATCGTGGTCGCGGCGCCCTCATGACGACGCACCAGTTGCAGGTGCAGAATCTTGCCCAAACCGACGTCAATCAAATCCGGCGCCGTCCCGTCAGCACCGACTTTTTGCGGTGTGCCGGCCGTTTTGGAACTGACTTCGGGCATCGATTTTCGCTCGAAGCGCAGCGCCAGTGGCTCCAGCGCTGTCTTGTTCAGCGGTGACGGAAGGCTTGATGTCAAACCGAGCAGGTTCGACGTGATGGCAACTTCCGCTTTTTGCTTGCGAATGCGCACACTGCCGTTCCACTTGATCGTCCCCGCCAGATGGTCAAACCACGGTGACGGATACTGGCGGCGCAGCGCGGCAACCGACATTTCGCCATCGGTATTAACCTGGACGTTGCCATCCTGCGCGGTTCGCACCTCGACAGCCAACGGCGTGCCGATGAGTTGAGCGCGCAACCCTTTCGACTCCAGTGCATCGCCGGTAAAGTTGAGTTGCCCGCGCGCCTCGGTCAGCGGGGGTAGATCGGCATCGACGATCAAGCGGTTGCTGTCAAAGCGATAACGACCTTCGATCCGCGTCTGATCGATCTGACGCAGCGGCAAGGCGAGTTTGATATCCAGCGTGCCCTTGCCCTCAGCTTGCATCGGGGCGGTGAAATGGTCGATCCGTTCGCCGACCGGACTGGCTTCGACAAAGCGCAGAAAATCCGCCGTCGGGCCGTTGGCAACGCCAGTGATCTCAAGCAATTCGGTGGTTTGGCGCAAATCCTTGATCTCGGCGCGCGCATTGCTTACCGTAACGCCGTAGAGTTTGGCCTGCTTGCTAGTGATCAGCATACGGGCGCCATCGAACAGCAGCTCGCCGCCAACCCCGGTCAGCTCGGGCCAGTCTGCGGCATAGTCCAGTCGGACGTCACGGAATTTGCCCTGGACACGAAAAGTCCCCTTCGGATTGACTTTGCCGTCCGCCGTAGCGCCGTAGGGGAAATGCCACAAATCACCCTTGAGTCGCAGGCTGACGTCGTGCGCTTTGCCCTCGTGAATGGCGCTGCGCAGCCAGCTGCGCGTTTGCTCGCCGACCACCAGCGGGATGTAGCGCCAGACCGCTTCACCGTTGCCGCGTGTGACATGGGCGGTGAGATCAATCACGCCCGGTCCGGCCGGTTGTTCGGTCGAGGCATGCCAGCGTGCAAGCACATCGCCGGCAGCGTCCTTGTTCTCAAAGCTCGCCTTGTGTAGATCGACCTCCATGCCCTTGGCCGTGGACAACCAACTCACTTCAGCGCTGACGCGATCGAGGGACACGCGCGGTTCGACAAAGATCTCCGGCAGGACAAGGCTGGCCTGCTGCCCGGCGAGCTCCAGTCGCCCGCTCTTTTCATTGCCTTCAACGCGACCGCGAAACCCGGATAGGCCAGGAATCGAACCAACTGGTGCGAGTTGCAGCGCCTCGAAACCGGTCTTGATTGTCCAGGCCACGAGCGCATCCGGCGTGCCTTGCCAGGAGAAGTCCAGGTGATCGACCGAGCCGCTAGGTGCGTGCTGCAATAATCGCGCACGCACGGCGGGTTCCAGCGGCAGATGGCTGGCAATGCCGGCCACGGCGGCCAAATCGAGAACGCTGGCGGACAGGCGCCCTTGCGCCGGTTGTTTGCCGGTAGCGGCCTGCCAGGCGATGGCGATGTCGGTCGGCAAGAACTCGAGCCCGTCCTGAGTCGCCAGGCTCAGGCGCTTGGCTTGCAACGAAAAACCATTGCCGGTGCGGGCTCCGGTAAAACGACCGGCGAGACGAGTCAGCGCCATTTCCGGCAAATCCGGGCGAAGTTGCAGGCGAACGTCGGACAGCAGCACATCGGCAGTAGCCGATTGCAGTTGCCGATTGCCAAAGCGTAGCCAGAGTTGCAGGCCGCCCTGCCCCTGCGGCAGCGCGATCGGGTAATCGATCCATTGCCGCCAGATCGCCAGGTCGGCGTAGTCGAGGCGGGCAAAAAACTCGCCGCGCCAGTTTTCCAGTTGATCTAGGTCGCGACCCTTGAAGTCACCGCGCAGATCGATGGCGGCGGCCAGTTCGGGCGGTGGCTCGGCGGTGAGTCCGAAACGATGCCGGCTGAAACGATTATCAAACTGAGCATTGAGCCGATTGAGCACCAGCGGCGGTGCCTGACGCTGTTCGTCGATCCATTGCAGACGAGCGTCGCGAACGACAATACGATGCTGGACGAGCAGCCAATCCGAGAAACTATTGTCGTCCTCCGCTTGCGCAATCATCTCCAGGCCGGCGACAAACACGCGGCCAGCCGTATCGCGACGCAAGACCAGATCGGGGGCCACGATCTCCAGTCGTGCCAGACGCAATTGCATGAAGAGTAAGGAATCCCAGGCGAGTTCCGCTTCAACCTGCTCCAGACCCAGGGCGCTACGACCTTCCTGGTCACGAATGTCGACACCGCGCAGAGTTAATGCCGGATGCAACCCGACCCAGTACGCCTCGACTTGGCGAATGCTGACCGGGCGCTGCATGGCGTCACCCAGCAAACTCTCGAGCGTGGTCCGGTAGTTGTCGATATTCGGCAAGACGACGTAACGCAGCGCCAGTACCGCACCGGCAAAGGCGAAGTAGAGAGCGATACCACCGAGCAACAGCAAACGCAGGCTGCGGCGCAACAGCGGAAACTGGGTAACTCGGGTTAGGGCAGCGGGAACGTGCAAAGCGAGAGTGTCTGGGGTGTCGGATCAAGCCCGGGAGGGGCTGCTGATGGTTGTGGCTGGAACGCCGGAAGCGATGTCGGCTCAGGCTAGAATGATCGCCGGAAAGCCCAAGATTCATTGTTAAAACAAGTTCAAATTCTATCCGATGCCCTCTCTCGACGACGTTCTCGGTTTTTCGCGCTATTTGCAGCGCTTGTGCCAGTCTCGACCCGAACTAGGTGAGGAAATGCTGGCGCGACTAGATACGCCGATCTCTGGCGCCGAATTGGCGACCTGGCTGGCGGACGCAGCGCCCACTGAAGAAATGCTGAAAAAGGTTTTGCGTCGCTTCAAGCAGCGCGCCTACGCCCGCATTGTGGCGCGTGACCTGGTCGGCGGCGCACCGCTCGGGGAGGTCACCGAATGCATGACACAGATCGCCGAACAGGCCGTGACCTTGGCGCTGGCGATCCATATGACGGCGCTCACGGCACGCTACGGCACACCACGCGGCGCCGATGGTCGCGCCCAGGAAATGATCGTCATCGGCATGGGCAAGCTCGGTGGGCGCGAGTTAAATGTGTCGTCGGATATTGATCTGATCTTTGTCTATCCCGAGGATGGCGATACCGATGCGGCCAATGGCGGCAAGTCGATTTCCAACTTCGAATTCTTCACCCGTCTCGGCCGCGCGTTGATCAACTCGATCTCCGATATCACCGAAGACGGCCAGGTTTTCCGGGTGGATATGCGCTTGCGACCGAATGGCGATTCGGGGCCACTGGCGTGCTCGTTCGACATGCTGGAGAACTATTTCATCACCCAGGGCCGTGAGTGGGAGCGCTACGCCTGGATCAAGGCGCGGCCGCTCACCGGCAATAGCGACGACACGCGCTGGCATGAGCTGGAAGCTATTCGACGCCCCTTCGTCTTCCGCAAGTATCTCGATTTCGGGGCCATCAACGCCATGCGCGAACTACACGCGCAGATTCGCCAGGAAGTCGCGAAGAAGGACAAAGCCGATAACGTCAAGCTCGGCCCAGGTGGCATCCGCGAAATCGAATTCATCGCCCAGGTGTTTCAACTGATTCGTGGCGGACGGCAGCCCGCGTTGCAAATCAAGCCGACCATGCAGGTAATGAAACTGCTCGCCGAGCAAGCCATCCTGAGCCTCGATTCGGCATTCGAGCTGGCCGCAGCCTACGATTTCTTGCGCCGTGTCGAACATCGCCTGCAGTATCTGGACGATGCCCAGACACACAGCTTGCCAACCTCGCCCGATGACCGCCAGACGGTCGCACGGGCCATGGGTTTTGCCTCGTTTGATGCGCTGCTGGTTGAGCTCGACGATCACCGGGCGACGGTGTCGCGTCACTTCGAACAAGTCTTTGCCGATCCCAACCAAGGCGAGCACCGTTTGGCCGGGATGTGGCGCGGCGCGGGCGGCGACGAGCAGGCCGACGAATTCGACAACCTCGGCTATGTCGATCCGGTAGCGGCGGCGGCACGCGTTGCGGCGCTGCGTGATGGGCCACGCTACCAACAAATGGCTGCGGGCTTCCGCGAGCGCTTCGACGCCCTGGTGCCACGTTTGATCCAAGCGGCGGCCGGCATGCGCAACCCGGACGCAACACTCGCCCGTAGCCTCGATCTGCTCGAAGCGGTGGCGCGACGCCCGGCCTACCTGGCGCTGCTGCAGCAATATCCGCAAGCCTTGCAAAAAGTTGCCGAACTAGTCAGCAGTTCGAGCTGGGCCGCCACCTATTTGCAGCGACATCCGATCCTGCTCGACGAATTGCTTGATCCCCGGCTGCTCGATGTCGCTCCCGACTGGAGCGCCGTGCGCCAGCAACTGAACACGCGCCTGGAAGAGCTGGAGCCCGACACCGAGCGCCAAATGGATTTGCTGCGCGAAACCCATCACGCCCAGGTGTTTCGTTTGTTGACGCAGGACGTGGCACAGCTACTGACCGTTGAACGGCTGGCCGACCACCTTTCGGAACTGGCCGACATCCTGCTCGCGGCGGCGATCGAACGCGCCTGGAAAAAGATGCTCAAGCGCCATGTCGAGACGCCAAAGTTCGCGGTCATCAGCTATGGCAAGCTGGGCGGAAAGGAACTCGGCTTTGCGTCTGATCTTGACCTCGTTTTCCTGTTCGAGGACGCGGCGCCCGAGGCCGGCGAGAACTACGCCCGACTCGGCACGCGCTTGAACACCTGGCTCTCGGCGCAGACCTCGGCTGGACAATTGTTCGAGACCGATCTGCGGTTACGACCGAACGGTGATTCCGGCCTGGTCGTCAGCTCGATGGAAGGATTCCGTCAGTATCAACTGGAGTCGGCCTGGGTTTGGGAACATCAGGCGCTGACGCGGGCGCGTTTTTCGGCTGGCGACAAGGCGGTCGGTGAGGCCTTCGAGCGAATTCGGTGCGAGGTGCTGTGTCAGCCGCGTGATCTGCCGAAGCTGCGCAGCGATATCGCCGAAATGCGCCAGAAAATGATGGACACCCATGCCACCAAAGGCGATCTGCGCGAGACGGTGTTCGATCTCAAGCACGATCCCGGTGGCCTAGTCGATGTCGAGTTCATCGTCCAATATCTCATCCTCGGCTATGCCCACGCCCATCCTCAACTGACCGGAAATCTCGGCAACATCGCTTTGCTGCGCATCGCGGCCGAGTTGGGCCTGATTCCTGCCGAGCTGGCGGAAAAAGTCCGCAACGCCTATCGCGATTTCCGCCGCATGCAGCATTCCTTGCGCCTGAATGGCACCAAGGCGCGCGTGTCGCCGGATGTCGTGGCCGACCGGATCGCGGTGGTGCGCGAACTCTGGCAAACCGTTTTCCAAATTCAAACAATCGTAGAGGACTGATCATGCCCGTGAATTACGCCACTCCGGCACCTGAAGCTCTGTTTCCTGTTGCCGGGGTACGGCTCGGCACCGCCGAAGCAGAAATCCGCAAGAAGAACCGGCGCGACCTGACCCTGGTTGAACTGGCACCGGGCAGTCATGCCGCCGGCGTGTTCACGCAGAATCGCTGTTGTGCCGCACCAGTAACGGTATGTCGCGAACACCTGGCGGCGGGTAGCGACATTCGGGCGCTGGTGATCAATACCGGCATTGCCAACGCGGCGACCGGCGAACAAGGCATGGCGGCGGCACGCGCGACCTGTGAGGCAGTAGCCGCTCAGATTGGCTGCGCTGCGGATGAAGTGCTGGTGTTTTCCACCGGTGTGATCCTTGAGCATCTGCCGGTTGATCGTTTGATCGCCGGCCTGCCAGCGGCGAAAGCCGACTTGAACGCCGACCACTGGCACGCTGCCGCACACGCCATCATGACCACCGACACAGTGGCCAAAGCGGCGTCGCGGCGTATCGAGTTGGGCGGAATAACTGTCACCATCACCGGGATCAGCAAGGGCGCCGGCATGATCCGACCGAATATGGCGACCATGCTTGGCTTCGTCGCCACCGATGCCGGAATTGCGCCAGAGCTACTGCCCGCGCTCGCCCGGGATGCGGCGGATCAGTCCTTCAATTGCATCACCATCGATGGCGATACCTCGACCAACGATTCTTTTGTCGTCTTTGCTACCGGCGCATCCGGCCTGGCCGTCGACGCGGCCTCGCCACACTGGCCAGCCTTGCGCGCCGCCGTGATCAGCGTCGCCCAGGAACTAGCGCAAGCCATCGTGCGCGACGGTGAAGGCGCGACCAAGTTCATTACCGTAGAAGTCGGTGCTGGCGGGACGGCGGCAGAGTGCCGCAAAGTCGCCTACGCCATCGGCCATTCACCCTTGGTGAAGACGGCGTTCTTCGCTTCCGACCCCAATCTCGGGCGCATCCTCGCCGCCATCGGCTACGCCGGCATCGACGATCTCGATGCCGCTGGCGTTAAGGTCTGGCTCGGTTCCGCTACCGAAGAAGTGCTGGTTTCGGAGAACGGCGGCCGCGCTGCCAGCTATCGCGAGGAAGACGGCTCGCGCATCATGAAGAATGCCGAAATCACCGTTCGTGTCGACCTCGGCCGTGGCAGCGCAGAGGCTACCGTGTGGACCTGCGATTTTTCCTACGATTACGTCAAGATCAACGCCGATTACCGTTCTTAAACATCCTAAAGGAGAAACTCGATGATCGCCAATCAGGACCGCTTCAACAAAACCCTCGCACTATTCGATGCCGCCAACGCACAAGACCCGAACCAGGACGAAGGCCAGCCAAAAGAGTTGCTTTATGCCCAGCGCATGACGGCAATGATCGGGCGTTACGCGCCGGAGGCCAGTGAAGTCGCGCAATTGGCGGTGCGCGCCCAGCATATCGAGCGCTGGAAAGTGCCGCGCAGCAGCTATCCGATGACCAAGGAAGGCTATTACGCCTGGCGTACCGGTTTGTACAAGTTTCACGCCGAAACCGCTGGCGCGCTGATGCAGCAGGCGGGTAACGACGAGGCCATGATCGAGCAGGTCAAGATGGCGGTCAGCAAACGCGGGATCAAGACCAACCCGGATACGCAGATGATGGAAGATGTGACCGACCTGGTGTTCATCGAGAGCTACATGCTCGGCTTCGCCGGCCAACATGCCGAGTACAGCGAAGAGAAGTGGCTCGACATCATCCGCAAGACTTGGAAAAAGATGTCGGACCGCGCGCATACCTTTGCTACCAGTGGCGGCATCAAGTTGCCCGAGCCACTGGTGCCACTTATTCTTAAAGCTATTGCCAACTGAGAGGAAGCTGACATCATGAATGTCGGATTTATCGGCTTGGGCTTGATGGGCCGTCCCTTGGCCTTGCATTTGGAGAAAGCCGGCCACGCGCTGCACTTGTGGGCGCGGCGACCGGAGTCGTTGACACCGTTTGCGACCGTGAATGCCACGACCTACGCAACGCCGGCTGAAGTCGCGGCGCATGCCGAGGTGGTGATTACCATGGTCGCCGACGCGCCGGATGTCGAGGCAGTGTGTCTTGGCGAAAATGGTCTGGCGACTGGTGGCAAGCCGGGCTTGATCGTGGTCGACATGTCGACCATCAACCCGAATGCGGCGCGCGTCATCGGCGAAAAGCTGGCGACGCAGGGGATCGAGTTCATCGATGCACCGGTGTCCGGTGGCGAGATCGGCGCCATCAATGCGGCGCTGACCATCATGGTTGGCGGCAAGCCCGACGTGTTCGAAAAGGTCAAGCCGCTGCTCGAAAAAATGGGCAAATCCGTGACGCTGATTGGCGCGTCCGGCGCCGGCCAGGTGGCCAAGGCGTGCAACCAGATTTTGACCGGCGTCGGCGTGTTGGCCGTGGCGGAAGCATTCAACTTCGCGGCCAAAAGTGGCGTCGATCCGGCCAAAGTGCGCGAGGCGCTGCTGGGCGGTTTTGCCTATTCGAAGATCCTTGAAAACCACGGCCAACGCATGCTCGATCGTAACTTCAAACCCGGCTTCAAGGCCTGGATGCACCAGAAGGATTTACGCATCGTGATGGAAGAGGCGCACCGCATGGGTCTGATGCTGCCCTCGGCAGCCGCCACGGCGCAAATCTTCAATGCCATCGTCGGCAGCGGCATGGGCGAGAACGATTCGATCTCGGCGCTGATGCTGCTGGAAAAGATGAGCACGCCAGACGCATGAAACTCGGCTTCATTGGTCTCGGTGCTATGGGCGCCCCCATGGCGGGCCATCTACTTGCTGCCGGGCACACGCTGCATGTCTGGAGCCGCCGTCCCGCCAGCACCGACTTTGCGCGTGCCAAGGGCGCGCTTTGGTGCGAGTCCCCCGCCGCCGTGGCGGGCGAAAGTGACATCGTCTTCACGAATGTTTTTTCCGACGCCGACGTTCACGATCTGGCATTTCGCACCGACGGGTTGGCAGAAGGTTTTGCACGCGGCGGAATCCACGTTGATTTCTCGACCATCTCGCCCACCATGGCGCGCCGGATTGCGGCCCACTATGCCACGCGCGGCATCGATTTCGTCGATGCGCCGGTCACCGGCGGCAGTGTTGGCGCGACACAGGCCACGCTATCCATCATGTGGGGCGGCCGCGACGAGTTGGGCGAACGCCTGCTGCCACTGTTTGCCCTGCTCGGCAAGACCATCGTGCGCATTGGACAGCCCGGCGACGGCCAGGTGGCGAAAGCTTGCAATCAGATGATCATGGTCGCAGCAATTGAAGCCTGCGCGGAAGCTGCGCATCTGGCGGATGCCCAAGGCATCGACTTCGGTACCGTGCGCGAAGCGCTCATGGGCGGCTCTGCCGCCTCTCGCGTACTCGACGTTTTTGGTGGACGACTGGCCGCGCGGGACTTCCAGGCCGGTGTCATGTCACGCCTTCACCACAAGGACTACGCGCTGCTGATGGGCGAAGCCACCCACCTTGGCGTGCCACTGCCCGTATCGGTGACGGTCAGCCAGCAACTAAATTCCGCCATGGCCATGGGCGCCGGCGAACGCGATACATCTTGCCTGCTGCGGGTCATGGAATCCGCCGATACCGTTTTTTCAACCGAGAAGGAAACAGCATGAGTACAACAACCACCGCCAGCGGCCTGGTCTACGAAGACGTCGTCGAGGGTAACGGCGCCGAAGCCACTGCCGGTCAATTCGTGTCGGTGCATTACACCGGCTGGCTGACCAATGGCAAGAAGTTCGATTCCAGCAAGGATCGCAATGAGCCCTTTGATTTTCCGCTCGGCGGTCGTCAGGTCATTGCCGGCTGGGACGAAGGTGTGCAGGGCATGAAAATCGGCGGCACGCGCAAGCTGACGATTCCGCCCACTCTGGGCTATGGCGCACGCGGCGCCGGTGGTGTGATCCCGCCGAATGCAACGTTGGTGTTCGAGGTGGAATTGCTGGGTATCGAGTGATCGAAGGCATGTTGATTTCCAGCAAACTGCCAGCGGTCGGTACCACCATTTTTACCGTGATGTCGCGGCTGGCGGCAGAACATGGGGCGATCAATCTGTCGCAAGGTTTCCCTGATTTTTCGCCGCCGGCGCGCTTGCTGGAGCGGGTGACGCATTACATGGCGGCGGGCGCCAATCAGTATCCGCCGATGGCCGGCGTCTTGCCGCTGCGCGAGGCGATTGCGGAAAAGGTGAATCGTCTCTACGGCGCCAGAGTCGACGTGGAAAGCGAAGTAACGGTCACGGCCGGTGCGACGCAGGCGATCTTCACCGCCATTTCGGCCTGTGTCCGACCCGGCGACGAAGTGATTGTCTTTGCGCCGGTTTATGACTCGTATGGTCCCGGCATCGAGCTTAACGGTGGCGTCGTCAAGTACGCGCAATTGCGCTTTCCCGACTACCGTCCGGACTGGACCGAGGTGCGTTCCCTGATCACGCCGCGCACACGCATGATCATCATCAACAGTCCGCACAATCCGAGTGCGGCGGTGTTGACAGCGGCCGACATGCTCGAGTTGGAGCAGGCTATTAACGGCACCAACATCGTGATCGTCAGCGACGAGGTCTATGAACATGTCGTATTCGATGGTGCACGCCATGAAAGTGTATTGCGCTATCCGCGCCTGGCCGAACGCAGTTTCGTTGTCTCCAGTTTTGGCAAAACCTATCACGTGACCGGTTGGAAGATCGCCTATTGCGTGGCGCCGCGCGAACTTATGGCCGAGTTTCGCAAAGCGCACCAGTTCATTGTTTTTACAGTCCATCACCCATCACAGTTGGCGTTGGCTGATTTCATGCGTGAGGCGCCCGAGTTTGCCGATGAGCTGGCTACGTTCTACCAGGGCAAGCGCGATTTCTTCCGCCAGCAACTCGAGGACTCACGCTTTACTTTGTTACCGAGTGCCGGAACGTATTTCCAGTTGGCACAGTACGACGCGATCAGTGACGAAGCCGATACCGATTTCGTGCGGCGACTGACCACGCAGCATGGTGTCGCCGCAATTCCGGTTTCTGTCTTTAGTCCGCACGCCACGTCTGAGCGTGTGATTCGTTTCTGCTTCGCCAAAAACGAAGCTACGCTTGCCGCTGCCGGCGCGCGCCTGCGGGCGATTTGAGCTGCCGCAAAGCACGGCAATGTCGGCTGTCGATCCTGATCGGTTACGCCGCAACTGACGCCGGTTCGCTATCCAGCACTACCCGATTGCGTCCGGTTTCCTTGGCCACATAGAGAACGCGATCGGCCGCTGTCAGCAGGGCATTCACCGTTTCGCCCTGGTTGCGAAAGATGCTGACACCAAAGCTGGCCGAGGCCGGGTCCTTGGAGGTTCCACGATGCAATTGATAGATCATTGTGCGTAGCCGATCGGCTATCTGGACCGCTTGCTCCGCATCGGCATCCTCAATCATGAGGGCAAATTCTTCACCCCCCATGCGCGCGCACAAATCCACTTTGCGGGTGATGAGCTTGCATTGATCAGCCACCTCGCATAACAGACGATCGCCGGCATCATGCCCATAGGCATCGTTCACGAGCTTGAACATATCGAGATCCAGCATGATGACCGCCAGACTGTGTTGATATCGCCGCGCCCGTTCGAGCATGATGTCGCCCTGTTGCATAAACGCGCGACGATTCAGTAAGCCGGTCATGGGGTCATGTTGGGCTTCGAAGGTTGCCGTCGTGCGGTCGGCGATGGCGCCGCCGAGCACCATACCAACGCACATTACCAGCGCGCATAGAAGCTGGATTTGTAGCGGTGAAATTTTGTCCGCACCAACCATCATGTAGGCAAATACAGCACTCAAATTGGCCAGAATGGCGGAGCTGATGCCAAAATTCAAACCGAAAGCGACTGTCCCGAAGATGACCGGCAGGAGAATCAAATAAGTGTAGTGGTGCAGTTCGCCCTGGGTGCCCAGGATTGCCATCAACCCGCCGACAGTCAGCGACGATACTACCAGGCCGCTCAATCGCGGCGCCAAACCCGCAAGTCGCCCCATTACAGTCACCGAATCGTCGGTCTTCCACACGAAATCACGGACTACGAGCACGACACTGACCAAACCGAGCAGCATAAGAATGCCGCTGAAGTCACCGACCCAGAAACTGTAGAAGATGGCGTCGATAAAGGGACGAAGAGCGGGACGGAAGTACCAGAAGATTCCCAGCGCGAGTAATGCCGAGAACAACGAACTTATCGCCGCAAAAGTGATCAGGCGCAGTGCCTCGTTGAGCGTCGCCAGAGGCAGGCTCACCCATCCGTAACGACGTGCAAGCAACGCCAGCCCGCCGTACACCGCGAGTTGTCGCAACAGATCGAGGTAGTTGGAGACGGACCAGTTCCAGAACGGAAGCTGAGGAAGATTTGCCACGAGCATGGCGAGGACAGCGGCCGGAAGATAATTCCGGCCCCATCGATAGATGAAGTAGACGAGGGTACCCGCAGCCGGGTAAAACGCACTAACGTCCGTGGCGACAGTAAAAACAGCAGCGAATTGCCAACAGACAAAATAGGAAACAATAATTGTCAGGGAGCGGCTGATGGCAGTGGGCAACTGCATTTGGAAACAGATTTAGTCAGATGCCTTTATGCTAACGGAAATGACGCCCTATGAATAGATGATTTTCTGACTCACTTGATGGCATAGACAGGCATGGCGTATACGTAGCGAAAGTCACAACCAACACAAACCGAGTTGGAGTCTCGACACTAAAACACGATGACATATCTGAGCCGCAACCGAAAGTCGTCTTCCTTCGACGCCGCGATTTTGGCCTTGCGCCAGCGGGCGTCAAGCGACAAGCGATCTGAAAACTTGTGCCCGGCAGTCAGCGCCAGAAGTGAATCCCTGGCCGGTTCAGCGAGTTCAGTGTCTAGCCGCCGCGCAGTGTAGGCCACTTGAATATGGTTTTGCCCAATCCGGAGCGTTTCACCCACGGTCAGATAGTGACCAGTTGCACCAGGAACACCGCTCTTGTCCTTCAAGTAAGTTGCTTCGAGCAGGGTTATCTATTCAACACGGTGTGTAATGCGAAGGACTTGCTGGATACCGGCCGTGGCTCCCTTTTCATCTGCGACATGATCATTGCGTTGGCCGGCGCTATCCATGCGAAAGTCGACCTTCTGTTGCAGAACCGCGAGTTGCCAGGAAAACCCGGGCAAGCGGGCAATATCGCCACCATCGAGCGACAGCGCTATCGACGTAGGTGAATCCGTGTTGCTGGGGCCACCCTGCTCGGGGGTGCGGCGCTTCCGTGTGTTGCGCCACGACTCTGAAAGCGGCGATGTGTCCATCGAGAACAGCATGGCACCCAAGGTGGTGGTACCGAAGCTGGCCGTCTTCAGTCGATACCAAGTCGAGATGCCCATTCGGTCCCAGATCGCATAGTCCTCCGCCAGAGTCGTGGCATCTAAGCCCGGCGCGGCATACCAGGCGCGGCCAAAGTTGGCGGTGATCCGGCCGCCACGAAATCCCATCACGCCATCATCGTACTGAACATACACATCTTTCCAGCGGACGTCCTCGTTCTGAAAAACCCGGTCTGCCAAGGGATGCGGATCAGTCAGCGGTTCGAATGTGGCGACCGCGCGCGTTGAGACGTAATCGTTCAGACGAAAGGAAACATCCGCCTCGGCAAACCCGTACAAATCATTGCGACTAGTGCCAGTCGACTTTCGGTCCGTCGTCTTGTGATTCAATTCCAGTGCCAGGCTGCCACTGACGGTGGGAATCTCATTGGCTAACGCCGGCACAAGAGAAGCCGAGATGGCCAAGAGAAAAGCCAACCGGCAACAGACTTGGGCACTTGTCATGGTTTTATTTCCATCGAGGTCAAACGGTGACGACTACAGACTGTCGGATTCGGTACCTGATTGAGGTCGGCACCATCGGTTTGATGCGAATTAGATCATGATGACAAGTGCAAGTGCAAAATTTTGTCTAAAGGCGCCGTAGACGAAAAAAACCCGGTGCCTAAGCACCGGGTTGAAACCAACCCTGTTAAAGGGCTGGAGGAGGAGACATCGTAAAACTAATTAAGCGGCTTTCTTGGCCTTTGGCGCAGCCGTGTTGCCCGTGGTGCCGATAGCCTTGACAGTGGCGGTGGTCGCGGCAGCCACATTGGCTTCGGCGATTTCAGCAACTTGCTTGGCAGCCTTGCTCATGCTGTCGTAGGCGGAGTTGGCGGCGGCAATGGCTTGCTTGACGGCGGCAACAGCGACGTCGGAACCCGCAGGAGCGTTCTTGGCAGCTTTGTCCAGGGCAACAGCAACATTCTTGTTCAGGTCAGCGAACTGGCCTTCAAATACCTTCGAGAGCTCTTCCGAGGTCTGGGTGGCGATTTCGTACATGCTACGCGAGTAAGCAACAGCCTTCTCGACGGAGGGCTGAGCCAGCGATGCCTGGAGACCCATAAAGCCCTGCATGTCCTTGACGGACATGATGGCCTTGGCGTTGGCAACGCTGTCTTCCAGAATCGAGCGAGCGGTATTCAGGTTCAGGGCAGCGAAACGTTCGGCACTGGCGAACGCGGTATTGGCGACGGTCAGCAGGGTTTCAATATTGGCCTTGTTGGCGGAGGCGAACTGCTCGGGGATAGCGTATGACATGATGAGGCTCCTTGAATTTGGGTGGATTTCACTTTGAGGTTAGCGGCCGCACCGGTCATCTGATACCTTTGATCGAAGCGGTATTGCACTGCAACATGCATTGAATTATATGGTCAAAAAAGCGGAAGTCAAGACAATTATGCGGCAGTGCACCAAAATAGTTTTGCGCATAAAACTTAACGAAAACAGACACTGAATTGAAAAGAGCCTCGATCGAGACTCTTTTTTGTGCAGCGCGTCATTTCCGTCGCTGGCAGCGTTCTTTAGCTGCCGATGAAATTCGCCTTGCGCTTTTCGACAAACGCGGCCATGCCTTCCTTCTGGTCGGCGATGGCAAACGTGGCATGAAAGGTGCGCCGTTCGAAAAGCAGCCCTTCCTGCAAACTGGATTCATAGGCACGATTGACGGATTCCTTAATCATCATCACGACGGGCAGCGAGAAGTCTGCAATCGTGGCCGCTGCAGCCAGGGTTTCTTCCAGCAGTTTGTCGGCCGCAATAACGCGAGCTACCAGGCCGCAGCGCTCGGCTTCGGCGGCATCGATGAAGCGCGCGGTGAGGCACATGTCCATCGCTTTGGCCTTGCCCATGGCGCGTGGCAGGCGTTGCGTGCCACCGGCGCCGGGTAGGATGCCGAGTTTGATCTCCGGCTGGCCGAATTTCGCGGTATCGGCAGCGTAGATCATGTCGCACATCATGGCTAGCTCACAGCCACCGCCAAGTGCAAACCCGGCGACGGCGGCGATGACGGGCTTGCGGCAGCGGCCGACACGATCCCAATTGCGGCTGATGTAGTTGGATTTATAGACATCCATGTAGCCCCAGTCTTTCATGGCGCCGATGTCGGCACCGGCGGCAAAGGCTTTCTCGGAGCCGGTGATGACAATACAGCCAATGGCATCATCAGCCTCGAAGGCGTCGAGTGCGGCACCGACTTCGTCGATTAAAGCATCGTTCAGCGCATTCAAAGCCTTTGGACGGTTGAGGGTGATGATTCCGACTTTGCCACGCGTCTCGGTGAGAATATTTTCAAAGTTCATGGCTTGGCTTCCTTGCTGGGTTCCTTACTATTTGCGGGCTGACTTTTTGGCTGGATAACGGCACGCACGCGCTGGTTGGAGCCCGGCGGAGCGCTACCGCCATTCGGACCACTGGTGACGACATAATTTTCCGTTTTGGCATCGAAAACAATGTATTGACCGGTCACTTCGTCGAGACCACTCTTGACATGAGCGCGATTGAAGAACTCGGTGCGTTCGGTACGATTATCGTGTTCGATACGCTCGGCTTCACCTTCGACATAGTCGCTGCGCCCCTCACGCTTCTGACGAAACTTGGCCAGACCCGTTGCGCCACTATGTGCGATTCCACGCTGGTAACCGGCCGCATCCTGTTTGACGTTGATTCGCTCCGCCTGGATGATCAGTGTTCCCTGGACCAGTTTGACATTTCCCTCGTACACATGCAGTTGCTGCCGGTCATCCACCGTGACCTTGTCGGCTTCCAGATTCACGGGCTTATCGCGGTCAGCGCGTTCAGCGTGGGCAAGCGAGAACCAGTTGGCGGCAATGACGCTCAGCAACACAGTAAAGGTATATAAGTTTTTCATTGCTTTCTGGTGTAGACGGTTCCGTTGACGCGTCCGGAAAGGATGCTGACGCCGGTCTTGTGATCGGATTCCATACCGCTGCCATGAATAACGCTGCGGCCCTGAGTGATTGTTACCGGCTTTGTGCTGACCGCCCGTTCAGCGTCGGGGAACAGTGTCAGGATCTCGGTTGCCACGTGGGTTTCGGGCGCGGCTTTGACGCCTTGACGCGTGACCACTGCGCCACCGGTCAGGGCCATTTCGTCGGCATTCTGGCTGATCAAGCCGGTGACGGCGGAAACCGTCACGGCCGGAGTGTGGTGATAGGTCAATACCGGGTTGGCCATGATGGTGGTGTCGTCGTCAGGGAAATGCGTCATCTTGCTGGCCTTGAGCGTATTTTGCAGAATCCCCTCAGCGTTGAACTTCTTAATGGTGAAGTTCTCGGCCCAAAAGTCCGGATCATGGCGCGTATTTTTCTCGGGTGTAATCTGCGACTGCACCGAGCGCTCAAGCCAGAGGCTGCCACCCGCAAGTAGGACGATAAAAACCAGCGGCGCCAGCGTTGGAAGCCGGTTGATCATTTCAAGGCTTCGCCTAGCAGGCCGTCAAGTTTGCCTTGGGCGACGAGAATCAGTTCGCACACTTCGCGTGCGGCTCCGTGTCCGCCACCGGCGCGACAGACATAATCGACGTAGCGTCGGACCTCCGCATGACCATCGCCCGGCGTCGCCGAAAAACCGCAGGCGCGCAAAACCGTCAAATCAACGATATCGTCGCCCATGTAGCCCGCTTGCGAGAAATCGAGTTGGCGCGCTGCCAGCAGATCGGCCATGCACTGACGTTTGTCGGTGATGCCCATGTGGAGTTCGTGAATACCGAGATTTTCAGCGCGCAATTCAAGCGCGCGTGAGCGTCGCCCGCTGATGATCACGACTTCGATGCCGCTGGTGGCAAGCAGTTTGATGCCGTGTCCATCAAGGCTGGAGAAGGCCTTCAGCTCGTCGCCCTGCGGGCCGAAGTAGAGCGTACCGTCGGTCAATACGCCATCGACATCAAAGCCCATCAGGGCCAGCGGCTGTGCTTTATTCAGAGCGCGCATCACACCACCTTGGCGCGAAAAAGGTCATGCATGTTAAGGGCGCCAACCAAGCCATGCGCGCTATCGACCACCAGCAACTGGTTGATCTTGTGCATTTCCATCATTTGCACGGCTTCGACGGCCAGTCGATTCGGCTCGATGGTGCGCGGATCGCGAGTCATCACAGCGCCAACTTTCGTGGTACGCAAGTCGCCTAATTTCGCCATGGCGCGCCGCAGATCGCCATCAGTAAAGATGCCGACAATCGCAGTGTTGCTACTGACCACGACCATGCCCATGCCGCCTTTGGTCATTGCCGCCAGGGCTTCCGGCACCCGGGTCTCGGTTGAAATTCGTGTGATGTCGGTGCGCATGACATCCGAGACATGAGTTAGCAATTTGCGCCCGAGGCTGCCGCCAGGATGGGAGCGCGCAAAGTCGTCGGCGCCAAAACCGCGCGCTTCGAGCAAGGCAACAGCCAGGGCATCGCCCAGCGCCAGCGCGACGGTGGTGCTGGCGGTCGGTGCCAGGTTCAGCGGGCAGGCTTCGCGCTCTACCTGGGCGTCAAGATGAACATCCGCTTCGCGTGCCAGCGAGGAATCCGGGTTGCCGGTGATGGCAACAAGTTTGCCGCCGAGGCGTTTGAAGAGCGGGACGATGGTCAGCAGCTCGTCGCCTTCGCCCGAATTGGAGATGGCAATCAGGACGTCTTCGCCAGTGATCATGCCCAGATCGCCATGCACCGCTTCGGCGGCATGAACAAAATAGGCCGGGGTACCCGTGCTGGCCAGGGTCGCGGCGATCTTGCGTCCGATATGTCCGGACTTGCCCAGACCGCTGACAATGACACGCCCGGAGCGCGCCAGGATCAGAGCAACCGCACGCTCGAATTCGCCATCCAGCCGCTCGGCCAGGCGCAAGATCTCAGCGGCTTCGATTTCAAGAACGCGGCGTCCGGCATTCAAGGCTTGCAAAGGGGGCATCGAACTGAAACGCGGAAATGTGGTGGCTGGATTATAGCGGGGCGAAGGAGTGCAAAAAGTCGGCGCTGGCGGGACGGCGCATAGGCGAAAAAAAGCCCG
>CAMDMZ010000020.1 GCA_945902805.1 Propionivibrio dicarboxylicus | reverse complement strand
GCGTCGCTTCTGCGTCCATCGACATCTCCTTCGGTCGGGGTTACCTCGCAGATTCGGCATGTCTTCGACCTTCTTGATCCTTCCTCGGTTTTACCCCTCTGTTCCTCCCTTTCGATACATCAGCGTTCACCACTTTCAATTACACCCGACGCCGACTGAGTTTTGTTGCGGCGCAAGAATCACTCTATAATGCTGCCTGATTCAATTTGACTGACACCTTTCCCCCACCTTAGAGGACTCCCCATGAAAGCTTCCCTACTCGTTGTTGCCCTGACCGCATTGACCTTGGCTGCTTGTGGCAAAGCACCTGCTCCGGCTGCTCCTGCCGCTGCTCCGGCCCCCGCCGCTGCGCCTGCTCCCGCTGCCGCTCCGGCCGCTGCCCCGGCTGCCGATGCCGCCAAGCCTGCTGAAGCTGCTGCTCCTGCTGCTGCTCCCGCCGCTCCGGCCGAAGTCAAGAAATAATCAGCTTCTGGCAGTAAGCAAGAGGCCAGCCTGCGGGCTGGCCTTTTTTATACTCACCCGCAATTGTTCAATTCGGTTCGTTGTCGCCTTTGCACCCAGGAGATCGCCATGAGCATTGCCCGTCTGCTGCCCCTCTTCGCCGTAACTCTGCTGACCGCCACAACAGGCTCGACAACGGTCGCCGGTGCCGCTGAACCGCAGCCCGCACCACACACTGTGCCATTGTTCGACGCCCACCTTCACTACAACTGGGAGCCGGTACCGCACTTTGCGCTAGACAAAGTGCTGGCCTTGTTTCGCGAGCAAAACATCGTCGGCATCCTCGCCACCAGTCGTCCCAATGACGGCACGCGTGCGCTCTATGAAGCCTCGCAGAACCAGGCCAAAGATCTTTGGGTGGTGCCCTTCATTCGCCCTTACCGCGTGCGCCCGGATATCCAGACCTGGATGAGCGACCCGCAGACCGAAGCCCTGATCAACAGCGAATTCAAGCGTGGCTACTACCAAGGCATCGGCGAGTTTCATTTGACCGGGCGCGCCGCTGAAGCCCCGCAGGTCAAGACCACCGTGGATTTCGCCGCCAGGCACGATCTCTACCTGCATGCCCACGCCGACGACGAAGCTTTGGAAATTCTCTATCGCCACAACCCGAGAGCAAAAGTCATCTGGGCGCATACCGGCTTTTCGACTGCACCGGAGAAAATCGAGGCCTATCTGACGCGCTATCCGTCGCTGTGGTGCGAGCTTTCCTACCGCTACGGGATTACCGAAAGTGGCGGCAAACTCACCCCGGAATGGAAGCGTCTATTCGAAAAATATCCGGACCGCTTCCTGATCGGTTCCGACACCTGGATCGATGAACGCTGGGACAACTACGGTCGCATCATGGCTGAGTATCGCGGCTGGCTCGCGCAGCTATCGCCGGAGGTCGCCGCAATGATCGCCGTCGGCAATGGCCGACGCCTGTTCCGTAGGCCATAACAACCCGCATGTCGACCCTGGAGAAAATCCACTGGACCGAAGCCGGCACGCCCTGCTCCGGCCTCTGGCGCTCGGAACGGACCGCGACGGCGCCCGTGAAAATCGTGGTCGCTGACGACCGTATGACTGCCGATGAAGCCTATCGACTCGCGGCGGCAGGCACCGCGCTGCTTTGGCGCGGCGACTTCCAGAATGCGCGGCAACTCTTGCACGCCCTGGCGCGTCGGGTAGACCGCAAGACCCGACGTCATCCGGCCAACAAATCACTGTTGGCGGCATTTCACCGCCAACGCGAAGAGCAGGCGCGACGCGCCGAATTGCTCGGTATGGTGTTGATTCCTGTCGACGCCGATTACCGCATCCCACTGCGGCGCGCGCCGGACGTCGAGCAAGCCTGTCGCGAGGCATGGGGTGAACCCACGGCCCACGATTCGGCATCCATCGTCTCGCTGCGCGAGTTGCAGGGCTTGATCGGCGCCCATGAATGGCGTCGCAAGGGCGTCGAAATACCGGCTCTCGCGGCCCGTATTCATCCGCATTACGGAGTCTTTTCGCCGATTCGTGGCGAATATCTCGATCTGGTGGCGACGGCACCGCTAGCGCAACTTCCTTCGCGCGCAATGGCCTTCGACATCGGCACGGGCACCGGCGTGCTGGCTGCGCTGCTGGTCAAGCGCGGGTTTGAACACGTTATCGCCACGGACCGCGACCCGCGCGCACTGCACTGTGCCCGCGAAAATCTGGCCCGGCTTGGTATCGACCAACGTGTCGACGTGGTCGACGCCGACCTGTTTCCGCCCGGGCGGGCGCCGCTCATCGTGTGCAATCCGCCCTGGCTGCCAGGACAACCGAGTGCCGGGCTGGAACACGCCATCTACGATCCCGCCAGCCAGATGCTGCGCGGCTTCCTCAACGGACTCGGCGCCCATCTCGACCCCGATGGCGAAGGCTGGCTGATATTGTCTGATCTGGCGGAACACCTCGGCTTGCGTCGTCGTGACGAGTTGTCGACGGCCATCGCCAACGCCGGCCTCCGGGTCATCGCGCGAATCGATATCCGCCCCCGGCATTCGCGAGCGACTGATACCAACGATCCCTTACACGCGGCACGCGCTGCCGAAGTGACCTCACTCTGGCGTCTGACCGCGACTGCCGCCTCAACGTGACCGAAACCGGCTGAAACCAAACTACGCGGTGTACGCCTTGGCTAAGCGCGCACGCATCAGCAGCGTTTGACCGTCGACCGGCTGCCCGGCGGACCGAATTTCACCACCAACCTGTTGCGCTACCTGCACCGCGCGCTGAGCCGCCAGCAGCGGCCCGGCAATGCTGCCACCGCCACCCGAGCTAACGAGTCCGGTCAATGAAATCACGTGGCCATGAATATCCACCTGAGCGACCTTGATCGCCCCTTTCCAGATTTCCGCATAGACCGGGGCCGGGGCGTTACTCGTCTCCTGCGCCCGCGCCTGCGCCGAAACGGAAACGCTATCGGCGGCATCGTTCTCAACGGTTGCCGGTGTCGCCACATTGGAACGCGCCGGCGTAAGTTCGCCCGCATTGGCCGGCGCGCCCTGGGCGGACTTGCCGCGCGTCTCGATCCCCGTCGGGGCTCCCGGCAGCGGTGTAACAAGGGCTAAGGTGGGTGACGAAATCTGCATGATGATCCGGCGAATAAGACAGCTACGCCGAAACTCATTGCACAGGCCGTGCCAGTCACCACTTAGTGCATACTTTCAATGCCTTATGAATTACTCTTGGCGTGATTCGGCAAGATATGCCGTCACGCCGGCAAGTGGCCGGCAATCCTGCCCGCCGCTGGCGGATTGCCGGCCACTTGCTGGCCACTTGCTGGCCACTTGCTGGCATAAGCGTCTCCATCGTCCAAAAACGACAACGCCACGACGAAGCGTGGCGTTGTCGGCAAAACGAGAAACGACGACTCAGCTCTTGAGCGCCGTCAGCACTTCGTCCAGCATCTTCTTCGCATCGCCGAACAGCATACGGTTGTTCTCTTTGTAGAACAGCGGATTGTCGACGCCGGCGTAGCCGGAGGCCATCGAGCGCTTCATCACAATCGACGTCTTGGCTTTCCACACTTCCAGCACCGGCATGCCGGCGATGGGGCTGGTTGGATCTTCCTGAGCCGCCGGATTGACGATGTCGTTGGCGCCAATGACCATCGAAACATCGGTGGTGGGGAAATCGTCGTTAATCTCGTCCATTTCCATCACGATGTCGTAAGGCACCTTGGCTTCGGCGAGCAACACATTCATGTGGCCGGGCATGCGGCCAGCGACCGGGTGAATGCCGAAACGCACATTGACCCCCTTGTCACGCAGGTGCTTGGTGATCTCGAACACCGTGTGTTGCGCTTGCGCCACCGCCATGCCGTAACCGGGAACGATGATCACGCTCTTGGCTTCTTTCAGCAGGTCGGCGGTCTCGGTCGCGCTGATCGGGGTGACTTCGCCAACCGGCTCTGCCGCCGTCTCGCCAGCACCGACTTTTGGTGCCGGAGCGCCGCCACCGAAGCCACCAGCGATGACGCTGATGAAGTTGCGGTTCATCGCCTGGCACATGATGTACGAGAGGATCGCGCCGGAAGAACCCACCAGCGCACCGGTCACGATCAGCAGGTCGTTATTGAGCATGAAGCCCGTCGCTGCCGCCGCCCAGCCGGAGTAGCTGTTGAGCATGGACACGACCACCGGCATGTCGGCACCACCAATCGCCATCACCATGTGGATGCCGAACAGCAGGGCGATCACGGTCATCACCAGCAGCGGCGCCATGCCGTCAGAAACAGCGTGCGTACTGAGGAAAATCTTGCCCAGCACGATGACCAGGATCAGCCCAGCCAGATTCTGCCAATGACGCGCCGGCAGCAGCAAGGGCTTGCCGCCGATCTTGCCCGACAGTTTGCCGAAAGCGATCAGGGAGCCGGAGAAGGTAATCGCGCCGATCAGGATGCCGATGTAAATCTCGACTTCATGAATCGTGCGCTCGGCACCGTCGAGTTGAATCGAGGTATCGATGTAACTCGCGTAACCCACCAGACACGCAGCAAGACCGACCAGGCTGTGCATCAGCGCGACCAGCTCGGGCATTTGTGTCATCTTGACAGTGCGTGCGGCGAAGATGCCGATACTGCCGCCAATCGACATGGCGCCGACGATCCAGCCGATGCCGCTGGGCGTAACGCGAGGCCCGAACACGGTGGCCAGCACGGCGATTGCCATACCGATCATGCCGTAAAGGTTGCCACGGCGGGAAGTCTCAGGATTGGACAAGCCGCCCAAGCTGAGGATGAAGAGAATCGTTGCTCCAATATAGGAGACGGTTGCCAGACTTTCGGACATTTTTTATCGTCTCCCGAATTATTTGCGGAACATGGCCAGCATGCGATGCGTCACCGCAAAGCCGCCGAACATGTTGATGGCCGTCAGCGCGATGCTGATCAGAGCCAGGATCATGATCCAGATATCGGGACGATCGGTCACCTCCGTCAAAGGCGGTGCGATCTGCACCAGTGCCCCAATACAGATGATGCTCGAAATCGCGTTGGTCACGCTCATCAAAGGCGTATGCAAAGCCGGAGTGACGTTCCACACCACCATGTAGCCGACGAAACAGGCGAGCACGAAAACCGTGAAATGCCCGAGGAAAGCCGCCGGTGCGTTGGCGCCGACAAACCAGAACATGGCGGCGGCAATACCGAAGGTGATCGCCAACTTGCCGGCGGGCATCGGCTCGCTGCTGCTGCCATGCCCGTGGCCTTTCTTGGCGGCGGGCGGCGCTACCGCTGCCTTGGCTGCGACCGGCTTGGGCGCAGGAAGAGTGAGCGGTGGCGCTGGCCAGGTGATGCTGCCGTCCTTGATCACCGTCAGTCCGCGAATCGCATCGTCGTCCATATTGACGTTGATGATGCCGTCCTTGGTTTTGCACAATTCCTCGGTAAGGCGGAACAGATTGGAGCTGTACAGCGTAGACGACTGCTTGGCCAGACGGCTGACCAGATCGGTATAACCGACGATGGTGACGCCGTGGCGAACAACCGCCTCGCCCGGAACCGTCAGTTCGCAATTGCCGCCCTGCTCGGCCGCCATATCAACGATGACGCTGCCCGGCTTCATGCTCTGCACCATCTCGGCGGTGATCAGCTTGGGTGCCGGCTTGCCGGGGATCAGCGCGGTGGTGATGATGATGTCCACTTCGCGGGCCTGCTTGGCGTACATCTCGCGCTGCGCCTGCTGGAAACCCTCGGACATCACCTTGGCGTAGCCGCCGCCACCGGAACCTTCTTCCTCGTAATCGACCTTGACGAATTCGCCGCCGAGCGACACAACCTGATCGGCGACTTCGGCACGGGTATCGTTAGCGCGCACGATGGCGCCGAGGCTGGCGGCGGTACCGATCGCAGCTAGACCCGCGACACCGGCGCCAGCGATGAAGACCTTGGCCGGCGGCACCTTGCCGGCCGCCGTGATCTGGCCGCTGAAGAAGCGACCGAAAGCATTGGCGGACTCAATGACCGCGCGGTAGCCGGCGACGCCAGCCTGCGAGGTCAGCGCATCCATCTTCTGGGCGCGGGAGAGCACGCGCGGCAGCGAGTCGATCGCCAGCACGGTGACCTTTCTGGCAGCCATTTGTTGCATCAGTTCCGGGTTCTGCGCCGGCCAGATGAAGCTGATCAGGGTTTGCCCCTCGTGCATCAGGCCAACTTCGTCAGCCGACGGGCCACGCACCTTGAACACGATGTCCGCCGCTGACCACAGCGCAGCGGCACCCTCGATGATTTCGGCGCCGGCCTCACGATAGCTGTCGTCGTTACAGTTGGCGAGGTCGCCCGCGCCAGACTCGACCGCAACGGCAAAGCCTAGCTTGATGAGCTTTTCCACCACCTCGGGCACAGTGGCAACGCGCTTCTCACCTGCAAATGTTTCCCGAGGTACACCGATCTTCAGAGGCATGCTGTCCCCTTCTCCTCTAACTTCATATTGGCTGAATGCCGCAACGATGAACAAACCCCACCGTGGCGGCGCAAAAGGGCGATCATACTGAATCGGCAAGGATTTGGCGCATCGGTCTGCGTACAATCGAGCCGTCGACCCACGACATCACCTTTCCCCTCCACCGGAGTTCCGAGCTTAACTATGCGCACATCCTCAATTATCGTTCGCCGTGCCGCTCTTCTCGCGGCAACATTCTTCGTCGCCGTGCCATTTCCCCATGCCAACGCGGCGGAACCGGCCAAGACTCCGCGCCATGCCCTGGTGATTGGCAACAGCAAGTACCCGGTCGGCGAGTTGCTCAATCCACGCAACGATGCCAGCGCGATCGCCGAACGCCTGCGCGCGGCGGGATTTTCGGTCACGCTGAAGCTCGACGCACGACGCCGTGAACTGGCCGATGCGATTCGTGACTTCGGCCAGATACTCGATCGCGACAAAGGCATCGGCGTCTTCTATTACGCCGGCCATGCGCTGCAACTCAACTGGCGCAACTTTCTCGTCCCGGTCGATGCCAAGATTAAAAAGAAAACGGACATCCAGGCCGAAACAGTGGATATCAGCCTGTTGATCGACTCGATCAACCGCACACGCAATCCGCTCAATCTGATCATCCTCGATGCCTGTCGCAATAATCCTTTCGGCCCGGACTTTCGAACCGATGACAAAGGCCTGTCACAACTCGATGCGCCGCCCGGAACCTTCATCGCCTACGCCACAGCGCCCGGCAACACCGCCGAGGACGGTGATGGCACGCATGGCCTGTACACCGATAATCTGCTGAAGGAAATGCAGACCCCGGGCGCACCGATCGAGGACGTCTTCAAGCGCGTCCGACTTGCCGTTCGTCGGGCGTCGGAAGGTGGACAGATCCCGTGGGAAAGCACCTCACTGGAAAGTGATTTCTCCTTTTTGCCCGGACAGACGCCGCGCGATAAAGCCAAGGAATTCGAAGCGGACCTCGCCACCTGGCAACAGTTGCGCGCCGCGCAATCGATTGCCGAACTCGAAGCCTTCATCCGCTTGCGGCCCAATGGCAAGTTTGCTGAACTCGCCCAGTTTCGTCTCGATCATCTGTTGGCCGCCAAGGGCGAAAAACCCATCGCACCGCGCACGCCCACCGTCGAAGCCTGTGTTCCGGGAAGTTCCAGCGCCAGCACCGCGTATTCCGGCAAACCCGTCCCGTTCAAGGTCGGCGAGCGCTACGACTACCGCCGCAGTGATCTGCTGACCGGTGCCGAAAAAGAGAAGCTGTCATCGAAAGTCAGCAAGATCGAGAACGACGAAGTGTCGTTCGACGACGGCAAGACCGTGACCGACCTGTTCGGCAACAACGTCCGTGCGCCGGATGGTCGCAAGTGGACACCGTACCAGTTCTTCATCAACGATTACCAAGTTGGCAAACGCTGGCAGGCGCAGTTTCTGGTCACGCTGGCCGATGGCAAGCAGGTCAATAACACGTTTGATCTGCGTGTCGCCGGACGCGAGCGCATCACCCTGCCGGCGGGGACCTACGATGTTTTCCGCATCGAAGCGACCGGCACCAATCTAAGCAATGGCACCACGTTGGAACGCACGGTCTGGATCGCACCGGAGAAAATGCGTGGCTTCGTGGCCATGGAAAGTCTGGTGCGTCGCGGTGCTACGGTGCTTGAAGGCGAGCGTATCGAATTAATCGAGTACGCCGCCGGAGGTTGGGGGTTCAGCGGCGACACGGGCTTCAAGTCGTCGTACTGAGGGGCCGCCGTTTAAGCCGATGCCGGTTTGCCGCCAGTGCCGAAAACGCGCTTGGCGGCGCTGACGATGATGAACACCTGTTCGCCGGAAAGCTCGGGGAAACGTTCGTGTAGCGCGCGGTAGGCGAGATGTTCGTGGGTGTGTCCCGCCCAGTTGTTGGCTTCGTCAAAAAACGGCTGGATCACGTCATAGGCAACGACGAAGATTTCACGTAGCTCGGGGGTCTGGCGCCGTTCAGTGCCGGTATTGATTTCTGCCATATCTGGGGTCTGACCTGATTGCTGCGATTTATGGACGCTATCCTCAGTCATGCCCGCCGAGGAAGCTGTGGGTGATCTGCTCGAGATAGTCACTTTCATCTTCCGGCGCCAGCCCAATCTCTGCCAGCACCGTCGGGCCGATTTTCTCCCACAGCGGATTGGCGTGACGATTCATGCGGTGATAAAACTGAATCGCCAGTTGCAAAATGCAAACCAGCGTGGTCGACGCGCCCACCTCATCGGTCGGCAATTCGTGGTGATAGCGGATGGCGGCGCAGACAAAATCCGGCAGTTTCCAGTGGCGGGCGACGAGGTAACCGACCGAGACGTGATCGACGCTGAATTTCTCATCTTCAACGGCGAGACTGGGATAACAGCAGGCGTCATCCAGATGCAGCGAACCACAATAGTCAGGGAAACGCATCATCAACACCGGCACGCCGCACTCATGGAAAATGCCGGCCATGAAGGCCTGTTCCGGAAACACGTTGCAAATTGACACGCGATCACCGGCGATCAAGGCGGCGATCTGCGCCACTTCGTGGGCACGCGTCCAGAACACATCGAAAGCCTTGCGCTTACCGTCGGATACCGTGGTGGCCAGCGCCACCGCCTGCACCAGGCTGAAGACCTGTTTGACGCCGATCACCATCACGACTTGATCGAGCGTGGTCAAGGTCCGCCCGCGCGCAAAAACCGGCGACTTTGAGGCCTTGAACAGCATCGACACAATACCGGGGTCCTGCGCAATGATCTTCGATACCGCACGCATGTCGTAATCGCCCGAGCGCAGCAATTCCTGTAACTGGATCACCACTCGCGGTTGCGGCGGGATTCGCACGCCGCTGGCGACCAGTGCGGCCAGGGCCTTTTCTTCGTCAATCTGTAGCATCCACGCTCTCGCTTTTTGTTGAATTCAGGCCATCAGCCGGGCGTCGATCAGTTCGATCCAGTGCCGCACGGGGATTTCGCTGGCACCCGCCAGATGTGCGATGCAGCCGATGTTGGCGCTGGCAATCGCCGCCGGCTGGCCGGCAGTCAAGGCCGCCAGTTTGTTGGCCTGTAGTTTGCCTGAAATCTCGGGCTGCAGGATCGAATAGGTGCCCGCCGAGCCGCAGCACAGGTGGCCGTCGGCCACCGGCGTCAGTTCATAGCCGGCCGCCATCAGCAGGCTTTCCACCACGCCGCGAATCTGCTGGCCGTGTTGCAAGGTGCAGGGGCTGTGAAAGGCAAGTTTTTTTTCGCCCACTGGCAGCGGCGAACACTGTTCGAGCCGTCTCGCCAGCGCCGACTTTTCAGCCGTCAGAATCTCGCCGATGTCACGCGTCAGCGCGGCGATGCGCTTGGCTTTCTCGGCATAGGCCGAGTCTTCCTGCAGCAGATGAGGGTAATCCTTGACCTGAACCCCGCACGCCGAAGCGGTCATCACAATCGCCTCGGCACCCGCCTCGATCAGCGGCCACCAAGCGTCGATATTGCGCCGCGCATCGTCGCGCGCACCCTCGGCCTCGTTCAGATGAAAGCGTACCGCGCCGCAGCAGCCGGTTCCCCGTGCCTCGACCAGATCGATCCCGAGCGCATGCAAGACACGACGCGCGGATCCGTTGATATTGGGATACATCGATGGCTGCGCACAACCCGCGAGAGCGATCATTTGACGTGCATGCCCGGGGCGCGGGCTCACACCGGCCGAGGTAATCGGCGGCACTTTGGCCTTGAGCACCGGCGGCAACACCAAGCGCACCATCTGACCCAAGCGCATCGCCGTGCCAAACAGGGCAGGCCGAGGCAGGAGTTCGCGCAAGGCATGCCGCATGACGGCCGGACCGCCTTTGCGCGGCACTTTACGCTCGACCACTTCGCGGCCAATATCGAGCAGACGCGAGTAATGCACGCCGGACGGGCAGGTTGACTCGCAGGCGCGGCAGGTCAGGCAGCGATCCAGATGCAGACGTGTCTTTTCGGTTGGCTCGGCGCCTTCCAGCACCTGCTTGATGAGATAAATGCGGCCGCGCGGGCCATCAAGTTCGTCGCCGAGCAACTGATAGGTCGGGCAGGTCGCCGTACAGAAACCACAATGCACGCAGGCGCGCAGGATGCTCTCGGCCTCGCGTCCGGCGGTCGTGTCGCGAATGAAATCGGCTAGATGGGTTTCCATGTCGGACCTCCGCCGGGCCGTCCCATGGAGGCCGCAGTGTAACGAGCCGGAAGCCGCACAGCGGCTGAACCGTAATCGCCCCCTTCCACGGGAAGGGGGGTGGGGGGGAAGGTAGTCATAGATCCGAATACATGCGACCGGGATTGAACATGCCATACGGATCGAAGACCTGTTTCAGGCGCTTGTGAATGGCATGAATCGCCGGCGGCAGCGGCCGGAATACGCCGACCGCCCGATGCGCTTCACTGGCACCGCGAAACAGGCGCGCGTGACCGCCCACCGTCGTCATCACCTCGCGCACCGTGCTGGGTTGAAACTCGCCGCGCAACCAGCGCTGGGCACCATTCCATTCGAGCAAGATTGGCCCCGGCAAATCAAGCACCGGCGTCACCGAGGGCACGGCAAGGCGCCACAAGGGCGTTTCGCCACCGAAGAAAGCCGCACGCTGTTCGCGCAGATCGTCCCAGAACGCATCAGCATCCGCCAGCACCTCACCGCCGAGCGTCGCTTGTGCCGCGCGAACTGCTGCCTCGGCACCCGAGAGTCGCACCGTGAGCAAGCCATCGTGCCAGCACGTCGCCGAAATCGGCAGCGGCTTACCGGCCCAGCGATTCATCACCGCCAGCGCGTCGGCCTGGGTCATTTCAAGCCGCAGCGTGCTCTCGGCAACCGGTAGCGGCAGAACCTTGAGCGAGACCTCCAGAATCAGGCCCAAAGTCCCCAGGCTACCGGCCATCAGGCGTGACACATCGTAGCCGGCAACGTTTTTCATCACTTCACCACCAAACTTCAGCTCGCGACCGCTGCCGTCCATGATCCGTGTGCCGAGAACGAAATCGCGCAGCGAGCCAACCGCCATCCGACGGGGACCGGACAGCCCGGCGGCAAGAACACCACCGATGGTTGCGTCGTCACCAAAGCTCGGCGCCTCGAAGGGCAGGAACTGACGCCGTGCCGCCAGCACCGACTTTATCTCGGCCAGCGACGTGCCACATTTGGCGGTGACGACCAGTTCAGTCGGTTCGTAATTGACGATTCCGGCATGGGCACGCGTCTCCAACACGTCACCCACCAACGGCCCACCGTAGAAGTCCTTGCTTCCGCTGCCGCGTATGCGCAAGGGCTTCTTCTCAAGGATGCGAGAACGAAAATCCTCGACGACATTGCTCATCACAGCCGCTCCAATTCAGGAAACTTCACCTGGCCGCCATGCACATGCATGCGACCGAACTCGGCGCAGCGGTGCAGCGTCGGTATTGCCTTGCCCGGATTGAGCAGGCCGGGGGGATCGAAGGCGGCCTTCACGGCATGGAAGACGCCGAGTTCGTCGGAGGCAAACTGGTCGCACATCGAATTGATCTTTTCGTAGCCGACGCCATGCTCGCCGGTGATGGTGCCGCCGAGATCGACCGAAAGCTTGAGAATCTCGGCGCCAAAGGCTTCGGTACGGACCAGTTCGCCGGGAATGTTGGCATCGTAGAGAATCAGCGGATGCAAATTGCCGTCACCGGCGTGGAAAACGTTGATGCAACGCAGCCCGTATTTCTTTTCCATGCCGGTGATCGCCGTCAGCATTTCACCCAGCCGCTTTCTCGGGATGGTGCCGTCCATGCAGTAGTAATCGGCCGAAATGCGCCCGGCGGCAGGGAAGGCCGCCTTGCGTCCGGCCCAAAATTTGAGGCGTTCGGCCTCGGACGTCGACACGCGAATTTCAGTGGCGCCACTGCCCTGCAACACCGCGCTCATGCGGGCGATTTCTTCGGCCACTTCGTCAGGCGTACCGTCCGACTCGCACAGCAGGATGGCTTCGGCATTGAGGTCGTAGCCAGCTTTCACAAACGGTTCGACCGCCGCCGTCGCGGGCTTGTCCATCATTTCCAGGCCAGCGGGAATGATGCCGGCCGCAATCACCGCCGCCACCGCTTCGCCGGCCTTCATCACGTCGTCAAACGACGCCATGATGCATTGCGCGGTCTGCGGCTTCGGGCAAAGTTTCACCGTCACTTCGGTCACGATGCCGAGCAGGCCCTCGGAACCGATGAACAGCGCCAGCAAATCGTAACCCGGCGCATCCGGACCGTGATTGCCGAGTTCGATGATCTCGCCATCGACCAGCACCACGCGCGCGCGCAGCACGTTGTGCACCGTCAGGCCGTACTTCAGGCAATGCACGCCACCCGAGTTTTCCGCCACGTTGCCACCGATGGTGCAGGCAATCTGCGAACTCGGGTCCGGCGCGTAGTAGAGGCCGTGCGCCGCCGCCGCCTCGGAGATGGCTAGATTGCGCACGCCTGGCTGCACGACGGCAACACAGGCTACCGGATCGATGCGCACGATCTTCTTCATCTTCGCCAGACTCAGCACCACGCCATTGACGTGCGGCAAGGCACCACCCGATAGCCCCGTGCCGGCACCGCGCGCGACGATCGGCACTCCGGCGGCATGACAGGCCTTAATCACGGCGACCACCTGCGCCTCGTTCTCGGGCAGCGCCACCGCCACCGGCAGTTCCCGATAAGCCGAGAGGCCATCGCATTCATAGGGCTTGAGGTCTTCACGTTCGGCAAGCAGGGCGCTGGCCGGAAGGATGCCAGCCAAAGCGGCGAGCAAGCCGGCACGATCGATGTTGCTGAAGTCCTGTTCGGCTTCGGCTGAATGCTGACGCTGCCCGCTACCCATGATTCTCACTCCCACTTTCGTTATGCCACCGGGTCGATATTGCGCCGGTTTTCGGTTGATTATAGGGCGATGGTTTCCGTCCGGTGAGAGAGCTGTTCGACCTCGGTTTGATCGAGTTGCAGCAGTCGTCGCGCGACCTTCAGCCAATGGTCCTGCCCACGCGCGACGAGATCGCGCAGACCAGGCGCCGTCCCGCCAGCACCGACTTTTTCAGCCTCGGCGACAAGGGCCGGAAACAGTTCGCGGCGCATGCCGTCGAAGCCGGCAAACCAAAGCTGAAGCGAGGGCCAAGCCTGACGCTCGATCAAGGTCGGCAAGGTAATCAGGCAATCGGCGAGATTGTCGCGCACGGCACGCGCCAGCAATTCCGGTCGCTTGCGGTCGAAGCCGGCCAGCATCACTCCCCATTCCGGGCCTAACAAAGTCCCGGCGCGATACTCGCCTTCCTCGTGCAAGGCCAGCGTTTCGGTCTCGGCATCGGTCATCAGCTCGATCGCTCGCGCCGGATCGGTGTCGAAGGCGTAGGCATCAAGTGCCCACTTCAGCGTGCCCTCCTGACGCTTCACGCTCCATCCCTCGGCTTTTTCCCAAAGCCATTGGCGCAAGGCCTCGCGGCGAACGACGATGGTGTCGTTCTGCAAGGCCGCCGGCATCGCCGCGATGTCGCGCGCGTACTCACAGTCGCAGATCAGCAGATGTGCGCCGCCGCGCCGCTCCTCGCGAGCAAGTCGGGCGAGGAAAAAGTGCGGCTTGCCGAAGCGTCCGATGCCGCCACCGTACACCAGACCGGACCCGCTCAACGCCCCATTGATGGCTGGCGCATCGAAAGGATCGAACTCACGACCGGCGATCGACAAGGTGGCAAATTCATGGTCGGCGATTTCCTCCCACAAAGCCTCGCGCTCGCTGATCCAGCGCCCGACCTCGGTACGCGGTGGCGCCACGCCATACGGAATGTCGTGCTCCCAACGATAAAACTCGCGCATACCGAGCAGGTAGGTGCACAAGGTGACATCGCGGGCATGGCGCGCATCGGCGATATTGCAGTTACCCTGCACGGTGCCGACCAGCTGCGCCATGGCGGGAATCATGATTCGCTCTCGGGCGGGCGCCGGCGACGACCTTTCCAGGCGGCGACACCCTTGACGATCTCGGTGAAGGGTAGCTCCGCCAAGTCGCCAAACTGCTCCTGCGCCTGCCGCACCAGATGCTGCACATTCGGCGCCACGGCATCCGGATCAACGACGTCGCGCAAGCCATTGAGGCCGCCACACTGGATCTTCATCACCATCGCATGCGGCAGGATGCGGGCAGTGTTGGTCAGACGCAGGGCGAAAGCCGACTTTTCGCGCAACAGGCCGTTCAGCTCACCGCAGGTGACACGCGCCGGCGGCTGGGCGCAGGCGATGGTTTCGCGCTCGGCAATCTGGTGCCTTACCGCATATTCACAGACGGCGCTCTTGCACAACAAGGCACGCTCGAAAACGCAAGGCAGCCGGTTGATTTCGCCCTTGGCGTGACGGAAAGCGTTCTCGTCCATGGCGGGGAAAAAAGATCGTTAGTAGTCTTCGCCGGTGCGCGGTTCGTCTTCGCGCACTTGGTTGAGCAGGTCTTCGGCTTGCAACTGGTTTTCGCCAAAGATCACCTTGACCTGCTCACCGGGTGCCAGATCGAGTTCGCGGCGCAGGCGTTTTGCCTCGTCCGAAGCGGGTTTGAAGGTATCAAACTGAGTCAGGTGAGCGAGGGTCTTGATCGGGCCTTGCTGGGTGATTCGGTACAGGTAATACGGCATGGGATTCTCTCGTTTGCAGATGGGTCGCGGTTAGTCGATAACGTAGCGCTTGCTCGCCTTGCGGCGGCCGGGCTTGGATTTCTGGATGATGACGCCCTTCACCACGTCACGGACGCCCGGAATAGGTATCGGCGGATACGCCGTATTCAAGGCCACCAGGCTCCAGTTGGCGTCATCTTTCAGCAATTGGCGAAAAGTCCACTCCTCGTTGACCTGCGCCAGCACATAGCTGCCGTGGGTTGCCAGGCCTTCCGGCTCGATCAGGATGATGTCGCCTTCGACAAACTCCGGCTCCATGGCATCGCCCAGCACCATCAGGGCGAAAGGTTCGCCGGAGGCGCAGGAATCGAGTGTGGAATCGCGCTCCTTTTCCTCGGTGATGGGGATGATCTTGCGTTGCGGTTTTTCTGGGGTCATTTCACTGCGGTCCTTGTTCTAGCCAACGCACCAGATAGTACAACCGGAAGCCCTCCGATGAACGCGATGGTCCGGCAACAACGCCCGCATGCAGGCCTTCTGCCGGTTTCGCGGCGGCCAGCGCGGCTTCCTCACTGGGCATCACTTCGACGACATTCTCGGGAAAACGCTGGCGCTTGGCCTGCGCCGCCTGAACCACGGCGAAATGTTCGGCAACGATCTGTGCGTGGGGATCGAAATACACGCCACCTTTCATGATGTCAGACTCCTCAAATGGTTTAGCAACGGCTCGATAACCGATGCCAGTTTCTTGCGCATCAGCGGCCCCACCGCTGTCGTCGTCACCAGGATGGCGACGGCTTCGTCTTCGGTGAGGGCGGCCAGTGCTTGTATGGCGGCAATTTCCAGCGGCACCGCAGCCAGCAGTTCCGCAGATGGCGCGACCTCGCGCACCGCCGCGAAGCGTGCGCGCAGCAACTCGATCAGCACATACACTGCTTCATGTGCCGGTGGCTTGTCCAGCGCCAGTAGCGCGCCCTCGAGCCAGGCCTGGCCATTGTCTGAAAAGTTGGTTTCCAGCACCTCGCGCCAAGCACCCGTTGCTACCGCCGGAACCGCACGCGCCGCCAGTGCCTCAGGCAAGCGATCGGCCGCCGATTCGAGAAAGCCGATCAAATAATGCGGCCGCCGCTTGCCCTTGATCCACAAGGCACGTGCGGCCTCGGGCTCGATGCGGCCAGCCGCCATCACGGCGCGGACACTGTTCATGGCGGTGATCGGATCCTCTTCGAAAGGCAGATACTCGACTAGGTAATCGGACAGCACCTTGGCCATCTCCCCGGCGCGCACCGCAGGATGCTGCAGCATGGTGCGCGCGATCTCCATGGTCGGCAACGCCCACCAGGCACGTCGCGCCAGTTCATCGGTGAGATTCGGCGCATGCGCCACGCCCATCACTGCCTCCGGCTCACCGAGCTTCAGCAGGGCCTCCAGACGCGCGGCACTGGCCTGGCCCATGCGCGTCCAGCGTCGCAAATGAACCGGATAACCGCCCGGCGAGCCCATGGCATGACCACCGAGCAGTTCGCGCACACTGGTCAGGTAACGATCAACACGCCCCACCGGATGCAGCGGCACTTTGGCCTCGCCTCGCGTGGTCAGCGCGTACAACTGATTGTTGTTCTCGTCGATACGCACCGCTTCAATCTCGCCAGCACCACCGGCCAGCAGGACATTAAGCCGCAGCGCATCTTCCGGCGAAAGTTCGACAGCAGGTTTCAATTCAGCGCCACCCGCTGGCCGAAGGGCACCGGACGCGCCCCCTTGACCAACCAGATCACCGGATAGTCGGGCACCTGCGCCGGGAATTCGCCGTCGGCATCGGTGAACCACAGCAGCGCATCGGGTCGCCGGCCTTCACGCTGCAACCAGTCGAATACGGGCACGAAGGAGGTGCCGCCACCACCGGCCAGATCGACCGGCAGGTGCAGTTCTTCCCAGGTTTCACATTCCCATGGCGCGCCAGAGACCAGATCGGCGTCGCAGGCAAACAAGGTGATGCGTGTCGACAAGCTGCCTTTCAGGGCATTCAGTTCGCCGAGAAAATTGGCCAGATCCTCATCGACGATAGAGCCAGAGACGTCGATCGCCACGGCCAGATTGCCGGAAATCGAGCGCAGGCTGGGCAGGATCATGTCGTCAGAAGTCGAATTGCTGCGTCGTGACGGCCGCTGCCAGCTGTAATCGTCATGCGCGATCTGCGCCAGATGCTGCGCCAGCAAGGCACGCCACGAAACCTGTACCGCCAGCGTGGATTCGGTCAGGCGGGCCATGATGCCCGACAGCTTGCCCGATTCCCTGGCGCGCTGCGCCGCCGCAGCGAGCTGTCGCTGCCATTGCTGCTGCAATTTCTCGCGCTCGGCGGGACTCAGACCCGACGGCCGTTCTGCCGCCGCACCCGCTTCGGGGCATTTCATCCCGCCAGCACCGACTTTTTCATCCGGCTCGCCCTGCCCGCCGCCTTCGCCCTGCGCCTCCTTTGAGCCACCGCCACCGCCGCCGTCATCGCCATCCCAGGCGTGGTCGTCCATGGTCTCGTTGTCGGGGTTGTCTTCCAGGCAGGGATAAATCTCTTCCGCGCTCATACCAGAAAATGGCGTGAGGACAATTGCCTCGGCCGGCGGCGTCAAGCCTTCGGCGACCAGTAGCGGATTGATCGCCAAGTCGCAAGCCAGATCCCAGCGCGCCTTGTGGCGATGACCGCGCCGTGCAAAGTGACCAAGCGCGCAATGCAGTGCCTCGTGCGCCAACCCGAACTGCAGTTGTGAAGCAGTGAGATTGGCAATCCAGTGCGGGTTGTAGTACAGCGCCCGGGCATCGGTCGCCGTGGTGGTGCACCAGTCGCCACCCGCGACCAGCGGCAGGCGCAATACCAACGCGCCGAGGAAGGGTTTATCGAGGATCAGCTTGGTGCGCGCGGCGGCGAGACGGGCTTCGACCAGCACGGCGCGGTCGGCGTCACTCATAGAGCATGACATCGGCGACGGTCGCCGCCCAGGGTCCGAATTCCGGCACTGAGAACACCGCATTCCCAACACCGCGATGCAGATCGGCGACCAGCATCACCGCCATTTCACGCAAGGGGAAACGGCTGGCGTAATCGAGAATGCGACCGACCACCTGTTTCATTTCCGGCGTTGCCTTGGCACGCAAGGCACGACCGGCCAACGCGGCGGCGACGGCGTACTGCAAGTCGAGTTCCTGCGGCACTGCCACATCATCGCCGCGCAGGATGGCGTCAATGTCGGGCAGTCGATCCAGGCTATCGATGAAGGCGGCGCATTCGATGCCGGCCGCCTGGCCGACGCAGGCCGCCAGTGCCTGGGTCAGCAGATCGGGCCGCTCGCCAAACTTTTGCAGGGCACGATGGGAAAACTCCCACGAGCGCGGACTGGGAAAGGCCATCTCGCCGGCCAGGCCCTTAGCTGGGTCGAAATCGAACAGCAACTCCGGCTTGAAACGCAAAAAGCCGATCAAGCGCTCGTCAATTCCCGCGCCGTAGGCCCAATCCACCCAATCGTCAAGATGCGTATCGACCGTGAAATGGGCAAAGCGATTGGCCAACGGCGCCGGCATGGCGTAAGTCACGCCACGGTCACCCTGACGGTTGCCGGCAGCGAAGATCGCCCATCCGTCCGGCACGCGGTAATCGCCGAGGCGGCGGTCGAGAATCAATTGATAGGCAGCGGCAGACACGGTCGGCGCCGCCGAGGTGATCTCGTCGAGAAAAAGAATTCCACTGGCGCCATGTCGCGTCGCATCCGGCAACATCGACGGTGGCGCCCAATCCACGTGGCTGCCGTTACGGAACGGGATGCCGCGCAAGTCCGACGGTTCCATTTGCGACAAACGCACATCGATCACCGGCACACCATGCCGCGCCGCAATCTGCGCCACGATCTGCGACTTGCCGACACCCGGCGGCCCCCACAACATGACTGGCGTGTGACTACCTTCGGCAGCGGCGAGAAATTCGCGATCCAGGATCGCAGCAAGTTGGGCGGGACGCATGAGAGAGCTCGGGGAAATATCGTTCGTCGATAGCAGTGCCAAGGATAGCGGCAGCCGAGGCCGCGAGGCATATCGTTTGCTTATAGCGCCGATAAGCGGCGGGTGAGGCGCACCGCTACTTTCACACGCTCGTTAGCGTTGAACCGCCATCACAGCCCCTGACTGTGTAGTCGTTCCGGCTGCAAACCGGCAGCCAGCAATGCGGCTTTGGCTGACTCAATGAGTTCTACCGGGCCAGCCAGGTAGACATCGCTGGCGGCGAGGTTTGGCAACTGCAACAAGGCAGCGACCAACGCCTCCACCGGTGCCGGGCTAACGACGGGTTGGTAGCTGAATCCATCCAGCGCTTCGGCCCAGGCACGTGCCTGATTGGCGAGATACAAGCCGCCCTCCGTCGCCGACGCCCACAGCAGACTCATGGATTCTTCGGTATCGACAGCCAGTGCATGTTCGATCAAGCTGGCGATCGGCGCAAAGCCGGTATCGATGGCGGCAAACACCAGTGGTCGCACGACGATGCCGTTTTCGCGCGCCAGGACAAAATCGCCCCACGGACCCCACACCGAAAGCTCCTGCCCGGGCTTGATCTGGCCACCGAAAAGTCGGGCCGAAAAGTCGGCGCTGGCAGGACGGCGCTCGTCAAGACGCGGAATGTGGAACAGCAGGTTGCGATCGTCGCACGGACAACTGGCAATCGAATACTCGCCATGACTATCGTTGCCCTGCCCGCTGCTGGCCAGCCCGAGCGTGGCGCGTTGCCCGGCGAGGAAGCGCAAGCGATTGGTACGCGGCGTTTGCAAATGCAGGCGGATGACTTCGTCCGAGACGCGATCCACACTGCGCACCTTGGTCATGACGGTCTGCTCGGGAATATCCTCCGCCGTTCCGGCTTCGAGCACTTCCAACACCACATTGGAACTGACCGCCGTGCACGAACACATCAGCATGTAGCCCTGCGACTTTTCCGGACCCGTCAGCACGTAATCGGAATTCGCCACCTGACGCACTTCGCCATCGACCACACGCGCCTTGCACATGCCGCAATTGCCGTTGCCGCAACCGTAGTTGGGCGAGAGGCCGGCACGCAGACTGGCCTTGAGCAAGGTCTCCGGACCATCAACATAGAATTCGCGCCCGGAAGGCTTGACGGTGACATGGGACGACATCACCTTCAACATGGCATCGACCGCATCCAGATTTTTCTGCGCCGGCACTGGCGCCGGGCTGGCGAGCACGACGGCCAGGCCTTCGTCAAGCAAGCGTGCAATCTCGGTCGCTGAGAGGGCTGGCGTGGTATCGATGTGTTTGCGCAAGCCGTCGATCAGGCTGTGATATCGAGTCAGGTGGCGGCGCAACTCGGCCATTTCCTGGCCCTGCTCGAACAGGCGTTGGGACAGCACCTCCTGCGTCGGCAGCACCCGCTCGCGCAAGCGCTTGGCGAAGGCATCGTCGCGAATACTGACCATTTTTTCAAACGCGCCGGTATCTTCAAGACAGGTGTCGGGAAACAGACTCAGCAAATCGTCGGTCGACACCATGCCATCAAACGACGTCAATTCGCCCTCACGCACGCGCTTTTGCAATACGGCGCGCGAAACGCCGGTCAAATGCGCGGCGCGCGAAAGGGTCAGGAGTTGTGACATGGTCGCAAGGGCAAGTTGGTCTAACGCTGGGCCGATTCAGCTTTCGTCGCCAGCCACTTGCCATCGCGCAGTTCCAATACATAGTCCTCGGTCGATTCGAAGCGATACGGTTTGCCGGAAAGCTTGCCCTGTTCCAGCACGACCGATTTCACCAGTAGCGGCCCACAGCCCGACTTGGCCGCCGGACTCTTCTTGGCGTCGATGGAAATCCGCCGATGCTGGTAACCCTCCAGTTGGTTCACCGTCGACAACGTGCTCTTCACCAGTTCATCGCGCGTGAAATCAACTTCTGTCAGGCTGCCATCGGCCTTGCGCACAATGGCTTTTACCGCCACATCGGAGGCAAACTGACCCAGGATGGTGGTCGCGTCCTTGCGCGTGATCGCATCGTCAAGGGTGTTGACCCATGATTTGGCAATCGCGGCGGGAACGCACTTGCCGCTGAAACGCGGCTCGGGGGAAGGCGCGGTTGCCGCCGCGACAGGAGCGGCAGGTGTCGCCGCCACCGAAGCCGCCGCCGGAGCTTTGGCGGCCGACGTGGCCGGGTTCAGCTTCTTGTCCATTTCGGCCTCGGCCAAAGCATCCGCGTTTTCGGAAAAACGATCCAGTTCGCCATCGAAAGCCCCGGGCACATAGAACTCCGGCACCTTATCCAGCAACACCGGCAACAGCAGCGTCATCAAAGCGCGGCTGCGTTGCGTGCTGGATTCGGCACGCGAAAAACCGACCCGGCCCGGCTCGATTGACAGATCCTGGCCGCCGGCACTCAGCAGGGTGCCGCCGCGATTCACCTTGTCGTACGTTCCAGCCCGATACGGCTTGGCCGATCCGCTCGCCGGCTGGTCGGTAGTCAATACAAAGGGCTCATGATCGGTGCCACGGATACCGATGGTGGCCGACGGCGTGATGATCTGGTGGGCCGACGGATTGGAGCGGCCGATCCAGCCAGTGATGATGCGCAAGGAACCGGTCAGCAAACGCAGCGCCATGTTGTCGCTCTTGTCACCCTGCGCCTTAAAGCCCTGAACCACGAATTCCGCACCCGGCCGCAACGCCACCATGCCGGCATCGAGTGTGCGCAGCACCGCTTCAGACGTCGCCGACGCGCGTACCTTCTCCCCAATAAAGACGCGATCGCCTTCGCGCAGACTGCGGTCAGCGCCACTCGGCGTACCCGCCGTGACCACGCCGCGCAGGCGATGGACGGTAGCAAATTGGCTATCAGCCGCCGCGTCGGTCGTGGCGGTCGCGGCGAAGGCCGAAATTTGTGCCATGACCAGCATACCTAGCGCCAAACACAGGCTGGCCAGCCAACGGGATTTCACGCGGTCAACAGTGCTGACCAACGCATGCAGGGTGATGCCGTGCCGAGAATGAGCGATCATGATGGAGCTTCCATTCGATAACACCAATTGGGAATCAAGTATAAGGGCAGGAACAAATCTATTGGCAATTCTGAACGAGTAGTCCAATAACGCGCGGGGTAGCCTAAATGCAGACACGCTTTTGCGCAGCGTAGAATCTGCCGAAATACGTTAGGAATCCTTAAGAACCGTCTCATCGGGTCGTTGAACAGAGCATTAAGCCGATCATGCGTCTCACCACAGAACAATCCGACACCATACGCCGCGTTATCCGCGAAGAAGCGGGGGACGCCGCCAATGTTCGTCTGTTCGGCTCGCGCCTGGACGACGAAGCGCGCGGTGGAGATATCGATCTATTGGTGCAATTGCCGCTCCCGGCAAATAACCCGGCGCTACTATCCGCCCGTATTTCCGCCCGCCTTATTCGTGCGCTGGGTGGGCGCAATGTGGATGTTGTCCTTTCGGCACCCAACCTGATGAGCCTGCCGATACACCAACATGCGTTCGAAGGTGCGTTGCTGTGACGCCACCGGAAAAAGCACTGGCCAGGCTACGATTCCTTGTCCGAGTTGCTGACAAAGAATGCCGTCATCTGCAACTGACCGACCAGCGGCTCTTCACCGAGTCGTTTGACGAAGATCGCGCGAACCGACTGGAGGATGACATCGAGCTTGCCGAACGAGTCGAAGCTTTTGTCGGGCGGTTTGGCCGACTGCAGGACACCCTGGCTGACAAGCTCTTACCCGCACTGCTTTCGGCATTGGGGGAACGCGTTGGAGCCCAGCTTGACAACCTTGATCGTGCAGAGCGCCTCGGTTACATCGAATCGGCAGAACTGTGGCTGACCATGCGTCAGTTACGGAACCAGATGGTGCATGAATACATTGAAGATCCCGCGATTCTAGCCAGCGCACTTCAGACCGGTCATGAATTTGTCGGAACGCTCGTCCGTGCCACGCAAGCGATGCGTGCTGACATCAATCAACGTGGTTGGCTGAACGCCTGACCCACCGCGTCAAAAGATCAAACAACAGTAGCAGCGCATTGCGATCCATCTCGCCGTTCCACCAGCACCGACCTTTTGGAGCCATGAGAACAAAACCGTGTGCCGATTTGAGCAGCAACTCTCGCCCGAAGAGTACCCCGATGTCGCCTGCTGCAACGCCTTGGTCGCTTTTGCGCTCGACGACATCTACAAACATCTACGAAGATGCGGGGCGACTGTTGTGGCGGGCGGCAAGCCCGGTAAGGGCGCATAATAAATTCCCGTTCAGCCACCGAGAACACGCACCATGAGCCTGCCAAAGCGCCGCGACGACGACCACAACCACCGCCACACCTACGCCGACTACCGTGCCTGGCCCACCGACGAGCGCTGGGAACTCATCGACGGCATGGCCTACGCCATGGGACCAGCGCCCTTGCGACTGCACCAAAAAGCGCTTGGCAACATCTTTCGCCAAGCAGCCGATGCTCTGGAAGGAAAAACCTGCGAAGCGTACATCGCCCCCTTTGATGTACGCCTGCCGAAAGGCGATGAGCAGGACGACACCCTCGACACCGTCGTGCAGCCCGATCTGTCGGTCGTCTGCGACCCGGCCAAGCTTGACGACAAAGGCTGCCGAGGTGCGCCGGACTGGATCGTCGAGGTCCTTTCCCCCGCCACCGCCAGCTACGACCACCGCACCAAGCGCGCCCTCTACGAGCGCAGCGGTGTGCGCGAATTCTGGCTGGTACATCCGACTGACCGCATCGCCACGATCTACCGGCAGGTTGAACCTCGCCGCTTCGGGCCTGCCGAGATCATCGAGCTTAGCGGCCAGACGGCAGTCAGCATCCTCCCTGACATCGTGATCGAGTGGGAGCGGGTGGTCGGTGCCGTCGACAAGTCCTGAACCATCGTGCCGTAGCGCCAGCACCGACTTTTTCTCCTGAGTCTCACCATGAATAAATCGTTTTCTGCCTTCGGTTTTCTTCTGCTGGTCATTGCTGGCCTGTTTCATGTGACGGTTCATGCCGGCACTTATGCCAGCGCTGTCACGACGTTTAATTGGATCGACCCTTCGACCCATACCCGGGTCGGCGCCACGACGACTCCGTATAAATTCAACAGCGGATTCGGCTGCGCAACTAGTTTGCCGACCGTCGACGACAACATCAGCGACAAGATCCCGATGGGGTTCAACTTCCTGTTTGGCGACAAGGTATTCGATTCCGTACGTATCCAGAGCAACGGCCGTATCCATCTGATCAACAACGCCATTCCATGGGACAACACAACTTGCGGAGCAGGCAGTCCCGTTACGCAACTCCCCATTCCGAATGCTGGACTGAACTATGTGATGCGTTTGTACGGCAACGACCTCGATCCGACGCCGAAGCGCTCTGGATACACAACGGTATGCGCGGATGGCGTGACGGCAGCCAACAATCCCTGTTATGTGAGTTTCGCCACGGTCGGCACAGCCCCGAATCGCCGCTTCGTGGTGAGTTGGAAGGGCGTGCCGGAGTGGGTTTCGTCAGGCGCCAAAGGCGCCTACGATATCCAGATCATCATCCAGGAAGATGGCGATTTTGTTTATCAGTATGGACCTTACGTTGCTGGTCCGGCTGCAACAGCCGGTCAGGTCGGTTACCAGCTTTCCACCTCGAATTTCGATGTGCCCACTACCGGCTTCCCGGCGCAAAATTTTGCGATTCGTTTTTTCGTGCCGCATCCTCTCGTCGAATACCTGATGGAACAGTCCAACTGGAGTGGCGCCAATTCCGTCATCGACAGTAGCGGCAGCAACCAGCATGGTTCCCCGATCGGAGGCGTCAATACCGTATCGATGGCCAAGGTGTGTCTTGGTGCTGACATACCCTCGAATGCCAATACGAACAATATTGATGCCATCGACAGTGGCGTCAATGTTTCGACTGATATCGGCAGCGCGGGAACGATTGCATTCTGGTATAAGGCCAAGAGCGCATGGTCTGGCGCAAGTATCAAAGATGCCCAGTTGCTGGATGCCACCATTGTCAATAACCAATGGTTTTTCGTCGTGCGCCAGAGCAACGGCAAGTTAAGATTTGTCGTTCGGGATAGTACCGGTGCCGATCGCATCGCCGAGACAGCTGCCATTGCCACTGCGGCCAACGTCTGGAAGCACATCGCGGTGAGCTGGAACTTCAACCCAATGATCACGGCAAACAACAACAAGGTAACGGTGTATGTCGATGGCGTACAGAGGGCCCAACAAACCTTCACGTCCACGACGACCAGTATTTCCTCGCAGTTAGGTACGCTTTACTTTGGTGACAACCGTAGCAGTTACACCGGCCTCAACGGCACGGGGCGGTCCGCCGATGCCGTGATCGATGAAATACGTATCTACAACTACGAACTTTCCCAGCAGGGCGTGGCATCTTTGATGAGTCTAAATTCGGATTGTCTCGATCACTACGCCATTACGAGCAGCGGATCGGGCAGCAGTTGCCAAGTGTTGCCGGTCACGATTGACTCGCATACATCGACGCATAACGTATTCATCAACAACAATACGATCGCGCTCAGCACATCGGATGGCCGGGGAAATTGGTCCCTGATTACCGGACATGGCACTTTGACGCCGGGATCTCCCAATACAGGATCAGCCACCTACCGGTTCAGCGCCGAGTCACGAGTGGTGCTTGGGTTGTTACACCCATTGGGAACTCTGAATGCGCACGTTAGCGACGGGCTTTCAGCAGATTCCGAGAATACCCCGATAACGATTACTTCAACGGGTTGCGCGCCTGCAGACTTCAATGCGTATGAAACCACCACCGCAGCGGGGGCCATAACGGGTGTCATCAGAACCAAGCTCGCTGGCACCGCGTTCAGCCTGGATTTGGCTGCCATTAATGCCAGTAACGCACTGGAAACCGGGTTCAATGAAACGGTGTTGGTGGAGTTGGTCGATCCCTCGGGAGGGGGCGCCTGCGCTGCCTGGCCGGCGTTTCACACGCTGTCTCCCAATCCGACATTTACTACCGGTACTGGCCGTAAAACAGTCACCCTGACCAGTGCCCTCGCCAAGAGTAATGCCAACGTGAGAGTTACCTGTGCGACTCCGAATTGCACGCCAGCGGTGCAGGCCTGTTCAACCGACAGCTTTGCCATTCGCCCCCATTCCTTCGCCGTGACGGCGAATCTTGGCGGGCCTACGCTGAAAGCGGGAAATAACTTCACTATGACGGCGAACAGTGGTGTATCCGGCAGTTACACGGGCACGCCATCTCTCGATGGCAGCAAAGTGCAGGACCATAACGGCAATCCGGCCGGTACGCTGACCGGGAGTTTCGGCGCAGGCACAGGCGCAGCTGCAAGCGGCACGTTTCAGTATCACGATGTCGGCACAATTTCAATGCTCGCCGATGCTGTCACGGACAACAGTTTCACGAGCATAGATCAGCCTGCCGATTGCATCGCAGGCAGCACTTCAAATACCTTGAGCGGTGGCATGTACGGATGTTTGATCGGGTCGGCGACAACTGGCCCCTTCGGTCGCTTTTATCCGGATCATTTCAGCTATACGACAACCCTGACGCCCGCCCATAATGGTTTTACGTATATGAGTCAGCCTGCCCTGGGCATTACCTTGGCCCTTGAAGCAAGAAGTCTCAATGAGTCTGTGACGTCCCGTTATACCGCCGGTTATGGCACGCTGGGTACGTTCAGCATCACGGGTGATAACGGCGGTACGGCCGTCAATGTGTCTGCGCGCATGAATCCGGTGCTTCCGGCATTTGTCTGGAGCAATGGCCGATACGCGGTTGGCCATGCGACGACCGCATTCCTACGTACTGCTACGGTTGATGGATCCTATGAAAACTTTGCCTTGAAAGCGAACATCCTGAGCGAGCCTGATGGCGTCGCGATCAGCGGCGCCAGTCTGAGCAATGCGACCAGAATTCGTTTTGGTCGCCTTCGCCTCGCGAATGCCTACGGCTCAGTCTCCCCGTTGCAAATTCCCGTGGAAGCGCAATACTGGACCGGCAAATCCTGGGTGAAAAACACGGAAGACACCGGCGCATCCGGAACGGCGCTGGGGGGGCTGCCATCATCCTATGATCAAACAGGCTGGCCGGCGCCTGTTTTGCCGGCTACCTTGTCTGCCGGACCGACCAACATCCCGATCATTCCCTCCTTAGCCGGCACCCGTGTGTTGACTCTGAACCTTGCGACTATGCCCTGGCTCCAATCGAAATGGGGTGGCACAACATACAACGAGAACCCCTCCGCGAAAGCGACTTTTGGTATCTTCTCGGCTGAGCACAAAAAGACCATTCACATCCGCGAGCTTTATTGAGCCATGCGTTTCCGTCGCCACACGTCAGGATTCACCATGGTGGAATTGATCACCATCATCGTCATCCTCGGCATCCTGGCGGCAGTCGCCATTCCCCGCATGAACAGCGCGACGGCTTTTCGGGCCGTGGAGTTTCGCGACAAGACGATTGCGGCCTTGCGTTTTGCGCAAAAGACGGCCACGAGTCACCGGCGCATGGTGTGCGCAACGTTTGCATCGGATCGGTTGACCTTAACCATCGATGATGACAAGAACGGCGCATGCAATAGCGTGGCCTTGAACATTCCCGGCAACAATACCGGCACACCACACATACTCGAGAGTTCGGATTCCACCAACGGTGTTTTCGCCGCCGCGCCCGGGGACCGATACTTCCAAAGCGACGGCCGCATCACCTCGGATGCAATCGGTAGCACTGTCGCCAGTATCGACGCCACCATCGACGGTTCGCGGGTGTTCGTAAATGGCGTCACGGGGTTCATTGCCGATGCGCCGTAAGTTGAATTCCGGATTCACCCTGGTCGAAATGATCATCACCATCGTGATCATCGGCGTGGGTCTGGCCGGCGTACTCACGGCCTTTACCACGGTAATCAAGTCGTCGGCAGACCCCATGGTGCGTAAGCAATTGATCAGTCTGGCCGAAGGCATGGCCGAAGAAATCACGCAGAAGCCCTACGCCATTGGCAGTGGCACCATTACCGGCTGCAATCGCAGCAGCGCTGACGACGTGCGCGATTACAAGACAGCCTATGCCGCAGAACAAAATATTTGCCTACCAGACGGAACCTCGGCCGGCTTGACCGGCTACACCATCAAGGTCGAGATGGATGACCCCGCGACGTGGAACGGCATCCCTAATACCATCAAGATCAAAGTAATTGCTGCCAGAGGATCAGACTCCTTTTCCGTCACCACCTGGCGCACGGACTTCGCCTCGTGAAACCCCGCCAACACGGCTTTACGCTGGTCGAACTCATCACCGTGATGGTGTTGATGGGCATCCTCGCCGGCACGTTCATGGTGTTTTTCAAACCGACCATCGATGGCTACTTCGACGCCCGCCGGCGGGCCGATCTGACCGATATCGCCGATACGGCGCTGCGCAAAATCGCTCAAGACGTACGACGCGCCGCGCCCAACTCGGTGAATGTCATCGACGCCACAACAACCGCCGACAACGTGGCCTGTGTCCAACTAGTGCCCACCGTGGGTGGAGGGCGCTACCGAACCGGCCCCGACCTCACCAACGACGACGCCAGTTGCCCGACCAGCGGCGTGTGCGCCGCCTATCCGGACAGCTCCGCAGCCGCCAGCGCGACACCAACATTTGACGTCCTCGTCTCCCAGTTTTCCGGAGCCACCGATCCGATCGTCAAGGATGCCACCGTCGTGATCAATAACCAGAATGGGGACGATGTTTACGATACTGGTCTGAGCCGGGCCACCATCACGAACACCGTAGCGGCGCCACCCAGGCCGGGGTTCGGTACACATCGGGTAACGCTATCCCGCAACCCCACCGCCGGAGGCTATGACGCCGGGCGTTTCCAGATAGTCGCGGCGACTGAAGCCTCGGTCATCTACAGTTGTAGTGGCGGCAGACTGATCCGGACCAACGTAGGCTCGTTTACCAAACAAGCCACTTGTCCTGCATATAGTGCAGCAATGAACCCCTATGTACTTGCCACCGACCTCAAATCCTGCGAGTTCCAATACAGCGCCAACATGGGAGGGCAACAAAGTGGCTACCTCTGGATGACAATCGTCCTGGAACGCCAAAATGAAGCCGTGACTCTGGCGCACGGCTCCCATGTGGACAATATTCCATGAAGGCATGCGCTCATCAATGTGATCGGCAACGCGGGTTTGGTATCGTCACCGCGATCGTGATCCTGGTGATTCTGGCCGCCTTGGCTGCAGCCATTACGTCGTTTGGCACCGCGCAACACGCCACGTCAGCCCAGGACCTCATGGCCACCAAAGCGTGGCAAGCGGCAAAGTCGGGCAACGAATGGGGGTTGTACCAAGCGATCAAGGACCAGGATTGGGGCGCGGCGGGGACTAAATGCTCCGCCGGAAACCAAAGCAAGACACTGGACTTGACTACGGACACCGGATTCACCGTGCAAGTGTGCTGTGCCTTGTCGACCTACGCGGAAGGCCAAGACCCCGGCCCGCCTCCCACGGTACACACCACCCGCTTCTACACCATCACCTCAGTCGCCTGCAATGCAGCGGCCTGCGGCACCACGGGCTGCGGCACGACCGCGAGCGGAGCATCACCAAATTACGTGGAACGCATCCGCGTCGTTCTGGCTGAGCAGTAAGGGCGGGGGCTTTCGAGAAAAAGCTGGATAAACCACAATTTTCTGTTGCGCGAGCTTGGAATGCTCGTGTTGCATCCTGCCTTCCTTGCGTGCTTCTGCGCTCAAAAAGTCGGTGCTGGCGGGACGGCAACTTATAATCGTCGCATGAATCTGAAGCCACAATCTCTCGACCGTCTCGATGCGCAGATCGTTGCCGTGCTGAGGGAAGTGCTGCCCGATGTGGAAGCAATTTATGGCTATGGCAGCTTTGGTGGTGTGTATCAGCGGCACGATAGCGATCTTGATCTCGCTGTGCTCGACCGACAGCCACTGGATTTCGCCACTCGCCTACAGCTAAGCGATCTGCTGGCTGCACAAACGGGACACATGATCGATCTGAATGACATGCGCACCCTGCCGGTCACTCTGCGCGTGCAGATCGTCACCCAAGGCCGTCGCCTATTTGCCGCCAACCACACCGCAGCCGAAGCCTACGATTCGCGTGTACTCTCCGAGTATGCCGAGCTCAACGATTTTCGCCGGCCAATCCTGGACGATATTCGTGCCCGTGGATCAATTTATGGATGAGGTACTGCTTGGCAAAGCGGCCATCATCGAGCGCTGCCTGAAACGTATCGCTGACGAATATGTCGGTCACGAGGCTGAGCTCGAAAGCAACTTTACGCGCCAGGATGCGCTGGTGCTGAACTTGCAGCGTGCATGCGAGGCTGCAATTGATGCGGCCATGCACCTGGTACGCATCCACCGACTGGGTATCCCGACAGAAAGCCGCCAGGCCTTCGAGATGCTGATGAAGACGAAGCGGCTTGATCCCGAACTTGGTCAGCACCTGACTGCGATGGTCGGTTTTCGCAATATCGCCGTTCACAACGACCAAGGGATCGACATCGATATCCTGCGTCACATTCTTGCCGAGCGACTGGCTGACTTGAGAACGTTTTCCGCTTACTTGCTCAAGCAAGCGCTACCGTAGGAAAAGTCGGCGCTGGCGGGACGGCGGCAAGCGGTAAAAGCATGCCGCACACCCGCTCCCCTGCATGCTTGGCCAACGCAGGGTTTTGCACCCACATCTGGATGAAAAATTCCCGCATCTGCTCGGACTGCGCCAAGCGTGCAAGTATCAACGCTTCGGGAATTGAGGTGGTCAAATCACCTTTGATTTCAGACATTCGGATCTTCTCCACGCTTGATCTTCTCCAATGCCTCGATGTCAAGCCGATCTTTCGGACGATTGGCGATTCGTTTCATTTCAAGCAAATCATCAATCGAGGCAATGAAAACCTGTCGACCGAACAAGTTGCCCTTCACTGCGCTCGCCATCAGCCTCTCGAACGCCACATCGGGACGAACCAGTACATCGATGACACTGCCTCCCATCTGCGGCTCCCGGAGTGAGAAGGCAAGCATGCCCTTCTCACGGTGCCATTGATCAATCTGGGCGGCATTCCTGAGGGATTCGATCGGAACGGGAATTCCGGGTTGCAAACCGTAGGTGTTGGCGACAGTGATAAACCGCACCAGATTCGCATCGTTCATTGCCAATACCAGATCGATATCGAAGGTGGCACGCAAAAATCCATGCAACTGTACAGCCAAACCGCCAACCAGCACATACTGTACTTGTCCATCTGCAAGCGACTGCAGCAATTCGGCGATTTTCATGGCGGGGCGGGGCGGCGTTACACGATAAGCCCGGTGTCTTCGTAAATATCTTCCAGCGTCAGCGCGAGGTGGGCATCGCCACAATCGACCTGAACATGGTCTTCGGTCGAAAGCTCCTGCTCGAACCATTGGCCGCTAGCATTCATTGAGTAACATTTTGCCCACAGACGCTCGGCATCAACCAGCAGGTAGTAGCGCAGGCTGGGCAAGGCGCGGTAGGACTGCCACTTTTCGCGCAGGTCAATCTTGGCCGTAGCGGGCGAAAGCACTTCGGCAATCAGGCAGGGGGACCGTTTGTAAAGCGGGTGATCGTCTTCCGGGTCGCATACCAGCATCACGTCAGGGTAGTAAAACACCGTGCCCAGCGCCTGCCGGAGTTTCATATCGGCCATGAAGGCGCGACAGCTTTTGCCGCGTGTGGAGGAGCGCAGGTGAAAGGCAATATTGAGTGCGATCCGGTTGTGCCGTTCGCTGGCACCTGCCATGGCATAAAGCTCGCCACCCACGAGCTCATGGCGAACGGATGCGGTTTCCTCTCTTGCCAGATACTCGGCTTCCGGGATCGGCTGATAGGCATGGGCTTGTGACATGGTGGGCTCCTGTAAGCGCGCTCCACGATTCTAACGCGCGTCCAACTTTAGCCGCCGAACTCTGACTCCTGGTCAGGTCTTCCCGAAGTCAGGCGCCTCATTTGTGCTGTCTATAATTGGCCGATTCTGACACGACTGGAGTCCCGCCATCATTTCGTTCGCCCATGCTGCCGAGGACATTGCCGGCGCGTCGACGCATCCATTGACGCTCTCGGCGATGCTCCTGATCGCCGTCACGCTGGCGTTGGCGCTGGTCTTTGGCTGGTGGTCATGGCGTTGGCAGCAACGGCTAACGGCGCGACGGCGCGAGGCCGAATTGGCCTTGCGTACATCCGAAGACCAATTGCGCCAGGTATCGAGCCAGTTGCCGGTGGCACTATTCGAATACGTTGCCGCGCCGGTGGCCGGGTTTCGTTCCATGAGTCCAGGTATCGCACGCTTGCTGCCCGGCACTGCGGCAGAAATGCTGGCCGATCCGGAGGTCTTTTTTCAGGGCATCCATACCGACGACCTACCCGGCCTGATCTGGCGCGCGGAAAAACCGCCGGCGGGCGAATTTGAATGGGTGGGACGCAGCCGGCCGGATGACGAGTCCGTCCGCTGGTTGCAGATTCGTGCCACCACCGAAATTGCAGCCGACGGCGAGCCGGCCATTCACGGCGTCATTCTCGACGTGACGGCCCTGAAGCAAGCGCAACAGGATCTCGAACGTTCGCGTGGCGAATTGCGCCTGCTGGCAACGCATCGTGAAGCGGCCATCGAACTTGAGCGCGCGCGCCTGGCACGTGAGGTGCACGACGAACTGGGGCAGGTGCTGACCGCCGCGCGCATGCAACTGCAATTGCTGCGCGGCGATCTGGCGTCGGATCAGGACAAAGCCACCTCGCGCATCGAAGATATCGAGATGCTGATCGGCGAAGCCTATCGCAGCGTCAAGAGCATTGCTGCCGACCTGCGTCCGGCGGCGCTTAATCTGGGCCTGACGGCGGCGGTGGAATGGCTGGTCGGGCGTCTGCTAACGCCGGCCGGCGTCGCCTGCGAGATTCGCTTTGCCACCGATGCCGATACGCTGGCCGAAGCCCAGGCCATTTGCCTGTTTCGCATCGTGCAGGAATCGCTAGCCAATATCGTGCGCCATGCCGGGGCTGGCCGGGTCAGCCTGAGTTTCAGTTGCGAAGGCGGCAACTCGCGCCTGATCATCCGCGACGATGGCTGCGGCTTCGATCCCGATGCCGTCGATCGCAGCAAACACTTTGGCCTGCTCGGTATCACCGAGCGAGTCGAAGCCCTCGGCGGCAGCCTGCAACTCATCAGCCAGTCCGGCGCTGGCACCACCCTGACCGTGGAGGTCCCGCAATGATCCGCCTCATCATCGCCGATGACCATACTTTGTTCCGGCTCGGCTTGAAGCAGATGCTCCACACCTTCCCCGGTATCGAGGTGGTGCGCGAAGCGACCAATGCCGAAGAAACACTTGCTGCCGCAAAAGCAGCCATTCAGGCGCGCGACGCCGACCTGCTGCTGACCGACCTAACCATGCCTGGCACCTCGGGCACCAAGCTGATCGAAAACCTGCACCAGGGCTGCCCGCAATTGCCGGTGCTGGTGTTGTCGATGCACGACGAACCGGCCATGGTGCGCCGCGCCCTGCAAGCCGGGGCTGCCGGCTACATCACCAAGGAAGCCACGCCGCAAATCCTGCAAACGGCGATCACGCGGGTTGCCAAGGGCGAACGCTATATCGCCCCGGGGCTGGCCGAAGCACTGGCGTTTGAAACTGTGAGCCACGGTGCCGGCGAACGCCATCAAACGCTTAGCCCACGCGAATGGGAAGTGCTGCGGCGAATCGTCGCCGGCGTCAGCCTGAATCAGATCGCCGAGCAACTGAATCTATCGCCGAAGACAGTGACCACGCACAAGACTCACCTGATGGAAAAGCTCGGCGTGGACAGTAATGCCGATTTGATGCGCTACGCCATCGCACAAAAGCTGTTCGATTGACGCAACGATAGAACAACTCTATCCACTGATATATCAACAAACGCTAATATTAGCGAGCGGCGCCGTGTTGCTGCCGGTGCGCCGCTTTCTTGAACTTGGTCAACGGACTCCGCCATGACACCCGCTCTCTACGCCCAGCTTGCCCGCTTCCTCCCCTTTTTGCGCTGGTGGCCGATGGTCACCCGCGAGGCCCTGAAGGACGATCTGCTGGCCGGACTCAGCGGCGCGCTGATCGTGCTGCCACAGGGCGTGGCCTTCGCCACCATTGCCGGCCTGCCACCGCAATATGGCTTGTATGCGGCCATGGTGCCGGCCATTGTTGGCGCGCTATTTGGTTCGTCCTGGCACCTGGTTTCCGGACCGACCACGGCGATCTCGATTGCGTTGTTTGCAGCCCTCCATAACCTGGCCGAACCGGGCACACCGGAATATGTCAGCCTGGCGCTAACACTCACGCTACAGGTCGGTATCTTCCAGTTTGCGCTGGGCCTCGCGCGTATGGGGGCGGTGGTGAATTTCATCTCGCACACGGTGGTGATCGGCTTCACCAGCGGTGCGGCGGTACTCATTGCCGCCAGCCAGATCCGTAGTTTCTTTGGCATCGACATCCCGCGCGGCGTGCCGTTCTACGAAATCCTGCACCAGTTCTTTGTCCAGATCGACCATATCAACCCATGGGTGGCCGGGGTGGGCATCGCCACACTGGCGGCTGGCTTGCTGACCAAACGCTACTGGAAGAAGTTTCCTTACATGATTGCGGCGATGCTGATTGGTGGCATCGTCGCTTATATCCTCAACAGCCTGGTCGGCCAGGCCGAAACCGGGATCAAGACCGTCGGCGCTCTGCCTGCCGGTCTGCCGCCACTCTCGATCCCTGATTTTTCCTTTGATGCCCTGAAGAAGACCTTCGGCCCGGCGCTGGTCATTACCATGCTGGCACTCACCGAGGCGGTATCGATTGCGCGAGCCATAGCGGTTCGCTCCGAGCAGCGCATCGACGGCAACCAGGAATTCATCGGCCAAGGGCTTTCCAACATGATTGGCGCCTTCTTTTCCGGCTATGCCTCGTCGGGTTCCTTCAACCGCTCCGGCGTCAATTACGAAGCCGGTGCGCGCACACCACTGGCCACCGTCTTCGCCTCGATCTTCCTCATCATCATCCTGCTCGTCGTCGCCCCCTTGGCCGCCTATCTACCCAACGCGGCGATGGCCGGCATCCTGTTCCTGGTGGCCTGGGGTCTAATCGATTTTCATCACATCAGTTCGATCTGGAAAACCAGCAAACCGGAATCGGCCGTTCTGTGGGTCACCATCATCGGCACCTTGATGAACCTTGAAGCCGGCATCACCGCCGGGGTATTGGTGTCATTGCTGCTGTATCTCTACCGCACCTCGCGTCCCGGCATCGAACCCCTGGTGCCAGCGGTCGATGCCAGTGGCTATCACTTCGTCGATGCCCGTGGCAAGCCCGAGTGCCCGCAGTTGCGCATCGTGCGCATCAATGGCTCGGCTTATTTCGGCGCCGTGGATCACATCCAGAACACGCTGCAGCAGATTGATACGGACAATCCGCGGCAGAAATCGGTGCTGATCGTGTCGCTGGGGATGAACTTCATCGACATCGCCGGGGCGGAGATGTTCACCCAGGAGGCACGTCGTCGCCGGCGCATGGGTGGCGGGCTCTACTTTTACCGCATGAAGCCGGAAGCTTTCGAGATCCTCCGCCAGGGCGAGTACGACCACGCCATCGGCGAGGGAGCGTTCTTCCCGGTCAAGACCAATCCGACCGATGCCCTCTATTGGACGCTCGACCCGAACATTTGCCGTCACTGCAAAACGCGCATCTTTGCCAATTGCAACAGCGGCCGCCTGCCGGATGGCGATCGTCGCTTGCGGCTGATGCTGGCGGCGGACAACAGCGAGTTGGCTCCGGTGACGCGGGCACTGTCGATTGCCCTAGCCAGCCAGCTCGGGGTCCGGCTCGACGTGGTCGGGGTCGCTGCGGACACGACCCAGATCGAGGCGGTTGCGGCACGCATTGAAGCGATCAAGACGGAAGCCATCGCGGCGGATGTCCGTTGCGAGTTGCTGCCGCGTGTCGGGACCGATCTGGCGAAGGAAATCCATGTCGCGGCCACCCAGGCCCACACGCAGTTGCTGGTCATCGGCCGCCGTCTGCTGCCGGGCGTGGCCGAAGTCGGGCCGGTTGCCCAGCACATCATTGCCAACGCACCCTGTCATGTGATCGTCGTGGCACCATCGAGCCAACTCTGGAAAAACAGGATTCTGGTGCCGTTCGATGGCACCGATGCGGCGATTGCCGCAGTCGAACTGGCCGCCCAACTGGCCAAAGTGGCGCAGTTGCCGATTACCTTGTTCACCATCGCCGGCGGCGACGGCAATGTCCCGGACATGATCGCCGATGCCGCTGAACGCGCCATCGCCAACTTGAAGGTGGAAGGGGTAAGCGGTGAGTTACTGGTCGGCAAAGGCAAGATCGCCGATGGCGTCATCGCCGCTGTCGAGCAAACCGGTTCCGATCTGATTGTGTTGTATCGTCACACACGCGGCGGTCTAAACCGCAAACTTCTGGGCAGTGTCAGCGACGAACTGATCCGCCGTTCCGCCGTCCCAGTCCTGCTAGTCGGCGCCGCAGTCAAGACGGCGGATGGTACGACGGGATAAGAAGTTATTCTAAAAAGTCGGTGCTGGCGGGACGGCGCCGACTGAAGTAACTGCTCCAACCGCCCCAACCGCCTGCAACCAGCGCTCCACCGCGCTCTGCGTTAGCTCCAAAAGCGGCTGCGGATACAGCCCGAAGATCAGGATCGCGCCGCCGATCAAGGCCACCGCCCACATCTCGCGCGGCAACAGATCGTCGGCAGTTGCAACCGCCGGTCGCAAAGCCGGGCCAAAAAATGCCTTGCGATACAAACCCATGAAATACGCGCCGCCGAACACCATGGCGGCGAGTGCGGCGATGCCGGCACCGGTATGAGTCTGCAAGGTCGCCAGCAGGACCAGCCATTCGCCGGGGAAGCCGGCGGTTCCCGGCAAGCCCAGCCCGGCCAGGCCGCAGAGCAGGAAGAAAGCCGCCAGACGCGGCATGGACACGAAGACGCCGCCGAGGTTCTGCAATTCGCACGATCCGACGCGCAATTGCAGGAAACTCGCCGCCAGCAAACCGCCACCGGTTGCCAGCGCCAGGCTGACGGTCAGCAACACCGCACCCTGCACGCCATGCTGGCTAAAACTGGCCAGCCCCAGCAGCACCAGGCCGACGTGAGAAACACCGGCGTAAGCCAGCATCACGCGCAAATTGGTCTGCGCCAACGCCGCCAAGGCGCCATAGAGCGCGGCAACGACACCGATTCCGGCTAGCAGCCAGTGCAGATCGGTCGCCGCCGCCGGCGCCATCGGGATGGCGAAACGGATCAGACCATACAAACCGAGCTTGATGCCGGCCACCAGCGCGACCACGGCAACCGGACCTTCCAGCGCCAGCGTCGGCAACCAGGTATGCATCGGCGGCAGGGGCGCCTTGACGCCGAAACCGAGCAGTAGCAGCAGGAAGACGACAAACTGCGTATTGCGCGACAGGGGCTGGGCGAGCAAAGTCGGCAGATCGAAAGCCAGTTGTGGCAGGCTCAGGGCCGGAATCAGCAATCCAAACAGCAGCGGCACGCCACCGGCCAGCATCAATAACGTGTATTGCGTCGCCGCCTGCTGCCGGCGTGCGCCCACGCCCCACAGCGCGACCAAAAAGTAGATCGGCACGACCGTGAGTTCCCAGCAGAGGAAAAAGAACATTGCATCGATCGCCAGGAATACGCCCAGCACTGCGGCCTCCAGACCCAGAATCAGCGAAAAATAGAGGCGGGCGCGGACCATTTGTGGCCGTGCCGAGATCGTGACGGCCGCAAACAAGAGCGTGGTGGCGGGCAGGAACAGCAGCGAAATCCCGTCGACGCCGAGGCGGAAATGAATGTTCAGCGCGGCAATCCAGGGCCAGGAATCCTCCAGCTGAAAACCGGCCTGCGCCGGATTGAAGCGGGCAATCACCAACAACGAAGCACCAAGCGTCAGCACGCTGGTCAGCACGGCAGCATCTCGTGCGATCTTGAAACGCGGGACGCTCCAGATCAAGCCGATACCGGCCAGGGGAATCAGGAGCAGGAGACTCAACAGTGGTAGATCGGACATCTCAGCCACCATGCCCAAAATGCGCACCGAGCGCCTTCACGGCGGCATCGGTGAGATTCAGCCAGGGCTCGGAATAGAAGCCGGCCACCAACAAAATCAGTAGCGCCAGACCACCGACAAAATATTCCATTGGTTCGACGCGGTCGACCTTCACCTTCTCACCATCGGCACGCGGCGCGAGGAAAACGCGCTGGAAACCCCACAGCAGAAAGCCCGCCGAGACGACGTTGCCCAGCGCGGTCGCCACAGTCGGCAACGCGCCATAGCGCTCGATTGCGGCTTCCAGCATCAGGTGGGCGGCATCGAAACCCGGCGTACCGGGCATGCCGACAATCGCCAGGCCGCCGACCAGGAACACCAGGGCAATAAAGGGAATGCGATCAAACAAGCCACCGAGCTTGTCGAGATCGGTGGTACGAGTGCGGCGAAAGACGAAGCCGACCATGAACAGCATGACGGTGACCGCCAAACCGAAATTGACCGCCAACATGATGGCGCCCTGAAGACCCACCGGCTCCAGAGTAAATAGCCCGATCACGATCAGGCTGGTATGGCTGACGACGGCAAACGCCAGCAGACGGCGCAGATTGGTCTGTAAAAAGGCCAGCACCGCCGAATAAAAAACGCCGATCATGGCCACGCCCACCACATACATCTGCCAGGTTTCAACCGCATCCGGGGTCAGCGGCAAGACATAGCGCAACATGCCATAGACGCCGACCTTGATCCCCAGCAGCAGCGCGGGTGCAACCGCCACCATGCCGCGTTGCGCGACGTGCGGCAACCAGCCGTGCAAAGGAAACAGCGGAGTGCGAATCGCCAGGCCATAAAACATCAGGAAAAACGCCGCCGACTGGAACTTGCCTTCCGGTCGCACCTGCATCAGGTCGAGCAGATCGAAGCTCCAGCGGTCGGTGGCATCGGCATGACCCCAAGCGAGAATGCCGACGCCAAACAGAAACAGTGCAATTCCAGCACCCTGGAACTGCATGAAACGTGTCATGGCCAGAGCCCGATTCTCTTCGGTCGAGGTCGACCAGCGGCCGAGCAAATAGGCCACCAGACCCAGTTCCGCAGCGGATGCAAGGGCAAACCAGAGCAGGTTGATGGTTACCAGCATCGACATCAGCAAGGCTTCGGCCGCCAGCAGCACCGCCGCCAGGCGATGTGTCGAGCCCAGACCACGCACCAGACCATACAGAGTTAGCAATACGGTCAGTGCCGCCGTCAGCATGACGAATAAGGCCGTAATGCCATCGGCAGCCGCGTGGTAAACCGGGAAGCCGAAAAGATCGAGGCGTTCGCCCAACTGGAATTCGGCCGAGCCGGCGTCGAGGCGACGCATCATCAGGATCGCCAGCCCCAACACGAGCAGAGCCACACCCCGGCTGAAACTCACCGCCCACTTGCCACTGCGCGCAAAGTAAGTGACGAGCGCACCCACCGCCGGGACGAGTTGCAAGAGCAGGAGGACGGGCAGTTCGGCGTTCATCAGAGGATCACCATGAACGTCGCGGCAACCAGAATCAGCAGGTAACGCGGACGCTCCAGCAGCGCTTCGAGTTCGAGAAAATACTCGCCCGCCTGCCGCATCAGCTGTGCCGGGCGTCCGGAACTGGCGATCTGGGTCAGGCGTTGCTCAACGCTGTCGCACCAATCTGCCGCCCAAGCCAAAACACGACCACCGGCCCCCGGGACTTCGCCTTCCACCGAACTGGCCAGGAGCGGCATCAGCACAGCTTCGTCGGCAGCGCGCACATCGCGCGCCACAGCTTGTGCCGGGGCGATGACCAGGGTTTGCGCCAGCGGCTCGATCCAGAACCGGGAAAGTGCGGCGCCGTACCACCAGGACCGACTTTTTAGCCAAGCCGGCGGCTCCGGTGCGGGCTGCGACAACAGATGCATATACGAGGGAGCCAGCAAGAACTGGGCGGCGCGCAGCAGCGCATGCAGACACAGATGGACGAAGGCAAAATCGAAGAAGCCGAGGCCGCAGGCGAAGAACATCAGCCCCACCTGGGTCGTCGTGGCGAATACCAGGGATGACTTGACGTCGCTTTGCGTCAGGCCGGCAAACCAGCCATAGAGTGCAGTGACCAGTCCGAACAGCGCGACCTGGATCATGATGTCCTGTACCAGACGCAAGACTGGTTCCAGGCGAATCAACATCCAGACACCTGCATGAACCATGATTGCGCCGTAGAAAATGGCCGATGATGGCGTCGGTCCTTCCAGTGCACGCGCCAACCAGCCGGAAAGCGGCAATTGCGCCGACTTGGCGATCGCCGCGACAACAAAACCAAACAGCAGCAAACGCGCCGAAACCCGATCCAGTCCCGTATCGACCAGGCTGGGCCAGGCCGTGTTGCCAATCCAGAGGAAAGCCAACGCCAGACCGAGAATGAAACCGGCATCGCCGATACGATTGGTAACGAAGGCATACAGGGCATTTTGGGTAGCGTTGGCACGCTCGGTGTCGTAACCAATCAGCAACCAGGAACTGAAACCAGCCAGTTCCCAACCGACGAAGGTCAGCGCTGCATCGCCGGCCAGCACGATCAGCTGCATCCCGGCAAGGAACAGGCAAAGCCCGAAATAGAAGCGATGAAAGGCCCCCTCGCGATGCAGATAGGTGCGCGAAAAACGCAGTACAACTACGCCCACGACCTGCACGATGAGGGCAAAAATCAGACTCTTGGCATCGATCAGGACGGACAGTGGCAACGCAACCGGACCGCTCTCGATCCAACGCGCGAACTCGATGCGTCCCGGCGTGCCTTCCATGATGGCCGCCACCGCAACGGCCACTAGCACCAGCAGCGCCAACCAGGCCTGCAGCATCGCCCAGCGCACTGTCCACGGCTCAGCCGCATCACCGCGCCCGGCGCCTGACAGCATACGACCACCGATCAGGGCGGCACCGAGCAGGGGTAACAGAATGGCGAAGGCGCTCATCTCAAAAACAACACTCATGCTGCGCACTCCAGCGGCCGCTTCAACAACACTGGGGGCAGCGGTTCGCGCTTGCCGCCGAACCAATCCACCGAGCGCTCGAATTCGCGCAGGCTCGACTCTGCCGGCGGCGTCCACGGCAGCCAGCCGCGTGCGGGATCGAAGCGCTGGATCAGAGGCCGCGATGGATCGGGTTCCGGATCAACGGCAGCCAGCAGCACCCAGCCATTACCCACCAGTTCCTGCACGGCGGGTTGCGCCTGATAGACGCGCGTCAGGATTTCAGTGGTTTGCTCGACCACCACCAAGAGACGCATCGGCTCGTGGATTTCGATCATCTGCCGCGGCAGACCGGTGCGCAGATCGGAACTGGCGCCGGCCATGACGCCGAGGCCACCGACCACATTGTGCATGGCCTTGGTGCCGCAACCGAAACGCTCATTGCTGACGGTGGAAAAGTAATATTCGAGGTTGATACCGGCACCGACCGGGCCGTTGATGGTGAGATGGCGCGTAAGCACCGCGCCATCGGCGTCGCGTAGCGGATCATAGGAAATCAGGAAGGCGCGACGATCGAAGTAGGCACCACGCGACATGCTGCGCCGGCCGAAGAAAGCGCAGGCGTTGGTCACATGACCGAGCTCCGGACGCGGCTGGGCAAAGTCGTTGCGACGCCCGATCACATGGTGCCAGGCCGACTTCGGGGACATGCCTAGCGGAGCCGACATCAAGCGCCGGCAGCGTTCCACGGCATGGGTCGCACTTGCGGTACGGCAGTCGTTTTGCAGGCTGGCGAACGCTGCGGCATGCATGAGCGGTACGTCCTCGGCGTCGTACCAGGTGACGATGTCGTCGGCAGTGTTGTGTTCGCCGGCGAGGAAATGGGTTTGCTCGGGGACATGAATACCGCGCCGCGCCAGGCGTTCACGTACCGCCGGGCGATTGGCCATGGTCGCGAAGAGGCGCGCATTCGGTCCTGAATGGCGGCCGGAACAGGCGCCGCAATCGTAGGCGGCAAGGTGTGGATTATTCTGGCTGTTGGAACCATGGCCCATGATCACCACGAGCGGCGCGAAATTACGGGTGAGCCCCAGGCTGGTGAGGAAGTTGCCGATCCGCTCGCCTTGTTCGTCGTCGGTAAAGCCCGGGCGCGGATCCTCCGGCGTGGCCGGCCGCGCGCTATGTTCGGCGACAGCGGTAGGATTGATGAGAGTGGGCGGCACGGGGTCGCGTTGTGCGTGCTGGCCCCAGCGTTGCGGCGCAAAGGCGCGCAACAGCAGATCGCCAAACGCGCCGGGGGCGCGCAGGAAACTCTGCACGAAGGCACTCAAAAGGCCGAAACGGGTTTGCTGCAAACGTCGGTCGCGCGCCACACGGCCTTTCTCAAGTCGCTGTTGCCAGGCCGCCGCCGCGTTCTCCTGCCCCACGCGAGGCATTTCGTTTATCTCATGCGAGGGCACGATAACCACCGGCACCACCGGACACAGCGGCGTGACACCGGGGTCGCCAAGACCCCGCCAATTCTGGAAGACGGCAAAGTGGGCGGCGCCACCCAGGGTTTCCAGACGTGGATTGGCCTCTTCGATATGGCGCCGATAACCCTCTTCGCGGTCGTCCATGCACAATACCAGTTGCGCATCGGGTGCATCCATGCTGGCCCGACGCGGCAGGTTGGCACTCAGGGCGGCAAAGATCTTCTCGGCGTAGTGGTGCTCGTAGGCTTGTAGCCAGAGGTAGCTGGCGCAGTCAAGATCCAGCTCTGCCGCGCAGGCCAAAAGAGCATTTGCGCCGCTTTGCCCCAACTCGCTCAAGGCGGGGGCATCGAGGCCGAGGACAATCGCGAGACGGAACACGGGCCAACTCGCGCTAGCGGCATGTTGCTGTGGATCGGCGTCCACAGCAGCGGCGGCTTCGGCGAGGGCTTTCCAGGCCGCGCGGCTCTCGGCAGCGCGCTCACCCGGCGCTTCCATTTGCTGGACCTGACTGGCGAGCGCCTCGGGCAGTTCGCCGCGATGACAGGCCAGGCGCAGGCGCAACTCAACCGGATGCACCCAGAAATACGAGGCCAGCGCCGTCAAGGTAGCGGGCACGCCCCAGATACGACGCGCCACCGTGTTGGCGGCAACGCTCTCCAGCACCAGGCGCACCGCTAGGTAATCCGCCATGGCCACCGGCACGGTGATGCCCGAATAACCAGGATGATGATGGCGCCACAGGAACATGCCAGACCACCCCGGCAACTGCATGGCCAAACGTTCCAAATAGCCTTGCCAATTGGCCAACGGAATGGCGAGATGCGTGAGCTCGGCTTCGATCGCCGCGACCGGGTCGTCCGGCAGTTCGCTGATCCGCTTGCGCGCTTCGGTTTGATCGGTCAGCGCCCAACTTGGATCGAGCACGGCGATACGCCGCCAGGCAGCATAGAAGCCTTCATTGCGCTGCGGGTTGTGCCAGGAAGCCAGGCCCTGATCGAGGTGGGCGGCGAGATGCCGGAAAAGATCGACCCGAACCGTTTCCAGGATGTCTTCACCGCTGAGCTGCAGAATCAGTTCGCGCAGCGTGCCGCGCACACCGAGCGTCGCGATCAAGCCCGACCAGAGTTCGTCCTGATCCGGCTCTGCCGACAGCGTGAGCGGCGTCAAGGCCTGCGCTTGCTGCCAAAGGGCGGTCAATTTCCCCGCATTGGTGCCGTGTCGCCAGAACCGACTTTCCGCGGCGATGTCGTCGGGGATTCGGCTCAGCGCCGCACGTTCGTCGAGTTCCCAACGCAAACGTGCCGCGTCGATCGGCGCGCAATCGAAGCGCAATGCGGCCCGCCAGATCGCCCGCCGCGTTACGCCCGGCGCGATTTCGGTATCGATTTCGGGATGGGCGAGATCGAGTACCGCATCAAGATCACTCGCGTCGATCCGGCCAGCCGCAAACTCGGCCCGGAAACGCGCCAGTGGCCAATAGCCACCAATGCCCAGCTCGTCGCGCGACGCGGCCATGGCCTGATCGAAGGGCAAATGCTGGTAGCCATGCAAGGTGTTGTGGTGCACGAAATCACGGATCGGCGCCTGACCGGGCAAGACGTGGTCGAGATGCTCGATCCAATGTTCGAGTTGCTCCTTCAGGCTGTGCTCGGCAGCGCTCATGCCATGCCTCCGAACAAGCGTCCCATGGCGGCGGCGGTCTGGCCCAGCAACTCCAGCAGCGGCATGGGGAAGAAGCCGAGACCGAACATGCCCGTCAGCAAAATACCGGCGGCGACCGCCTCGGCGTGTCCCAGATCGGCAATCGGGGCGGGGTCCGGTTTGGTGTCAGGTTTGGCCCTCGTGCTGATCACCACATTGGTCACGCGCAGGCAATAGGCGGCGCCAATCAGGACGGCAACAGACAGCAAAGCAATCGCTCCGCCCCATCGCGCATAGCCCCCCGCCATCACCTGCAACTCGCTGATGAAACCGATGGTGCCCGGCAAACCGATACTGCCGACCAGAGCCAGAATCAGCAGACCGGCAAAACGCGGCGCGCGGTGCAGCAATCCCTCGAAAGCCACCAGCTCACGACTGCCCAGACGCTCGGCGAGCAAACCCAGAAGCAGAAACAGCAAACCGGCGGCGAGCCCGTGGCCGAGCATTTGCAGCGCCGCACCGGTGATCCCGGTGGCATTCAGGGTGGCGGTACCAAGCAGCACGACGGCCATGTGCGAGATCGACGCATAAGCCGCCATCACCACCAGATTGCGGCTTTTCCAGGCCAGCAGCGCACCGTAGAGCAGGCTGACGAAGGCCAGAATAGTGAGACTTTGCTGCAAAGCGATCGCGGCACCGGGCAAGGTGGTCACCGCGCGCAGAATGCCGTAGGCGCCCATTTTGAGCAGGATGCCGGAAGAAATCAGCGTCACCGCCGCCGGCGCCTCGGCATAGACCAGCGGCATCCAACCATGCAGGGGAAAGACGCCCATCTTGACGGCGAAGCCGATGAAGAGCCCAAGAAAGATCAGCACCTGCTTGTCGGTGGCGAGACTGCCGCCGCCGGTCGCCATGGAGAGCATGTCGAAACTGTGGCCCGGTGCGGCATCGTAGAGCAACAACAAAGCAACCAGCATGAACACCGAGCCGCCCATGGTGTAGAGGACGAAATTGAGCGCCGCACGCTGCCGCTGCGCGCCGCCCAGGCGCTCGATGAGGAAGAACAACGGGATCAGCGTCATCTCCCAGAACACGTAGAACAGAGACCAGTCACGCGCCATGAAGACGCCAAGGGCCGCCGTTTCGAGCATCAGCAGCAGCACGTAATAGAGCTTGGCGCCACGATCGGGCACGCGGAACGCCAGCAAGGCGACCACAATCAGCAACGTGGCGAGCAGAACGAGGGCGAACGACAGGCCATCGACACCAAGCGAAAACGCCGAGCCAAGACGCGGATTCCAGGTATGGGTTTCAAAAAACTGGATGTCGGCCGAGCCGATGTCGAAGTTCGCAATCTGGCCCCAGGCCAGCAGCAGCGTCGCCATTGCCGTAGCGAAGGCAACGCGCCAGAGCAAGTCCGGACGTTTGCGCGGTAACAGACCGACCAGCAAAGCACCGGCTAAGGGCAAAAGCAACAGAACACGCAACATATCGACTTAGCGGCAGGAATCAGGAGCGCGAATCAGCGGCCCTGATCGCCTCCCCAGCGCAGCGGCATCAGGGGGCACTCGATCACCGCATCCGCCGTCCCGCCAGCACCGACTTTCTTATAAATGGCCGCGAGGGCCAGATGATCGTCGGCATGCCGGTTTTCTTCGCCCAGATACGCCAGCAATCCAGTTGCGCGCATGACGTCGATCACCATTTGTTTGAGTCCGGAGAACAGCATATACACGCCATTGTCACGCAAACACGGGATCACGTGGTGGATGACCTCCTCGCCCGAGGCATCCATCTCATTGACGTCGTCGCCAACGATCAACAGACTGTCCGATGACAGCCCCGCCGGCACCTGACGTCGAGATCGCCACGTCGTGTCCGAAGAAAATCCCCTTTTCGGGAACTCTAAAATTCGTTGCGAATTCGGTTATACCCACGTACCAATGTGCGATTCGCCTCCGCAACACTCTCGGAAAAACTCGTCGCATCCCCGGAGACCGGCTGGATCTGAGCCAGTTCCTCATCCGAATGCACATTGGTCGTCGATGGAATGTAGAAACCCGGTGGCACGCGGCAACCTTCGACCACGGAGTTATGGCGCACGACGGAACCAGCACCGATCGTACAGTTGAACAGCACCGAGTTAAAGCCGATGAAAACATTATCGCCAACGGTACACGGACCGTGAACGATAGATCGATGGGCAATCGAGGTGGAACGGCCTATCTGCACGCCGCCACCGGCCTTGCAATGGATCACCACGCCATCCTGAATGTTCGAACCCGCCCCGATGATGATGGGCTCCATCCCGCCATTCTCATCTACCTCGTCGGCACGAATCACAGCGTACGGACCGATGAAGACGTTTTCCTCGACGAGAATCTTGCCGCACAGAATGGCCGTCGGATCGACGAAGGCAGACTCGTGTACCACCGGCAGGTCGCCACTGGGATTCTTGCGGATCATGCACACTCCCTTGCTGAAATCACGACATTCAAACGGCGACTCATGCATCAGATGATGCATTCTGCCCGGTCTGAGCTGAAAATTGTCGCATGTTACGGGTCTTGGTCTGGGCCAACGCATTCGCGCTACTACCTTTTTGCCAAACTAACAACGTCGGTAGGCGATCTGAGTCGGGATAGGCCGCACCACACCGGCAATAGCGTGATGGCGCGGCGACTATAATCCGCCGCCCTGCCAGCACCGACTTTTTACTATGGGACACCGACTCTCAAAAATCTATACACGCACCGGTGATGCCGGTACCACCGGGCTCGGCGATGGCTCACGCATTGGCAAGGATTCGATGCGCATCGCAGCACTGGGCGACGTCGATGAACTCAATTCGATGATCGGTTTGCTGCTATGCGAGGAACTGCCTGTCGATCTGCGCGAGTTGCTGACCGGCATCCAGCACGATCTGTTTGATCTGGGCGGCGAAATGTCGATTCCCGGTGCCGTGCTGGTCAAAGAAACTCAACCGGCACGCCTTGAAAATGCCATTGACCGCTATAACGCCGAACTCGGTCCGCTCAAAGAATTCATCCTACCCGGCGGTACCCGCCCCGCCGCGATCACACATCTGGCGCGAACAATATGTCGCCGCGCGGAACGAGCCGTGGTGGCTGTCGCCCACCAGGAAAAGGTTTCCGAAATCAGCCGGCAATATTTGAACCGCCTCTCCGATCTGCTGTTCGTCCTCGGTCGCTGGCTCAACAAGCTCGACGGCTGCGGAGATGTGCTGTGGCAGAAAGGGAAGAACGCTTGAGTAGCGGAGTCGTTCTCCGTGGCCTAGCCTTACTTCCACAAGCCAGCACCTGGCTGTTTGCTGGGCGTTTTGGCCTGGTGCGGACCGCGTTGCTGGCTTTTCTGGGGCTCAACGCCGTTGTCCGCATCGGCTTGCTGCTGTTCAACGGCGAGTTCGAACTCCTGCTACCGTGGTTCAGCTTCCCTATCCTGGTGATCGGCGGCGTATTCGACCTCGCGGCGGCCGCCTGGTGGCTGCCACTGTTCGCCGTGTTGGCGACGCTGTGGCCAGCGAGCCGGGAAGGTCTTACGAGTGCCGCAGTTTCGCGCGGTTTTCTGCTCAGCGCCACGGCCTTGCTGGCGATTGTCTATGCGATCTGGGCCTTTGTTGGTGCCTCCGAGTTCGTGTTCTGGAACGAATTCTCCAGCCGCTTCAACTTCATCGCCGTCGATTACCTGATCTACACCCGCGAAGTCATCGGCAATATTCGCGAATCCTACGATCTGCGGCCATTGTTCATCGGTATCGGTGTCGCCGTCGCCATGATGCTGTGGCTGTCGCGCCATGGACTGCACCACGCCGCCGCATTGTCCTCGCTCAAACTGCGGGCGCGCCTCGGGCGTCTGGCCCTGTTTCTGATGCTGCCGGTACTTTCTTTCGTCCTGGTTAACGCTGACTTCAAGGAATTTTCACGGAATACGCAGGCCGGCCAACTCGCCGGCAATGGTCATTTCGAGTTTTGGCATGCGTTCCGGACCAATGAAATCGACTACGCCCAGTTTTATCGCACCGCCTCGATGGAAAACATTTACCGCGTGTTGCGCTCCGAATTCGATCATATCGGCCCGCAACGTTACCGCTCAGCGGCTCGGCTGGCGATCGACCGCGATATCGTTACCGAGGGGCCGGAAAGACATCTGAACGTGGTCCTGATTTCGGTCGAAAGCCTGTCCGCCGAATTCATGACCCCGTTCGGCAATAACAAAGGCCTGACGCCCCACCTGGATCGACTGGCTAAGGAAGGAATGCTCTTTTCCCGCCTCTACGCCACCGGCACCCGCACGGTACGCGGGCTGGAAGCGCTCACGCTGTCGATCCCGCCAACCCCCGGCAATTCCATCGTCAAACGTCCGGACAACGACAAGCTGAGTACGCTGGGTGAGGTGTTTTCGGATCGTGGCTACGAACCGATGTACATCTACGGCGGCTACGGCTACTTCGACAACATGAACGCGTTTTTTAGCGGTAATGGCTACACGGTAATCGACCGCACCTCGATTCCCAAAGAAGCCATCCACCACGAAAACATCTGGGGCGTGGCCGATGAAGACCTGTTCACCCTGGCGCTTGACCAGATCGACCAGCGCGCGGCGGCGGGTAAGCATTTCTTCGCCCACGTGATGACCACCTCCAATCACCGGCCCTTCACCTACCCGGACAAGCGCATCGACATTCCCTCCGGCAGCGGGCGCGACGGCGCGGTGAAGTACACCGACTGGGCGATCGGCGACTTCATTGAACGAGCCGGCAAAAAGCCCTGGTTCAAGAACACCGTATTTGTAATTGTGGCGGATCACACCGCGTCGGGACGGGGCAAGACCGATCTACCGGTCGAGCAGTTTCATATTCCGCTGATCATGTATTCGCCGGGCAATCTGGCGCCAGCCCGCATTGATACCCTCGCCTCACAGATTGATGTCGGGCCAACCTTGCTGGCCTTACTTAACTTTAGCTATCGCTCGCACTTTTTCGGCCACGACATCATCAAGGATGGGCCGCAACATCAACGCGCGTTCTTCGCCAACTACCAAACGGTGGGCTATCTGGAGAACAATGTGCTGGTCGAACTGCGGCCGCAGCAAAAATGGCGGCTGATCGACCCCGACACCGGTGCCGAACTGACGGCCGACGCAAAGGGGATGGCCTTACTGGATGAAGCCGTGGCTTACTATCAGGGCGCGTCGGAAGCCTACCGGTCCGGCGCGTTGAAACGTGACGCCAAGGCGCCGCGCTAACGACTGGTTGCGGTACCAGCGGCGGTATCAGCGAATGCGCGTTTTGCGCGCATCCATGCACGCCATCAATTGTGCCGAGACATGGCGCAAGCGCTGATTGAGCAACATCAGGAGTTCCATCATCAACTTGACGCCAATACGCGGATGTTCGGTGATCAGGCGCGACAGGGTTTCGCGGTCAAGAAGGGCGAATTCGACGATACCCAGCGCGATACAACTGGCAAAACGCGGCTCGCCGTCGATCAGTGACATCTCACCTAGGGTTTTGCCCGGCCCAGCGGTGGCGATTCGTTGCGGTAGCCCCTGCGTATCCTTGCGCACGATTTCGACCCAGCCCTCCAGGATCAGGATCATGAAATCACCCGGCTCATTTTCGGCGATGATCTCGGTCCCCGTCGGCGCCCGATAACAGCGCATGTAAGCGGCCAGTTGCTCAAGCTCGGCGGCCTCGAAATCCTCGAATAACTGTATCGTTTCGATAATCTCGCGGATACGGCCAACAAAGGGGATGGCATCGCCCAGCATTTCGAGTTTGTTCAGGGTCTCATTTGCGGTCATGACTCCGGAGTATATCCGGCCCATGACAACGGCTAATCAAGGATAGCCCTGACAATTTAGGGCAATCCGATGTTTAGCGAACCGCAACCGTCAGCCGCCGCCGGCGCACGGCTTCGGCCAGAATATCGAGCGAAACCAGACTATCGTCCCAGCCCAGGCAGGCATCGGTAATCGACTGGCCGTATTCGAGCGATTTGCCGGCTGTCAGGTCCTGACGACCTTCCTTAAGGTGGGATTCGATCATCACGCCGAAAATGCGATCGTCGCCTTCCGCCATCTGCACCCCGACATCACGCGCAACATCAATCTGCTTCTTAAATTGTTTGCTGCTATTGGCGTGCGAGAAGTCGATCATCACACGTGCCGCCAGGCCCGACTTACCGAGTTCGACGCAGGCCGCCTCGACGGCATTCGCGTCAAAATTCGGCGCCTTACCACCACGCAGGATGACGTGACAATCCTCGTTGCCATTGGTCGACACAATGGCCGAATGACCGGCCTTGGTCACCGACAGAAAGTGGTGCGGACTGGCCGCTGCCTTGATGGCGTCGACAGCGATGCGGATATTGCCGTCGGTGCCATTCTTGAACCCGACCGGACAGGACAAGCCCGACGCCAGTTCGCGATGAACCTGCGACTCGGTGGTACGGGCACCGATGGCGCCCCAGGAAATCAGGTCGGCCGTGTATTGCGGCGTGATGGTATCGAGGAATTCGGTGGCACAAGGCAAGCCGAGTTCGCTGATTTCCCACAAGAGTTTGCGCGCCAATCGCAGGCCATCGTTGATCTTGAAACTGCCATCCAGGCGCGGATCGTTGATCAGTCCTTTCCAGCCAACGGTCGTGCGCGGCTTTTCAAAATAGACGCGCATCAGGATCAGCAAATCAGCTGCGTACTTCGCGCGCATGGCGGCAAGCTTCCGGGCGTATTCCATGGCCGCGTCGTAATCATGGATCGAGCAAGGACCGATCACGACGACCAGACGGTCATCGGCACCATGCAGGATGCGGTGTACGCCCTGACGCGCCTGATAAGTGGTTTCGGCGGCCAGCTCGGTGGCGGGAAACTCACGCAGGATGTGGCCCGGGGGCGAGAGTTCCTTGATCTCGCGGATGCGAACGTCGTCGGTAATGTGTTTCATGATTTTCTGGTCTGCCGCGCTTGGCTGCTCCACTCACGGCTCAGCCATAAACAACCACGCGGATTGTTATTAAAGGGGTATTTTGCCACGCCTATAATTTGCTACCGCGCAGGAAATGCCTGCCACCGCGAAACAGGACGATTCCGCCATGAGTTTGCACGTAGATAATCCCTTCCGTCTTTTCGGTATCTGGCTCGACGAGGCCACGGCCAGCGAGCCCAATGACCCCACGGCGATGACACTCGCCACGGTCGGCGCCGACGGTATGCCCTCCAGCCGGATGGTGCTGCTCAAGGGCTTTGACGACGATGGCTTTGTTTTTTATACCAATCTAGGCAGCCAGAAGGCACGCGAACTCACCGCCCACCCACAAGCCGCCCTGCTCTTCCACTGGAAATGCCTGCAACGGCAGGTACGTATCCAGGGTACGGCAAGCCCGGTCCCTGCCACCGAGGCAGATGCGTACTATGCCAGCCGACATCGTGACTCACGCATCGGTGCCTGGGCGTCGAAGCAGTCGCAACCAATGGAAGGTCGCTGGGAACTGGAAAAGCGCGTCGCGGCGTTCGCCCTCAAGTTCGCCGTCGGTGAGATTCCGCGCCCCGAATTCTGGTCGGGATTTCGTATTACCCCGCAGGTGATCGAATTCTGGAAGGCGGGCGCTTTCCGGCTCCATGAGCGGGTGAGGCTGGAGCGTCAGACCGATGGCTCCTGGAGTCAAGCGCCTCTGTTTCCTTAAGTCGCATCCTCTTTCAGCAGCCAAAGGAAGTTCGAATTCATGGCAAATAGTCGCCCAACCAACATCGGCGTCCTGACCAGTGGCGGCGATGCCCAGGGGATGAACGCGGCAGTGCGCGCCGTCGTGCGCTCGGCGCTCCACCAGGGCGCCACGGTGCACGCCATTTACGAAGGCTATCAAGGCATGGTGGACGGCGGCGAACGTATCCGCGCCCTGTCTTGGGAAGATGTCGGTAGCATCCTGCACAAAGGTGGCACGGTGATCGGCACTGCTCGCTGCCCAGCGTTCCGTGAGCGGGAAGGCCGCCTCACCGCTGCCCGCAACCTGCTGCAGCACGGCATCGACCGGCTGGTGGTTATCGGCGGCGACGGTAGCCTGACCGGCGCCAACCTGTTCCGCCAGGAATGGCCCGGGCTGCTGGCAGAACTGGCGCAGCGCGGTGACATCGACACGCAAGCGGCGCAAGAACACCCGGCGCTGATGATCGCCGGCCTGGTGGGCTCGATCGACAACGACATGGTCGGTACTGACATGACGATCGGTGCTGATTCGGCCCTGCACCGGATCGTCGAAGCCATCGATGCCATCACCAGCACCGCCGCCAGTCACCAGCGCACCTTTGTGATCGAGGTGATGGGCCGCCACTGCGGCTATCTGGCGCTGATGAGTGCCATCGCCGGCGGCAGCGACTACGTCCTGATTCCGGAAAACCCGCCGTCCGCCGACTGGGAGCAGAAAATGTGCGCGCGGCTGCGCGACGGCCGTGCCGCCGGACGCCGCGACAGCATTGTGGTCGTTGCCGAAGGGGCGCAAGACCGCGACGGCAAGCCGATCAGCTGCGACTATGTAAGGCAGGTGCTGGAAGACCGGCTCGGCGAGGACACCCGCGTGACCATCCTCGGCCACGTCCAGCGGGGTGGCACGCCCAGCGCCTTCGACCGCTGCATGAGCACGCTGGTCGGCCACGCCGCCGTGCAGGAACTATTGGCCGCGACGGCGGACAGCGAACCGCAGATGATCGGTATGCGCTATAACCGGGTCGGGCGCGCGCCGCTAATGCAGTGCGTCGAGCAAACCCAGGCCGTGGCGCGCATGATTGCCGAACAAGACTATGCCACGGCGATGGAACTGCGCGGCGGCAGTTTCACCGAGATGTTCGGGACCTTTAAGGCGCTGGCCAGTGCGCTGCCGAGCGTTATGCCGCCCGCGCGCCCGCGTCGACTCGCCGTGCTGCACGGTGGCGGGTTGGCGCCCGGGATGAACACCGCCGCACGCGCCGCCGTACGGCTGGGACTGGATCGCGGCCACACCATGCTCGGCGTGCGCGGTAGCTTTGAAGGCCTACTTGAGGGCAACATCGACGAGCTGAGTTGGGGTGACGTCGAGGGCTGGGCCGCCATGGGCGGTGCGGAACTCGGCACCACCCGCCATGTACCGACCGTCGAGCAGCTTTACACCGTGGCGCGGGCGATTGAAACTCACCGTATCGACGGCCTGCTGATCATTGGCGGCTGGACGGCCTACAAAGCCGCCCACATTCTGTACGGCGAACGCGAACGCTACCCCGCTTTCAAAATGCCGATGATCTGCCTGCCGGCGAGCATCGACAACAACTTGCCCGGTTCGGAATTGAGCATCGGTGCTGACACCGCGCTCAACGCCATCGTCGAAGCGCTCGACCGCATCAAACAGTCGGCGATGGCGGCACGGCGCTGCTTCGTCGTCGAGGTGATGGGCCGCAACTGCGGTTATCTGGCGCTGATGAGTGGTCTGGCCAGCGGCGCCGAACGCATTTACCTGCCCGAAGAAGGAGTTGCACTCAAGGACCTGCAAGCCGACGTGGAACGCATGATCGCTGGCTTTCGCGGCGGCCGGCGCTTTTACCTGACGATTCGCAACGAACGCGCCAACGCGCAGTACACCACCGATTTCATGCGCCGACTGTTCGAGGAGGAAGGCAATGGTCTGTTCGACGTGCGCCAGTCCATCCTCGGCCACCTTCAGCAAGGCGGCAATCCGTCGCCCTTTGACCGCGTGCTGGCGACCCGGCTGGCGGCGCATTGCATCGATTTCCTAACCACCGAACTGGAACACGGTTCGGCGACCGGGGCTTACATCGGCTTAGTCGAAGGCAAGGTGACCGTCTCGCCGCTCAAACACATGCTCGACGTGGTCGATCTGGAGCACCGTCGGCCGCTCGAGCAATGGTGGCTCGACTTGCGACCAGTGATGCAGGCCTTGGCGCAACACAGTTCGGAAACTCCGGGGTTGGACTGAGTTCGGCACCCTGAACGCAAAAAAGGCCAGAAGCCCTGGGATTAGCTGGCTAGCTGGCCTTTCGCTGACTGGACTCGTGCTGCCGGATTGTGGAGGTGAGCGGGATCGAACCGCTGGCCTCGACGTTGCGAACGTCGCGCTCTCCCAACTGAGCTACACCCCCGGCGAGAGCACGAATCAAATCGAGGTCGGATTATACCAATCCGTCACGGATACACGAAACTTTGCTTATTCGAGGTCCGGCTTTCAGATCAGTTCCAGTTCGTCCGGATTGCACTTATCAACGCCGAGGGCTGTACGCACCACGACCGGATAAGTCATGCCAACGAAATGGCCGAAACCAGCGATGTTGTAGCCGACGACGATGCCCGGGATCTTGCCGACGAGAACCTCGCGACCAACGACATAGCCACGACGAATCGCTTTCTGGATGGCAACTTCGAGCGAAACCCGGTGCCTGCTGGGGGCTGGCTCGTGTGAGCCGTAGGTAAAACTGGCGTTCATGATGGACTCCGATGCGAAGCGGAATGAAATCCGCATGGGAGCTTTATCGGCAATCTGGCGAAAACTTTAGAACACGTCAGGTCTGACCCGAACCGGCAGCTGCGCGCCGCAGGCGATCATTGACCGCCCGCCAAAGTTCTGTTCCGGGTGGGCGCTGGACGACGATGTGGGCACAACCGGCGGCATCGAGATCGCGCAGATGCGCATAAAGCTCGCGCGCAAAACCTACCGCATCGGTTGGTGCGATGCGCCAGACGATACGCTCATCGGTAATCGCGGGCGGCATGCAGGCCAGAATCGCGACGCGCTCGTTGGCCACCATGGCGTGTCGCACGGCGAAGGGCAAGGCATCGCCAGCCAGCAATTTCAGCGGCGTGCGCGGTGCGTAGTGGGCCTCAAGGCTGCCGGAAACACGCGGCGCGGCGGCCCCGCTCAATACGCGTGGGGCACTGCCGATGACACGAGCAATGGCCTCGACGCCGATGGCACCCGGCCGCAGGATTTCCGGTGGGCCACGACTCAAATCGAGGATAGTTGATTCGATGCCCACGGTGCAGGGTCCGCCATCCAGGATCAGAGCCACACGGTCACTCAATTCCTCGGCGACATGCGCGGCCGTGGTCGGACTGATGTGACCAAAACGATTGGCGGAGGGTGCCGCCAGGCCACCGTTGAAGTGGCGCAGCAATTCGAGTGCAATGGGATGATTCGGTACGCGCAGACCGATGGTGTCCTGCCCGCCCGTCACCAGATCCGGGACGTCGGCAGCACGCTTGAGAATCAGCGTCAGCGGCCCCGGCCAGAAGGCAGCGGCAAGTGAGTGCGCGACCGCCGGAATATCAATCGCCCATTGGCTCAACTGGGTGGCATCAGGAATATGAACGATCAGAGGATGATCGGCAGGACGCCCCTTGGCGGCGAAAATCTTGCCTACAGCGTCGGCATTGCGGGCATCGGCACCCAGGCCATAGACGGTTTCCGTGGGGAAAGCGACCAGTTCGCCCGCGCGAAGTAGATCAACAGCGCGCTGCAGTTCACTCATCGGTGATGCCGATGGCGCGCCGTCCCGCCAGCGCCGACTTTTGCACGGCTTCGGCATTGCTGCCAATAACGGTGAAATGGCCCATCTTGCGCCCCGGGCGAGCATGGTGCTTGCCGTAAAGATGCAGTTTGAGATTCGGCACAGCCAGTAATTGATTCCAGTCAGGCTCGTGGCTGTGATGCGCATCTTGCTGAAACCAGATGTCGCCCAGTAAATTCACCATCACAGCAGCAGAATGTGCTTTTGCCTCGCCCAGCGGCAAGCCACACAGGGCACGTACCTGCTGCTCGAACTGGTTGGTGATGCAGGCGTCGATCGTGTAGTGACCGGAATTGTGCGGACGCGGCGCCATTTCGTTAACGTAGAGTTGTCCGCGCACGACGAAAAATTCGACCGCCATGGTGCCGATGTAACCCATCTTTTGCGCGATGCCTTCCGCCACCTCTTCGGCATTTCCGGTCATGCAACCGGACGCACGTGCTGGCGCGATCGACACATCGAGGATACCGTGACGATGGCTGTTCTCGGCGGTCGGGAAGCACTTGACGCGGCCATTCTCGTCGCGCGCCAACACCACCGAGATTTCGTAATCCAGCGGCAGCATGGCTTCCAACACGCAGGCTTCCTGCTTCATCTGCTGGAAGGCCGCCAACGCTTCCTCACGGCTATTTACCCGCGCCTGGCCCTTGCCGTCGTAACCGAAACGCGCCACCTTGAGAATGCCGGGGAATAATCCGGCGTTGGCCGCCCCAATATCTGCCTCGCTGCGAATATCAGCATACGGCGCGTGCGGAAAACCGTTGGCCTTGAGGAAAGCTTTTTCCTGACTGCGGTTTTGACAGATCGCCACCGACTCGGCAGACGGGCGCACCGGCACAAACTTCGACAAATAAGCCAGCGTATCGGCCGGCACATTCTCAAACTCGGTGGTCACGGCAGCACAGGCTTCGGCCATGCGGTTGAGCGCGTCGGCATCAGCGTAATCGGCCACCAGATGTTCGTCGGCAATGCGTCCGGCGGGACTGTGCGGATCGGGATCGAGCACAACCACGCGGTAGCCCATTTCATGCGCGGCAATGACGAAAAAGCGGCCCAACTGGCCGCCGCCGAGCATACCGAGTGTGGCAGGAGGCAGGATCATCGCCCGGGAGTCCTAGCGCTTGATGGCGCGATAGCCAATATCGCGGCGGCATTGCATGCCATCGAAGCTGATACCGTTGAGGACTTCGTAGGCGCGGCTTTGCGCTGCCTTAACGTTGTCGCCCAACGCGGTAACACAGAGCACACGACCACCTGCGGTAACCACCTCGCCATTGCTGCCCGCAGTACCGGCATGAAACACATGGGCATCGTCCACCGCCGCTGGCAGACCGCGAATCACGTCGCCCTTACGTGGGGTGTCGGGATAATTGGCGGCAGCCATGACCACGCCCAGCGCTACACGGCGATCCCATTCCGCCTCGACTTCATTGAGTTTGCCATCGATACCGGCATCGATCAGGCTAAGGTAATCGCTCTTCAGCCGCATCATGATCGGCTGCGTTTCCGGATCGCCAAAGCGGCAGTTGAATTCGAGCACGCGCAGACTGCCGTCCGGCTTGATCATTAAACCCGCATAGAGAAAACCGGTAAACACGATGCCATCTTGCGCCATGCCGTTGATGGTTGGCGTAATGACTTCGCGCATTACCCGGGCATGAATCTCAGGCGTCACCACCGGCGCCGGCGAGTAGGCACCCATGCCACCCGTATTCGGCCCCTGGTCGCCATCGGCTAGGCGTTTATGATCTTGGGAAGTCGCCATCGCCAGAGCATGTTTGCCATCGGCCATGACGATGAAGCTGGCTTCCTCGCCATCGAGGAACTCTTCGATCACGACGCGAGCACCGGCATCACCCAGCTTATTGTCGGACAGCATCATATCGACCGCCGCATGTGCTTCTGCGATGTCCATTGCCACCACCACACCCTTGCCGGCCGCGAGACCGTCGGCCTTGATCACGATGGGTGCGCCTTCGACATCGATGTAGGCATGCGCCTGAGTGATGTCAGAGAAAGTCTGAAACTTGGCGGTCGGAATCTTGTGCCGCGTCATGAAGCGCTTGGCAAAATCCTTCGAACTTTCCAGTTGCGCCGCCGCCTTGGTCGGGCCAAAGATGCGCAGGCCGCGCGCGCGGAACAGGTCCACGACGCCCGCCGCGAGCGGCGCTTCAGGGCCGACCACCGTGGCGTAAATTTTCTCGGCCGCAGCGAAGTCGGCCAGCGCTTCGAGATCAGAAAGGGCCAGATTCTCCAACCCAGGCTCGCGTGCCGTGCCGGCATTACCCGGCGCGACATAGACCTTCTGCACGCCCTCACTTTTGACCAGGCGCCAGGCCAGCGCGTGTTCGCGGCCGCCAGAGCCGATGACTAAGAGTTTCATATTAGTGGCGGAAATGCCGGAATCCGGTGAACACCATCGCAATGTTGTATTCGTCAGCAGCTGCGATCACCTCGGCGTCGCGCACCGAGCCACCGGGCTGGATCACCGCCGTGGCCCCCGCTTTGGCCAATACGTCGAGGCCATCGCGGAAGGGGAAGAAGGCATCCGAAGCACCAACCGAACCGACCACGGTGAGACCGTTGTTTTCGGCCTTGATCGCGGCGATGCGGGCGGAATCGACCCGGCTCATCTGACCGGCACCCACACCGATGGTCATCGCATCCTTGCAATAGACGATGGCATTCGACTTCACATACTTGGCCACACGCCAGGCAAACAGCAAATCTTGCATCTCGGTTGCGGTCGGCGCACGCTTGGTGACAACCTTGATGTCGGCAGCAGTGATACGTGCCTCGTCGGCGCTCTGTACCAACAAACCACCACCGACACGCTTGAAGTCCATGACGCCGGAGTTACGTCCCAGCGGCACAATCAGCACGCGCAGATTCTGCTTGGCGGCGAATACGGCGCGCGCCTCGGCGGTAATTTCCGGGGCAATGATGACTTCGGCAAACTGGCCGGCGACCGCTTCGGCCGTGGCTTTATCGATAGCATGATTGAAGGCAATGATGCCACCGAACGCCGAGGTCGGATCGGTCTTGAAAGCCTTGCGATAGGCGTCGAGGCTGCTGCCGGCAATCGCCACGCCGCACGGATTGGCGTGCTTGACGATGACGCAAGCAGTCTCGCCATCAAAGGCCTTGACGCATTCCCAGGCTGCGTCGGAGTCAGCGATATTGTTGTACGAGAGCTCCTTGCCTTGCAGTTGCTGATAGCTGGCGATCGAGCCGGGCACGACGGCGCTGCCACCGGTGACGTCACGGTAAAACGCGGCTTGTTGATGCGGATTTTCGCCATAGCGCATGGTATCGACCTTGTCGAACGCCAGTTGCAGACGCTCAGGGAAGGCGGCTGGTTTGTTCTCGGCATCCAGCGCGGTCAGCCAATTGGAAATGGCCGCATCGTAGCGCGCGGTGTGGGTGAACGCCTTCTTCGCCAAAGCGAAGCGGGTCTTGTAGGACAACGCACCGCCTGTCTTGATCTCATCCAGTATGGGCGCGTAATCCTCGGGATCGGTGATCACGCCGACGCCGCCGGCATCGTTGCCGGGGTGGCCGAAATTCTTTGCGGCAGCACGGACCATGGTCGGACCACCGATGTCGATGTTCTCGATCGCATCGTCCAGCGTGCAGCCGGATTTGGCGACCGTCTCGCGGAAGGGATAGAGATTCACCACCACCAGGTCGATGCTTGGAATGTCATGCGCCTTCATCGTCGCCAGGTGATCGGTCAGGTCGCGTCGACCGAGAATGCCGCCATGCACCTTGGGATGCAGGGTCTTGACGCGGCCATCGAGCATTTCCGGGAAACCGGTGTAATCCGACACATCCATCACGTCGAGACCGGCATCGCGCAGCAGCTTGGCGGTGCCGCCGGTGGATAACAGTTGGACTTTCAGGGCCGCGAGGCCACGGGCAAAATCGACGATACCACGTTTGTCCGAGACACTGATCAGCGCCCGTGTCACCGGGCTGGGAGCAACAGCATTCATAAGAACCTCAAGAGGTGAATAGCGATGTAAAAACTACAGGAGATCGTAATCGACGAGTTTGCGGCGTAGCGTGCCGCGACTGATACCAAGTATTTCGGCGGCCACCGACTGATTGCCGCCGGCCTGCTTCATCACCACTTCGAGCATCGGACGCTCGACACTCTGCAAAACCATGTCATAAACCGCATGGGGCGTTTGCCCGTCCAGATCGCGGAAATAACGATTCAGCGAGCGGCGCACGCATTCATTGATTTCAGAGCTCATGCAGCGAGATCCTCGGTAATGGTGGGTTCGGCGATGTCGTTGGCGGCATGATTGGCCAGAGTGCCGAGAAAGAATTCATCGGTCGCGGCCAGTTGCTCGCCGACAGTTTGCAATTGATTCATGGCATGACGGAAATGCGCCGCGCCGACGATACCCTTGGTGTACCAACTGATGTGCTTGCGCGCAATCTTGACACCGGTCATTTCGCCATAAAAGCCGTACAAGTCGGCCAGATGATTGCGCAGGATGGAATGAATTTCAGCGGGCGTCGGCGCCGGCAAATGTTGGCCAGTGGCCAGGAAATGCTCGATCTCGCGGAACAACCACGGCCGACCCTGCGCGGCACGCCCGATCATGACGCCATCGGCTTGCGTGTAGTCGAGAACAAATTTGGCCTTCTGCGGCGAGGTGATATCGCCATTGGCGATCACCGGTATCCGCACGTGTGACTTGACCAGGGCGATCGTGTCGTATTCCGCTTCGCCCATGTATTGATCGGCACGCGTGCGGCCATGGATCGCCACAGCGCGAATGCCGCACTCCTGCGCGATACGGGCGATGGCCGGGGCGTTCTTGTTGTCGCGGTTCCAACCCGTGCGGAATTTGAGTGTCACCGGCGTATTCGGTACCGCCTGCACCACCGCCTCAAGAATTTTCGCGACCAAGGCTTCGTTCTGCATCAGGGCCGAGCCCGCCATCACATTGCAAACCTTCTTAGCCGGGCAGCCCATGTTGATATCGATGATCTGCGCGCCCTCGTCGACGTTGTAGCGGGCCGCATCAGCCATCATCACCGGATCGGCACCGGCGATCTGGACCGAAATGGGATCGACTTCGCCGTCGTGATTGGCCCGCCGCCGCGTCTTGGCACTGCCGTAGAGCAAAGAATTCGAGGTCACCATCTCCGAAACCGCCAGGCCAGCACCCAATTGTTTGCACAACTGGCGAAACGGACGATCAGTCACTCCGGCCATGGGCGCGACGAAAAGATTATTGCGCAGCGGAAAGCCGAGGAAATTCATTGCGGGCGAAGGGAGAGGTGAAGCGGGAAACTGAGGGGGAAAACCGACCGAGTGCGCAATTTTAGCGCAAAGGATTGGCGGAGGAATCGAAACTTCTTTTGCCCGGATTACAAATGGAATCTGGCCGAATTGCTATGGCCAGACCCGGGCGCCGAACATCATGCGGCGAGAGACGAAGTCGCGCAGTGGCGGTAACAGGTCGAGCGCCAGCAAACCGACACCACGCGCATGCTTGAGCGGCGGAAAGTCGCTGGCGAAGGCATCAATCAGGATGTTGGTAAAGGTAATCGCACCCCGTCGGTCACGCTGGCGACCCTGTGCATAGCGGGTCAACAGTCCCGGGGCGCCCAAGTCGTCGGTCGCCGAACCGAGGCCTTGGGCCAGTTCCCACAGATCGCGCAAAGCCAGGTTGAAGCCCTGACCGGCCACCGGATGCAGAGTTTGCGCCGCATTGCCGAGCCAGACCTGGCGCTCGCCCACCGGCTGCTGGCGCCAGCGCAAACCCAACGGATAGGCAACACGGGCAGTGGCTGCGGTGAAGCGATGACGCTCGCCAAAGCGTTGCTGCAGGACGTGCAGAAAATGTTTGTCATCGTGTGCGAGTACAGCGTCAACCTCGCTTGAGGCAACGGTCAGCACCACTGCGTACTCTTTGCCAAGCGGTAACAGCGCCACCGGACCATCCGAGGTGAAACGTTCCCACGCTATGCCTTGATGTGGGTTCGCGGTGGAAACAGTACAAAGGACTGCATGCTGGCCATAGTCGCGCGTAGTCGCTGCCTCGACGTCGACCGCGCCTTCGGCCCAGGCGGTCAATGCATAGCCGGCCAGCGCCGTGTCACCAGCGCAGACTTTTTGCTGCTCGTGATAGGCGATTCCCTCGCGCTGCAGTGCTGCGTCGAGTGCAGCAATCAAATCACTGGCGGCCAGCACATAGCCCAACGCAGGAACTTTCAGGTCCACCGCCTGCATGCGTGTGCGTCCCAACCCGCCACGATGCGAGACATGAATGATCTGGATCGGTGTCGCCGCAATCTGCGACCAGACGCCGAGCCACTCGAGAATCTGCCGCGCACCATGCGAGAGCGCCAGAATCCGCGCATCGTTTTTTACGGTTATGCGCGGCCGCGCCTCGAAGATCTCGCTGCCGATACCCTGCTGCTTAAGCGCCAGAGCCAACGCCATCCCCGTCGGACCGCCGCCGACAATGGCGACCTGCTTCATTGCCGTGCCTCCGCCATTAGCGCCTCGATCCCGGTGATGGTATTGGGCACACCGCTGGTGATGATCTCGCAGCCCGTGGCCGTCACCACCGCATCATCCTCGATGCGCACGCCGATGTTCCAGAACGCTTCCGGCACATCGTCGGCGGGACGTATGTAACATCCCGGCTCGATGGTCAGCACCATGCCCGGCGCCAGAGCCTGCCACTGCTCGCCCTGCTTGTATTCGCCGGCGTCATGCACGTCGCGCCCCAGCCAGTGCCCGGTGCGGTGCATGTAGAAGCGCTTGTAGCTTTCCGTTTCCATCACCGCATCCAGCGAGCCGGTCAGGAGTTTGAGGTCGAGCATGCCTTGCGCCAGCACCTTCAGCGCCGCGTCATGCGGCGCAACGAAGCTAGCTCCGGGACGCACTGCTGCGATTGCGGCGTCCTGCGCCGCCAGCACCAGGTTGTAAACATCGGCTTGCGCCCCACTGAAGCGACCATTGACCGGAAAGGTGCGGGTGATGTCCGAGGCATAGCCGTCGAGTTCACCACCGGCGTCGATCAGCAGCAAGTCACCGTCCTTGAGCAACTGGTTATTGGCAACGTAATGCAGCACGCAGGCGTTCGCGCCACCTGCCACGATGGAGGTATAGGCCGGTGATTGGCAGCCCTGGCGGCGGAATTCGTGCAGCAGTTCGGCTTCAACTTCATGTTCAAATTTTCCCGGCGAAGTGAAGCGCATGGCGCGCACATGGGCCGCCGCCGAAATCACGCCCGCACGCCGCATGATGTGCAGTTCGTCGTCGTCCTTGACTAGACGCATGGCATCCAGTTCGACACGCACATCGCGCACGGCAGCCGGTGCGCGCTTGCCGGCACGAGTCTGGCCGCGCACCACGTTCAAGGCGGCGGTAATGCGCGAATCCCATTCGGGTTCGTGGCCCATCGAGAACCACAGCGCTGGCTGGTCGGCAATCAGCTCCGCCAGCTTGGCCTCCAGTTCGCCAAACGGAAACGCCGCATCAAACCCAAACGTCTCGCGCGCCGCGTCCGGGCCAAAGCGGAAGCCATCCCAGATTTCTCGTTCCAGATTCTTTTCGCGACAGAACAGAATGCTTTGCGTTTCCTTACCGGCGATCAGCAACAGGGCCGCTTCCGGTTCATCAAATCCGGTGAGGTAATGAAAATAGCTGTCGGCGCGATACGGATAGTGCGCGTCACGGTTGCGCACCCGCTCGGGTGCCGTGGGAATCATGGCAACTCCGCCGCCGGCAACTTGCATGCGAGCGATCAGGGCGTCGCGGCGGGCGCGGAATGGCGTTGAATTCATGTGCATACGCTCAATGACAGGGATCGGTTGATTATAGGGCGCGCTGCTCGGCGTCCAGCGCCGCCAAGCGCTCGGGCGTGCCGACGTCGGTCCAGTATCCGACATGCAGCCGACCACTCACGCGGCCGTCCGCCATCGCTTCGCGCAGCAAGGGCGCGAGCTTGGCCGGTTCGCCGCGTTCCAGCCCGGCAAACAAAGCCGGACGATAAATGCCGATGCCGGAAAAGGTGAGATTGGGGTTGGAACCGAGTTCGGCCGCCGTCTCGCCAGTCCCGAAAAGGGGATTCCCTTCGGTCACACCGACCTTTCCGTCCGTCAGCACGAAGTCTCCTTGCGGATGCTGCACCGGATTCGGCACCATGACGAGATGCGCCAGAGTCGTCACTTCGTTCGGAGGCAGTGCGGTTTTGGCCAGGGCAAGATCCCAATCGCAAAAGATGTCGCCATTGATAACTACGAAGGGTTCTTCACCCAAGAAAGGTAGCGCCTGCGCGATCCCACCCGCCGTTTCCAGCGCACCCGGCGGCTCCGGCGAATAGGTGATCGCCACGCCCCAGGCCTCGCCATCACCGAGCAGAACTTCGATCTGTTCGCCCAGATGGGCGTGGTTGATCACCACCTCACGAAAACCGGCGCGCGCCAGCCGTTCCAGATGCCAGACGATCAGGGGTTTCCCAGCCACGCACAACAGCGGCTTGGGGCAGACGTCGGTCAACGGCCGCATGCGTTCGCCGCGCCCAGCGGCCAGGATCATCGCCTTCATGCTGCCGGCCTTTCTATCGTGTAACCAAGCACGGTCTGCTTGTTTTCGACGCGATCAAGCAAACGTCGCAAGAAGCCGAGTTCGGTATAGCGTTCGCACGCCTTGCGTAGGTAGCGCGCAACCAACGGCAGGTCTTTCAGATAGCCATCCTTGCCGTCGCGGTGATACAGGCGCGCGAAGATGCCCAGCACTTTGAGATGGCGTTGCACGCCCATCCATTCGTAGTCGCGGTGAAACTCGGCGAAATCGGCGCGCACCGGCACACCGGCCTTACGCGCCATTTCCCAATAGCGGATCAGCCAGTCCAGCATCTGTTCTTCGTCCCATTCGACATAGGCATCCTTGAACAGGGACACCAGGTCGTAGCTGATCGGCCCATACACCGCATCCTGAAAATCGATGATGCCGGGGTTCAGAGTCGTCACCATCAGATTGCGCGAGTGATAGTCGCGATGGACGAACACCTGTGGCTCGGCCAGATTCACGGCCAGGATGCACTCGAACGTCTGTTCCAGCGTTGCCCGCTCGGCATCGGTCAGGACTAAGCCATGATGACAAGCGAGAAACCACTCGGGAAATAGATCCATCTCCCGCTTGAGTAGCGCACGATCGTAGTCGGGCAAGATGCCGGAGCGGCTGGCCAACTGAATGTTGACCAACGCGGCCAGGGCGTCGGCGTAAAGCGCTGAGGCATTTTCGGCGTTCAATACGGAAAGATAGGTGGTGTTGCCCAGATCAGAGAGCAGCAAGAAACCCTGTGTCAGATCCTGGGCCAGGACCTCGGGCACATGCACACCTGCCGCCTGAAACAACTTCTGGACATGCAGCCACGGCCGGCAGTCTTCGTGCGCGGGTGGCGCATCCGTGACAATCACGCTGGAGCCGTCGTCGAAACTGACCCGGTGATAGCTACGAAAGCTCGCGTCGGCGGATGCCGGCGCAAGCGAAAATTGACGATCAGGCCAAAGGCTGGACAACCAAGCGTGAAGCTGCGACTGGCGTTGCATAAGAGAATCCGGAATGTGACCCGACACCCGGACGCAAGCGCCGATGCCGAAGACTGGAATGTTAGAATCGAAAAATTCTAGCACCGGCGTGGGCTCGCTTCGGCGACAGCGGTTTGCCGGATCAAGGATTCACGTAGTTTCGACATACCGCCGCCCTTTCCGCCGCCCCTTCCGTCGCTCATTTTGATGCCCCGTCCCAAACGCCAGAATTCTCGCCGCCGCATCGGCTCCATCTGGATCCTGGCCAGCATTGGCTTAGCTACCAGAGCGGCGCTGGCCGAAAACCTGCCGCCTTTACAGGCCGATCCGGCTCTGCTGGAAGCGGGAGTCGTCGCAGCCAAACCGACTGCCGTCAGCAGCAAAAATATCCTGGCACCAGCGGTCGCCAAGAAGCCGGAGGCGCCGAAAGCGCTGGTGCGTAGCAATCTGGCAACTGCTGCCGTACCGCTGGACGGCGCTACCTATATCGTCGCCGATCGCGTCACCGGGATCAACGAAGTCGAACTGGTCGCCGAAGGCAACGCTGATCTGCGCAAGCAGGGCAAGCGGCTCACCGCCGACAAGCTCACCTTCTGGGAAACCGATGCGGAAGTCGAGGCTGTCGGCAATGTACGCCTGACGCAAGAGCAGGACCTGATCGAAGGGCCGTATCTGCGCTTGAAAACGGAACAGGAAACCGGCTATTTCGACCAACCCAGCTATCGCCTCAAGCGCAAATCGAAACAACCCAAGGTGCCGGAGCTATTCGACCAAGTCGTTTATCCCGGTGAGCAATCCTTGATCCCCAGCCCCGAACTGGGCCGCTACGCCTCGGGCTCTGGTAAGGCCACGCGCCTTGATTTTGAAGGCGAGGACAAATACAGGCTGACCGATGCGACCTACAGCACGTGCGAGGCGCCCACAGGCACGCAGCCGGACTGGTATGCCCGCGCCTCTAGCTTCGAGCTGAATTACGTTGACGAAGAAGGGGTCGGGCGCAATTCCTCGGTTTATTTCCAGAATGTGCCGATTCTGTATTCACCCTGGCTGAGTTTCTCGTTGAACGGCAAACGCCGCAGCGGCTTGCTCGCGCCCAGCTTCGGCTCATCCACGCTCGGCGGCCTGCAGTACGCGCAACCGTATTACTGGAATATCGCACCGAATCGCGACGCGACGATCAAGCCCAACATCATGAGCAAGCGCGGCCTGTTGCTTGCCGGCGAGTTTCGCTATCTCGAGCCGCTCTACTCCGGCACCGTGAGTGCGCAATATTTGCCGAACGACAAGATCACCGGCACTTCGCGCGACGCCTTCTCACTGATTCATGCCCACAACTTTGGTGGCGGATTTAACGGCAGCCTGAACCTGAACGCGGTCTCCGATTACCGTTTCTTTGGCGACCTGGGCAACTCGATTGGTGCCGTGGCGCAAACCAACTTGTTACGCCAGGGTGTGCTCAGCTATGGCTCCACCTGGTGGTCAGCTTCGCTCATGGCGCAGGCCTACCAGACGCTGCAAGATCCGCTGGTCGATCCGCAAAAGCTCAATGAGCCCTACCGCCGCCTGCCGCAACTGACGCTCGCCGCCAACCGTAGCGACCTGCCCCTCGGTGCCGTCTTGGACTTCAAGAGCGAATATGTGCAATTCCGCCACCCGACCAAGCCCGAGGCCAGCCGGCTATCGCTCTACCCGCAGATTTCGCTGCCGCTGGTGACGGCCGCGACCTACATCACGCCGAAACTGGGCGTGCATGCCTCGCACTACGATCTCAACCAGACCACAGTCGGCGTGCCCGACAAGATTTCGCGCACCGTGCCAATTTTTAGCGTCGAATCCGGCATCACCTTCGAGCGCACCACCGACTGGTTTGGCAAGAACTTCACCCAGACGCTGGAACCCAAGTTGCATTACCTCTACGCACCAGCGCGTGATCAGGCCAACATCCCGGTGTTCGACTCTGGCTTGGCGGACTTCAATTTCGCCACCATATTCGCCGACAATCGCTACGGTGGCGGCGACCGTATCGGCGACGCCAATCAATTGACCGCCATGGCGGCCTCGCGCCTGCTCGATCCCGATACCGGAGCCGAGATCGTGCGCGGCGCGATCGGCCAGCGCACCTACTTCAGCGACCAATTCGTCGGCTTACCCGGCGAGATCCTGCGCAGTGACCGCAAGACCGACGTCCTCGGTGCCTTGTCGGGACGCATCGCACCTAACACATTCGCCGACTTCGGCATCCAGTACAGTCCGCGCTTTTCGCGTACCGAGCGGCTAACGCTTTCGGCCCGTTACCAGCCCGATATCGGACACTTGCTGAACGCCAGCTATCGCTTCAATCGGGACCAACTTGGCCAGATTGACTTATCCACACAGTGGCCGCTGTGGGGCCGCTGGAACGTCGTCGGTCGAGTCAACTATTCGACCAAGGATCACCATATCATTGAAAATATCGCCGGCCTCGAATATGACGCGGGCTGTTGGGCGATGCGCGGGGCGATCCAGCAATTCGCCACGATCGGGCAGACGTTCAACCAATCGCTCATGTTCCAACTCGAATTAAAAGGCCTCTCGACGCTCGGCATCGGCAGCAGCCTGACCTCCCTGCTCAAGCGCAATATCCCAGGTTACGGCATCATCGATCCATCCGCCACATCGAACTCGTTCACCACCGAATAACACCACGCATCACGACATCCCAAGGAGCCGCATGACTACCATCCGCAGTTTCCTCGTTCTCTGCCTCGCCTGCTCCGGTCTGGCCCAGGCGCAGACGCAGACCAAGCGCGCCGAACCGATCGAACTAGACCGCATCATTGCCGTGGTCAACAGCGACGCCATCACGGCCAACGAACTCAAATCCCGCCTGGGCATGGTCGAGCGCCAGTTGCGCGGCCAGAACGTCCAACTACCCGCTCGCGATGTGCTTGATAAACAAATGCTGGAACGCATGATCGTTGACCGCGTCCAGTTGCAGCAAGCGGCGGAAACCGGGTTGCGTGTCTCCGACATCGAGCTTGATACAGCGCTGCGCCGGGTGGCGGAAAGCAACAAACTGTCCCTGGCCGATTTCCGCACCGCACTGGAAAAGGACGGCATCGTCTGGACCAAGTTTCGTGAGGAAATTCGCGACGAGATCATTCTCTCGCGCATCCGCGAACGCGAAGTCGAGGGTCGACTCGTCGTCACCGAAGGCGAGATCGATAATTTTCTCGCCAATCCTCAGGTTGCCGCTGCCAATGACGTCGAGGTACAAATCGCCCACATTCTGGTGCGCCTGCCCGAACAAGCCTCGCCCGACCAATTGATGCGCATCGGCGCCCGCGCCCAGGCCGCACTCGACCAGATCAAACGTGGCGAGGATTTCGCCAAGATTGCAGCCAGCTATTCCGATGCGCCGGATGGACTGAAGGGTGGCACCATGGACTCGCGCGCCCTCGATCGTCTGCCAACCTTGTACGCTGAAGCCGCGCAGAAACTCAAGCCGGGCGAAGTCAGCGACATTCTCCGCAGTCCGGCCGGATTTCACATCGTCAAACTCATCGCACGCAAGGGTGGCACGGCCGTTCCCGCTGCTGCCATGAAGCAGACCCGCGCCCGCCATATTCTGGTCAAGGTTAACGAACTGGTTTCAACCGACGAAGCCAAGCGCAAACTGGTTTCACTCAAGGAACGTCTGGATAATGGCGCCGACTTTGCCGAACTGGCGCGCCAGCATTCGTCCGATCTGTCAGCCGCCAAAGGGGGCGATCTGGGTTGGCTCTATCAGGGCGACACCGTGCCGGATTTTGAACGCGCCATGGATGCGTTAAAGATCAATCAGGTCAGCGAACCGATCCAGTCGCCTTTCGGCTTTCACCTGATCCAGGTCCAGGAGCGCCGCACCGAAGACGCCTCCGCCGAGCGCAAACGCCAGGTTGCGCGCCAGGCGCTGCGCGAACGGAAATCCGACGAAGCGTATCAGGACTGGATACGCCAGATGCGCGACCGTGCCTATGTCGATTACCGCAGCAACGAACGCTAAGTTGTCTGCCGAGTTGCCTGCCGAGTTGCCTGCCGAATTGCCGGTCATCGCCGTCACCTCCGGCGAACCGGCCGGCATCGGGCCGGACATCTGCCTGCGCCTGGCCGAGTACGCGCAAGGTTCAATGCCGGCGCGTATCGTGGTCCTCGGTGATAGCACGCTGCTGACCGAACGCGCAGCCGCTCTCGGGCTGGATGTGAATCGCATCGAAATCCGCCACCTGCCGCTCAAAAAGTCGGTGCTGGCGGGACGGCTCGATCCAGTCAATGCGAGCTACGTGCTCGACCTGCTGGATGCCGCGCTCGCCGGCTGCGTGAATGGTAAATACGCGGCTATGGTTACCGCACCGGTCGCCAAGAACGTCATCAACGACGCTGGCATTCCCTTCACCGGCCACACCGAATACCTCGCCGAAAAGACTGGAACACCGCGCGTGGTAATGATGCTGGCCGGTGCCGGTTTGCGCGTCGCCCTGGCCACCACACACCTGGCGCTGAAAGACGTGCCTGCCGCAATTACCGCTGACGATCTCGAAATCACGCTACGGATTTTGCATGCCGATATGCGCGCCAAATTCGGTATTGCCCAGCCACGCATTCTCGTTGCCGGGCTCAATCCGCATGCCGGCGAGAGCGGCCACATGGGGCACGAGGAAATCGACATCATCGCCCCGCTGCTGGAGAAGCTACGCAATGAAGGCATGAACCTGATTGGCCCGCTGCCGGCCGACACACTGTTCACCCGCAAGGTCCTGGCGGGCTCGGACGCGCAACTGGCGATGTATCACGATCAGGGCCTGGCGGTCCTCAAGTACGCCGCCTTCGACGAAGGCATCAACGTCACGCTCGGCCTGCCGATCATCCGCACCTCGGTCGACCACGGCACGGCGCTCGACCTGGCCGGCACCGGCCGCGCCTCACCTACCAGCTTGTTCGCCGCCGTCGACGCCGCGATCGACATGGCGCAGCGCGTCGGCCGTTCCTCGTGAAAACCGTCGCCGGACATACCGCCCGCAAACGCTTCGGGCAGAATTTTCTCGTCTCGGATGGCGTCATCCGAAAGATCATCGATGCGGTCGCCCCGCGCAATGGTGACACCGTGGTCGAGATCGGCCCCGGACTTGGCGCGCTGACGGCACCACTGCTGGAACGGATCGATCACCTGCATGTCGTCGAGATCGACCGCGACCTGATCGCCCGCTTGCACGAGCGCTACCCGCCCGAGCGCCTGACCATCCATGAAGGCGACGCTCTCGAATTCGACTTCGGTGCGCTCAAGACCGACCCCGGTAGTCGCTTCAAGATCGTCGGCAACCTGCCCTACAACATCTCCAGCCCGCTGCTCTTTCACCTCACCGCCTACGCCGCGCAGGTGTATGACATGCACTTCATGCTGCAGCGCGAAGTGGTCGACCGCATGGTGGCGGTACCCGGCGGCGGCGAATTCGGCCGGCTGTCGGTCATGCTGCAATACCGCTACCACATGGAACGGCTGTTCATCGTCCCGCCGGGCTCGTTCAACCCGCCGCCCAAGGTCGATTCGGCCATCGTGCGGATGATCCCCATCGACTTCAAAAAAGTCGGTTCTGGCGACACGGCGCTTGACGAAGCGCTGTTCGCCAAAGTCGTCGCCACCGCCTTTTCGCAACGCCGCAAAATGCTGCGCAACACCTTGCGTGCGCTGATCAGCGAAGCGCAGCTCACGGCGCTCGGCATCACGCCCACGGCACGCGCCGAAGACCTCTCGGTGGCCAACTTCGTGCACATTGCCAACGCCCTCGCCGCGCATGCCTGAAGCCGTCGCCGTCATCGGCGGCGGCCCCGCCGGCTTGATGGCCGCCGAAGTGATCAGCGCCGCCGGAGTGCCGGTCGACATTTACGACGCGATGCCCACGCTCGGACGCAAGTTCCTGCGGGCGGGGATTGGTGGCCTCAACCTGACGCACGCTGAAGCACACGAGGCGTTTGTCTCCCGCTATGGCGCCGAGCAAGAATCGGTCGGCCGCTGGCTCACCGATTTCGGCCCGCAGCGCTTGCGTGACTGGGCCACCGAGCTTGGTATCGAAACCTTCGTCGGCAGCTCCGGCCGCGTTTTCCCCGTCGGCATGAAAGCTGCGCCGCTGCTGCGGGCCTGGCAGCAGCGCTTGCGCCAACAGGGCGTGCGCTTTCATCCACATCAACGCTGGCTGGGTTGGGATGAAGACGGCGATCTGCGTTTTGCGACACCCGATGGGCCACAAACAGTCGGCGCTGGTGAGACGGCGCTCGTCCTCGCCCTGGGCGGCGGTAGCTGGTCGCGCCTCGGCTCGGATGGCGCCTGGCTGCCACTGCTTGCCGCACGTGAGTTGGATATCGCGCCGCTACGGCCCGCCAACTGTGGCTTCGACGTCGCCTGGAGCGAACATCTGCGTGAGCGCTTTGCTGGCCAACCGGTCAAAGGTGTGAGCGCCTGCTTTCACGGCCAGTCACGCCCAGGTGAATTCATCATCAGCCGCCAGGGTGTCGAAGGCAGCCTGATCTACGCCTTCGCGGCCGCGCTGCGCGACGCCATCGAAGGTGACGGCCGTGCCGTCCTCACGCTCGACCTCGCTCCCGGCCGTGATCTCAAGCGATTGCAATCCGACCTGCAACATCCGCAAGGCCGCGATTCCATTTCCAACCACCTGCGTCGCCGCACCGGCATCGAAGGCGTCAAGGCGGCGTTGCTGCACGAGGTGGCAACTGCTGAACAACTACGCGACCCGGCGCAACTCGCCGCGCTGATCAAGGCGCTACCGCTGACCTTGCTGGCGCCGCGCCCGATCGATGAAGCCATCAGCACCGCCGGCGGCGTGCGCCTTGACGCGCTCACCGCCGACCTGATGCTGAAGCAGCTCCCCGGCACCTTCTGCGCCGGCGAAATGCTCGACTGGGAAGCGCCCACCGGCGGCTATTTACTCACGGCCTGCATCGCCAGCGGCTATCGCGCCGGACAGGGTGTTTTACGCTGGCTGAAACAACAGCGATAAGCCGCTCAGGGCGTACTCGTCGCCAGCATCCGGCGCAATTCCGGTAGGCAAGAACCGCACGAAGTGCCGCATTGACGCTTTTCCTGCAGCGCCGGCAGATTCATCCCGGCGGCAATATCGGCCTTGATTTCGGCTTCCGACACATCAAAACAGTTGCAGATAATGCGCCCGCGCGCTGGTCCGCTGCTGGGTGGTGCGGCCAGTGGGGCGAAGATCCATTTGCGCAGCTCCTGCGCGCTGCCGCCACGCGTAATCAGGTCGGTCAGCCATTCGGTGGCACGTGTCTCGTTGCATAACAGGGCGCCGGCCAGACGATCTCCTTCGATCAATGCTCGCTTGACGATGCCACGTTTGGTATCGTTGAACGCCAGCGCCTGGGGTCCATCGAGGCTCATCGCGGTGGTCAGTTCGGCCAGCATTTCGGGGGCCGGCAGGGGTGTGTCAGCGCCACCCCATGCGCGCAGGATGACCACATTATTCTCGCGCCCGGACAAAGTTAGCGTGGCGTAGTCGAAACGCGCCAGCCACGTCTGGAGCGCCCCATGCAGCGTGCCGACGTCGTCGCGGCACATGGCGACCAACTGCCAGCCGATAGCGAATTTTTCGACCTGCACGGCGGCGTGCTTCAACTCGGGCTGGCGCGAGACGGGATCGGTGGCGGCGGGAGTCAAGGTATTGACGCCGCGACTGTTCATGAACTGGCCGCCCCAGTGCATGGGCATGAAGGTCTGCGCCGGACGCAACGTAGCCGATGCGGCGGCACGCACGTGGAGCGCGCCGCGCTTGCCTTTGAGCGTCACCAGATCACCGTCCTTGATGCCGCGCCGTTCCATGTCGCGCGGATGCATTTCGAGTAGTGGCTCGGGGGCATGAGCAAATAGACGCGGCACGATGCCGGTGCGGCTCATGCCATGCCACTGGTCGCGCAGACGCCCGCTGTTGAGGTGCAGCGGCATGCGGGCATCGGTGACTTCAGCCGTAGGACGGTGTTGTACGGCCTTGAACTTTGCCTTGCCACTCACGGTGGGGAACATGCCATCACCGTAAAGGCGCAGCGTGCCGGCGCTAGCGCCTGCCGGAAATGGCCATTGCTGGGGGCCCGTGGATTCAAGCAGGGAATAGGACAGTCCACCGATATCGAGATCGCGGCCGACCGTGCTGATGCGGTGTTCGTTGAAGATGGCCTCGACTGATTCGTAGGGAAACAAGCTCTGCCCGGACCCGTCGACAGGCTCAGGGCGAGCGGCGGTGAGCCTTGCTTCCAGGCGACGCGCGAAATCGACGGCAATTTGCCAATCCGCGCGCGCTTCACCGGGCGGCGGCACGGCCGCACGGGACCGCGAGATGCAGCGCTCGGAATTGGTCACCGTGCCGTCCTTTTCGCCCCAGCCTGCAGCCGGTAGCAGTAGGTCGGCAAAGGCGGTGGTGTCGGTCTGGGCGCTCACTTCCTGGACCACGACGAAGGGACATTGCGCCAAGGCCGCATGCACATTCGTTAGATCGGGCAGCGACTGCGCCGGGTTGGTACAGACGATCCACAGCGCCTTGATCTCACCGCGCCCCACGGCCTCGAACAATTCCACCGCCGTCAAACCCGGCTGGGACGGAACATCCGCCACGCCCCAGAGTTTCGCCACCTCGGCACGATGTTCCGGGTTCGCCATATCGCGGTGAGCGGAGATCAGATTGGCGAGTCCACCCACTTCGCGTCCACCCATGGCGTTGGGCTGGCCGGTGAGTGAAAGCGGGCCACAACCGGGCTTGCCGATCTTACCGGTGGCGAGGTGCAGGTGGATGATCGCGGCATTGTTGTCGGTACCGTGGCTGGATTGGTTCAAGCCCTGGCAGTAGAGCGAAAGCGCGGTGGGCGACTGGCCAAACCAGCGTGCGGCGGTGATGATGTCGTCCGCTTTCACTCCACAAATGTCGGCCGCCATAGCCGGTGTGTAGTCGCGGACGATGGCCTTGAGTTCGGCAAAGCCTTCGGTGTGCGCGGCGATGTAGTCAATATCGATCAGGTCCTCCCAAAGCAGCACATGCAGCATGGCGTGGTAGAGCGCGATGTCGGTCCCGGGCAGAATCGCCAAGTGCAGGTCAGCCGCCTCGGCGGTATCGGTGCGGCGCGGATCGACCACGATCAGCTTCATTTCCGCACGTGCCTTGCGTGCATCCTCGATGCGGCGGAACAGCACCGGGTGCGCCCAGGCGGTGTTGCTGCCGGCGATCAGCAGGCAATCCGTGTGATCGATGTCTTCGTAGGAACAGGGCGGCGCATCGGCGCCGAGAGTCGCCTTGTAGCCAGCCACGGCCGAGCTCATGCACAGGCGCGAATTGGTATCGACGTTGTTGGTGCCGATCAGACCTTTGCCGAGTTTGTTGAAAACGTAATAGTCCTCGGTCAGCAACTGCCCGCTGAGATAGAAGGCCACGCTGTCCGGGCCATGCTCGGCGATGGTTTTCGCGAACGTGTCAGCGGCATGGTCGAGCGCCGCATCCCAGCTCACGTGCTGGCCATGCAAGGTAGGGTAGGCCAGCCGCTGCGCCAGCGCCTGCGGCGTCATCGTCAGGTGCAGCGTGCCGCCCTTGGTGCATAGCCGACCGCAGTTGGCCGGGTGCGCCGGATCGCCGCGCACGCCAGTAATGCGCGTTGCATCGTGTTCGATGATGACACCGCAACCGACGCCGCAATAGGGACAGGTGCTTTTGGTTTCACTCATAAAAAGTCGGTGCTGGCGAGACGGCGCTAGTTGAGTTTCAGCCAGACCGTGCCTGCGTCAAGCTTGACGGCGAAGCTCTTGGCGCACCCCTTGTCCGGCGCCACCGCCTCACCATCCTTGAGACCGAGTTTCCAACCGTGCAATGGACACGTCACGATGTCACCATTGACCATCCCCTGCGACAGTGGTCCGCCCTTGTGCGGGCATTTGTCATGCAAGCCGAACACCTTGTCTTCCGCCGTACGAAAGATTGCGATGCGACCCTGCGACGATTCCACCACGCGACTGCCCTGCGGCGCAATCTCATCCAGCGCGCACACCTTGATCCACTCGCTCATGCTGCCACCTCTTTGATCTGGATAACTTCATATTCACGCCGCAGCGTCGGCTGCTGCACTGCCTGCGTCCACGGGTCTTCGTAATCCTGCAGCGAAAACAAGAGTCGCTCATAGAGCTCCTTGCGCCGCAGTGCATCATCCACCATGGCCGCCTTGACACGATCAAGACCGACACGTGCAACGTAATGACAGGTACGTTCCAGGTAATAGCCTTCCTCACGATACAGTTGCAGGAAGGCGCCGGAATATTCCATCACCTCTTCATCCGATTTCACCTTGCACAGAAATTCGGCGACCTCGGTCTTGATCCCGCCATTCCCCGCCACATACAGCTCATAGCCCGAATCGACGCCAATCACACCGACATCCTTGATGCCAGCTTCGGCACAGTTGCGCGGGCAACCAGAAACTGCCAGCTTCACTTTATGCGGACTCCACATACCAAACAGCATGCGCTCCAGCTTGACCCCCATGCTCAGCGAACGTTGCGTACCAAATCGACAATGCTCGGCACCGACGCAGGTCTTCACTGTGCGGATACTCTTGCCATAGGCGTGGCCGGAGACCAGACCGGCGGCACCCAGATCGGCCCACACCTTGGGCAAATCTTCTTTCTTGATGCCAAGCAGATCGACGCGCGCGCCGCCCGTCATTTTCAGCGTCGGCACCTGGTACTTTTCGGCCACATCGGCAATTGAGCGCAGTTCGGCCGGCGTCGTCAGGCCGCCCCACATGCGCGGCACCACCGAGTAGGTGCCGTCTTTCTGGATGTTGGCATGCGCCCGCTCGTTGATGAAGCGTGATTGCGGATCGTCCTTGGCCTCACCGGGCCAGCTCGAAATCAAATAGTAATTGAGCGCGGGGCGGCAGGAGGCACAGCCACTCGGCGTCTTCCAGTCGAGAGCCTGCATGACTGCCGGGATGGTGATCAGGTGCCGGTCACGAATCGCAGCACGCACAACGCCGTGTGAATGCTCGGTACAACCGCACACCGCTTTGTCTTTCGACTGCGCTGGCGTGTAGGCCCCTCCCACCGTCGAGGCCAGGATCTGCTCGACCAAGCCTGTACAGGAACCGCAGGAACTGGAGGCTTTGGTGTGTTTGCGAACGTCATCCAGGGCAAACAAACCGTGTGTCTTGATCGCCTTGACGATATCGCCTTTACATACGCCGTTACAACCGCAGACCTCGGCGCTATCGGGCATGGTGGCCGCGCTCAAGTTGCCGGCATGGCCCACGTCACCCACCGACGAGTTCTGCCCAAACATCAAATGATCACGAATTTCGTGGATGTTCTGCGCGTCCTTGACCATCTGAAAATACCAGGCGCCATCGGCGGTGTCACCGTAGAGCACCGCACCGACCAGAGTGTCGTTCTTCAGCACCAGCTTTTTGTACACGCCACCGGAAGGATCGTGCAAGACGATCTCGTCGGTGCCCTCGCCGCCCATGAAATTGCCGGCCGAAAAGAGATCGATACCAGTTACCTTGAGTTTGGTCGAGGTGACCGAACCCTGGTAGCGCGCAATGCCAAAGTTGGCCAGGTGATTGGCACAGACCTTGGCCTGTTCGAATAAGGGCGCCACTAGGCCATAGGCGATCCCGCGATGCGCGACGCATTCGCCAACCGCATAGACGCGGGGATCGTAGGTCTGCATCGTGTCATTGACGACGATGCCGCGATTGCAATACAGCTTGGCGGATTCGGCTAGCGCCGTGTCCGGCCGAATGCCAGCGGCGACGACGACCAGATCCGCAGAAATTTCGAGACCGTCTTTGAAGCGCAGAGCCGCAACCCGACCCGACTCACCCCGAATAAAGGCCTCGGTCTGCTTCTCGAGCAGAAACTTCAAGCCGCGCGCCTCAAGCGAACTCTTGAGCAAATCGGCTGCCGTCTTGTCCAACTGGCGCTCCATCAGCCAGGGCATCAGATGCACGACAGTGACATCCATGCCGCGTTGGCGCAAACCGTTGGCTGCCTCCAGGCCGAGCAAGCCGCCGCCGATGACCACCGCATGGGTGTGACTTTTTGCCGTCGCGATCATTTCATCCGTATCGCGAATATCGCGATAGCTGATCACGCCCGGCAGCTCCTTGCCCGGAATGGGCGGAATGAAGGGCGTCGAACCGGTGGCCAGCAGCAAGCGGTCGTACTCCGCCTCGGTTCCGTCGCTGGCAATCACCCGGCGCCGGGCACGATCAATGATGTCGACGCGTTTGCCCATGTACAGCTTGATCCCGTTATCACGGTACCAGTCGAGCGGATTGAGAATGATGTCCTGGATCGTCATCTCTCCTGCCAGCACGGGCGAAAGCAGGATACGGTTGTAGTTCGGGTACGGCTCGGCACCGAACACAGTGATGTCATAGAGGTCGGGGGCGAGTTTCATCAACTCTTCAACGCAGCGGATTCCCGCCATACCGTTACCGACGACAACGAGTTTCTGTTTCTTCATGAAATGCCTTTCAACAGGAAGGTGATCTGCATAGGCTTCAGCAAGCACTGTGCCACGCCCTCAAACTCAGCCAAACCGCCCTCCGCTGCCCTCTTTCTGCCTGAACCCAGCACGCTATGCACCAACAACGCGCCCCATGCACATCACTTCGCACCATGGCCGTGCATCGCCAGAGTGCACCGTCGATATGAACTTGATTCGCATCAATTTTTCATAACGCGTAAGGCATTGCAGGCGCACCAATCGTGGCTGATCTATGCATTTTTCGTATGGCACGATCGGTGCTAAGTCACCTTCGAAGCATGCGATCCTCAGTCAGGCCGTTTACGCACTTTTCCGATCGTTATAGAGCACACACAACATGGCTTATCTGGCACCTTCCGAGTTCGTCACCAAAATGGTGGATGCGGAGGAATCAAAAATCTACATGGCAACGCGCGACTTACTGATTCGTGCCTACATGGCCGGGGCGATGCGGCCTATCTCGAGAGTTTCCTGATGGAGGAGTGGGTTGCGCGGCGCATCAACAGCATTCACGTGCTGAAGCCCGGCCCGCAGACACGCCAACGCTAATTTCTCTACGTCGTCACCGAATTCATTGAAGGCCAGACGCTGGCGCAATGGATGGGCGGCCTCAAATCTGAAGTGCAACACCTGATCGAGTAAGGTGTGCGCATGGAAGAACAAACGAAGTATCGCCAGTTGCAACCGGAAGAGCGGATGACGATTGCTAGCATGAATCAGCAGGGATCCAGCCTGCGGGCCATGGCCCGC